>NZ_JANLNV010000084.1 GCF_025465935.1 Pseudomonas sp. 7P_10.2_Bac1 | reverse complement strand
CGTCCTGCCGGGTTACCCACTGCGCAAAACCTGCGCTCGGCCAGCAGGGTTTAATGGGGCCTTTAACATCAAGATCACAAACCAGATCAAAAGCCACAAGGCCTGCTGCGCAGGCTGCAATCTTTTGATTTGGTTGTTGCTGTTGCTTTGGTTTTTGATTTGTCCGCCCCTTCGGGAGGCCGAGTGGAGGTTCTGCGCAGTGGGTGTCCCGGCATG
>NZ_JANLNV010000031.1 GCF_025465935.1 Pseudomonas sp. 7P_10.2_Bac1 | reverse complement strand
TTTGTGGCTGTTTGACAAAAGTGCCTCGCCGTAAGGGCGAAACCCGTAGATCGGCGCTGCGCATCAAATGGATATGTACACCGGGATAACGACTGAATAATTGGGTACATATCCATTCGATGTATAACGGCCACTTAAGGTTACGGCCTTACGCCGTGCCACTTTGAAAAGCGCAAAGTGGCCAAACGCTTTCGCCCCTACCCCTCGGTGCCTCGCTGTGGCTCGGCATACCCTCA
>NZ_JANLNV010000021.1 GCF_025465935.1 Pseudomonas sp. 7P_10.2_Bac1 | reverse complement strand
CTCGTCCAGCAACGGTTGGGCATAGGCAATATCGCTGGCTTGCCCGCCTGAAAGCAGGAAACGCAGCGGCACACCATTGGCGTCGCACAGCATGTGGATCTTGGTCGTCAGGCCGCCCCGACTGCGCCCGAGCGCGTGGTCTTGCGGCTCTTCAGGCCCCCCTTTTTCCCGGCGCCTGATGAGGCTCGGGTGGCGCGAACGGCAGTGGAGTCGATCATCCAGGTTTCCAGATCGATCA
>NZ_JANLNV010000027.1 GCF_025465935.1 Pseudomonas sp. 7P_10.2_Bac1 | reverse complement strand
GCCGCGACACGGCCATGGATGGCCGATCGCGGCGGGCCCACGGAGCAAGGCCTGTGGCGAGGGCATGCCGAGCCACAGCGAGGCACCGAGGGGTAGGGGCAAGAGCGTTTTGGTTACTTTGCCGCTTTTGCAAAGTGACACGCCGTAAGGGCGTAACCCTAAGTGGCCGTTGCGCCTCGAATGGATATGTACTCAATCATTCTTTCATTGCCGCCGGCGTACATATCCATTGAATGCGCAA
>NZ_JANLNV010000003.1 GCF_025465935.1 Pseudomonas sp. 7P_10.2_Bac1 | reverse complement strand
AAGAAGACGATAGAAGCAGCCCGAAATTGGGTCTGTAGCTCAGTTGGTTAGAGCGCACCCCTGATAAGGGTGAGGTCGGCAGTTCGAATCTGCCCAGACCCACCAATTTCGCGTGGGAAATCTGTAGAAATACGGGGCCATAGCTCAGCTGGGAGAGCGCCTGCCTTGCACGCAGGAGGTCAGCGGTTCGATCCCGCTTGGCTCCACCATACACTGCTTCAACATCGTAAAGCTTAGAAATGAGCATTCCATCA
>NZ_JANLNV010000085.1 GCF_025465935.1 Pseudomonas sp. 7P_10.2_Bac1 | reverse complement strand
GCGAGCTGGCCTCGCGATCTTTTAAAAGATCAAAAGATCGCGAGGCAAGCTCGCTCCTACACAGTCGTGAACGTTATTTGTCGGTCTGATCAACAATCACGGTGCAGGTGGTGCCGGCGGCCAGCAGGAAGCCGTCCGGGATTTCGTCGATGTGGATGCGCACCGGCACACGCTGGGCCAAGCGCACCCAGTTGAAGGTCGGGTTCACATCCGCCACCAGTTCGCGGCTCTCGGGGTTGTCACGGTCGTAGATGCCGCGCGAGATGCTTTCGACGTGGCCCTTCAAAACTTCGCCGCTCATCATTTGCAGCTCGGCGGTGTCGCCCACACGAATGTGTGGCAACTTGGTTTCTTCGAAGAAGCCATACACCCAAAACGAGTCTTTATCGATTACCGCCATTTTCGGATCGCCCACCCGCGCGTAGTCACCGGGGTGCACGTTGAGGTTGGTCACATAGCCGTCAACCGTGGCCACCACCTTGGTGCGCTTGAGGTTGAGTTTGGCCGCGTCCAGTTGCGCCTGGGCGTGCTGGTAATCAGCCAATGCCGAATCGGCGATGTTGCTCGCGTCATCGCGGTTTTCACGGGAGATCACCAGGTTGTCCATGTCGGCCCGGCGACGGGCGTTCTGTTTGCGCATTTCCCAGGTGGCCTTGCGCGACGCCACCAGCGATTCCGCTTGCTGGACGGCAATTTGGTAATGCTCGGGGTCGATTTCCAGCAGCACATCACCTTTTTTCACCAACTGGTTGTCTTTGACCGGCACGTTGACCACGTAACCGTTGACGTCAGCAGCGACGTTGATGATGTCGGCCCGGACCCGCCCGTCGCGGGTCCAGGGGGTGTTCATGTAATGCTCCCATAGGGTGCGGCCGATCCATATCGCAAGGGCCAAAACCAGCAAGGTGGCAAGCAGGCTGAAGAACTTTTTCATCGGATCAGTCTCAACGGTAAACAGTGAGCGCCATGGCGCCAAAAAGACACACAAACAGGCTCAGACGCAGCAGCGCCGGATGCCAGAAGAAGCGGTACAGGTCGTAGCCGGAAAACAATCGGTCAAAGCCCCATGCCAACCCCGCCGCGATAAAAAACATCAGGGTCATGGTGGGCATGTAGACGCCGTGGAAGGCGATTTCACGAGGCATGTTCAAGTCCTTGCGGCTGGGCATAGGCGGCCAGCGGCGATTGCGGGTCAAGCAGTGAAGAACGGATGAAGTGCAGGTAGCTTTGCACCCGGACCAGCGCCGAGGTGTCGAAGTTGCGGGCGAAGGGTTCATCGGCAGCCTGAACGCGGCTGATGGCGTGATCCACGGCAATCAGCGCTCGCTCGAGGTTGTTTTCGCCAGGCGCGATAAACAGGCGCACCAGCGCTCGGCCCATCACCCGGATGGCCTGACGCCACGGCTGCGACTCGGCGTACGCTGGGTGAACCGGCAAAATCGCCTGTTCCTTGCGCAACTCGATGATCGCGTGGCCCACCTCCAGCACCACGAACATCCAGCGCAGCAGTTCGCGCTGCACCTTGGGCTGGCCAGCTGCCAAGCCATAGGCCTGGTGCATCAGGTCGCGGGTACGGCTTTCCAGGCTGGAGCTCAAGCCGCGCAACTTGGCACTGATGGCGTACACCACTTGCTCGCGCAGGTCTTGCTCCAGACGGCTCCATAACCAGTGGCTGTTGGGCGGCAGAATGATCGCCCCCGCCGCGGCACACACCAGCATGCCGATGACCATGGCGATGTAGTCGTTGATGAACTGGTACGGGTTGTAGATCGTCAGGTTGTCGGGCACCGAACCGGTGCTGAAAAAGATCAGCAGGCCTAACCCAACGCCCACATAGTTGGCCCGCGAGGTCAGGAATGAGCCAAACACGATCACAGGGGTCAATACCAGGCACAGCAGCGGGAACCCGTCGATGTGCGGCAGCACGAAAAACATTTCGACAAAGCCCACCACTGCCCCGATAAAGGTCCCGCAGGCCATTTGAAAAGCCATGCGTTTCGGGTTGGGCGTGGCCGCCGACAAGCCGACCGTGGCGGCGGCAATCAAGGTCATGGTGGCGCCGCTCGGCCAGGCCGTCAGTACCCAATAGGTGCCCAGCACCACGAGGATGAAAGACGCCCGAATCCCGGAGGCCGCCGCCGACCACCAGTTGGTTTGCGAGATGAAGGGCTGGTCCCAACGTTCCCGTTCGTGGGTGTGATCGGCCAGCGACGCGTGGGTCAACGCGTAGTTGTGCAAGTCGTCGACAAACCGGAACAGCAGCTCAAAGGCTGTGTTGAAGTCCAGGAACTCCGTATCGCTGGGCTGGTTTTCCAGAAAACTCACCCGCAAGGCGCGAATCTGTGCAGGCAGGCGCCCCTTGAACTCGGCCAGTTGCTCGGCCAGCACGGCGGCGTCCTTGTCGGTCAGGGAGCGGCCTGAGTACGTGTCGAGCAACTGCGCGAGCAATTCCATCTCCGGTTCGACCGCCGAAATCACCGGCTGCACACTCCGCGAACGCAACCGCGCGAGCAGTTGATGCAAGGCGTTGAAGCGCGTGGTCACGGCCATGAATTCGCTGTTCAGGCGGCTCAGGCGACCACTGCGGCGGCGCATGTGCGGGTCTTCAAACACGGTCACGCTACGCATGCCTTCCAGGCCCACGCTCTCGCCGATAAAACGCACGTTGCTGGCTTCGTAGGCTTGCTGGGTCGACTGGCCGCGCAGGCCTTCGGCCACAAACCCCGCGAACACACCAAAGCGTTTATAGAGCGCGTCATGCATCGCCGCTCCAGCGGTTTTCGGCAGGATCGCGGCGCTGACCACGGTTGAGCACAAGATGCCCAGCGAGATTTCCAGCACCCGCCACACGGCTGCCATAAACGCACCATCGGGGTGGGCCAGGGCTGGCAGGCCGACCATGGCAGCGGTGTAGCCGGCCAGTACGAAGCCATAGGCGCGGAAGTTACGGCAGCGGGCGGCACCGGCCGAGCAGATGCCCACCCAAATCGCCATCGCCCCGAGAAACAGCACGGTGTTTTGCGCAAACAAGGCGATCAGCGCCACCATCACCGCCGAACCGGTCAGGGTGCCCAGAAACCGATAAAAGCTTTTGGCAAAGACTTGACCGCTTTGCGGCTGCATCACGATAAACACGGTGATCATCGCGGTGCGCGGTTGCGGCAACTCCAGCCGCATGGCCAACCACAGGGTCAGAAAGGCAGCGATCAATACTTTGAAAATATGAACCCAGGTCACGCCGTCGCTGCGCGCCCAGTCAAAAAAGCCTCGGCGCCATTCCAGCGAATACAGCCAGCGCACCGGGGCGGGCAAGTGGTTCATCTACATCTCCAGAAATCGCATTTAATCTGTAGGAGCGAGCTTGCTCGCGAATTTCAACGTCAAAAGATCGCGAGCAAGCTCGCTCCTACAGAGGTAGCGCCAACTTGGGTTTATTGGGCGCATAACGATCGTCTTTGGGCACATCGCTGCCCGCATCCAGACCACCCCCAAGTGCCGTCACCAATTCTGCGTGGGCACTCAGGCGCGCCGCCTCGACTTGCTGCTGCACCTGCTGCTGTTTGAACAGCAGCGTTTGCGCGTTGAGCACATTGAGGTAGTCGGTGAGGCCGCGTTGATAGGCGATCATGGCAATGTCGTAGGTCTTGCGCGCCGCCGCTACCGACTCCGCCGCGAACACTTGCTGCTTGTCCATGGACTCACGCTTGATCAACTGGTCAGAGATGCCTTTGAGCGCGTTGACCAACGTCTGGTTGTACTTGGCCACCGCCAGGTCATAGCCACCCGAGGCCGCGCCCAACTCCGAGCGCAGGCGCCCGCCATCAAAGATCGGCAAGGAGATGGCCGGACCGACGTTGTAGCTCATTTTTTGAGCCGTCAAAAAACCCAGCGCCGTGCCACCTGTCGCCATGAAGCCGATGCTGCCGACCAAATCCACATTCGGATAGAAATTGGCATGGGCCACGTCGATGCCACGGGCTTGCGCGGCGACTTCCCAGCGGCTGGCAACCACGTCCGGACGCTGGCCGAGCAATTGCGCCGGCAACGTTGATGGCAATTTGAGAACCGTGTTCAACGCCAGCGTCGGGCGTTTGAGACGGGCGCCCTCCCCTGGGCCCTTGCCGGCCAACGCGGCCAACTGGTTGCGGGTCAGGGCGATTTCTTCTTCCAGTGCGTCGATCTGGCGATGGGTTTCGGGCAGCGGCGCTTCGGCCTGGCTGACTTCAAAGTGAGTCCCGATGCCACCGTCCAGACGGCGTTGGGCCAGATCGCGGATTTGCTCTTGCTGGTGCAAGGTCGATTCGACGATGTCGAGTTGCGCATAGTGCAGCGACAACTGGATATAGGTGCGAATGACATTGTTCTGCAATTCCAGTTGTGCCTGGCGCGCCTCGGCGACGCTCATGTGCGCCATGTCCACCGCTTGCTCGGTGGTATTGCTTTCGCGCCCCCACAGGTCAAGGGCATAACTGAAGCCTAACTGGGCGTTGTTGTCCCACGTGTTGGCGCTGTCCAGACCACCAGGGCCATAGAACTGGTCTGACGGCCAACGGTGGCGTTTGAGCGTCGACTCGCCATTGACTTGCAGCGACTCAGCCGATTCGGCCACACCGGCCATGGCCTTGGCCTGCCGTACACGGGCGGCGGCAATGGCCATGGTCGGGCTGCCTTGCACCGCCAGACTGATCCAATTATCCAGTTGCGGGTCGCCATAAGCGCGCCACCATTGGGCTTTGGGCCAGTTTGCGTCTTGTGCGGCGCTTTGAATCGCCTCGTCCGTGGCCAGGGTATTGGCATTGAACATCTCGCCCTTTGGGGCGATACCACCGAAACCGATACAGCCATTTAATGCCAACGATAAAGCCAGAACACTGAGGGCTTTAAGCTCTCTGCTGATGCGACGCTGCACTGCTGCAAATTCCTGACGTGGGGGGAGGTTTTTCGAGATAGATAAGTCTATGGCTTGGCAGGGGCAACGATAAGCTGGCATAACTGTGATTCTTTATTACCGTTCACAGAATAATCCGTAAGTCGCATGAGATCCGGCCAGTAAATCCTGAAACTTCATGTCACAATTTGTCGCTGTCTCCTTTGTTGCTGTCCCCTACACCGCCCCTGAGAGCACTTCATGGACACTTTGCAAAACATGCGCGCCTTCAGCTGCGTGGCCGAAGCCGGTAGTTTTACCGCCGCGGCCGCCATGCTGGACACCACCACCGCTAACGTCTCGCGCGCGGTCTCCAACCTTGAGGCTCACCTGCAAACCCGCTTGCTCAACCGCACCACGCGACGCATTGCCCTGACCGAAGCCGGCAAGCGCTATTTGCTGCGTTGCGAGCAAATTCTGGCGTATGTCGAAGAAGCTGAAGCCGAGGCCAGCGATGCCCATTCGCGCCCGGCCGGGCAACTGAAAGTGCATACCATGACCGGTATTGGCCATCACTTCGTGATCGACGCCATTGCCCGCTATCGCAAGACCCACCCAGACGTCACCTTCGACCTGACCCTGGCCAATCGCGTGCCGGATTTGCTCAACGAGGGCTACGACATTTCGATCGTGCTGGCCACCGAACTGCCGGACTCGGGGTTTGTGTCCCAGCGCCTTGGCATCACCTACAGCATCGTCTGCGCTTCCCCCGACTATGTAAAAGCCAATGGCAAAGCGCTCAAACCCAGCGACTTGCTCAACCACGCCTGCCTGCGCCTGGTCAGCCCGGTGATTGCCCTGGACAAATGGGTCTTTGAAGGCCCCGAAGGCCAGGAAATGGTGTTGATCAATTCTTCGCCGTTTTTGGTCAACTCGGCCGATGCTATGCGCAACGCGATCATCAGCGGTATGGGCGTAGGGGTATTGCCGCTGTACTCGGCCATCGAAGGCCTGCGCAACGGCACGCTGGTGCGGATACTGCCCCAGTACCGCTCGCAAGAGCTCAACCTGTACGCCATCTACCCTTCACGCCAATACCTGGATGCGAAGATCAAAACCTGGGTGGAGTTCCTGCGCGGCTCGCTACCCGAGATTTTGACCGCGCATCAAATTGAGCTGGCAACGTACAGCTAAGGCCCCCACACAGATAATCAGGGCTGCACAATTTCGGCGGGAATGTTAGCGTGCTTACATTCCCGACAGCCGACGAGCCTTGTACCGATGAGTCTTTCTAATACCAAGAAAACCGTACTTGCCTTCAGCCGCGTCACGCCAGCAATGGTCGAGCGCCTGCGAGAGGATTTCAACGTCATCGTGCCGGACCCCAAGCTGGGCGATATCAATGCCCAGTTTGAGCAAGCCCTGCCCCACGCCCACGGTTTGATCGGCGTTGGCCGCAAGCTGGGGCGTCAGCAACTGGAAAACGCCAAAAACCTTGAGGTGGTGTCCAGTGTGTCGGTGGGTTATGACAACTACGACGTCGACTACTTCAACGAGCGCGGGATCATGCTCACCAATACCCCCGACGTGCTGACCGAAAGCACGGCCGACGTCGGTTTTGCCTTGATCATGAGCAGTGCCCGCCGCGTAGCCGAGCTGGACGCCTGGACCAAGGCCGGGGAATGGAAGGCCAGCGTGGGGCCCGCCTTGTTCGGTACCGATGTGCACGGCAAAACCCTGGGCATCGTCGGCATGGGCAATATCGGTGCAGCCGTTGCCCGTCGCGGCCGTCTGGGCTTCAACATGCCGATTCTGTACAGCGGCAACAGCCGCAAGCCGGCACTTGAGCAAGAGCTGGGCGCGCAGTTCCGCAGCCTGGATGAGTTGCTGGCCGAAGCCGACTTTGTGTGCCTGGTGGTGCCCTTGAGCGAGAAAACCAAGCACTTGATCAGCGAGCGCGAGCTCAACCTGATGAAGAAAAGCGCGATTCTGGTCAACATTTCTCGCGGCCCGGTGGTCGACGAAGCGGCGCTGATTAAAGCCCTGCAAAACAATACGATTCGCGGGGCAGGCCTGGATGTCTACGAGAAAGAGCCACTGCCCGAGTCGCCCTTGTTTGCGTTGAAAAACGCCGTGACCCTGCCGCACATTGGCTCAGCGACCGAGGAAACCCGCGAGGCCATGGCCAACCGAGCACTGGACAACCTGCGCAGCGCCTTGCTGGGTGAACGCCCACACGACCTGGTCAACCCCCAGGTGTTTAAAGGCTAATCGGTCAACGGGCGCCTCCACAAAACAGGCGCCCGCTGTTTAACTGGCGGCTACAACTGGCTCAACGCTTGCCGGGTAAGCTTAGTCAAAAGGGCTTTGCGCTCATGAGCCCAATCCACTGCGACGGCCTGCCCGTGGTCTTCCCCTTGTTCCATGGCCTGCGCCAAGGGTTGCCTGAACTTTTCTTTCAAGGCACTGAATGGCTGCGCGTAGCGCTTCTCTAAAAAATCCACCCAGAAACGGTCTTCAGTCATATACGCGAGCATCTGCTCGTTGGTATCCATTGCCAGAACTGCATCACGCGCCAGTACAACAGCACCGTCATCAAGCTTCCCCAGTTCGGAAAACTTCATGTTTTTAGGCTGAGCGGGCAGTTGTAAGGCCTGCGTCAGTGCCAAGCGGTACGAAAGAGCCACTTCCAGTTCATCTAAGACCTCTCCTTCGTCCTTCTTTTTACGGGTGTATTCGGCTGCCAGCCGATCCAACTGGTGCACTCGGAACTGACCCCGCACGAGTCTGGCCAGATTCCTCTCAGTGCGAGCAGGGTCCCCATCCGCCAGTGCCTCAAAGACCAAGACCTGGGTTTCCAGCCGACTGAACATCAGCGCTAACGAATCGCAGCACTGCCTGGGTTCTTCTGCCAGATCAAACAATGAATCACGCAGGGTTTCATGATGGGCAGCCGCTTTGAGCATTGTCTGAACACGTCGGACCAGATCATCTTTGTCTTTTACAAAATCCTGGGTGCTTTTCAAGCCATCGATCAGTGTGAAAAAGCTCTCGGAGCGCGGCAGGTCTTCCAGCGATTGAACCTCAATAGACAGGGGAGCCCTCTTCTCGCTAGCCAGTCCATCAAGCCAAACCAGATGATCGAAAGTCGACTGTGCAGGGGGATGGTCGGCATCCAGGTGCAAGCCGAAATTGACCCGGGGGCGAAATGGAAAATCACGCAGTTGCTGCAAGGCAGCCGCACTCAGTGGATTGCCCGCCAGATGGGTGCCGTTGTTGATTCTCCAATGTGCCGTGAAGACCTCAGGCGGTATCTGGGTGATGAGGTTATTGCTTAAATCCAGATCGGTCAGACGGCTCAACTGCAGTACACCTGAAGGCCACGCCTGGGAGTGAGTCGAGGCCAGATTCAACGTGCGCAGTTGAGTCAGGCGACTGACATCCAGCGGCTCGGGGAGTACGCACCCTCTTAAATTGAGCGCCTGCAAGTGAACCAGCCCGCTGATCATCGCCAGCTCCTGACGCCTCAGGCGCAAGCGAACGATGTTGTCCGTTATGGCCAGTTGAGTCAAACCTGACAATTGCTCGATGGCCTGCGGCAAATGAGTGAAATCACAGCGCTCTATTTTCAAGGACGTCAACGCACCAAAACGACCTAAGAATTGCTCAATATTATTCGCGTCGACGAAAGCCATCCCGGCACCCACTTCAAGCCTGAGCATCGATAAGTCGACTACATGACTAAATTGCGCAGAAAGAACAGGTAATGTCGGTACTCGAAAGTTCTCCAGCGCCAACGCGTACCCCACACTATTCCCGCTCAAATCAACTCGGCCGCGTGACTCCTTGCGCCATGCGCTGCTCAAGGCTTGGGCCATCGCCTGCTTTTGCGCTTGAGCAGCAGAGTTGTACCCTTCAAGGTCAGTTCTCTGTGCGACCCAGGCGTCGAGGTCTTGCAGCAGTTTCGTTGCCTCGTCTTTGAGTCGAGAGAGCTCACTGACAACATTCAGATTACGCTCGCGCATCTGCGCAAAGGCTTGCGTAGCCTCAAACTCGCCGCTGGCCGGATATATGTTTTGATAACGCCGGACTAACTCCGGCTCTGTCACAGTCTCGCCGGATGCTTGCCCTCGGCCACTCAAGGCATAGCCGATTCGCCCGCCAGCAAAGCGTTTAGGCGGGGCAAACCAGGGACGCTTCGCCACCATGCCCAAGAGGCTATAGACCTGGTCGCGGTCCTTGATGACTCTCACGATCAGTTTCTCCTTGAGCAACTCGGCGCCACCGGGATAGGCATCGCCCAGTGCCTGACGCTCAGCGTCTGGCAATGCGGCCATCAACACCGTGAAAAAATCCTGGGGGCTGGCGTTGACGTCGCGCCCAGACACCGAGCCCTCTTGCCAACCTTGCGTGGTGTTGACCAAGGTTAACTGCACCGTGCCATTGTCCGGCCCCAAGTGACCGATCAGCGCGCCATTAACAGAACCCTCCCGGGCCTGCACCCTGACCGTGGCAGACCATCCCGCCAGTGTGCCAAGCGAGTGCAGCATCAGCCTCACGCTGTCGTTGTTTTGCAGGGCGGGCAGATAGAAACCCTCAATGGCACGGTTGACTCTCAATTCACGTAAATACCAGCGAGCCTCCTCGCCAATCCGTAACGGCACACGGCCCTGTTCTGTCAGTTGAAGGGTTTCAGCCTGATTGGCACTGCGCACCAGCTCACTGGCAATGCACGCGGGCAAGCCCGGGAAGACCCGCTTGATCAATGCGACGGACGGGCCTGGCTGGTTTTCGGAAACCTGCGCCACCGCCTCAAACAAGGCCGGTGTCATGCCGCCTGTGGAGCGGACCAGATAATGATAGAGCGCATGCACATACCGCACGTCACTGGGGGTGTGGCTGAGCAGGTCAGCGTAGGTATCGTCTGGCCGTATTGACTGCTGGAGCGCCGCCAACTGAGACGGCGTCAAGGTTGCCATAAGGCCGGTGCGCCCATTGCGGTCAAACGCCTCGGTAATCGCTGAGAACAAAGACCGATCCACATTTTGATCACGCTGTATAAGCAAGGCTTTAAGGCGTTGGGCGTGTCGGAATCGCGCCAGGGTATCCACCAGCAGGGCCGGGATGGGCTCACGGTTAACGTGCACCCGCCTGAGCATGTCATCAGTGGTGTTGCTGACGTGCAGAATCCCCGTCATTTCATCGCTGTTAAAACCTGACGCGCTATGTCCAAGGCGCTTTAACAGATACAACCCATCCCACTCCAGGGGTTGTTCATAGTGATGGCGCCAGCTGCCTTGATCGTTGCCATAAAGCGGAATCGGCGCGCGACCAAAACGACTCGAATCGATGATTGCATTCACCCGACCCAGCGTCGGGGATTCAACGTCATAACACTGAAAATCCAGCGCAATGCGAGGGCGATTATTGTGGGGATGAATCCCCTTGGCATTAGGCTCCCATTCAGAGGGTATGTCTGCGCCAGTCAATGCATAGCGTTCTACCTGCGCAAAGGCCGGGTCAATGAACCCTGCAGGCGTGCGCTGGGCAACGAGTTCATTCCCGATCACCTCGCGCCATCCCGACACCGTCACCGGTACCGCGCCGAGACGGTTCTGGATTCGCGTAGACGTCCCTAGCCCTGCAATCACGGCTGCCAGAAAACTGTCCGGGCCGCTCACCGCGGGTATGACCGTGTGATGCTGCATGTCATAGGCCGAATACGTGCCGGCACCTTGATCGATGAGCACCAGTTCATTCTTGCGGTATTTTTCATAACCGGCCCCGGCCACCACATTTTCGGCTTCGGTATAAACAATCAACTCCACGTCCAGCCATTGCTTGAGCTTGGACGCGCACAGTTCCTTGAACCATTGATCGACGTCCTGATTAAACGCGCGAGGGTGGTATACCGCATCCAGCAACCGCTCAACCCTTGCTGAAAAAACAGCCCTGAAGACCGCATCATGCAAAGGCTTGGGCAAGCGCCTTGAACGCAGCAATGCGTGGCGTTGCAGCGTGTCACTCAAGTGGTTGAGATGCCGGGCCAGATCCGGATAAAGGCGCAGCAACTCATGACAACGCGCCATGGAAAGCCCCGGGTGAACACTGCGCAACCCGAGCACGACGGGAGACACGGCGACGGTGGGCCGGTATTCGACCAGGCCTTCGGTGATGCCGCTGGCCGTGAGCTCATCCTTACCCACGGTCAGCGCGGTAAATAAAGTGTCTTTGTGTACGTTGAGCTGTGACGCCAGTTGCTGGCTCATCTGCAACCTATCGGTTGGCAACGACAACTGTTTGATGACGTCGGTCAACAGATCATCAGGGAACGCCCTCAGGGGCAAAGAGGTTGTGGTCACCAGTTCACCGTCATCCAGACGCTTTAAAATCACGCCATTGCGACTGCCCGCAGGATAGGCAACCTGACCGTACACTTCGCTGAAAGTCTCGCTGCTATCCAGCACCATCAGCAGCGTGCCCTTGGGCCAATACTCAAGGCTGGGCATCAGCGACAACACGGGCCCCTCAAGAATCGCGGGGGATTGTCCATACTGGTTCAAGCCCTGGATGCAACGCTGGAGTTGGGTATCGGCCTGAAAGCGGGTCACCGCATCTGTCAGCGCTGACGGTGCATGATCGCCAGCCCACAGGCGCTGCAAATCGGCGCGGCTCACTGCACTGATATCCAGCGCCCTTTGCGCGACCTGGGCAGTCATGCCACTCACCATCCGGCACAACAACTGACTGTCGCTCAAGCCCTGACTGTCATCCAGCGCCAATTGCCAGCGCCGTTGCGTTTCGTCCCACACCACAGGCGGCCTGTAGGCATTGGGGTCAACCTTTGCAATTGCGCGCCAGGTGCCATCCGTGTTGCGTTCCACTTCGACAACATGGCGCTGGCCGTCTTTTTCCAGAAAGACATAGTCATGCCCGGCCTGACGGTAAATACCTTGCTCATCCAACACCATGTGGTCAGTGACCGACGAGGGTGCCAGGGTAAAAAGGGCCACATCGCTTTGCCAGAGATCAGTGCGGCCATCAACCCGGGTAAAGGTCCTGGGTTGCCCCATTTGTTGCAGCATTTTTGCGTGGCGAAGCTGGGCCACTGTGCCCGCCTTCCTGTTCAGCAAGGGCGTGACCAGAATATCGAGGGCATCGAGCAGCAGTTGCGCGCCGCCGCTGTGATCCCCCCGGGACGACTGCTCCAATGCACTGAATGCCTCCTGGGCGGTGCTCCCCAGGAACAGCAATTGAATGACTCTGCTCAGGCCCTTGACCGCACCGGGTATCGGGATCAATAACAACGCGGCCAACTCGTCAAACAAGGTACTGACTGCCGACACCAGGTCTTGCCAGTCTTTTGCGCTTTTCTCCTGCGCCAATTGCAAGGCGCGGTTGGCATAGAGCCCGCATTGATAATAAAAAAGCGGTAACTCCAGAGAGTTTTGATCGCTGACAACCTTGAAGCCCAAATCGTCAAAGGCTATCCACTCTCGCCGCAGAGGAGGCAACTGGCCCGGGATCGTGTAGCCAAGGGTGCCCGCACCGGCAGGCTGCGGGACAACCGTTATCAACTTGTCCTTGAGCTCTTCGGACAATTGCACGTGGAACCAGTCCAGCTTGTTATCGGCGCGGTCCTTGAGTAACTGTTCGCGAAAGTCAGCGATCACCTGCGAGGGAACCCCATGCCAACGCAACTCTCCTTTAGGGCGTCCCGGAAAAAAACTGAACACCCCCTTCGTACCCGGCAGTTCAAGCTGATAAAACGGAATGATGAAATGCCCGGCGTCCTTTTGCGCTGTCGGTGCTGGACGAGTTGAGACAGAAAAACCCCGCTGCGGATGAAACCCGTGACCACTTAACAACTCTGCAGGCGTGAACTTGATCGTCAAGACAATCTGGCTGACGGTCAAAGCAGTAGATCCACTATTTAGTGCGGTGCTGAGCGCCTGGACAGCTGCCCGCTTTTGCGGGTTCGGGCCACAACTTCGATAAAACTCCATGAGGCTGAACTGCAGATGCGCCGCTGTTTGCGTGCGCATCAGGCTTTGAAGCGTTGAGCTGAACTGCAGCTTCTCGATGATCCGCAATTGAAGCTCTTCGCCCAGGTTAAGGCTGCGCGCCGCATCAATGAACGCCTGCACCGGGATCAGCGACGTCGTGTCGATGTTTTCAGGAACCTGCGCAGTTCTGAAACCAACACCCGGAGACAGATTGATGAAACTGGCATTGACCAGGCTGTCGCTTCGGTAACTCGCAAAATAGGCAAGAAAACCAAAGTTCATACAGGCCGCCTCCCACAGGGTCATGCTCAACACATGCGCCATGGGCGTGCCCTCGTCGAGGCGGGCGAGCGGCTCAGGGAGCCTGGGCTCACCCTCAACCGTTGACGGCGAACGTCTGGCGCGTTGAGGCCATTGCAGCGTCCTCTGCGGAGTGTGCAAGTACCGGGTGTGGATATAGACCTTGAGCGGGTCCAGGTCTTTTCCGGTCACGGCCAGTAACCGCTCCCGAATGCGGGCGACACCTTGGGCTTGAAACGCGTCTTTCAGGGACTGGTCTTCACGTTCTACGTCTTTTGTAGCCGTTGCATACTGTTGCGCCAAGTGACGGTAGCGACGTTGTTCGGCATCAGTGAGCGAGGCGAACTGGCTGCTGACCGATTGATGTAAATGCTCAAGGACCGCGTGTTCGGCCCATTGTGTTGCAGTTAAAAAAGGGGAAGCCGGGGCGTCATGATCAGGTAGGGGCATGGGCGCTACTCAGGAGTTAAATCCTGAGACTAACCACGCGCCCTCTCAAAACTCGTTAGATAACTACCACCTGCGCACACCTGAGCTGAACACCTGCAATCAGGCCATACGGTGGCTTTTTTCACGCGCAATTATCGGCTTGGGCTTACGGAACACCAGCACATTGCCCAACATCACCAGCACCAGCCCGGCCAGGGCGGGTGCGGTCCACTGGTAGCCTTCCACAAATGCCGACACGTTGAGCGCCACCAGTGGGAACAGCACCGTGCAATACGCTGCCCGCTCCGGGCCCATGCGCCCTACCAAAGTCAGGTACGCAGTAAAGCCGATCACCGAGCCAGGAATCACCAGGTACAACAGCGATCCTATATAGCGGGCGTTCCATTCCATGTCGAAGGCAATACCGTTAAACGCGCAGTACACCGCCAGCATGCTCGCGCCATACAACATGCCCCAGGCGTTAGTGGTCAGCGGCTTGAGACCGGCCTTTTGCTGCAAACTGGACAGCATGTTGCCCGCCGAAAAACACATCGTGCCGATCAAGGCCAGGCCCAGCCCCAGCAAGGTCTGCGGGGTCGCGGTGTGCCCGGTCAATTCGGGCCAGAACAACAGCGCCAGCCCCAGTAACCCCAGCGAGCCGCCAGCAATCACGTTGCGGGCTATTTTTTGTTTGAAGAACACCCGCGCATTCAAGGCGTTCCACAGCGTGGCCGTGGAGAACACCACTGCAATCAACCCCGTCGGCACCCACTGGCTGGCGGTCAAAAAACACATGAAATTCACGCAAAACAGACACAAGCCCTGGGCCAGACAAATCAGGTGGCCGCGACGATTCATGACCTGCAGCTTGCGGCTGAGCAGCAACACCGCAAACAGCACCAACGCGGCCAGGCCAAAGCGGTACACAATCGACACCGGAATCGCCACAACCCCCAATTGCAGCTTGAGGGCGATCCATGTGGTGCCCCAGATCAGCACAGTTAACACATACAAAAACAGGTTCATGGCGCACTCCAGTCAATGGCCTTCAGTGTGCAGCCAGGCGGTCTTGCGGCACTTGCAGATTCTTGCGCTTTTGTTTGTGCGGGGCTGGCAGGCGGTGCGTGAGGGAGTAGGATGCAAAGCGTTGGAGAACTGACCATGCACACACTGCACACCCTGCAAGTCTTTCAAGCCATGGGCAGCTCGCCCAATTCACGACTGGAGCACAGCTGCGAGCTGGGCGACGGCATGGCTGCGGCGTTGTGGAGCAACCATCACGACGCACGGACCTACGAAGCGCCGACACATCACACCTTGTCGTGCTACATCTCGGGCGGTACCGGTACCTTTCGTCGCGAAAAACCGGGCAGCAAAGGCTCGCCGGGCAAGCTTTGCGTGCTGCCCGCCGGGCATCAGTCTTCGTGGATCATCAATGGCGAAATCCGCCTGGCCCACGTGTATGTCAGCCAGGCGCAATTCGCCCTGGGTTGCATCACCCTGCTCGACCGCGAACCGCGCAGCCTGCAACTGCGCGAACTGACTTTTCAGGAAGACCCGCAGCAAAGCCTGCGCTTTCATCAACTGATCAAACTGAACTGGAGCGAGCCGGGCGAGCGTCTTTTAACCAGCACGCTGGCCAGTGAGCTGCTCGATCATGCGTTGCTGAATCAGGTGGGCCTGCGCGACGGTCTGCAACTCAAGGGCGGGCTGGCGGCGCATCAGCGTCGTCAACTGGTTGAGCACATTGAACACTCACTGGCCGAGCCGATCAGCATCGGACAGTTGGCGGCGCATTGCGCGCTGTCGCCCTACCACTTTGCCCGCATGTTCCGCGAAAGCTTTGGCGTGCCGCCGCATCAATACGTGCTGGCCCGGCGCATGGCCCGCGCGCGTGATTTATTGCGCAATAGCTCCCTGGCGCTGGGCGATATCGCCCTGGCCTGTGGCTTTGCCAGCGCCAGCCATTTCACCAATCGGTTCAAACAGAGCATGGGCGCCACGCCGGGAGAATACCGGGCGGTGTACAAGCCATAACGCAATGGCCTGCACCTCATCGGCATCGATCAGGATTAACTGCGATTGTTCTGCGCGCCCATCAAACGAAGGTTTGCTGGGCGTGCACGATGAGAAAAATTGACCGCCACATTGAGTGGCGGGTCACTGTGTTACCCACGGTTGGGCCAAGTCCAATTTGATGAGATATCGCTCCTCTGTGGGGTGCCGATAATCCTTGAAGCGGTTAACTACCAGCATCACTTGGTATTTGTCTCCCGCCTGCCAATAAGACGTCCCCCCTTTGTTCACATTGCGTAATTGAGCACGCCATTGTGGGGTGTCGGCGAACGGGGGGTCGTAATTGACTCGTATGGGCACCCAGCCCCCTTGGCGCCATTGCTCCTGTAAATCCAGTACGACCTTGAGGGTGTCGTCGAGTAATAAGGGCTCGACTTGAGGGGACAAACTGACATTTTCGATTCGTTCATTTTTGAAGCTAACCATAAAAAAACGAGCAGCCGGGGTTACGAAACCGTATTGAGGATCTATGAGGCGAAGGCGTGCATCAGACTTCGGAAGTCTTCCCCAAATTTCTCCGGGAATGGCGGGATCAATTGCGGCACTGGAGCGCTGACGCATGTCCTCCCAGGGCTCGCCGGGTATTAACGCAATTTCCGGTTCATCGGCAAAAAAACGCGCTACGCCCATACCAGAAGTGCAACAACAATTAGCCCAAGCCCGGCACGTCGCCAACCTGTTGGCCAGGTCCGGCTCATCGGGCGCCCTGACCTTTGGCAATATCATCAATGGCCTGTTCGATCCGATGCCGTTCGGTGCTGTTTAACAGGGCGTCAAACTGCGCGGCTGCTTTAAGCACAGTGTTTCCGTGAGGCCGAAGGATGGAGTGGAAGCCGATGTGAAGTGTGTCGGGCGCGTTGCGCGCGTGACAGCGGGGGTTTGGGTTGGAGTTTCTGAGGTGACGGCTACGCGGCTTGAGGTGTTTTGCGTTACAGAGCGCGCGTTGGCAGGTGCGATCAGGCGGTTATGCCCGGCAGGACAGCCGCAATGAATGGCTGCGCCATCCAGTACCGTCGCAATGCCCATCCAAACCATGGATGGCAGGCTATCAACGATGACGCCGATTTTTCCGCATTGCGGGCAGGGTGTCGTTTTATCCCCGAGCCGTAATACGCCTCTGCCTCCTTGTATAGCACTTGCCAAACTGCTGATACACACCGCGCCAGTGGTCGTCAGGTCACCATGCAGACCTTGCCCTATGCCGTTGACACTTCCTCGTCCCATGGCTCAGCCCTCAACCGAAAGATCGAAATCATCCGGCATCGGCCCCCTGCCTTGCTGCTCAGAAAAGAGCGAGTCATTTAGCGTTCGCAGATAGTCAGGGCAGGCCTCACGGGTATACAACAAGGTCAATGAGGCATGCATTTGGAGGGTCCTGAGTGCTTTGGACTACTTTCCTTTTGCCATTTGCGCGAATGCACTGTGTCTGGTGCGCATCCGTGTTGATGACAATGAGTGAAATAGTTTGATTGAAAGCCAGCACCCTGGATCTGCGTGCACCAGAAGTAAATCGGACTTTTCTGAAAGTTATTAATTACCCAAGACAAAAATTGGCCAGCACCTTCGACAGGGTCTGCCGGAGCGTGATCAATTTTGCTGTGGGAGCGAGCAAGCCCGCGCCCACCAAAGAGGTTGTCCCAGGCGTTTAAAACTCCAGGGTGCTGGCGAGGGTGAACTGCCGTGAATCGCCAATCGAGACGAAGGTGCGGCTGGCTGCCGAGGTGTAGTACGTGCGGTCAAACAGGTTTTTGACGTTGAACTGGAACCTGACTTGCTGCCCTTCGATGCGGGTGTCGTAGGTGGCGAAGGCATCTGCCACGGTGTAGGCAGGCAGATCGAAGTCGTTCAGGGCATCACCTGCCCGTTCGCCCACATAACGGGCACCTGCACCGACGCGCAATTTGTCACCGCCAATGAGGCTGCCGAAATCATAAACCGCCGACACCGAGCCGCTGTTTTTGGCCACGTTCTGTAAGCGCATACCTTGGTAAAGGTTGTCTTTGGTCACTTCAGCATCGGTGTAGGCATAGCTGCCGATCAGGCTCCAGTTGTCGCTCAACTGGCCGCTGACATCCAGCTCAAGGCCACGGGAGCGCACTTGGCCTGCTGTCGAGTAAATGGTGTCCCGGCCCACGGTGGTCGACACCAACACGTTACGCTTCTTGATGTCGTACAAGGCCACGGTGCCGGTGATCCGCCCCGGAATGTCCAGCTTGGCGCCCAGTTCCCAGGATTTGGCCTGCTCAGGTGCAACCGCTGAATCCAGCACCACACCACCACTCAACGGAGCAATGCTGGAGTTTGGTTTGAATGATTCGGTGTAGCTGCCATAAAAAGAAAGCTCATCGGTGTAGCGGTATACCAACCCGGCACGCGGCACCCATTTCACGCCGTTGGTATCGGTACTGGCCTTGAACGGAATGGCTTTGCCGCCCAGTTGGTCGTACTTCTGAAAGCGCGCTCCAGCCACCAGAATCCATTGATCGGTGAGATGAACGGAGTCTTGGGCAAACAGCGAGTCGCTGCGCAGCAAGTCCGTCTGATTGCTGTCTTTAGGGCTGACCGTGGTACCCGGCACTTCATTGCCATAGACCGGGTCTTCGTAGTTGAACGTGGACTGGCTGTCTTGCCGGATCAGCTCGGCGCGGTAGATTTTGCGGTACTCATCGTCGGCACCGAACACCAGATCATGCTGCATGCCCGCCAATTGGACTTTGCCTTGCAAGCTGACCGTGGAGAAGCGGTCGGTGGTGTTGGCGCCTTTGGTGCCATCCATTTTACGGGTCAAGGTGCCGGTCTGCGGATCAACCGCCGTCACCCGCACCTGGCTGGCGTCGTAGGTTTCGCGGTTCCAGCTAAAGCCGGCGTGGGCTTTCCAGTCATCATTGATGTCGTGATCGACTTCAAGACGGTACAGATCAGAGCGCCCTTGCATGTTGTTGAACGGTTCATCCAGACGACGAGTGGCCGGGATGTCCAGCGGGCGATTGGTCTGGGGGTTGATGGCGGTGCCGCGATCAAACGGCGAGAGAAATTCGCGGTGCTCGTAGGCCAGCAACACTTGGGTGTTATCGCCGTACCAGGCCAGCGAGGGCGCCACCAGGGTTTCACGGTGCACGCCAAAGTTGCGCCAGTAATCTTCGTCTTCGTGGTCGATGATCATCCGGTACGCCAGCCCTGAATCACCCAGGGCCCCAGTGCTGTCCAGGCTGCCGCCGCTGCCATTTTTACCCGATCCGTAGCTCGAACCGCGTACGGTCAGGGCGTTGTACTGCTCCAACTGCGGCTTTTTGCTGACCACGTTGACCACCCCGCCGGGGTCCTGAATGCCGTAGAGCAGCGACGCTGGGCCTTTCAATACTTCGACACGATCAGCGGTGGCGTTGAGCGCCCGCCCCTGCACGATGGGCATGCCATCGCGCATGATCGAGCCATCACGGTTGTCACCAAAGCCACGCTTCATGACCGAGTCCTGGGTGCTGCCCAGCGTATTGCCTTGGGTGATGCCGCTGATGTTGTTCAACGCGTCATCCAGGTTGCGCGGCGCCTGATCGCGAATCACCTGGGCGGCCACCACGTTGATGGTTTGCGGAGTTTCCATCGACGAACCCGTGCCGCGCATCACTGACGAGACTGCTGGCGGCTGATACGTAGTGTCGTTTTGCATCTGCGAGGTAATGCTGGTCGCTCCCAGATTCAAGGCATCACCCGTCGGCTGCGGCTCAAGGGCATAGGTGGCGCCGTCGATACGGCGCACATTGAACCCGGAATGCGCCAGTAATTGCTGCAGGGCCTGATCCGCACTCATGCGGCCTTTGACAGCCGGGGCTTGCAGGCCGAACGGCGCTTCATCGGTGTAGACCACACTGAGGCCGGTCAGGCGGCTGAAATCGTTGAGTGCCTGAGGCAAGGGTTTGGCCGGCAGATTGAAATCAAACAGCGCCACCGCCTGCTGCTGGACAACGTCTTGCGCCAACGCCACGCTCAACGGGCTGAGCGCCAGGCCTGCCATCACCAACGCAGATGCGCCCATCCACTGTTTAACCGAACCACCTGCCGCCGACCTTGCCCTGGACTTCATGCTCATGACCTGTGTGTGACCTGCTACGGAATGCGAACTTTTCGCATTTTCAAGCACTACACGGATGAGCCCGGGGGTTACCTCACCTGCTGCCGAAAATAATTTTTATTTCGACGGTTAAGAAGTCTCCAGGGCAAATCGTCAACGCAGCACAATCAACCGCCCAAACACGCTGTGCTGTTCAAATCCCAGCACCCCTTGCAGCGAATTAATCACCGCTTGCGGGTCGCGGCTGGAGAAGCTGCCGCTGATGCGTCGGTCCCCCAACTCTGCGTTGAGCAGCACGATGCGCCCCGGGTAGTAGCGTTTGAGATCGGCCACGACGTCGGCCATCGGTGTTTTGTAGTACGTCAGCCAGCCCGTGCGCCAGCCCAGTTGCGCGAGGCTGTCGACGCGGTGCACGGTGTCTGCCGTGCCAGCGGCGTAGGCCACTTGTTGATCGGCAGTGAGGATCTGCTGCGGGGCATTTTTGTCCGCCTTGACCCCCACCCGCCCGGACAACACTGTGACCTGTGCGCCCCCCGATTGCAGGCGAACCTCAAACTCGGTGCCCAAGACCCGGGCTTCGCCGCCGTCGGCATCCACTACAAAGGGCTGGCCGGTGTGGGTGACGTGAAAAAACGCCATACCCCGACGCAATTCGACGTGTCGCTCATTACCCTTGAAGTTCACCGCAATGGCACTGTCGGCCCCCAGCGTCACTTCGGATTGATCGGCCAGGGTCAGTGTGCGCACCTGCCCCGGCGCGCTGACGTAATCGGCGCCCAGGTCATTCATCCAGCGCATCGGCTGCCAACCGGCCAGCACACCCAACATCAGCAACAGGCAAGCCGCCACGGCCAGGCCGCTGGACCAGCGGACCAGACGCGTACGGCGGTGGGTGTTCATCTGCGTCAGGTAGCGCTGCATCACCAGCGCCTCTTCATTAGCCAGCGTGCTGCCCGCCACTTCACTCAGTTCCCAGATCACTTGTGCCTGGGCGTAGGCTTCAGCGTGAGCCGGATCGGCTTGCAGCCAGCGGCTGAAGGTCGCCTGGTCGCCGCTGTCGGGCTGATCGTGCAGCACGCTCAGCCATTGCAGGGCGGTGCGCTCCTGCTCGGGTGTCACCTGGATCTTCGAAAATTGGGTCACGATGCTGTCCCTGGCGGCTCACGCAAGCTGGCCTTGCAGGTCTCTAGGGCGCGCATCATATGTTTTTCGACGGCACTTTGGGACACGCCCATGACCTTGGCGATCTCGGCATAGGTGCGGCCATGGATGCGATTGAGCAAAAAGATATGCCGCGTGCGCTCAGGCAGACTGCGCAAGGCCGCCTCGACCTGACGCAAATCATTGCCCGCTTCCAGCGCTGCTTGCGGCTCACAAGCCTGCGCATCAGGCTCGGCTTCCCACTGCTGGTTGAGACGGTCGCGGGTTCCTTCGCTGCGCAGATGATCAATGGCGATATTGCCCGCGCAGCGCAATAAATACGTCCCCAGCTCTTCGACTTGCACCAGGGGGCGGCGCCAGAAACGCAAAAACAAATCCTGAACCAGATCGGCGGCCGTCGCCCGACAGCCCACGCGACGGCTGACTAACGCCTCCATTTGTGGGCGCTGGGATAAAAACACCTGCAGAAAATGCGCACGTCCATGGCGCGATTCACTGCCGGGGCCATCCTTGAGTTCGGGAGGGTTCATGGGCGTCGAGACGGGAGTCAAAAGAAAACGAATATTAATGATAAATATTCTCATATGCAAAAGCAGATGACGGGCTGTGCTGAATCCATTGATCAAGTGCGATTGCTCAATCCAATCGCTCGCCACTACAATGCGAACAATTCTTGTTCTCTAAAGCGTCTTCGGCGCAATTGGAGTGGTCGTGCCCCCGTCAAACACCGTCGAGGTTCTGTATCAGGACCACCACAGTTGGCTCACAGGCTGGTTGCGGCGCAAGCTCGGCTGCCCGCACGGCGCTGCCGACCTGGCCCAAGACACGTTCATGCGGCTGCTAACCGCCCGCGAGACGCCGACCATTGCCGAACCTCGGGCTTTTCTGACGGTAGTGGCCAAGCGCGTACTGTTTAATCATTACCGCCGCCAAGATCTGGAGCGCGCGTATTTACAGGCGCTGGCAGCTCTGCCCGAGCTGCTGGTGCCCTCCGAAGAAGACAAAGCCATCATCCTGCAGACCCTCGTGGAGCTGGATCAACTGCTCGACGGGCTGCCTTCGCCGGTCAAGCACGCTTTCCTGCTGGCACAGATCGACGGGCTGAGCTACGCCGAAATCGGTGCGCAACTGGGCATTTCGATCGCCACCGTCAAACGTCATTTGAATAAAGCCGCCTTGCGCTGCTATTTCGCTCTATGAACGGCACCTTTAACAACCCGCCCGACATTGCCCCCAAGGTCGCCGAGCAGGCGGTGAGCTGGCTGGTAGAAATGCAGGGCGGCGCGCTCAGCCCGCGTCGCCAGCAAGCCTGGGAGCATTGGTTGCAGGCTCACAGCGAACACCAGCGGGCGTGGGAGCATATTCAGCGAGTCAATCAACGACTGCGCGGTTTGTCATCACCGCTGGCTCACGCCGCGTTGAACGCGCCCAAAAGCAGCAGCCGTCGCCATGCGCTCAAGGTTTTGCTGTTGCTGGGAGCGGGCTCGGCACTGACCTACGGCTTGCGCGACCAACTGCCAATCAAGCCGCTGCTGGCGGATTACAGCAGCCCGGTCGGTCAGCGGCGCAAAGTACACCTGCAAGACGGCAGCCAACTCCAGCTCAACACGGCCAGTTCGGTAGATGTGAGATTCAACGCCCAGCAGCGTGTGATTCGTCTGCTAGAAGGTGAGATGCATCTGATTGCAGCCCAGGACTCACGACCTCTACAGGTACTCACCGCAGACGGCCAACTGCAGCCCCAGGCCGCGCGCTTGAATGTGCGCCAGTTCGACAACCGCACCGAACTGGCCGTATTTGACGGTCGTGTGGCACTGACACCTGCCGACCACACAGGCAGCCCGCTGTGGGTGCAGGCGTCTGAGCAAGTGAGCTTCAACCGCGCGGCCTGGAGCCCCCCACACGCACTGGACGCCGGCAGCGGTGCCTGGACCGAAGGCATGCTGGTGGCCGCACACATGCGTCTGGAGGATTTCCTGACCGAGCTGGGACGTTATCGCCGTGGCCAGCTCAATTGCGACCCGACAGTCGCAGAGCTGCTGATCTCCGGCACTTACCCGATTGACGACAGCGAGCGAATCCTCAGCATGCTGGAAGTCAGTCTGCCGGTGCGAATCAAACGCTTTACCCGGTACTGGGTGACCGTCGAGGCGCGTGCGTAACCCCTGTAGGAGCGAGCTTGCCTCGCGATTTTTTTAAAGATCAAAAGACCGCCAGGCAAGCTTGCTTCTACACCCTGTGTGTTTATTTCAAAAAAGATGAGCTGTTTTCAAATCTGACGTGACAGAGGAGGTAAGCCACTTCGATTTATCTTCTTCTCAGGACTTTGTCATGCCCATTCAGCCGTTCCGTCTTACGTCCCTGGCCAGTGTGTTGCTGGGTGCCAGCTTGAGTTTCACCGCCGACGCCCAAACAGACACCAAGCCTTATCACATCGCGCCCTCCTCTCTGGAAAACGCACTGAATCAGTTTGGACGCGAGGCGGGCGTGTTGATTTCGTTCAGCTCGGCGGCCGCCAGCGGCCTGCAGAGTCATGGCCTGGAAGGTAACTTCAGCCCGGAACAAGGCTTGCAGGCGCTACTCGAAGGCACGGGCCTGCAAGCCCGTGCCGAAGGCCAAGGAGCCTATAGCTTGCAACCGGCACCGGCTGCCGACACCCCGCAGAGTATCGAACTGGGCACATCCAGCGTGGTTGGCGACTGGCTGGGCGATGCGGCGCAGATCAATGTGTTTGAGCATCCCGGGGCGCGTGACGTGATCCGCCGCGAAGAATTCGAACGCCAGGGCGCCACTTCTGCGCGCGAAGTGCTCAATCGCATCCCCGGCGTCAACGCCCCGGAAAACAACGGCACCGGCAGCCATGACATGGCGCTCAACTTCGGTATCCGTGGCCTCAACCCGCGTCTGGCCACGCGCTCGACGGTGCTGATGGACGGCATTCCGGTGCCCTTCGCCCCTTACGGCCAGCCACAGCTGTCTTTTGCCCCGGTGAGCATGGGCAACATGGACGCGGTCGATGTGGTGCGCGGTGGCGGAGCCGTGCGTTATGGCCCGCAAAACGTGGGCGGCATCGTCAACTTCGTGACCCGGGCGATTCCTGACGAGCCGACGGTCAAAGTCGGTGTGCAGACAGAAACCAGCCCGTCGTCGACCCAGGACGGGTTCAAGAAAACCGCCAACCTGCTGGCGGGCGGCACCGCTGACAACGGCTTGGGCGGCGCCCTGCTCTACTCCGGAACTCGCGGTAGCGACTGGCGTGAACACAGCGACACACGTATCGACGACCTGATCCTCAAAGGCCATTACCAGCTCGACGAGGCCAACAGCTTTAACGCCATGGCTCAGTATTACGACGGTGAAGCACAAATGCCGGGCGGCCTGAGCGCTGCCGCTTACCGGGCCGACCCATACCAGTCAACCCGTCCGAACGACAAGTTCTGGGGTCGACGCACATTGATCAACTTCGGCTATCGCTATGAGCAAGATCGCCGCGAATTCACCGTGAACAGTTTCTTCACTAAAACCCTGCGCAGCGGTTATCTGGACCAAGGCAGCTTCCTCTCGCTGTCGCCGCGCCAATACTGGGTACGCGGGATTGAAACGCGACTGGCGCAAGGCTTCGACCTGGGCAGTAGCGTCCATGAAGTCGGCGTGGGCTATCGCTATATCAACGAAGCCGGGCACGAGTTGCGCTATCGCACGCCCATCGCCGACAACCAACTGCCCACCACCAATAGCCGAAACGACCGCGATACCCGTGGCGCCACCGAGGCCAATGCTTTCTTCATCGACGATAAAATCGACATCGGCAAGTGGACCTTCACCCCGGGTATTCGCTACGAAATGATCGATCAGCAGCAAACCAACCTGCTGACCCAAGTGAAATACAAAGGGAACTACAACACGGCACTGCCGGCACTCAACGTGATGTATCACGTCACCGACAACTGGAATATCTACGCCAACACCGAAGGCTCATTCGGCAGCGTGCAGTACAGCCAGATGCCGAACCGGGTCAATGAAGGCGAAGTAAAACCTGAAAAAGCTCGCACCTGGGAACTGGGCACACGCTACGACAATGGCAACCTACGCGCGGAGATCGGCGCATTTTTGATCAATTTCAATAATCAGTACGACAGCGACCAGACCACCGATTCTGTCATCGCGCGGGGTAAAACGCGCCATCAAGGCATCGAAGCCAGCGTCAACTACGCACTGGAAGGTTTGAGCCCCGTGCTGGCAGGGTTCGACGTGTACGCCACTTACGCCTATGTTGACGCGACCATCCGCGAAGAGGGGCCTACCAAAGGCAATCGTGTGCCGTTCTCCTCGAAAAACAAAGGCAGCCTGGGTGTCGCCTACACCGAAGGCCCGTGGAAGGCCAATCTGGACAGCACCTTCCAGAGCAATCAGTTCGCCGACAACGCCAACACCCGCGCTGAAAGCGCAGACGGCAGCGCGGGCCTGATCCCTGGCTACATGGTGTTCAACAGCCGCGTGGCCTACGATTTTGGTCACCAACTGGCTGACTTGAACGTTGCCATCGGGGTGAAAAACATCTTCAACCACGAGTACTACACCCGCTCGTTTGACGACAACAACAAGGGTAAGTACGTCGGCGAACCTCGCACCCTGTACCTCCAGACCTCGGTTGCATTTTGATATAAATCCGCCATGGCCCGCACACGCGGGCCTTTGTCCGTGTCAAAGACTGACGCGGGTCAGGGCGAATGGTTTTTCCTGAAAATAGTGCTTGAAATATTTGCTCATCGGCTCAAACACTGTAGGTGAGCGATGACGATGAACCTTTGGGTAGCGAGGCCGTCAGAACTCACACGAGCACGTTATAAAAGGGAAGAATTATGCAAACTGAAGTCTTTTCCGATAAGAACATCGCTGTTGACGTACGTACCCAAAATTGGGTGACAGCTACAGTTGAAGTTACGCTCGAACGTCATTTATTAGACCTGACTCGAGTGATCGTGCATGTAACCGACGAGAACGGCGGTAAATCCGGTCCCAAAGACAAACGCTGCAAAATGGAGGCTCGTCCAAAAGGTCACCAGCCGATTCTGGTATCCCACGACGCTGATGAACTGACACTCGCCGTTGAAGGCGCTGCGACCAAACTGGAGCACGCTCTGGCACATTTGTTCGGCAAGCTGCGTGGCAAACACACCGCCAAACTGCCCGTTGACGGGTTTGGAGTCAAAGAGCACAAAGAAAGCGCAGATGCGTTGCTCGAAGAAGAATTTCTGGAAAAAGAACAGGCCGTCCTCAATAGCTGATTCAGCGCCAGGGGCGCATTAAAAAGGGCGGGCTTACTTAGGTAAGCCCGCCCTTTTTTGTGGTGCAAAAAGCGCCAGATTACAACTCGCCCTTCTCCACCTCCGGGTGCTCGCCGGAACCGGCGCCGGTCTTGCGATGGGGGTTCTCGATCTTGACCGACGGGAACTGTGACGACGCATAGCGCACCACCAGAATCGCAAACGCCAGCAGCAAAATGGCCCCGGTCAGGTACACCACGCCCATGTCTGGCGGGTTGTGGTGCGAGACGTTGGAAATCAGCAAGCGGGTCAGCGCCGTGATCGCCACGTAAATGAGGAAACGCACGGGCATGTGGTTGGTCTTGAAATAAATCCCGACCATCGCTCCCAGTTCCAGGTAGATGAACAGCAGCAGAATATCGTCGATGGTGATGTTGCCCTTTTCCACCATCTGCAGAAACTCCATCACCGCCGCCCAGGCAGTGACAGCACCAATGGCGAACAAGGCCATGTAATGGAAGGTTTCAACGAACAAATTGCCCATCGATTCGGCCAGTTCATGGACCCGGCGTCGTAGCTTCTCAGCTTTGTTTACTCTCACGATGAAGCTCCTTGAGTCGGTTAAAACGGATCATCCGCGATGAACGTGACGCTTTCTGCATGCAGAAAAAAGGCCAGTCATCGCCAGTAAGATGATGGCCAGCAGCGATTAGACACGTCACCGGCCATTTGCAGCTAGAGTCAAAAAGTCGCTACCCAAAGCGCAGCGATTGGCTTATGCTTTTAGCTGTATAAAAACACAGTACTAGCAAGATAACTTATCGTGAAGGCATATGAGGTGGTAAATGGCCGTCGAAGTGGTATACCGCAGCAGCCGAGATCTGGAGCGTTTGTTCATGGATAAAGCCGAAGCTGACCGTCATGACAAAATGCTCGAACTGGCCGAGCTGCTGGCTGAAGTGTTGCAAAAGGCTGTGCCGTCGTTGAACGAGCAGCAAGTTGAAGAAGCCGGCATCTACATGGCGAAGAACCGCGATGTATTCGCCAAGGCGTTCAAGAGCCAGCCCGACGCACTGTCCGAGCTGCTGGTAGAGAGCGAGTAACCCGGGGCTTTAGGCTCGGGCTTGCAGCTTGAAGCTTGCCGCTCGCAACCTAATCCCCCCCATACAACAGCTTCTTCGCCAACTCATCCGAGACCCGGGCCGGTGAGCGTTTTTCTGCTTGGGCATGGGCGTAAATGCCGGTCAGGCGTTTGCTGATGCGCAGCAGGTGCTGGTTGATACTTTCTGGCTGTGCCCCTTGGTGGGTCAAGGCCATGTAGATCAGCCCGCCCGAATTGATGACGTAATCGGGGGCATACAAAATGCCCCGACGCTCTAGCTGATCGGCCACTTGCAGGTTGGTCAGCTGGTTGTTGGCGCAGCCGGCCACGGCCGAGCAACGCAACTGGGCGACGCTGTGCCAGTTCAAGACACCGCCCAGGCCGCACGGTGCCAGAATGTCGCACGGCGTACTGAGCAACGCTTCACAAGCAATCGGGTGAGCCCCCAACTGCTCCATGGCCAAGCGCACTTTGCCCGGATCGGTGTCACACACCAGCAACTCGGCACCTGCCGCGTGCAGTTGCTCGGCCAGGGCGTATCCAACTTTGCCCAGCCCCTGAATGGCGACCCGCAGGCCTTCGAGGTTGTCGCTGCCCAGGCGCGATGACGCGGTACTGCGAATGCCGGCAAATACGCCCATGGCCGTGTGGGCCGAAGGGTCACCTGCCACCGTGGTGCTGGTGACGTGACGGGTGTATTGAGCAATGCAGTCCATGTCGGCGGTGGAGGTGCCGCTATCGATGGCCGTGATGTAGCGACCGTCAAGTTGCTCCACACAGCGACCAAAGGCTTCAAACAACGCCGACCGACTTTCAACATGCGGCGCGCGCATGATGACGGCCTTTGCCCCACCGACTGCCAGGCCAGCCAGGGCCGCTTTGTAACTCATGTCCTGAGCCAGGCGGATCGCATCGTTGACTGCACTTTCGTCATTGGGATACGCCAGATAACGGCAACCTCCCAACGCTGGCCCCAAGCGACTGCTATGGATGGCAATAACGGCCTTGAGCCCTGTGACGGGATCAACACTGAGGTGCAGCGACTCCACATGGGCGCTTTGCATGAGAGCAAACATCAACCAGCCCTCGATCGGTGAAAGTTAATCGCCAGTATAGGCCGATGCAAAAAAGTTGCTGAAGCGAGCAGGAATAAGGTTCAGGGGTTTGTGGGGGTTGCAGATATATGGGGACATCCACAGGCCCGGCAATGCCACGCGACCTGCTTTTGGTCAGCGCGGGTACCCGCAGCGATTTATTGGATTGCCTGTTAGACCCGAGGTACGGGTTTTCGATTGATCTGCACTCGGACGTAGCCTTGTGGAGCTCGGCAACTTCACCCCAAAACAGTAGGAGCGAGCTTGCCTCGCGATCTTTTGATCGTTGACATCAAAAGATCGCGAGCCTGTTAAGCCGGGGTATCCGGTTGCCGGGCCGGATGGGCCTTGAGGAAAGCCGGATGCTGCTCGGCCAGCGCCGCCACCCGCGCAATGCGCGGGTAGGCCGCCAGCGGTACATCGAATCGTTGCGCCGCATAAACCTGCGGGATCAGGTACACATCTGCCAAGCCCGGCTCCGGGCCAAAACAATAGCCGCTGTCGCCAATCAATTGCTCGATGGCTGCCAACCCTTGGCTGACCCAATGGCCAATCCACTGCGTGACCTGCTCTTCGCCCTGCCCCAGTTGGCGCAGTTGATTAAGCACGCTGACGTTGTGCAACGGGTGAATATCACACGCGATCAGAGCCGCAACAGCGCGCTCGTGAGCACGGGTGATCAGGTCATCAGACAGCAAGGGCCGCACCGGATAGCGCTCTTCCAGGTATTCGATGATCGCCGGTGACTGGATCAGAACGTTGCCGTCGTCTGTACGCAAGGCCGGTACGCGGCCTTGCGGGTTGATGGTCTGATACACCGGCTGACGATGCTCGCCTTTGAGCAGATTGATCGGCACGGTCTGGTAATCCAGGCCCTTGAGCGCCAGCGCGATTCGTAGCCGATAGGAAGACGTCGAACGGTAATAGGCAAAGAGTTCCATGGCTCACTCCTGTCAGCGTGCAGCGACAACCTTGCCCCGGCACTCGCCAAAACCGATGGAAGCAAAACCTTCGCGCGTGCAGCGGGCGCGCAAGATGATCTCATCGCCGTCTTCAAGAAATTTGCGCACTTCTCCCGACGCCAATTCCACCGGGTGCTTACCGCCTTCGGTGATTTCCAGCAGGCTACCGAGTTGCGAGTGATCAGGCCCCGACAAGGTGCCCGAACCGAACAGGTCCCCTGGCTGCAACTGGCAACCGTTGACGCTGTGGTGGGCCACCAGTTGCGCGGCTGTCCAGTACATGTTCAGGCTGTTGCTCAAGCCCAGACGCTGCGCAGGCAGGTTTTGCTCGCGCATCGACTCGGTCAACAGCAGCACTTCCAGTTCGATGTCCAGCGCACCATTGGCCTGGTCCATGGCGTCCAGCAGGTACGGCAACGGCTGTGGATCACCTGCCGGGCGCGCTGGTTGTGCACGACGGAACGGCTCCAGCGCTTCAGCTGTGACCACCCACGGCGAGATGCTGGTGATAAAGCTTTTGGACAAGAACGGACCCAGCGGCTGGTACTCCCACGCTTGAATATCTCGCGCCGACCAGTCGTTCAGCAGGCAATAACCAGCAATGTGTTCGCTCGCCTCGCTGATCGCGATGGCTTCACCCATGTCGTTGCCCTGGCCGATCCAGATGCCCAGTTCCAGCTCATAGTCCAGACGTGCGCAAGGGCCGAAAGTAGGTTCGGTCTGCCCCGCTGGCAGGGTTTGGCCTTTAGGACGGCGCACATCGACGCCCGATGGGCGAATGGTTGAGGCTCGGCCGTGATAACCAATGGGCACGTATTTGTAGTTCGCCAGCAATGGATTGTCCGGGCGGAACAGTTTGCCCACGTTTTTCGCGTGCTCGATGCCGACATAGAAGTCGGTGTAGTCACCGATTTTTGCCGGCAGGTGCAGTTGGCAATCCGCCGCCAGCGGCAGCAGTTTGGCGCCCTGGGCTTCGATCTTGCCGCGCAGGGTACTGCCTTCGCTCAGCAGTTCGAGCAAGCGTTCACGCAAGGCAACGCGAGCGCTTTTGCCCAAGGCAAAGTAGGCGTTCAAGGCGCCGCCCAACGAGGCTTCCACAGCGATTTTGGCGTGCCCTTCAAACAGGCCGGCAGCCAGTGCGGCTTGCAGATCAAAAATATGTTCGCCAATCGCAACGCCGCTGCGTGGGGCACCACCCTGGATGCTGAACACTCCCAACGGCAGGTTTTGCAATGGGAAATCGCTATGACCATTGGCGGAGGCGATCCAGCTACGGGTCAAGGAGGACTGGGTCATGGTTATCTCCGGTTCGGATTAAAGGTCGAGGGTAATGAAGCCCAGCACGCGTCGTACTGCGGTTGCAGTTGTGGGCACTCGAGGGCGAATTGGCTGGGACGCAGCACCTGGCTGGTTTCGAACATGAAGGCCATGGTGTTGTCGATTTTGCTCGGGCTCAGATCCGCCGCAATGGCCTTGGCGCACGTTTCTGCATCCGGACCGTGGGCGCTCATGCAACTGTGCAGCGAAGCGCCGCCGGGCAAAAAGCCTTCAGCCTTGGCGTCGTAGCTGCCTTGGATAAGGCCCATGAATTCGTTCATCAAATTGCGGTGGAACCATGGCGGCCGGAAGGTGTTTTCAGCCACCATCCAGCGCGGCGGAAAGATCACAAAATCGAGGTTGGCCATGCCCGGCACGCTGGTCGGCGAGGTCAGCACGGTGAAGATCGACGGGTCGGGATGATCGAAGCTGACCGTGCCGATGGTGTTAAAACGGCGCAAATCATATTTGTACGGCACATTATTGCCATGCCATGCGACCACGTTGAGCGGCGAGTGGTCCAGCTCACACCCCCATAGCTCGCCAAGAAACTTCTGCACCAGAGTGACCGGTTGCCGGGTGTCCTCGTAGTGTGCCGTCGGTGCTTGGAAGTCACGCGGGTTGGCCAGGCCATTGCTGCCAATCGGCCCCAGGTCGGGCAGGCGCAGCGGTGCGCCATGGTTTTCTGCGAGGTAGCCACGCGCTTGGGCGTCGAGCAGTTCAACGCGGAACTTGAGCCCGCGCGGGATCACGGCAATTTCCAACGGCTCAAGGTCCAGGCGCCCCAACTCGGTGGCGATGCGCAAACGGCCCTGCTCTGGCACCAACAGCAACTCGCCATCGGCATTGAAGAACACGCGCTGCATCGAGGTGTTGGCGCAGTAGCTATAAATGCTGATCCCGGCCGGTTTGTCCGGACCATTGTTGGCAGCCATGCCGACCAGACCGTCGATAAAATCTGTGGGTTCGACAGGTATCGGCAGCGGGTTCCAACGCAAGCGATTGGGCGTCACCGCCCCGAGCGGGCCACCCAACAATTGGCGCTCAAGCTTGATGAAGGCCGGGTGATTGGCGGAGGGCTTGATCCGGTACATCCAGGTTCGCCGCGACTCGCTACGAGCCATGGTGAACGCCGTGCCGGATAACAATTCGGCGTACAAGCCATAGGGGACTTTTTGCGGGGAGTTCTGCCCGACAGGCAATGCACCGGGTAACGCTTCGCTGCTGAATTCGTTGCCAAACCCGGATTGATACGTGAGGGCAGACAATGACGAGTCGAGGTTCATGGAGCCTCCAGAGTGGAGAAGGCAGTGGACTCACACACGCTGGAACCTTGTCTGTGTCACTGCGTTATTTTTATCGTAATCGAATTACGCATAACGTAATTTGATTGGTAATCAGCGTCAAGCTATAAAGACGCCCATTCCTCCCGAGAACCCGCGCCTCCATGCAAAAGCCTCCCAGCTCCACTGACAGCACCGGCAAACAGAAAGTGCGCTCCGCAGAAGTCGGTACCGACATCCTCAAGGCCTTGGCCCAGTTGTCACCTTCGACCTCGTTATCGCGCTTGGCCGAACATGTGCAAATGCCGGCGAGCAAGGTTCACCGTTACTTGCAGGCGCTGATTGCGAGCGGGTTTGCCGAACAAAATACCGCCACCAACCATTACGCCCTGGGCCGCGAAGCGTTGCGCGTTGGCCTGGCCGCGCTCAATAGCATGGACGTGTTGAAAGTCGCCGCCCTGCCGATGGCTGAGCTGCGGGATGAGCTGAACGAAACCTGTTTTCTGGCGGTGTGGGGTAATCAAGGGGCGACCGTGGTGCACATTGAAGCCGCCGTTCGCGCGGTCACGGTGGTGACCAAACTGGGCTCGGTGCTGCCGCTGCTGAGCTCCTCCACGGGGTTGGTGTTCAACGCCTTTTTACCAGACCGCGAAACCGCCGAACTACGCGAACTGGAACTCACCACCGAGCAACTGCACCCACTGCAACCTGCCACGGCCTACGCTGCGATCAGCGAGCAGATTCGTGCCCGCGGCCTGCATTTTGTACATGGCTTGTTGATGCCCGGCGTCGATGCCTTATCGGCCCCCGTGTTTGAGGCAACCGGCAAGGTGGCGGGTGTGTTGACCGTGGTGGGCCCCACTTCGCTGTTCCATGCCGATGAACATGGCCCGGCCGCGCAGCGTCTGCTGGCCGCCGCCAACGCCATCAGTTGGCGCATGGGCTTCCAACCCGTCCAGGCCGCGCTCGATGAAACCCAGTAAAACCACCTTGTTCGACTTGCATGCGGTGTTGGCCATCAGCACCCACAGGAGCTTTCGCAAGGCGGCCGATGAACTCGAGATATCAGCGTCGGCATTGAGCCACGCCATCACCAATCTGGAAGCCCGCATGGGCACCCGGTTGTTTAACCGGACCACCCGCTCGGTGTCGCTGTCAGAAGCGGGCAAAGTGTTTGTCGAACGCATCGGCCCGGCGCTTGATGCGATTCAACTGGCCGAAGAAGACCTCAATGCCTTCCGGCAATCGCCCCAGGGCACGCTGCGCATCAGCGCTTCGGAAACGGCCGCACGGATTGTGCTGTACCCGGCATTCACGGCATTTTTGCAGCGTTTTCCAGATATGCAGGTCGAGTTCGTAGTGCAGGAAGGGTTGGTCGATATCGTGGCGGACAACTTGGATGCAGGCATCCGCCTGCACGATCAAGTGCCAAAAGACATGATTGCCGTGGCCTTGGGCCCGGAAGTGTTTCGCCCACTGGTGGTCGCCTCCCCCGACTACCTCGCCTGCCACGGAACGCCCCAATCACCCGATGAACTGAGTCAGCACAACTGCCTGGCCTACCGTTTTTCGAACGGGCAAATCTACCACTGGGAGTTTGTGCGCGGGCATGAGCGTACGCTGATCAAGCCGCAAGGCAATTTCATCGTCAATGCCCAGACCTTGATCGTCGAAGGCGCCAAACACGGTGCGGGGATCGCCTACGTCGATGACGCCAGCGTCAGGGCCGAAGTCGACAGGGGCGCATTGGTCCCCTTGCTGCTCGACTGGTGCGAGCCCTTCTCAGGGCTGGCGCTTTATTACCCAGGGCATCGGCTTGTGCCATCTGGATTGCGGGCATTGATAGACAGTTTGCGCAGTGATCGCCCGCTTAAAAACTGACCTTGCTCGCGAACCTTTAAACGATCAAAAGATCGCGAGGCAAGCTCGCTCCTACGGGGTTTATCAGAGTGACGGCTTGAACTGGTAGCGCAGCCAGACTGTGCCTTCGGCCACTTGTTCAATGCTCATCAGGGTCAAGGGCAATGCGCTGTCGGTTGAACGGCTGGCTAAGTGTTGAAACACGTCGGTTTCTTCAACGTCATGACTGACGATCGGCGCAACCACCAGGCTGATCTCGTCAATCAACTGCGCCTGCAGAAAGTACTCATTGGTCTTGCCGCCACCCGAGAGCACGAGGGTGTCAATGCCCAGCAACCGGTTGAGTTTGTGCAAAGCTAATCGAGCGTCCAGCGAGTTGTCCCCTGCGAAGATGTATGAGATCTCGCGCTTCCTGAGGAAGTCCCTGTACGCGGCCGGTGCTTTGTCTGTCAGCAACACCACTACATGGCAAGGCGGGCGATCCATGTATTCAATGATGTTGCGCTGCCAGCCCAGTTTGCCAGCCGTGTCCACCACAACCAGGTAAGCGTCTGCCGCAGGGTCGGCGATAAAGTCCTCACGCGGGTACAACAGCGCATTATCGTCCAGCACGGGTGCTCGGCCTTGGGTGAAGTGCTCCTCCATCGACGCACGGCCGCTCAAGTAAGCGCGGCTGTTGAACGTCTCATTGGTGGTCTCATACGCGCTGATTGCCGCCAGCGTGTGTGGGTCCTTTAAAAAACTACCCGTGGTTTTGCCATTGATCGACGTCAACATATGGCAGATGACGTAGGGCCTGTTCGACGCACGCATCAGTTCACACCAGGAAACTGGGCCCGCATGAAGCGCTCGTAGGCGTGATCATCCAACTCGCGCCGCGCCTTGACCAAATGCTCCACGCCATACGGCGCGCAATAACGCAGACGGTCAGTGCCATCGGTGGCGGCAGCATAAATGTCTTGCGCAACCTGCTGCGGCGTGGCCACGCCTTCGGCCAGCTTGGCCATGGCTTGCTCGGTGCGGGCCAGAAAAACGTCGTAACCCGGCACGTTGCCATCACCGTTGCTCTCGCGAGCAGAGCGCTCATGGAAAGGCGTCATAATCCCGCCCGGCTCGAACAGCTTGACGACAATATTCTGCGAGGCCAATTCATAGGCAATCGATTCGGTAAAGCCTTCGAGGGCGAACTTGGTCGCGAGGTACACCGAGCTGTTGGGCAGGCCGAAAATACCGCCACAGGAACCGACGTTCAGGATCATCCCACCGCCCTGCTGGCGGAAAATCGGGATGACACGCTGAATCACATTGATGACGCCGAACACATTGACATCGAAATTTTTACGGACCTTTTCAATGGGCATCCCTTCGATCACTCCGTACTGGCCATAGCCCGCATTGTTGATAACCAGATCAATACGGCCAAAGCGCTCCACCGCGACTTTCAGCGCGTTGTCGATGCTCGCGGTGTCTTCGACATCCAGGCGCACCACCTCCAGGTTCGCAATGCCCTCCAACCCATGCGCGGCGTCGGGATTGCGCAGGGTCGCGACCACATTGAAGCCGTGCTCGGCAAAATATTTGGCCGTTGCGGCGCCAACGCCACTGGAACTGCCTGTGATTAACATGGTTTTTTTCATGTGGATCCCCTTTCAGAAGTCCGACCAGTCTGAGCGGGAAACAACGTCGGTTTAAGACCGAAATCAGGGATGCCTTAGTGAACGATTTGCATGAATCGCTTCACTGCACATGCCGTGGCAAGCCGCGACGCAGAGCGTTGCAGGACCCGAGGACTATTGCCTAATTTGTAACAGAGCTTGTCATAAACCGGTCTTACTCCCAGGCCAGCGAGCCCTTATTCTTGCCGCACTTGCCGGGCACAACCCGCCCGCCAGAGCATCGAGTCTCAGCGATTCTGCTCGAACTGTTTACCCTGACGTTGATTTGCTGCTCCTTGATGAACGTCTTCCTTGGCCGCTGTTTTACAGCGGCCTTTTTTATGCCCGAAATTTGAAATACCCCTTGTGGATTTCAAACCACCAGCATCAGCAAAGGCGCGGCCAGCAAGTTGAGAATCCCGGTCAGGACCATGACCAGCCCCGCCACCGAGCCTTCTTCGCTGCCCACTTCCCGGGCACGACTGACACCCGCCCCGTGCGCACCGACGGCAAACAGCGCGCCGCGCGCCAGGCTGCTGCGCAACGGCAACCACTTGAGCAGGATGCCGCCCAGCATCGCGCCAAAGACTCCGGTGAACATCACGAACACTGCCGTGAGCTCCGGCACTCCGCCCAGGCTTTGCGCCACGGGCATGGCAAACGGTGTAGTAATTGAACGCGGCACCAACGACAAAGTGAGAGAGGTATCGAGCGCCAGCGCCTTGGCCAGCCAGTACGAGCTGCCAATCGACGCTAGGCTGCCCGCCAGCATGCCCAGCAACAACGCCAGCCAATGCCGCGCCAGCAAGGCACGTTGCTGCCAGATCGGCACAGCGAACGCCACGGTCACCGGGCCCAGCACCAGCATCAGCCAATGGGTATCACGGGAGTATTCGGCGTAGGCGGTGTGCAACGGCGCGGCGACCGCCAGCAATAAAGCAGGCACCAATATCAACGGTGAAAACAGATAGCGCCCTGTGCGTCGGTACAGCCAGCGGCTCAAGCCATAGGTTGCCAGCGTAAAAAACAGCCAGAACATCGACATCCATTCAAGCTTCATGACGTAGCTTCCAGCGGCACACCGCTTCGACGGTAAATGCCGTGACGATCATCACCAGCACGGTGCTGATGCCAATCACCAGCAAGATGCGCCAGCCTTCATTGCGCACCAATGCGCCGTAATCGAGCAGGCTCATCAAGGCGGGGATGAAAAACAGCAGCATCTCGGCCATCAGCACTCCGGCCCCTAACTGCAACGTCGCGGGTTTGACCCAGCCCAGGGCAAACGCCAGCAGCAACAGGGCCATGCCCATCACACCGCCCGGGATCGGCACGTGCAGCCACGCGGCGATCTGGCTGCCCAAAAAATAAATAGCCAGCAATACGGTAATTTCAGTGATCAACCGACCCACACGTTTTACATCGAAGCGTTTCATATTGTTTCCAGTCCAGACAGAGCTCCAGTTTAAAGATGCACCTTCCATACCTGAAACGAATTGTTAGACTGACCGACATTCCAATCTGGAATCACACTCATGGAATTCAAACAACTACGCACCTTTGTGTCAGTGGCGCGCCATGGCGGTTTTACCCAGGCCGCCCAGCACCTGCACATCAGCCAATCGGCGGTGAGCAAACAGGTTGCGCAACTGGAACACAGCCTCAGCACGCCGCTGTTCGATCGGCTGGGTTCACAGGTGCGCCTCACTGCCGCCGGAAGCGTGGTGCTGCAACGCGCCGAAGGCCTGCTGAGGTTGCACAATGAACTACTCAGTGAGCTGGATGACTTGAGCCACTTGGCCCGGGGCGAATTGAAACTCGGGCTGCCACTACTGGGCGGGAACGCTCTGTTTGCCAATCTGTTTGCCGAATATCGCCGCCGCTATCCCAATATCAAGGTGCAGTTGCTCGAAGGCGGCAGCCTGAATATTGAACAGGCCGTGTTGAGCGGCGAGCTGGAGCTGGGTGGCAGCCTGACCCCGAAACACGGCCACACCTTTTCCTACCAACCCTTTTGTGACGAGCCGCTGGATGCCTTGCTGCCAGCCGATCACCCACTGGCCGAAGATGGCAGCGTGCGACTGGAGCAATTGGCCGAGACCCCGTTTTTGCTCTATCAGCGCAGTTTTGTGCTCAACGATCGCGTGGTGCAGGCCTGCCAGCAAATGGGCTTTACCCCCATAGAAGGCGGCCGCAGCGCCCAGTCGGACTTTTTGGTGGCGTTGGTGGCGGCAGGCCAAGGCGTAGTGCTGTTGCCCAGCGTGGTTGCCCGCGAACTGGTGCGCCCTGACGTGGTGCGCTTGAAGCTCATTGCTCCGGACTATCTGCGCTGGGACATTGCCTTTATCTGGCGCGAAGGCGCGTATTTGTCACGCGCAGCTCAAGCCTGGCTGGAGCTGCTGCGTGAGCGGCCGATTACTGGCTCAGTGCTGTGATGAAGTCTTGCACCCACGGCTCGGAGTCGCCTTCCGGGTTAACGGTTTCGCTGGCATCCAGACGAAGCATCGGCTGCACTTCGCGCAGGCCCAGCTCGGCAAACAGCTCTGTCATCTGCTCACCGCCACCGCAGTAGGTATCGCCGTAGCTCGAATCGCCCAAGGCGATCACAGCGCCCGGCAGACCGCGCCAGGCGGGAGGCAGCAGATCACGGATTTGGCTGTACAACGGCATCAGGTTATCTGGCAGTTCGCCCATGCCGGTGGTGGAAGTCACCGCCAAAAAAGCATCAGGTTCAAAGGCCTCGATATCGGCCAGGCTGACGCGCGGATTGAACAAAACCTCAAAACCGGCATCGGCCAGCAGTTGCTTGGCATTACGGGCGACTTCTTCTGCGGTGCCGTACACCGAGCCGGAAAGGATGGCGACTTTCATCAATCTGATCCTGTAACTGACTAAAAGGCAGGGATACTAACAGGTGCCACGGCGCTTTCGGTGATAGCACGTGGACAGCTTGTCGCGATGTCCTAGAATGACTTGAATTTATCTGACCTCTGGAGTGCTGCACCATGATCAATGCCCGTTTACTGCAACGCATGGTGGACGCGTCCCAGGACGGTATCGTGGTGGCTGAACAGGAAGGTGAGGACAATATCCTTATTTACGTCAACAAAGCGTTTGAAGCGTTGACGGGCTACAGCAGCGACGACATTTTGTATCAGGACTGCCGCTTTTTGCAGTCCGGCGACCGCGACCAGACCGGTCTGCAGTTGATCCGCGAGGCCATCATCCGCGGTGAACCCACACGTCAGGTACTGCGCAATTACCGCAAGGACGGCTCGCACTTCTGGAACGAACTGTCGATCACCCCCGTGTTCAACGACAGCGATCAACTGACCTACTTTATTGGTGTGCAAAAAGATGTCACCCAGCAGGTCAAGGCCCAGCAAAAAGCGGCCCAGCTGGAAATCGAACTGGCGGCCGTCAAGGCAGAACTGGAAGCCCTGAAAGCCGCAAATCGCGTCAGCGAACCGCAGCTTCCCTGAGTTCAGCGTCCAGACGCTGGTTCATCAGCCGGGCTTCGCTGCCCAGACAAACAATTGATGAGCCGGCCAGCGCTTCTTGCGCCACATTCGCCGCCTCACCGGCCAGCGCCAACGAATAATCAAGGGATTGTGCCAAACGTAATAATCGGCGTTGATGAGCCGCGCTCAACACGTGATGGGCGAACACCACCACGGCCTGCGGCTTAACCTTCTCACCAATCAGTGGCAATTCGTCCAGCGGCTGACCGATAGCCAACACCTTGATAGCGCGGTCATTGCGGCTCAGCAGTAAACCGGCGACCAACAGCTGCAGTTCACGACACAGCTCAGGCAGCCCTACCAGCAGCACGCATTCGCGGGCATCCGTCGGCTGCAGGTGCAGACGCTGTTGCACGCGGCCACGCAAGAAACCATCGAGCAGCAACCATTCACTGGTGCGGCCGAATTCATCCTGAACTTTCAACAATTGCTGCCAGAGCGGCATGAAGATGCGCTGGAACACGATGTCGAGCGGGTAACTGGAGAAGATCTGCCCGTAGAGGCGATCCAGCTCGATTTCGTTGAAGGCACTGAGCGCACCTTGAACCCGCGATTGCCACTGTGCGTACTCGTCTGCCAGGGCTTCTCGCGGCATGTTCTCAGCAGTTGCCGGTCGCGCCAGCAATTCAGCCACTTTACTGACAGCAACGCCGCGCTCAAGCCAGCCCATGACCTGACGCACTGCCTCAATATCGCTCATCGTGTACAACCGATGCCCTGTTTCGGTGCGTGTCGGCTGTATCAAACCATAGCGCCGCTCCCAGGCACGCAACGTCACCGGGTTAACTCCGGTGAGTCGGGCAACTTCCCTGATCGGGTATAAACCCGGCAGTTCAGGCTCATCGGTCGCTAGCGCAACGGGCTCAATTTCAGTCATCACGGGCATTATCAGGGCCTGGAGCAAAGGTGTTTGGAGGGATTCTACGCTCCCTGCCACTGCCTGTGGAGGCGAGCTTGCCAAGAGCGCTTGCCGAGCAGGGTAAACGTGCAGGCTCAGCAGCTCATTAAGGAACAATCCTTGCTTGTTTTTTCACACACGGCCCACCACCCCGGCGCTGTGTTTTGTGATTGCCCTACCCGGGCAGCATCAGCCTCATGGAGATACACAATGTCTACCGCCCCTGTCACCTTGATGGTCGCGCGCCGTGTCGCGAAAGGCCGTTACCAGGAAATGATCGCCTGGCTGCACGAAGGCGAACAATTAGCCACCGACTTTCCCGGTTATCTGGGCTCAGGCGTTCTGGCACCGCCTCCGGGCGACGATGAGTTTCAGATGGTGTTCCGCTTTGCCGACGAATCCACGTTGCATGCCTGGGAACACTCCGTTTCGCGCAAGGCCTGGCTGCAACGCGGCAGCCACTTGTTCGCCCACCCCTCAGAACATCGGGTCAGCGGAATTGATGGCTGGTTCGCCAGCGCTCAACGCCCTCCCCGCTGGAAACAGGCCGTGGCTATCTGGCTGGCGTTCTTTCCCGTATCACTGTTGTTTAACTTTGCTCTGGGCCCGCTCCTGGGCGAGTTGAGCCTATTGCCGCGCGTGTTCGTCAGCACCCTCGCCCTGACGCCATTGATGGTTTACTGGTTTATCCCGCTCTCGACCCATTTGCTCGCGGGCTGGCTGCACAGTTCATCCAACAAAACGGTGGCCAACGCCATCACGGCCCACCCCACCAAACACTGATTCAGGCTTGGCCGTTCTGTCGCGGACGCTGGTATAGTTTGATTTTCTCTTAAAACTATTCCTGTTTTCCCACACAGAGTCCGTCATGTTCTCTCCCACAGCTCCGATTCTGATCACAGGCGCGGGCCAGCGTGTTGGTTTGCATTGCGCAAAACAACTGCTGGCGGCCGGCTTTTCCGTGATTGTCAGCTATCGAACCGACAAGCCGGGTGTCCAGGCTTTGCGCGAGCTGGGTGCGACAGCGTTGTATGCCGACTTTTCCACAGAAGCCGGCATTCTCGACTTTATTGAACGCCTTAAAAGCCATACCGACTGCTTGCGGGCCATTGTGCACAATGCCTCGGCATGGCTGGCGGAAACACCCGGGACCGAAACCAGCGCCTTTGCACAGATGTTCAGCGTGCACATGCTCGCCCCGTATCTGATCAACCTGCATTGCCGTGCGTTATTGTTGCGCTCAAGCCCGGCGGACATCGTCCATATCAGCGATGACGTGACGCGCAAAGGCAGCAGCAAGCACATCGCCTATTGCGCCACCAAGGCTGGCCTCGACAGCTTGACGCTGTCGTTTGCCGCGCAACTGGCGCCCCACATCAAAGTCAACGGCATCGCCCCGGCCTTGCTGATGTTCAACCCTGACGACGACGCGGCGTATCGCGCCAAAGCCTTGGCCAAGTCTGCACTGGGCTTCGAGCCTGGCGCCGAGGTGATTTATCAAAGCCTGCGCTACCTGCTGGATAACCCGTACGTGACCGGCACTACCTTGACCGTCAATGGCGGACGACACGTCAAGTAAGACGTCCGCGAGGAAACACTTTCATGAGCACATCATTGCCTGAGCATTACCGCGAGATCCTGGTCGGCCTCGGTGAAAACCCTGAACGCGAAGGCCTGCTCGACACACCCAAGCGCGCTGCCAAAGCCATGCAGTATCTGTGTCATGGCTACAGCCAGAGCGTTGAAGAAATCGTCAATGGCGCCCTGTTTGCCTCTGACAGCGATGAAATGGTGATTGTCGCCGACATCGAGCTGTACTCGTTGTGCGAACACCACCTGCTGCCCTTTATCGGCAAGGCACACGTGGCCTACATCCCGACCGGCAAAGTTCTGGGGTTATCGAAAGTGGCCCGCATCGTCGACATGTTTGCCCGCCGGCTGCAAATCCAGGAAAACCTCACCCGCGAAATCGCCGACGCCATCCAGAGCATTACCCAGGCCGCCGGCGTTGCCGTGGTGATCGAAGCCAAGCACATGTGCATGATGATGCGCGGTGTAGAAAAACAGAATTCGACCATGAACACCTCGGTCATGCTTGGCGCGTTCCGCGACTCGAGCAGCACCCGCATGGAGTTTCTGCAATTGATTGGACGGAGCAAGTCGTAATGCCACAACTTCAGCCAGGAACGGCCCGCATCCGTGTCAAAGACCTGCGTCTGCGCACCTTTATCGGGATCAATGAGGATGAAATCCTCAACAAGCAGGATGTGCTGATCAACCTCACCATCCTGTATGCCGCGCAAGAAGCAGTGCGTGACAACGACATCGACCACGCCCTGAACTACCGGACCATCACCAAGGCGGTGATTCAGCACGTAGAAGAAAACCGCTTCGCCCTGCTTGAGCGCCTGACACAGGAACTGCTGGACCTGGTGATGAGCAACACCGCCGTGCAGTACGCCGAAGTCGAAGTCGACAAACCCCACGCCCTGCGCTTTGCTGAATCGGTATCGATTACGCTAGCGGCTTGTCGATAAGCGCCAAGCTGCTTCCCCCTGTCCCGAACACAACGAGAACGCCAATGACGCCCCAAGAACGCCTGGAACTTGAAGCAGCTGCCTTTCGCCGCCTTGTGGCGCATTTGGACAGCCGCAAAGACGTGCAGAACATCGACCTGATGAACCTCTCGGGGTTTTGCCGTAATTGCCTGTCCAAGTGGTACAAGGCCGAGGCAGACGAGCGTCAGATCGAGCTGAGCCTCGATGACGCTCGTGAAGTGGTCTACGGCATGCCGTACGCCGAATGGAAATCCCTCTACCAGAAAGAAGCCAGCGCCGAACAAGTGGCGGCGTTTGCCAAAGGAAAACAGCATGACTGATTTGCACACCCTGCGCGCCAGCCTCAATAGTGGCGAACACGTATTCGCTGACACGCTGGCCTTTGTCGCCGCGCAGTACGATTACCAACCGCAGGCTTTTAACAACGGCGGCGTCGAGAACGCGGCCGGTCAGAACGAAGGCTCATGCAAGACTCTGGGCCTGGCCCTGCTCGAAGGGTTGAGCGATCAAGAAGCACTGCTGGCGTTCGGCGAACACTACCGCTCGGTACTGGCAACGCCTGAAGGCACTGACCACGGCAATATCCGCGCGCTGATTGCGCACGGGTTGGCCGGGGTCAAGTTCCAGGCCCAACCGCTGACCCGCAAGGCTTAAAAAGCCTTGCAGGAGGCGGCGCCCCGTCTTCGACGCTGCGCTGTCGCGCCGCAAGCAGGCCACCGAATATCTTCAGCATCCCCCAATCGGTTCCCTCTCCTTCGGGAGAGGGCTAGGGTGAGGGGCTTTTGATTTGAGAGGGTTTGAGTACCTTATCCATTGCTGCAGCAACGGCCACTTAGGGTTCCGGCCTTACGCCGTGCTACTTTGAAAAGCGCAAAGTGCGCCAAACGCTTTTTGCCCGTAAAAAAACCGGCCGAAGCCGGTTTTTTCAGACACTGCGGATTACTTGAACTCAGCGTTCTGCAAGCCGTCCAGGTAACGCTCGGTGTCCAGTGCCGCCATGCAGCCGGCACCGGCCGAGGTGATGGCCTGGCGGTAAACGTGGTCTGCCACGTCGCCCGCCGCGAACACGCCTTCGATGCTGGTCGCAGTGGCGTTGCCTTCACGGCCGCCCTTCACCACCATGTAGCCGTCTTTAAGCTCCAGTTGGCCTTCAAACAGCGAGGTGTTCGGCGTGTGGCCGATGGCAATGAATACGCCGTCGACTTTGATTTCATCGAAGCTGCCGTCGTTGTTCTTCAGACGAGCACCGGTCACGCCCATGTTGTCGCCCAGAACTTCGTCCAGGGTGGCGTTCAACTTGAACTCGATCTTGCCTTCAGCCACACGGGCGTTCAGCTTGTCGATCAGGATTTTTTCAGCGCGGAAGGTTTCGCGGCGGTGAACCAAAGTCACTTTGCTGGCGATGTTGGCCAGGTACAGCGCCTCTTCAACCGCGGTGTTACCACCGCCTACGACAGCTACCGGTTTGTTGCGGTAGAAGAAACCGTCGCACGTTGCGCAGGCCGAAACACCTTTGCCCATGAACGCTTCTTCAGACGGCAGGCCCAGGTAGCGCGCGCTGGCACCTGTGGCGATGATCAGTGCGTCGCAGGTGTAAGTGCCGCTGTCGCCCGTCAGGCTGAACGGTTTGTTTTTCAGATCGACGGCATTGATGTGATCAAACACGATCTCGGTTTCAAAACGCTCGGCGTGCTCACGCATGCGCTCCATCAGAGCCGGACCGGTCAGGCCATGAACGTCGCCCGGCCAGTTGTCGACTTCAGTGGTGGTGGTCAGTTGACCGCCCGCCTGCATGCCCGTGATCAGCAGTGGTTTGAGGTTAGCCCGGGCAGCATAAACCGCGGCGCTGTAGCCGGCAGGGCCAGAACCCAGAATAATCACACGCGAATGACGTACTTCAGACATGACTCACTCCTAAGGCCGCCCGTGTAGAAATAAGGGCGGAACGCCGATTTACCGGCTGGAATAAAAAGAAACCGCTCACCTGCTCAGGCCAAGCCTGTAACCCGCAGGTCCTGAAAAATGTAGGTGCAGCGTATATAGGCCGCTGAGAGTAAGGAAATACGCATTAACAATCCAGCTCATAGCAGGTCTCTATGTGCTCAAATTCAACATTGGACGTCTTTGTTACAGTAATTGTCGAATCCGCCTGCAGGCTTTCGCCCTGTGCGCAAAGCCGTTAAGGTCGGCCGGTTTTCCATTGCCCGGAGCCCACTATGCCCGCCCCTGTTCTATCTGGCCCGCAGTACCTGCGTGAAGGCCTGAAGCTGGTCCTGAGCCCAGGCCTGCGTTTATTTGTGCTGTTGCCGCTGCTGATCAACCTGGTGCTGTTTGTCGGGCTGATTTACTTCGCCGGGCATCAGTTCAGCCTATGGGTCGACACGTTGATGCCGACGCTGCCCAATTGGCTGAGTTTTCTCAACTACGTGTTATGGCCGCTGTTTGTGGTGTTGCTCATTCTGATGGTGTTTTTCACCTTCACCATGTTCGCCAATATCATCGCCGCGCCGTTTAACGGTTTTTTGTCGGAGAAGGTCGAGGCCGTAGTGCGTGGTGTCGATAACTCGCCGCCGTTTACGTGGGGCGAACTGATTGCCATGGTGCCCCGCACACTGGCACGTGAAATGCGCAAACTGGGCTACTTCCTGCCCAGGGCAATTGCCCTGTTGATTCTCTCGTTTGTGCCAGTGGTGAACCTGGTCGCCGCGCCGCTATGGCTGATTTTCGGGGTCTGGATGATGGCCATCCAATACATCGACTACCCGGCGGACAACCACAAACTGGGCTGGAACGAAATGCTCGCCTGGCTGCGCCAGAAGCGCTGGCAGAGCCTGAGTTTCGGCGGCATCGTCTATCTGGTGCTGCTGGTGCCGATCGTCAACCTGCTGATGATGCCGGCAGCGGTGGCCGGTGCCACGCTGTTCTGGGTGCGTGAACGGGGCGAAGAGGCGTTATCCACAAAAAAACGTTGAGTCATGACCGAAAAAACGGCCCTCCTCTGTTAATGCCCGCTTAAACCTGCCTGCCTAAAACCATGGCTCTCATCGCAACGACTAATGTGATGAGAGCCACACGGCACCTAATCTGTCCCTTTGTTGTCTGAGGCTGAGCTCGCCACAAATTCATCATTAAGCTGACACGTAGTCGACACAGACCACGTTGAGACTGTTGCTATGACAACTGCCTTGCATATTTCCCTGATCACCGAAACGTTTCCACCTGAAATAAACGGCGTGGCCAACACCCTTGGGCGTTTGTTTGATGGCCTGCGCGCGCGTGACCATCATGTGGAGCTGGTGCGCCCGCGCCAGACCATCGATGGCAATCAACGCAGTACCGATCAGGTCATGCTGTGCCGAGGCTGGTCTATCCCGGGATATCCAGGGCTGCAATGGGGCATGGCCTCGACTCATCGCTTGATGAAACGCTGGCAACTGCAGCGCCCGGACGTGGTGTACATCGCCACCGAAGGGCCGCTGGGATTATGTGCGCTACGGGTGGCGCGTCGACTCGGCATTGCGGTGGTCAGCGGTTTTCATACCAACTTTCAGTACTACTCCAGTGTGTACGGCCTGGGTGTGTTTAGCCGACTGCTCACCCAGTACTTGCGCTGGTTTCATAACCGCTCGGCATTGACCCTGGTGCCCAGCGCCAGCCAGCGCCTTGAGCTGGAGCGCCGCCACTTTGATCGCCTGGAGTTACTGGAGCGTGGCGTCGACAGCCGGCTGTTCAGCCCATCCAAACGCCACAGCGCCTTGCGCCAAAGCTGGGGGCTGGCTGAAGACGACATTGCACTGCTACACGTGGGTCGCCTGGCGCCGGAAAAGAATCTGGGGGCGCTCAAGCGCTGCCTGGAAGCCTTGCAAGAACGTTACCCCAGCCGCCGCTTCAAGCTGATCATCGTCGGAGACGGGCCCAAGCGGACCGCGCTGGAAGCTTCACTGCCGGATGCATTCTTCTGTGGTGCCCAATCGGGCGAAGACCTGGCTCGCCACTATGCCTGCGGCGATGTGTTTCTGTTCCCGAGCATGACCGAAACTTTCGGCAATGTCGTACTTGAAGCCCTGGCCTCGGGCCTGGGCGTGGTGGCGTATGACGCAGCAGCGGCTGGCCAGCATATTCGTCACGGGTACAACGGCGTCCTGGCCATGCCGGGCGATGAATACGCCTGGATCGACGCCGCCGCCTGGCTGCTCGAAGAGCCGGAAACCTTGCGCACCGTGCGCCTCAATGCGCGTCACCATGCATGCCGCCAAGGCTGGCCAGAGATTATCGAACAGTTCGAAAACCAGTTGCAGCGCGCCTGCCAGGGCCAGACCGGCGCCCTGCCAATGCCAGAATAACTGCGCCTACGACAAGAGCCTCACGATCTTTGAAGATCAAAAAGATCGCGAGGCAGGCTCGCTCCTACGGGCGTGCAGGTCAAGCCAGCGCTTTTTCAATTGCCTGAATAACGGTGGCGTCATCCGGTGCTGTGCGGGGTGAAAAGCGTGCCAGCACGCTACCATCCTTGCCCACCAGGAATTTCTCGAAGTTCCAGGTGATGTCCCCCGGGAACTCCGCACCTTCACCGGCCAGCAGCCGATAAAGCTGATGACGGCCAGGCTCATTGACCTCGATCTTGCTGCTCAACGGGAACGTCACGCCATAGTTGAGGCTGCAAAACGCCTGGATTTCTTCTTCTGTGCCCGGCTCTTGCCCGGCGAACTGGTTGCACGGAACACCCAGCACGCTGAAACCTTGGGCTTTATATTTCTGATACAGCTTTTCCAACGCTGCATACTGCGGGGTCAAACCACACTGGGAAGCGACGTTTACTACCAATACCACCTGATCTTTGAAAGTTTCCAGGGGCAGCGATTCGCCCTTCAGTGCGTTTAGGGTTAGGTCGTGAAAAGCACTCATGACAATCTCCAACAGGTGCTGGTTACAGTAAGACAATCGTGCAGGACGCTGATTGCCATCGTTTAAAGGGTGCAAAAAAGGCGCCAACAGGCGCCTTTTTCAACTAGCTCGCAGGTGAGCGTAGCAGCCACTGTTAGTGGTGATGACCGCCTTCACCGTGTACGTGACCGTGAGCAACTTCTTCTTCGCTCGCGTCACGTACTGCAACAACCTTGACCTTGAAGTTCAGACGCTGGCCAGCCAGTGGGTGGTTGCCGTCTACAGTAACGTCGTCGCCGTCCAGATCACGGATGGTCACGATCTGCATTTGGCCATCCGGCGCGGAAGCGTGGAACTGCATGCCCACTTCCAGTTGATCAACGCCTTCGAACATGCTGCTGCTCAGGGTGCTGACCAGTTCAGCGGAGTATTCGCCGTAGGCGTCTTCCGGCTCAACGGTAACGTTCAGCTCGTCACCTACAGCTTTACCTTCAAGGGCTTTTTCCAGGCCCGGGATGATATTGCCTGCGCCTTGCAGGTAAACCAGCGGAGCGCCGCCGGCAGAGCTGTCGATGACCTCACCAGCGTCGTTGGTCAGGGTATATTCGATGGAGACAGCCTTGTTGGCGGCGATCGTCATGGGGCGAGACCTTTTGCAAAAAAATAATGAGTTCGCAAGTTTAACCAAGCATTCGTACGAAAGCGAACACAACCAAGACCAACGGGTAACTTTGAAAACATCAATAATCATTGGCTGGCGTCAAGATCAAGAACAGTATTGGATTGTTCTGCTCTCTTGTGGTCATACCCAGCATCAGCGCCATCTTCCACCCTGGCAATCACGCCCCTGGGTGCTTGATCCCCAGCAGCGACAGAAAAAAATAGGCCAACCCTTTGATTGTGGCTGGTGTGCTCAAGAGGCCGATAGCGTTAACCTTGGCAATTGATTCCAGCACATGGCTCGTTTATCGAGTGTTGCTTTTGCACTGCTACGTCAGGAAGCTCGCATGCAAACTTTCTTTATCGCCCCCACTGATTTTGGTGTGGGCCTGACCTCCATTAGTCTCGGCCTGGTTCGTACCCTGGAACGTGCAGGCCTGAAAGTCGGTTTTTTCAAGCCCATCGCCCAACCGCACCCCGGCGACACAGGGCCTGAACGCTCAACCGAACTGGTAGCCCGCACTCACGGCCTGAAACCGCCACAGCCCCTGGGCCTGGCCCACGTTGAGCGCATGCTCGGTGATGGCCAGCTGGATGAGCTACTCGAAGAAATCATCCGCCTGTATCAACAAGCCGCCGTTGGCAAGGATGTGTTGATCGTTGAAGGCATGGTGCCCACGCGCACCGCCAGTTACGCCGCGCGTGTCAATTTGCACCTGGCCAAAAGCCTGGACGCCGAAGTGATTCTGGTCTCCGCCCCGGAAAACGAAGTGCTGACCGAACTCTCTGGCCGAGTGGAGTTACAAGCGCAACTGTTCGGCGGCCCCAAGGACCCCAAAGTACTCGGGGTGATCCTCAACAAGGTGAAAACCGACGAGAGCATGGAAGTGTTCTCGGCACGCCTCAAGGAGCACTCGCCATTACTGCGTACAGGCGACTTCAAGCTGCTGGGCTGCATTCCGTACCAGCCTGAACTCAATGCTCCGCGCACACGTGACGTCGCTGAGCTGCTCGGGGCGCAGGTGCTGAACGCCGGTGATTATGAAACCCGGCGCATGTCGAAAATCATCCTTTGCGCCCGCACGGTGTTGAACACCCTGCAACTGCTCAAGCCCGGCGTACTGGTGGTCACCCCCGGCGATCGTGACGACATTATCCTGGCCGTCAGCGTGGCCACCATGAATGGCGTGCCGCTGGCAGGTCTGCTGTTGACCAGTGATACCAAGCCTGACCCGCGCCTGATGGAACTGTGCCGTGGCGCGTTGCAAGCCGGGTTGCCGGTGCTGTCGGTAAGTACGGGTTCTTATGACACCGCCAACCAGCTCAACCAACTCAACAAGGAAATCCCGATTGATGACCGCGAGCGCGCAGAAATCATCACCGATTTCGTCGCCAGCCACCTCGACGCCCAGTGGTTGCACCAACGCTGCGGCACACCACGGGAAATGCGCCTGACGCCTGCAGTGTTCCGCTACCAGTTGATCCAGCGGGCGCAGAACGCCAATAAGCGCATTGTTCTGCCCGAAGGCAGCGAGCCTCTGACGGTTCAGGCCGCCGCCATTTGTCAGGCCCGCGGCATCGCTCGATGCGTGCTGCTGGCCAAGCCCGAAGACGTTCATGCCGTGGCTAAGGCGCACGGTTTTGATCTGCCACCGGGGTTGGAGATTCTCGACCCAGACACCATTCGCGGCCGTTATGTGGAGCCCATGGTGGCCCTGCGCAAAACCAAAAGCATTAACGCACCGATGGCCGAGCAGCAACTGGAAGACCCGGTGGTGATCGGCACCATGATGCTGGCGCTGGATGAAGTCGACGGCCTGGTTTCCGGCGTCATTCACTCCACCGCCAACACCATCCGCCCTGCCCTGCAACTGATCAAGACCGCGCCGGGCTGCACTCTGGTGTCGTCGGTGTTCTTCATGTTGTTCCCGGAACAGGTGCTGGTGTACGGCGACTGTGTGATGAACCCGCACCCGTCTGCGGCGGAACTGGCCGAAATTGCCCTGCAGAGTGCGGACTCGGCCGCCGCGTTCGGCATCACCCCGCGTGTGGCGATGATCAGCTACTCCAGCGGCGACTCGGCCAGCGGTGAAGAAGTCGAAAAAGTCCGTGAAGCGACGCTTCTGGCCCACGAGACCCAACGCGCACTGCTGATCGACGGCCCGTTGCAATACGACGCCGCCGCCAACGAAGCAGTGGCCCGCCAGCTTGCACCGAACAGCCAGGTGGCGGGTCGTGCGACGGTGTTTGTATTCCCGGACCTGAACACCGGCAACACCACGCACAAGGCCGTGCAACGCAGCGCTGATTGCGTGAGCCTGGGGCCCATGCTGCAAGGCCTGCGCAAACCGGTGAACGACCTGCCCCGTGGTGCGCAAGTGGACGACATCGTCTACACCATCGCCCTCACGGCGATTCAAGCCGCCAACCGACCTATGGATGTGTAAATGCTGGATTTTCTGCCTGCGCCGGTACGCGGCGTCATTGCTTCACTATTTTTGGCGATCAACACCGTGGTGTGTTGCACGCCGCTGTTTGTTGTCGCGATCTTCAAGCTGTGCCTGCCGTTCAAGCCAGCGCAACGGGTGACCGATGAGCTGATGCGGCACATTCACCAAGCCTGGGTCGGCAATAACAAGCGCTGGATGAACCTGCTCGGCAACACCCGCTGGCACATCAAGGGTCTCGACGGGCTGGACTATGAACACTCGTATCTGGTGACCAGCAACCACCAGAGCTGGGTCGACATCATGGTGTTGCAGTACGTGCTCAACAAACGTATTCGCCCGCTAAAGTTCTTCCTCAAGCAAGAACTGATCTGGGTACCGGTGATTGGCCTGGCATGGTGGGCCCTGGGCTTCCCGTTCATGAAGCGCTACTCCAAGGCCTACTTGGCCAAGCACCCGGACAAGAAAGGCGCCGACCTGGCGACCACGCGTAAAACCTGCGCCAAGTTCAAACACCAGCCTGTGGGTATCTTCAACTTCGTCGAAGGCACACGCTTCACCGAAGCCAAGCATGGCGAACAACAATCACCGTTTCGCTACCTGCTCAAGCCCAAGGCCGGGGGCATTGCCTTTGTGCTGGATGCGATGGGCGAACAGTTGCAGTCGATCATCAACGTGACGATTCATTACCCTGGCGGACGCCCGGGTTATTGGGACTTGCTGTGCGGCAACGTGCGTGACGTGGTGGTGATCTTTGAAGAACTGGAGATCCCGGCGGAGTTTATCGGCAAAAACTACGACCAGGACCCGGCCTACAAATTGGCGTTCCAGGGCTGGATCAACCAGTTGTGGGAAGACAAAGACCGACTGTTGGCCGAATTGCACCGGGAATACCCGCAACGTTAGGTCAGGCGAAAACAGACAAAGCAACGGAGTTTGCGGGTTGTAAATGAGCATTTCGACCCGTTTTCAACGCCGCATAACCGGGCCCAGATTCATTTCCTACAGAGCCTAGATCACAGCCCAGGTTGTCCAGGAGCACCTGCAACCTGGTGCATTCATCTCTGGCGTCGCCATCAGCCACGCTATTGCCGCCAATGTGTTCCGGCAGTGGTTACCGATTTACCGGGATACACCACCTGCAACGCCGCCAGCCTTTGATCAGGTAAAACGCACCTAAAAGGGTTGCCGTGTTCGGTGCAGCGCAGTTCACCGCGCCAAACAATTATTGGCCGAAGGGTGTGTTGTTCCTAATCAAGTTTTACCACCGTGAACGGTACCAGTGCAGGGAGCAATTTTTCGCAGTGTTCAAGGCGGAAATATCTATGTAGGTCATGACATGCGCGGGATGACATTAGGTTAGCCATTAATCCCCGTCCTCTTATCTGGATTAATTGTCATGATCAAAGCCATGCAAAATCCCCCACTTAATGCCCGTGAATCAACCCTCAGTGATTTAGAGCCGCTCGAACTGGTTCGCAGCCATATGCCCAAGTGGTTGCTGGAGGCCACACCCGAAGTCATTGCAGCATTAAATACCGCCATGTCCCAGAGCCGCTCTTATCATGCTCGTGTGGGGCAGAAGTTCTCTGAACTCGAAGGAGTTGAGGCTTTCTGTGCACCTCTGTTATTGGCTGCACTAAAGCGCCAGTTTGGCTGGGAACTGGATATTTTTCGTGACCAGTTGAAAGTCGTTCACACCCACTTGATCACTGACGACACGCTGCTGGTAACGATTCGCCATTATTCAACATACGATGAGCCTAAAACCTTGTTGTGGGCTGCGCTGCAGAACTTCTCTGCGCAGGAGGCCGTCTCTTCCGGGTTTAATCCACAAAGTCATATTCACATGGCAGGCTTGCCCAACTACCCCTGCCCAATCCGGCCCCATCAGTTTGCAGCAATGACTCGCACGCTGGATCTTGGTCGCAAGTATCAAGAGTATTTACAGCGTTTTCTCGGAGTTGCAGCCACAGGGGAAATAAACCCGACGGCAATGCAATTGGAGACAGCGTCCAATCTGCGATTGCTCAAAGGCTACGACATGGAAGTTGATGCCCACACGGCTTATCTCAAAAAAAATATAAATGCCACTGCTTATGCGGCGTTGTTGAAGTTACTGGCAGAACATATCGACTCACCCTCTCAAACGTCCGTGAGGCTGGATGGAAAACTGATACTTCAAAGCGCTATCTCGATTCTGGATACGCTCATTGAGGGGATCATAGTGTTCTCGGCCGATGATTTACTGCTAAATCCTGGCAATCGATTGATCGTTTATATCCCGAATGATCCTGTCGCGCCTTTTTTTGAATTCAGCTCACTCCACGAGTTTACTGATGAGCTCAAAGGCCGATTGCAGAGAGCTGAATACGCGACCTTTTTCTCTCGTTTTGTCGCCTTGAGTGCAAGAGCAGCGTTCATGCAAAAAGTCAGCGAGAAACCCGAGCGGTTGAGCCTGACATCGAAGCCGCTGGGCATGAGCGCAGGGCATTACTTGTGCTCGGTTCAGCTCAAGAACATGTTTGCCGACGCTCAAATGCTGGCAGTGCCGACTGGAGTATTGGATGCGCGAAACCGGGAAGAGCAGTGGAAGCTATATGAAAGCGCCGGATTATTTTTAGTCAATGTGGCTGCACTGTTTGTGCCGGTACTGGGAGAGTTGATGCTGGCCGCGGCTGTTGGGCAAATGCTGAGCGAAGTATTTGAGGGGGTTGATGATTGGGCACATGGGGATATCGATCACGCTCGCCAGCACTTGCTGAATGTTGCCACGGATATAGTGAGCACTGCTGCCGTTGTGGTCGGTGCGGCTGTAATCAAAAAAGCCGCCAGTGGCTTAAGTAGCGTCACCCAACAGTTTTTTGAAGGCTTTCAACCCGTCAAGCTCGACGACGGTACAGCCCGTTTGTGGAATAAAGAGCTTGGCCATTACGAGCACCAAAGCACTGGCGAATACACTCACGCCAGTGATCAGCAGGGCTTTTTTAGTGTTAATGGCAAGCAACATGTCACGGTGGATGGCAAGCATTACCCTGTGGAGATGGATCAGGCGCTCAAACAGTGGCGCATCGTCCATCCGCGCAGGGCGACTGCGTTCAAGCCCGGGCTTTTGCACAATCAACAAGGCGCGTGGCAACTTGCACATGAGCATCCGCTGGAGTGGCAAGGCAGCAAAACTCTGGTGGGTCGTTTAAGCGCGGCGGCAGCGACACTGGATGAACAAACCCTAGAGCGAGTCAGGCTGTTAACCAACACGGAGCCTGGGGTTATGCGACAGGTGCATCTGGACAGCCTGGCACCTCCGCCATTGCTGAAAGTCAGTTTGCGCCGATTCGAAATTGATCGGGAAATAAGTACCTTTATCGAGCAAATGAATAACGATCAATACAGCGGAGCTCATTTGGTCGAACTGCAACTTTTGCTGCTGCCTTCCTTGTCTGGCTGGCCCGCAGAAAAAGGGTTACTGCTGCTAGATGACCATGCAGATGCACTCTTAAGCACCCCTAACGCTATAAAAATCACATCGGAGGTGCGCAAACAGGGCAAAGTGCTGGAAACGGTGTTGGCCAACTTGTCGCAAGAGCAATTGAAGGCATTATTGGGAAGCCGAACACCGCTCTCGCCGTTACCCATATTTGCTCTGGCAGAGAAACTAAGCACTTACGCGAGCACTAACCGCTCCTCCGTTTTTGAACGTTTGTATGCGCGCTTTAATGTCTCCAGCTCTGGCGAAGCACTGCCTATAGAAAAAGTCTTTTCTGGCTTGCCCAGGACGGTGACCCAATTAATTGTGGACTCAGCCAGTGACGTACAACGTGACAGGTTACGCACTGCCAAAGTGCCTTTCGAATTGGCGGTGCAAGCACGAGAGTATTTACACGACGCTCGGCTTAATCGCGCCTTTGAAGGCTTTTATCTGGAGACTCAGGCCAACAACGATACGGAATTGCTGATACGGCACTTCCTGACGAAATTGCCAAACTGGCCCTCGACAGCCGCATTCGAGCTGCGTGAAGGATCGGCACAGGGCAAGGTGCTTCACCACTGGGGCAATGCGCGACTTGCCACTACGCGCGTCATCGTCAAGCTTGATCAAGGTTATCAACGTTACAGCACTCGCGGTCGCACCCATATTGCCGAGGTCTACCCAGAATCATCATTGTCCACCGCTATCTTCAACTCCCTCACAGGTACTGAGCGCCAAGCCTTGGGCTTTGCTCAACCGGAACAAGAGATTTCGTTCAAATCAGCGATTACCACGCTCGCAATCCACGACCGCCCAGCATCCGCTCAAGTGCTGGGAATGCAACCGGTCAACCCTGGCTTCAAAGCCCCAACACGCATGACCAGCGGCCAGCTGGGTTACCCTTTGTGCGGTCTGGATGCGGGCCGATATTCCAGTTCAATACAGAGACGCGTACGCGATCTTTATCCTGAGTTCAGTGACGAACACGTGCACGCCTATCTCGAGTCTGTGACCGATAGTGGCTTGGAACCGCTCACCTTTTTACGCGGTCGCAAACGTGAGCGACGGGTATTGCGCGAGACTTTACAGGCCTGGATCGATGATGCGCGAAAGCAGAATTATCCCACCCAGCCCTCTTCAAACTATGACTACATGGAAAGTCGATACCAAGCGGCCAAGTTGATTGAGCGTAGCTGGCGTAACAATCCTGCCCATATGCCATGGATTAACCCCAACCGAGTGTTCAGTTTGAGTCTGGATGGCTTGCGGGTAGCGAAGTTGCCAACATTTCCGACTAATGTCGACTTCACTCATATCGGTGAGTTGAACCTCAATAACATGGACTGTAGAGAAACCGCAGATGATTTTCTGGCGCAATTCACGGGCTTGGTGTCCTTGCAGATGGACAACAATCGAATGGATCATCTTCCCGCACAATTGCAGCAAATGCCCAAGTTGCGCAGTGTGTCCATGGCGCGAAACTTACTGTATTTGACCGCAGACGATGTTTCGATACTGAGTTCATTAAGTACCCTTGAGATGCTCAACTTGAATGACAACTTGTTAGGGGCGTTGCTCGATCTCAGAAACCTGCCGGCCTTACGCCGTGTGTACTTACGCCGCACCTGGATAGCTGTATGGCCTGAAGGCTTGGTTTCGCGGCCTCTGCTTGAACTCGCCGATTTGCGTGAAAACCAGATTGTCGACATCCCCGAACTGGTTTATCAGGCGCCTGCTTCAGTCACACGTAATATTTCCTTGCCGGGTAACCCGTTATCACCCGCCAGTCGATTACGTCTCGCACGTTACGCCCTTCAAGGCGGCAGTAGCATGGGTATCAACAGTGAGCAGTTGATGAGTGAAGCGGCCGCATTCGAGTTTTGGACAGCTGGAATCACCAGCCATGAGCTGAACCGTCGCGAACTGCTGTGGAATACCCTGAGAACCGATTCGGCGTCCGATGACTTTTTTACAGTGCTCAGTCGTTTGACCGCGTCGGCAGATGCTCAACGGGTCCGCCAAGACCTCAGTCGTCGTGTCTGGGAAATGATTGAAGTGGCTAATGAAAACGAAACATTGCGACGCGTCCTTATGGATGTAGCGGCGGCGCCGCGCAGTTGCATCGATAGTGTGGCAATCGTTTTCAGTGAGATGGAAGTGCAAATGGAGTTGGCAAAACTGACCTCAGACAAGCCGCCCCAAGAGTCTGAACTTTTAAAACTGGGAACAAAGTTGTTCAGATTAGAGCAGGTGAGCAAAATCGCCGCAGAGGATTTTGCTGCACGGCTGGTCGAAGGCGGACAAGCACCGGATGAGCTTGAAATTCTTTTGGCCTATCGCATCGGTTTAGCAGATGCGCTTGAGTTGCCAGGGCAACCTAAGAGCATGACGTTCACAGTCCTTGCCGGTGTCACACAAGCCAATCTCGATACTGCAAAGGCACGGGTAGACGTGATTGAAAAGACGGCAGCCTTGAGCGAGTTTGTCAGTACCGCCGAGTTTTGGCGTAACTACTTGATCAGCAAAAGCCCAGACGAATTTTCGGGGCTTACCTCCCCGTATTTTGAGCAATTGAATGAGTTGTTACGTAAGTCACCCGATATGAACAGCGCACGTTACTTGCGTCGGGTAGCCGAGATTCGCAACCAAATGGATGCAGCGATCGATGCATGGGCCCTGACTAAAACATCCACACGCTTCCCCGCGCCGTTGCCACATTGAGTGAGCTTATAACGGGTGCAATTGAATAGATCGTGCATCCCCCTCCAGAACATTTACCAGGCACAAAAAAAACCCGTCTCCCATTTACCGGTGACGGGTTTTTTCTTGCAGCTTGAAGCTAAAAGTTTGCCGCTGCCCTGTTAAATCGCGCCGCGTTGACGCAACAGGTCCAGCACCAACTTGACGCCTTCTTCGACGGTGAGGGCTTGAGTGTCGACCACCAGATCGGCATTCAACGGCACGTCATACGGGAAAGATTCGCCCGGGATGTTGTCGCCACCCGCGGCGTACAGACCTTGCGGATCACGCTCGGCGCACACGGCTGGGGATGCCTGCACATAGACGGTCAGCAGGCGGTCATCACCGATCAGCGCCTTGGCCTGTTCGCGGCCTTCCGCATCCGGCGCCACGAAAGCGGCCAGGGTCAGCAAACCCGCTTCGTTGAATTGACGCGCCACGTGGGCGGCTCGACGCCAGTTCTCGGTACGGCCCGCACGATCCTGTGGCAGACCTTTGTTCAGGTCATGGCGCAGGTTCTGACCATCCAGGACGAACACCGCACGGCCCATGTCGAACAGCTTGCGCTCTACCGCGTAGGCCAATGTGCTTTTGCCTGCGCCGGACAAGCCGCTGAACAAAACGGTCGCCGGTTGTTGGCCAAAGCGCTGGGCACGCTCTTGGGTGGTCACGTGCGCCAGCTCACCGTGATGCGTCGCGTTGCCATGCCCCACCGGCGAGGCAATGATCATGCCCGCGCCGACGGTGCCGTTGGTCAAGCGGTCGATAATGATGAACGACCCGGTGGTGCGATTGCTGTCGTAGCCGTCCAGGGCAATCGGTGCGTCGAGGCTGATCTTGACCTTGCCGATCTCGTTCAGTTGCAGCGCGCTGGCCGGGCCTTCTTCGAGGGTGTTCACATCGACTTTGTTGACGATGCTGGCAATCGAGCCCGGTACATAGCTGGTTGCCCGCTTGATGTCGTACTTCTTGCCCGGCAGCATCGGCTCTTCTGCCATCCACACCAGCATGGCTTCGAAGTTATCGGTCACCTGTGGGACGTTGTCGGCATGCACCAGCAAGTCGCCACGGGAGATATCGATCTCGTCTTCCATGGTCAGCGTGATCGCCTGACCCGGGCCTGCCTGCTCCAGTTCACCTTCAAAGGTGACGATGGATTTAACGCGGCTGCTTTTACCCGACGGCAGCACTACGATCTCGTCGCCCTTGTGCACAATGCCGCTGGCCAGCGTACCGGCAAAACCACGGAAGTTCAGGTTCGGACGGTTGACGTATTGAACCGGGAAACGCAGGTCGGTGAGGTTGCGGTCGGCCGCGACTTCAACGGTTTCGAGGATTTCCATCAGCGACTGGCCGGTGTACCACGGCGAGCGTTCGGACTTGTTCACCACGTTGTCGCCTTTAAGGGCGGACATCGGCACGAAATGCAGGCTGGAAGGCTTCATTTTCAAGCCTTCGGCGAACTTCAGGTAATCGGCCTTGATCGACTCGAATACACCTTCGTCGAAGTTTTTGAGGTCCATCTTGTTGATGGCCACTACGATGTGCTTGATGCCCAGTAACGAGGCGATAAAGCTGTGACGACGGGTTTGGGTCTGCACGCCGTAGCGGGCATCCACCAGAATGATCGCCAGGTCACAGGTGGACGCACCGGTGGCCATGTTGCGGGTGTACTGCTCATGGCCCGGGGTATCGGCAATGATGAACTTGCGCTTGGCCGTCGAGAAATAACGGTACGCCACGTCAATGGTGATGCCCTGCTCGCGCTCGGCTTGCAGGCCATCGACCAGCAGCGCCAGGTCGATGTCATCGCCGGTCGTGCCGCTCTTTTTAGAGTCGCGGGTAATGGCTTCCAGATGGTCTTCATAGATCATCTTGGAGTCGTGCAGCAGGCGCCCGATCAGGGTGCTCTTACCGTCATCGACGTTGCCGCAGGTCAGGAAGCGCAACATCTCTTTGCGCTCGTGCTGGCCCAGGTAGGCGAGGATGTCCTCGCTGATCAAATCAGATACGTGCGACATGACAACCCCTTAGAAATAACCTTGACGTTTTTTATCTTCCATCGAGCCTGCGCCATCGTGATCGATGACTCGGCCCTGGCGCTCGGAAGTTCGCGTCAGGAGCATTTCCTGGATGATGTCGGTCAGGGTTTGCGCCTCGGACTCCACCGCGCCGGTCAGCGGGTAGCAGCCAAGCGTACGGAAACGGACCTTTTTCTTGACGATGCGCGCCTTGTCTTCATCAGACAGGTGCTCAAGGATGCGGTCGTCGTCAATCATGATCAGGGTGCCGTTCTTCTCGATGACGTCACGTTCTGCCGCGAAGTACAGCGGCACGATCGGGATGCCTTCAAGGTAGATGTACTGCCAGATATCGAGTTCGGTCCAGTTCGACAACGGGAACACGCGAATCGACTCGCCTTTGTTGACGTTGCCGTTGTAGACATTCCACAACTCGGGGCGCTGGTTTTTCGGGTCCCAGCGGTGCTTGCTGTCACGGAAGGAGTACACGCGTTCTTTAGCGCGGGACTTTTCTTCGTCGCGACGTGCTCCACCGAAAGCGGCATCAAAGCCGTGCTTGTCCAGCGCCTGCTTGAGGCCTTCGGTTTTCATGATGTCGGTGTGCTTGGCGCTGCCGTGGGTGAAAGGGTTGATCCCTTGTGCCACGCCGTCCGGGTTTACGTGAGTGATCAGGTCCAAGCCCAGCTCGGCAACCATCTTGTCGCGAAAGCGGTACATCTCCTGGAATTTCCACTGGGTATCGACATGCATCACCGGAAACGGCAGCTTGCCAGGGAAAAACGCCTTGCGAGCAAGGTGCAGCATTACGGCAGAATCTTTACCAATGGAGTACAGCATCACCGGGTTATCGAACTCGGCGGCCACCTCGCGAATGATATGGATGCTCTCCGCCTCCAACTGTTTCAGGTGCGTCAGTTTGTCGACCATGGCTACTCACGAAAACTATCTTATTAACGGCCTGCGGGCCGTGTTCGAGGGGCAAATGCTAGCACAGCGCCCTCTTCTATTGAGGGCGCCGGGTAGACCTAAACGATCTAAGAATAGATCGTCAGGTTTGACCGTCCTCCTGCAGGAGCGAGCTTGCCTTGCGAGCTTTTGCAAGATCAAAAGATCGCCAGGCAAGCTCGCGCCTACACATTGGAGATGTGGGTTAAATCGGGTTCGGGCAATCGATGAACAAGTGTTCCAGGGCAAAGCGCCGCGCCAGGTAATCGCCCAGCGCCTGTACGCCGTAGCGCTCAGTGGCGTGATGGCCGGCGGCGATGAAGCTGATGTCGTTTTCCCGCGCACTGTGGAAGGTTTGCTCAGACGCTTCGCCACTCAAGTACAGGTCGACACCGGCCAGCACCGCCTGGTCGATATAGCCCTGGCCACCGCCCGTGCACCAGCCCACACGACGGATCATTTCGCTGCCTTCAATCAGCAGCGGCTCACGACCGAGCGCTTCTTGAACGCGACGGGCAAAGTCCCGCGCGGTCATCGGTTCGGCCAGTGAGCCTACCAACCCCACCACTTTGTGGTTGGCCGGGTCCAGCGGGCCTTCGACGGTGATTTCCAGTTGCCGCGCCAATTGCACGTTATTCCCCACATCAGGGTGCAGGTCGAGCGGCAAGTGGTAAGCCAACAAGCTGATATCGTGCTTGAGCAGGGTTTTCAGACGGCGCTGCTTCATGCCGGTGACACACGGGTCTTCGCCTTTCCAGAAGTAACCGTGATGCACCAGGACCAGATCGGCCTCAGCTTCGACAGCGGCGTCCAGCAACGCCTGGCTGGCGGTGACCCCGCTAACAATTCGCAATACTTGCGGGCGGCCTTCGACCTGCAGGCCATTGGGGCAGTAATCGCTGATTGCAGCGCTGTTCAGGTAACGATTTGCTTCTTGTACCAGCGTGCTCAGGGCGACAGCCATAAAAGACTCCTAAATATAGCGTTCAGAGGCGCTCGGGCACTCGTATAATGGCCGCCATTATGGGCCGTCATGATGGCTCTGCAACCTTCAGGATTAAGTTCAATGTTCAAGGCTTTGCGTTTTTTTGGCTGGCCACTGCTGGCCGGCGTGCTTATCGCTCTGCTGATTATTCAACGTTACCCGGAATGGGTTGGCTTGCCGACGCTGGACGTTAATCTGCAACAAGCCCCGCGCACCACCTATGTGCAGCAAGGCCCGGTGACCTATGCCGACGCCGTGACCCGCGCAGCACCTGCGGTGGCGAACCTTTACACCACCAAAGTGGTGAACAAGAACGCCAGCCCGCTGTTTGAAGACCCACAGTTCCGACGTTTTTTCGGCAACAACGCTCCCAAGCAAAAGCGCATGGAATCGAGTCTCGGCTCGGGCGTCATCATGAGCCCGGAAGGCTATTTGCTGACCAATAACCACGTCGTTGCCGGCGCCGACCAGATTGTCGTGGCACTCAAGGACGGTCGCGAAACCCTGGCCCGCATGATCGGCAGCGACCCTGAAACCGACCTGGCCGTGCTCAAGATTGACCTGAAAAACCTGCCCTCGATCACCATTGGCCGCTCTGACGCCTTGCGCATCGGCGACATCGCGCTGGCTATCGGCAACCCGTTTGGCGTGGGGCAAACCACCACCATGGGCATCATCAGTGCCACGGGGCGCAACCAGTTGGGCCTGAACAACTACGAAGACTTCATCCAGACCGATGCCGCGATCAACCCCGGCAACTCGGGCGGCGCGCTGGTGGACGCCAATGGCAACCTGACCGGGATCAACACCGCCATTTTCTCGGAGTCAGGCGGTTCCCAAGGGATCGGCTTCGCCATCCCTATCAATCTGGCAATGGAGGTCATGAAGTCGATCATCGAACACGGCCAGGTCATTCGCGGCTGGCTGGGGATCGAGGTGCAGTCGCTGACGCCGGATCTGGCAGAGTCGTTTGGCATGAATGGCCGACCAGGGATTGTCGTGGCGGGCATTTTCCGTGATGGCCCGGCGCAAAAAGCCGGTATGCAGTTGGGTGATGTGATTCTGAGCATTGATGGCGAACCGGCCAACGACGGTCGTCGCTCAATGAACCAGGTCGCGCGGATCAAGCCTTCGGACAAGGTTGCGATTCAGGTACTGCGCAATGGCAAAGAGCTGAAGCTCACCGCCGAAGTCGGCCTGCGCCCGCAGCAGGAACAACCAGCACACCCTGAGAAATAAACACCAAACCTGACGGAGCGAGCTTGTTTCGCGATCTTTTAAAAATCAAAAGATCGCAAGACAAGCTCGCTCCTACACCAGGTTGCGTGAAGCTTTAAATATCTGACAAGCCTTCGATCAGCGCTGCGTTCTGCTCGGGCGTGCCGATGGTGATGCGCAGGAACTGGGCGATCCGCAGTTGCTTGAAGTGACGCACGATCACGCCCTGTTCACGCAATTTGACCGCCAGTGCTGCCGCATCGTGCTCAGGGTGGCGAGCGAAGATAAAGTTCGCCGCCGACGGCAACACTTCAAAACCCAATGCCTTCAACTGACTGACCACTTGTTCGCGGCTGTCGATGACCGCTTGGCAGGTCTGTGCGAAGTACTCACGATCGGCAAACGCCGCGGCCGCGCCGGCGATGGCGATACGGTCGAGTGGGTAGGAGTTGAAGCTGTTTTTGATCCGTTCCAGCGCTTCGATCAGATCCGGGTGGCCCACTGCCAGGCCCACCCGCAAACCGGCCAACGAGCGCGATTTGGACAGGGTTTGGGTCACCAGCAGGTTCGGGTAACGGTCCACCAGCGAGATGGCTGTCTGGCCACCAAAGTCGATGTACGCTTCGTCCACCACAACCACTGAATCCGGGCTGGCCTTGAGCATCTGCTCAACCGCGTCCAACGCCAGCAAGCAACCCGTCGGCGCGTTAGGGTTGGGGAAAATAATGCCGCCATTAGGGCGCGCATAGTCCGCAGGCTGGATCTGGAACTGCTCATCCAGTGGCAGCGCTTCGAAGTCGATGCCATACAAGCCGCAGTACACCGGGTAGAAGCTGTAGCTGATGTCCGGAAACAGCAGCGGTTTGTCGTGCTGCAACAAGCCGTTGAAGACATGGGCCAGCACTTCATCAGAACCGTTGCCGAGAAACACCTGATTGGTCTGTACGCCGTAATACTCGGCCACCGCCTGCTTGAGCAGATCACTGTTCGGGTCCGGGTACAGACGCAGGTTGTCGTTAACCTCGGCCTGCATCGCGGCCAGCGCTTTTGGCGACGGCCCGTAAGGGTTTTCGTTGGTGTTGAGCTTGACCAGCTTGGTCAGCTTTGGTTGCTCGCCCGGCACGTAGGGCACCAGTTCTTTAACGAACGAACTCCAGAATTTGCTCATGCTTATTGCCCCTGTTCGGTGTCGGCGATGATCCGGTATTCAGCACTGCGGGCGTGACCGGTCAACGACTCGCCACGGGCCAGGATCGAAGCGGTTTTACCCAGATCGGAAGCGCCCTGCTCCGAACAAAAGATGATCGACGAGCGCTTCTGGAAATCGTACACACCCAACGGCGACGAGAAACGCGCAGTGCCCGACGTCGGCAAGACGTGGTTGGGGCCTGCGCAGTAATCGCCCAAGGCTTCGGACGTGTGACGGCCCATGAAAATTGCGCCAGCGTGACGGATCTGCGGCAACCAGGCTTGCGGATCAGCGACCGACAACTCCAGGTGCTCTGGGGCGATACGGTTGGCGACGTCGATGGCTTGCTGCATGTCATTCACCAGAATCAGCGCCCCCCGACCGTTGATCGAGGTGTTGATGATCTCGGCACGCTCCATGGTCGGCAGCAGCTTGGCAATGCTGGCAGCGACTTTGTCGAGGAACTCGGCATCCGGGCTGACCAGAATCGCTTGCGCGTCTTCGTCGTGCTCTGCCTGGGAGAACAGGTCCATGGCGATCCAGTCCGGATCAGTCTGACCGTCGCAGACCACGAGGATTTCCGAAGGCCCAGCGATCATGTCGATGCCCACTTGGCCAAACACATGACGCTTGGCGGTGGCCACATAGATGTTGCCCGGACCAACCACTTTGTCGACTTGCGGCACGCTTTCGGTGCCGTAGGCCAGCGCTGCGACCGCTTGCGCCCCACCGATGGTGAACACTCGGTCGACTCCGGCGATGCAGGCCGCGGCCAATACCAGTTCATTGATTTCGCCGCGCGGTGTTGGCACTACCATCACCACCTCACCGACGCCTGCCACTTTAGCGGGAATGGCGTTCATCAATACCGAAGATGGGTACGACGCTTTGCCGCCCGGCACGTACAAGCCGGCGCGATCCAGTGGTGTGACCTTTTGCCCCAGCACGGTGCCGTCGGCTTCGGTATAGCTCCAGGAGTCCTGTTTCTGTTTCTCGTGGTAGCTGCGCACGCGCTGGGCGGCTTTTTCCAGCGCTTCACGTTGAGGCGCGGTGATACGGGTCAAGGCCAGTTCCAGGCGCTCGCGCGGCAGAATCAGGTCAGCCATTGCATTGACGTTGAGGCCATCAAAACGCTGAGTGAACTCAACCAGTGCCGCATCGCCACGTTCACGCACGGCTTTGATGATGTCGAGTACCCGCTGGTTGACCGAGTCGTCAGACACACTTTCCCAGCTCAGCAGATGATCCAGATGCTGCGCGAAGTCCGGATCAGCAGCGTTGAGTCGGCGAATTGCAGTGGGAGCGGTCATAGCGAGGGCCTCGGTAATTGGCGAATGCTTAGATTTTAGGATGTTGCACAGCTCAGGCACCGCAAGACTACCAAGCCATCCGCGCGGGTACCTGAGATTTCTGGCTATTACACGGATAGATGGGCGCGACTTAAAGACTCAGGGTCCAGGGTCGCGCAGGTGAGTCAGCCGCGGTGTCGTGACTCCACTGCTTTGCGCAGGGTGTCGATCAGGGCTTGAATGCGGGCGTGCTGCATTTTCATCGACGCTTTGTTGACCACCAGGCGGGAGCTGATGGCGGCGATGAAGTCTTGAGGCTCAAGGCCGTTGGCGCGAAGGGTGTTGCCGGTGTCGACCACGTCGATGATCTTGTCAGCCAGACCGATCAGCGGCGCCAGTTCCATCGAGCCATAGAGCTTGATGATATCCACCTGACGGCCCTGCTCGGCGTAGTAACGCTTGGCGATATTGACGAACTTGGTGGCCACGCGCAGACGACCTTTGGGCTCTGCGGCACCCACAGCACCGGCAGTCATCAGCTTGCACTGGGCAATCTGGAGATCCAGTGGCTCGTAAAGGCCCTGGCCGCCGTATTCCATCAACACGTCTTTACCCGCGACACCGAGGTCGGCAGCGCCATGCTCGACATAGGTCGGCACATCGGTGGCACGAACGATCAGCAGGCGGACGTCTGCCTGGGTGGTCGGAATGATCAGCTTGCGGCTTTTGTCCGGATTCTCGGTCGGCACGATGCCAGCTTCGGCCAGAAGCGGCAGGGTGTCGTCAAGGATACGGCCCTTGGACAGTGCAATGGTCAACATGGGAAACGTAAGTCCTTATCAGGGTACTTATGCCCGCACGCAATCGGCGCCGGACATGCATCGAGCCTGATATCAGGCTCGACTTGAACGATTCAAGGCCAGGTAAGGTAACGCTTGCGAGCGCTTACGTCACCTGGCGGCTGGACACGATCCCTGTGCCCATGATGCCAAACACCAAAAACTAGCCCGGAACGCGGCGGATTTTGGCACCCAGCATTTGCAGTTTTTCTTCGATGCACTCATAGCCACGGTCAATGTGGTAGATGCGGTCGATCAGGGTGTCGCCTTCGGCAACCAGAGCCGAAATCACCAGGCTGGCCGACGCACGCAGGTCGGTGGCCATCACTGGCGCGCCCTTCAATGTTTCGGTACCGGTCACGATGGCGGTGTTGCCCTCAACCTGGATCTTGGCACCCATGCGGTGCAATTCGTACACGTGCATGAAGCGGTTTTCGAAGATCGTCTCGATCACTGCGCCGGTGCCTTCGGCAATGGCGTTGAGCGAGATGAACTGCGCCTGCATGTCAGTGGGGAACGCCGGGTATGGAGCCGTACGCACGTTGACCGCCTTCGGGCGCTTGCCGTGCATGTTCAGCTCGATCCAGTCTTCGCCGGTGGTGATCTCGGCGCCCGCTTCCTTGAGCTTTTCAAGAACCGCTTCAAGGATGGTCGGATCGGTGTCCTTGACCTTCACACGCCCGCCGGTGACAGCGGCTGCAACCAGGTAAGTACCGGTTTCGATACGGTCCGGCATCACACGGTAGGTCGCCGGGTGCAGACGCTCTACGCCATCAATGGTGATGGTGTCAGTGCCGGCGCCGCTGACCTTGGCGCCCATGGCGTTCAGGAAGTTGGCCAGGTCAACGACTTCAGGCTCACGCGCGGCGTTCTGCAGCACGCTACGGCCTTTGGCCAGTGCCGCAGCCATCATGATGTTTTCGGTGCCGGTCACACTGACGGTATCGAAGAAGAAGTTGGCGCCCTGCAGGCCGCCTTCTGGCGCCTTGGCCTTGATGTAGCCACCTTCCACGTCAATCACTGCGCCCATGGCTTCAAGGCCACGAATGTGCAGGTCAACAGGACGCGAGCCGATAGCGCAACCGCCTGGCAGTGCAACTTCGGCCTCACCGAAACGAGCAACCATCGGGCCCAATACTAGGATCGAAGCACGCATGGTTTTCACCAATTCGTACGGAGCGACCAGAGTTTTGATGGTGCGTGGGTCGATTTCGACCGACAGCTTTTCATCAATCACCGGTTCAATGCCCATGCGACCGAACAGCTCGATCATGGTGGTGATGTCATGCAAGTGCGGCAAGTTGCCGACCGTAACAGCGCCGTCGCACAGCAGGGTCGCAGCCAGAATCGGCAGAGCGGAGTTCTTCGCCCCGGAAATACGGATCTCGCCATCAAGACGAACGCCGCCGGTAATAATCAATTTATCCATAACAATCTCGACGCCAAGGGGCTCAGGTGCGCTCGGCCCAGGCCGCGCGGCTGAAGAATTTCATAGTCACCGCATGGATGCTGCCATCAACAATCCAAGGGTTCAAATGGGCATAGATGCTTTGTTGACGCTTGACCGGGCTCAAGGCCGACAGCTCGTCACTAATCACGTTCAGCTGAAAGTTGCAGCCTTCGCCCTCAACTTCTACCTGAGTTTCTGGCAGCTTTTCTTCAAGAAAGCGCTTAACTTCTACGGCCTGCATGCTCAACCTCAATCGGCGCCTAACGCGCGCGGGTCGGCCATCATACAAAAAAGCCCCGCGCCTGCGAACCCCATATAACAGGACTCTGACGGGGGGCTTTTGGGTAAGTGGCTATTAATGATGTGCCAGCAACTCGGTCAAGCCCGAAACATTTGCGATTTCGCGCATGTCTTCGGGCAGGCCGGTGATGCTCAATGGCTTGTTCAGGGCTTGTGCGTCACGGATATAGCACAGCAGCAGGGACAAACCGACGCTGCTGGATTTCGTGACCGCCGAGCAATCCACCACAAGGGCTTTGGCCAAGGCCTTTTTTATCAGCGCCTGGCCTTCCTTGCGCAAGCGAGGGCCGGTCTGATAATCGAGCACACCGCTCAGGCGCAGCTCACTTTCGCCAGCCAGGGTAATGGCGGCATTACTCATTTGTTCAACTGCTCATCGGTTTTTTCTTTGGCCTTGGCCACTTCGCCCGCCCAGCCATCGATGGTCTTGTCCAGATTGTTGCCGTTGCGCTGCATGGCGTCAGCGAACTGATCACGGAACAACTTGCCGATGTTGATGCCGTTGATGATCACGTTGCGTACCTTCCACTCGCCATTCACGTTGGTGAGGGTGTAGGAAACCGGGTAAACCGCGCCATTAGCGCCTCTGACAGTCATTGGTACAGACACATTGTCGCCGTTCGACTGTTGCTTGGCGTCACCGACCGTGATGCCTTCGTTCTTGAACTCGAGCAAGGCATTGCCATAGAACTGAATCAGGCTGCGCTTGAAGTTTTCCTGGAAGCGCTGCATCTGCGCCGGTGTGGCATTGCGCGAATACTTGACGGTCATGATGCTTCTGGAAACACCGTCAACGTCCACGACCGGGCCGACGATGTTGTTAAGCGCATCGTAAAACTCGGTCGGGCTGGCCTTGTACTTTTCTTTATTGGCAGACAAGTCAGCCAACAGTCGGGTTGTCGTATCGGTCACGATGTCATGGGGCGACTGCCCCGGGGCAGCGCTGGCCATCAAGGGCAAGGCAGCCGCCAACATTACCAGCAGGCCACGGCGCAAGAGAGAAATCATCTTAAGGCTCCTTATTTGGCTTCTTTGCTAACGGTATTCATCAGGAACTTCCCGATCAGGTCTTCAAGGACCAGTGATGATTGAGTGTCGTGAATGGTGCCACCATCCTTGAGCACGGAATCATCCCCGCCCACGCTAATACCGATGTACTTCTCGCCCAGCAACCCGGCGGTGAGAATAGACGCTGTCGAGTCGGTCGGCAGGTTATTCACATCCTTTTCCACTTGCAGGGTGACGCGGGCCGTGAAGTTGTCACGGTCCAGGTCAATCGCCGTCACCTTGCCGATGGTTACGCCAGCCATGGTGACTTTGGCACGCACCGTCAGACCGGCGATGTTGTCAAAGTAGGCATAGAGTTTGTAGGTGTCCGTGCTGGCAGTCGGCGACAGTCCACTGACCCGCAGGGCAAGTAACAGTAAAGCCAGGATGCCAGCCAGCAGGAACAGGCCGACACCGATTTCCATGGTGCGGTTTTGCATCAGAAATCTCCAAACATCAGGGCAGTCAAAATAAAGTCCAACCCGAGGACTGCCAGTGAGGCATACACCACGGTCTTGGTAGTGGCACGGCTGATCCCCTCTGATGTGGGCTCACAGTCATAACCTTGAAACACAGCAATCCAGGTCACTACAAAGGCAAATACGATGCTTTTGATGATCCCGTTAATCACGTCACCACTGAAGGTCACACTGTTCTGCATGTTGGCCCAGTAAGAACCGTCGTAGACGCCCAGCCAGTCGACTGCCACCCACGAACCGCCCCAGATCCCGACCACACTGAAGATCATCGCCAACACCGGCAGGGAAATGAACCCGGCCCACAGACGTGGCGCAATGATGTATTTGAGCGGGTCAACGCCAATCATTTCCAGACTGGAGAGTTGCTCGGTCGATTTCATGTTGCCGATTTCAGCGGTCAGGGCAGACCCGGCGCGCCCGGCGAACAGCAAGGCGGTCACCACAGGCCCCAACTCACGCAGCAGGGTCAAGGCAACCATTTGCCCGACGGCCTGCTCGGAACCATAGCTGGACAAGATACTGAAGCCCTGCAGGGCTAGCACCATGCCGATGAAAATGCCGGACACCACAATGATGACCAGCGACATGACGCCGACAGAGTGCAACTGTTTGACTAGCAGCCCAAACCCGCCGCCAATGCCGCCACGCCCCAGCAATGCATGAAACAGGAACAGGGTCGAACGCCCCAGGACCGAGACCATGTCGATCCCTGCCCGACCGAACAACCCGATTCGATCAATAATTGATTTTTTGGGCATCAACGCTTCCCCAGAAGATCGGTTCGGTAGTCCGACGCCGGAAAATGGAACGGAACCGGGCCATCCGGATCGCCGTTCATGAACTGACGAATACGCGGGTTATCCGCATTCATCAGTTCTTCAGGCGTGCCCTGCCCCAGCACCTGGCCATCACCGACGACGTATAGATAGTCGGAAATGCTCGCCGTTTCAGCCAGGTCGTGGGACACCACGATACTGGTGATGCCCAACGCGTCGTTCAACAGACGGATCAGGCGCACCAGAACCCCCATTGCAATAGGGTCCTGGCCCACAAAAGGCTCGTCATACATCAGGATCTGCGGGTCCATGGCAATCGCGCGGGCCAAGGCCACACGGCGCTTCATGCCGCCCGACAGTTCATCGGGCATCAGGTTGATTGCCCCACGCAGCCCCACCGCCTGCAACTTGAGCAGCACGATGTCGCGGATCATGTCCTCAGGCAACTGGGTGTGAACCCGCAGCGGAAACGCTACGTTTTCGAACACATCCAGATCGGTGAACAAAGCACCGCTCTGGAACAGCACGCCCATCTGCTTGCGCGCATCGAACAGATCGCTGCGCGACAGGGACGGAAGATTCTGGCCATTGACCCACACTTCACCACTGCTGGGACGCAGTTGCATGCCCATCAATCGTAAAAGGGTAGTCTTGCCGCAGCCGGACGGGCCCATGATTCCCGTGACCTTGCCACGCGGAATTCGAATATCGACATTATTGAAGATGCTGCGCGATCCGCGCTTGAAGGAAAGGCCCTTCAGCTCGACCGCGTAGGCGTTATCGGCGCTCATCTAAACTCCTTGCGATGCAGCTTCTGCCTCTCACCCGGACACCAAGCCTCTGATTAGGAAGCTCGCGCTCCCTGAGCGGGCCGAACTGGCGGCGAACTATAGCACTGCTAATACAGACCGCCCAAGACCGAAGGAGTGCCCGCTCAGGTTCTAGACAGCTAATTAATGCCAAATTAACCGCAGTCCTGACACTCACTTGTAACCTGGTGCAACAAAGCATCACGATCAAGCGTGAGGGAATTGTGCATAACCGCTATAATCGTCGCCTTTTCTCAGGCTACCCGACTTCAAACATGAGCCAATCCAGCGACCTGATTCAATCTGCCCACCGTACCATCCGTCTTGAGCTGGAAGCCGTTGAAGGCTTGCTGGCCCATATTGACGCGGATTTCGTACGCGCTTGCGAGATGATTCTGGCTAGTAAAGGCCGGGTTGTCGTGGTCGGCATGGGCAAATCCGGGCATGTCGGCAATAAAATTGCCGCCACCCTGGCCAGCACCGGCACCACGGCCTTCTTTGTTCATCCCGCCGAAGCCAGCCATGGCGACATGGGGATGATTACCAGCGACGACATCATTCTCGCCCTGTCCAACTCTGGCACAACGGCTGAAATCGTTACCCTGCTGCCGTTGATCAAGCGTTTGGGGATCAAGCTGATCAGCGTGACCGGCAACCCCAACTCGACGCTGGCAAAGGCCGCTGAGGTGAATCTCAACGTGCACGTCGCCCATGAAGCCTGCCCGCTGAACCTGGCACCCACCTCCTCCACCACGGCCGCGCTGGTCATGGGTGATGCGCTGGCGGTGGCACTGCTGGAAGCGCGCGGCTTTACTGCAGAAGATTTTGCGTTTTCGCATCCAGGCGGCGCACTGGGTCGTCGCCTGCTGCTGAAAATCGACAACGTGATGCACTCCGGTGATGAACTGCCCAAAGTCCTGCGTGGCACCCTGCTCAAGGATGCCCTGATGGAAATGACCCGCAAGGGGCTTGGCATGACCGTTATCGTAGAAGAAGACGGCCGCCTGGCCGGGATCTTCACCGACGGTGACTTGCGCCGTACGCTGGATCGCGAAATCGACATCCGCAATGCCACCATCGACTCGGTGATGACACCACATGGCAAGACTGCCAAGGCCGACATGCTAGCGGCAGAAGCCCTGAAAATCATGGAAGACCACAAGATCGGCGCGCTGGTGGTGGTCGACCAGGACGACCACCCGGTGGGCGCCCTGAACATGCACGACTTGCTGCGCGCAGGAGTAATGTAATGACCAGCGATCTCCTTGAACGTGGCAAAGGCATCAAACTCGCGGTTTTTGACGTGGACGGGGTTTTGACCGACGGTCGTCTGTACTTCCTCGAAGACGGCAGTGAGTTCAAGACTTTCAACACCCTTGATGGCCAGGGCATCAAGATGCTCATGGCCGCCGGCGTGCAAACCGCCATTATCAGTGGTCGCAAGACACCTGTGGTCGAGCGCCGCGCACAAAACCTGGGCATCCCGCACCTTTATCAGGGGCGCGAAGATAAATTGGTAGTATTGGACGAGCTTCTCGGCCAACTCGGCCTAAGCTATGAGCAGGTCGCCTATTTAGGCGATGACCTGCCAGACCTGCCGGTGATACGCCGGGTTGGTCTGGGTATGGCGGTTGCAAACGCTGCCGGCTTTGTTCGCGAGCACGCCCACGGCACCACCCAGGCACGCGGTGGTGAAGGGGCCGCCCGCGAGTTTTGTGAGCTCATCCTGCGCGCTCAAGGGCGCCTGGATGCCGCCCTCGCCGCCTATCTATAGAGCGTTTTATGCTGAGTAAAAAGATTCGCAACATTCTGTTATTCACAGTCATTGCCGCGCTTTTCGCGGCCGTTGGCTACTGGAATATCAGCCCAGAGCGTTTTCTCGACACGCCCGCTGCGCCTGTCGACGAAACCGCTATCGACTATTACGCAATCAATGCCCACAGCTTGCAGTTCCTGCCTGACGGCAAACTGCAATATGAGCTGACATCAGACAAGGTCGAACATTTGCAGGCTTCCGAAGTCACATTATTGACCAAGCCCGACATGCTGATTTTCCGCGGCACGCCTTTCCCGTGGCATGTCCAGAGCGATCACGGTGAGGTCAACCCGGACGGCACGCAGGTCGAACTCATCGACTCCGTGCGTGTGGCGCGTACCGATGACAAAAACCGCACTACGATTATCACTACGACTCGTATGACTGTATTCCCGCAGAAGGAATATGCGCAGACCGACCGAGACGTTAGAATCGACGGGGCCGGTGGTGTGACGACTGGCAAGGGCATGAAAGCATATTTGAAAGACGGCAGGATGGACCTGCTGTCCAACGTAAGAGGACAGTATGAGTCTCGTTAAAACCCTCCCTTTATTGCTCAGCCTGGGCGCAGCACTGGGAAGCGCGAGCGCCTGGGCTCTGCCGGATGACAACAAGCAGCCTATCCGCATCCAGGCAGACGAAGCCCAATTGGATGACAAACAAGGCGTTGCGACTTACAAGGGCGATGTGATCATCACCCAGGGGTCCATGAAAATTACTGGCAACACCGTCACCCTTACCCGCACTGCATCGGGCGATATTGACGTGGTGACCTCAGTTGGCAACCTGGCCTATTTTGAACAGCTACAAAAACTGGGCGATCCCAAGCCGGTCCAGGCCTACGCCGTAACGATTCAATACCATGCGCCGCAAAACCGCATCGTGCTGATCGACAAGGCCAAAGTCATCAATGAAGGCAACACGACCGAAGGCGAGAAAATCGTCTACGACACCGTGAAACAGGTCGCCAATGCTGGCCGGGCTAATGGCACCAATGTTACTGCGCCTCGCCCACGCATTGACATGGTGATCCAGCCAAAGAGTAAAACCGACCAGCAGAAGGCCCAGTAATGGCAACCCTGAAAGCCCAGCATCTGGCTAAAAGCTACAAGAGTCGCCAAGTGGTACGCGATGTGAGCCTGTCGATCGACAGCGGGCAGATCGTCGGCTTGCTCGGCCCCAACGGCGCGGGCAAAACCACCTGTTTCTATATGATCGTTGGTCTGGTCCAAGCCGATCAGGGCCGTGTGCTGATCGACGACCTGGACGTCAGCCACCAGCCTATGCACGGCCGCGCGCGAGCGGGCATCGGTTACCTGCCACAAGAAGCGTCGATTTTCCGCAAGCTATCGGTGGCCGACAACATCATGGCGATTCTTGAAACGCGCAAGGAACTCGACAAGGCGGGTCGCCGCAAGGAGCTGGAAGGCCTGCTGCAGGAATTCCACATCAACCATATCCGCGACAGCCTCGGCATGAGCCTGTCGGGCGGTGAACGTCGCCGGGTTGAAATTGCCCGGGCGCTGGCGACCAACCCGAAGTTCATCCTGCTCGATGAACCCTTTGCGGGCGTCGACCCCATCTCCGTGGGCGACATCAAGCAAATCATTCATCACCTCAAGGCCAAGGGCATTGGCGTGCTGATCACCGACCACAACGTCCGTGAAACGCTCGACATTTGCGAAACAGCCTACATCGTTAACGACGGGCAACTGATCGCTGAAGGTGATGCTGAAACGATTCTTGCCAATGAACTGGTACGCGAAGTGTACCTGGGTCACGAGTTCCGCCTGTAACGCCCGTTGCAGCGCGTCCGACCAAAGCAGGCTTGCCTTGCGATCTTTTGTTCGCTAAAAAAGATCGCAGGGCAAATCTTCCCTCTCTGTTACAAGTCCAGTTCCAGACAACTACGTTTTTATTACCATTGCGCTCTAGGCAAACGCACCGCTTTCAGGCATATAATTTGCTTATGTTTGGCGCTCACGCGCCCTGTAGTGGATGGCGCCATGCGCGCCGGCGAATAAGGTGTTAAGCCCCTGCCATGAAACCATCGCTAGTCTTGAGAATGGGCCAGCAGCTGACGATGACGCCTCAGCTGCAACAAGCCATCCGTCTGCTCCAACTGTCGACCCTGGACCTCCAGCAGGAAATCCAGGAGGCCCTGGAGTCCAACCCGATGCTCGAACGCCAGGAAGATGGCGATGACTTCGACAACTCGGACCCCTTGGCCGATAACATCGAGCAAAAAACCAACAGCGATCTTCAGGAGCCGTCCTTTCAACAGGAGTCCGCGCCCACCGTGGACAATCTGGATGAGGGCGAGTGGAACGAACGCATTCCTAACGAGCTGCCTGTCGACACCGCCTGGGAAGACATCTACCAGACCAGCGCCAGCAGCCTGCCCAGCAGCGATGATGACGAGTGGGACTTCACCACCCGCACCTCTGCTGGCGAGAGCCTGCAAAGCCACCTGTTGTGGCAATTGAACCTGGCACCAATGTCTGACACGGATCGCCTGATCGCCGTAACACTCATCGACTGCATCAACAATCAGGGCTATCTCGACGAAACACTCGAGGAGATCCTGGAAGCATTCGATCCAGAACTGGACATCGAGCTCGACGAGATTGAAGCCGTCCTGCACCGCATCCAGCAATTCGAGCCAGCCGGTATTGGCGCGCGCAACCTGGGCGAGTGCTTGCTGTTGCAACTGCGTCAACTGCCCGCCAAGACGCCGTGGATAAACGAAGCCAAACGTCTGGTCACCGATTACATCGACCTGCTCGGTGCACGCGACTATAGCCAGCTGATGCGCCGCATGAAGCTCAAGGAAGACGAGCTGCGCCAGGTCATCGAGCTGGTCCAAAGCCTGAACCCGCGCCCGGGCTCGCAGATCGAGTCCAGCGAAGCCGAGTACGTCGTGCCTGACGTTATCGTGCGCAAGGATAACGACCGCTGGCTGGTCGAGCTCAACCAGGAGTCAGTCCCGCGCCTGCGCGTCAACCCGCAATATGCCGGGTTCGTGCGCCGTGCCGACACCAGTGCCGACAACACCTTCATGCGCAACCAGTTGCAGGAAGCCCGCTGGTTCATCAAAAGCCTGCAGAGCCGCAATGAAACACTGATGAAAGTGGCGACGCAAATCGTCGAGCACCAACGTGGTTTCCTGGAGTATGGCGACGAGGCGATGAAACCGCTGGTTCTGCACGACATTGCAGAAGCGGTCGGCATGCACGAATCAACCATTTCACGCGTCACCACGCAAAAATTCATGCATACCCCGCGCGGTATTTATGAATTGAAGTACTTTTTCTCCAGCCACGTCAGCACCTCGGAAGGCGGTGAATGCTCGTCCACCGCGATCCGCGCGATCATCAAAAAACTGGTCGCAGCTGAAAATCAGAAAAAGCCGTTGAGTGACAGCAAGATCGCTGGTTTACTGGAGGCACAAGGCATTCAGGTGGCCCGTCGCACTGTCGCCAAGTACCGCGAATCCCTTGGGATTGCGCCTTCGAGCGAACGTAAGCGGTTGATGTAAGAACGGGTCACGGCGTTTCAGTGGCAGGCGCTTCGGCCTGTCACCTTATGCAATGGCAACAGAAGGAGAAACTGTATGCAAGTCAACATCAGTGGACAACATCTGGAAGTCACCCAACCGCTGCGTGAATCGATCAATGACAAACTCGCACGTCTGGAACGTCACTACGACAAAATCACCAACGTGCAGGTGATCCTCTCTGTTGAAAAGCATCAGCAGAAAATCGAAGCCACCCTCAATATTCCCGGCGGAGAAGTTGTCGGCAATGCGGTCAATGAAGACATGTACGCCGCTATCGACAGCCTCTACGAGAAGCTTGATCGCCAACTGAAAAAGCATAAGGAAAAGACTCAAAGCCTGCTCCAGGGCGCAACGGGTCGTTAATACTCCATCACCATGATTCGACTTGAAAATATCCTGACCCCCGGCCGTTCCCTGGTGAACGCGCCGGGTGGCAGTAAGAAGCGTGCACTCGAACAGATTGCCAACCTGATCAGCCGCGAAGTGCCTGAGCTGGATGGGCAGAAAGTGTTTGAAGCGTTGATCGCCCGCGAAAAACTGGGCTCCACCGGTTTTGGTAACGGTATCGCCATACCTCATTGCCGTCTGGCTGGCTGCGAGTCGCCCATCAGCGCCTTGCTGCACTTGGACGCTCCCATAGATTTCGACGCCATCGATGGCGCACCCGTCGACCTTTTGTTCGTTTTGCTGGTGCCTCAAGAGGCTACTGATGCGCACCTGGAGCTGCTCCGGCAGATCGCCAGCATGCTCGATCGCAAAGACGTGCGTGAGAAATTGCGCAACGCAACCAGCAACGAAGCGTTGTATCAGGTTGTTCTGGACGTACAGAACGGTCACTAATCATGCGCTTAGTTATTGTCAGCGGACGCTCCGGCTCCGGAAAAAGCACAGCCCTTGCGGTACTCGAAGACAACGGCTTTTATTGCATCGACAACCTGCCGGCCGGCCTGCTGCCTGAGCTGGCCGAACGTGCATTGATCCACACGGAATTACCGCAACCGCTGGTCGCCGTATCCATTGATGCGCGAAACCTGCCGAGCCACTTGTCACGCTTTCCGCAGTTGCTAGAAGAAGTGCGCAGCCGCCACATCCAGTGCGATGTTCTGTATCTGGATGCCGACGAAGAAACCCTACTCAAGCGCTTCTCGGAAACCCGTCGTCGCCACCCTCTGAGCAGTGAAAGTCGTTCGCTGGCAGAAGCCATTCGTGATGAAACGCACCTGCTCGGCCCGATTGCCGATCTCGCCGACCTGACGATTAACACCACCAATCTGAACCTGTATCAGCTTCGCGACACGATCAAGTTGCGCCTGCTGAACAAGCCAGAGCCCGGTACTGCGTTTTTGATTGAGTCGTTTGGCTTCAAGCGCGGAATGCCGGTAGATGCCGATCTGGTGTTTGACGTGCGCTGCCTGCCCAACCCGTATTGGAAACCCGAACTGCGCGAGCAATCGGGTCTTGACCAACCCGTAGCTGATTACCTCGCCTCACAGCCGGATGTTGAAGAGATGTTCCAGGATATCTCCAGCTACCTGCTTAAGTGGCTACCCCGCTTCGCCGCCAGTAATCGTGCCTATGTCACCATCGCTATTGGCTGCACAGGCGGCCATCACCGCTCGGTGTACCTGACCGAGCGCCTTGGCAAATGCCTGCAAGAAACTCTTAAAAACGTCCAGGTTCGCCACCGCGACCTGACTTGAAAGGACCACCCCTGCGATGCCTGCTCTGGAAATCGAAATCATCAACAAACTGGGCTTGCACGCTCGGGCATCAGCAAAATTCGTCGGTGTTGCCGGGCAATTCCCTTGCCAGATAAGAGCGGGCCGCACACCGCAATCCATGGTCGACGGCAAGAGCATCATGGCAATGATGATGCTCGCAGCCGGTAAAGGTACAAAGATTCATTTAAAGACCGAAGGTGAGCAGGAACAGGAAGCGATGGACGCACTGGTCAAGCTCATCAACAACTACTTCGATGAGGGTGAGTGAAAAGCAGCCCCGCGTAACTGCAGGAGCGAGCTTGCCTCGCGATCTTTCAAGATCAAAAGATCGCTTGGCAAGCTCGCTCCGACAGGTTTTTATGGGTATCAATGCGGGCGTTAGCCCAGTGCGGTGTCCATCACCATCATCAGGCAAAAGCCGATGCACAAACCCAGGCTTGCCAGCTTTTCGTGACCGTTGCGCCGCGATTCTGGAATCACTTCTTGAGTGACCACCAACAACATCGCACCCGCCGCCAACGCCAGCCCAAATGGCAGTAGCACCTCCGCCAAATTAACCAGCCAGGCACAGAGCAACGCAAACACGGGCTCAACCAGCCCGGAGGCCGCACCAATCAAGAACGCCTTGACCCGTGACATACCTGCGCCCGCCAGCACCAGCGCAATCACCAGACCCTCCGGCACATCCTGCAAAGCAATGCCCATCGCCAAGCTGTCAGCGTCTGGCATGCCGCCGCCCGCTGACACCCCGACCGCCATCCCTTCCGGAATATTGTGCGCAATGATGGCAATCACGAACAGCCAGATGCGCGGCGCAATCACGGGCTCGCCGGGCTTGCTGATGATCATTTCAGGGGCAGCCCCGGATACCTTGAGGTCGACCAGAAATAGAAAAAAAGCGCCGAGCAAGATTCCCGCACAGACCACGCCGCTGGCCCCCCACTGCGAAAGCCCAAGGTCTTGAGCCGCCGCAATGCCTGGCACAATCAACGAAAATGCCGTCGCTGCCAACATGACGCCGGCACCAAAGCCCAGCAAGGTATCGCTGACCGCGATTGGCATTTTGCGAATAACCAATACCGGCACGGCCCCTAAGGCGGTGCCCAGCGCACACAGCGCACCGCCCTGCAAAGCCCGCAACAACCTTGGCTCAAGGTCTAGCCAGACCAGCCCCTTGGCCACCAACAGGGCCGTACCCGCCAACAGCAAGAGCGTGCCCAGTGCATAGCGGAACATCCGCACGCCACTCACCGCTAAAATTTGCGTGCCCATAATCTGCCTGGATCCTTCCTGTTCGGCTTAGGCAATCGCTGCTTGATAGCGCCGTTCGACTTCTGGCCAATTGATCACGTTGTAAAACGCATTGATGTACTCCGGGCGACGGTTCTGATAACGCAAGTAATAAGCGTGTTCCCACACATCAAGACCGAGGACCGGGGTGTTGCCGTTCATCAACGGGCTGTCCTGGTTGCCACTGCTTTCGACCACCAGTTTTTTATCCGGGGTCACACTGAGCCAGGCCCAGCCACTGCCAAAACGGGTCAGGGCTGCTTTGGTGAAGTTTTCCTTGAAGGTCTCCAGGCCGCCCAATTGCTCATCAATGGCTTTAGCCAATGCGCCACTTGGTTTCCCCCCGCCTGATGGGCTCATGACCTCCCAGAACAGCGAATGGTTGGCATGCCCGCCGCCCTGATTGATGACCGCTGCCTGAAGCTTTTCTGGCAACAACTGAACACTGGCGACCAGTTTTTCAACTGGCCATTTGGCCCACTCCGTACCATCGACGGCGGCGTTCAAGTTGTTGATATAGGTCTGGTGGTGCTTGGTGTAGTGGATCTCCATGGTTTGCGCGTCAATATGCGGCTCAAGCGCGTCGTAGGCATAGGGCAAAGCAGGCAAGGTGTAAGTCATATCAATGGGCTCCTGAATGATGGCCGCTGACAGCTGAGAACTCGTGGCTTGACTGAGCCACCGTGCTTTTGAGCAACAGGTCGGAGCGCGGGTATTCGCCGTACTCGCTGATAAAGTTCAAAAGCTCAACGTAGGTTTTGCTGCTCTGACGCAGCGCTGCTTCACGCAGCGCAGGCGCCAGACGGGCGTTCTGCATGGTTTGCAGTAACCGCTGGTGAATCGCGCAGAGGTACTCCACGCTCTCCTCCGGCTGATTAAGGCGCAAGTGCAGATCCGCCAGGTTGTGGTGGGAAATGACACACGCCGCCACTGCTTCGTCGGCATCACTCCAGCGTTCAAACAAGACCTGCGCCAGCGCCAGCGCCTGCAAGTAATGCTCTCGGGCATCGACCAGTTCGCCCTCAGCGAAATAGCGATTGGCTCTCTCGATCGTGCGTTTCCAGTGCTCCATGTGAACCTCCAAAGCAGTGTCGGGGCGCGGATTAAACGCCGCCTGCGGTCAGTTTCTCGGGATCGAGCAACACTTCGAGCTGGCTGCGGGGTAGATCGGTGTACTCAAGAGCCACGTCAATCACCGGGCGACCTTGCTGGTAGGCAGTCTTGGCAATTTCGGCGGCTTTTTGGTAACCAATGATGGGGTTCAGGGCTGTCACCAGAATCGGGTTACGCGACAGCGCTTCCTTGAGCTTGGCCTCATTGACCTTGAAGCTGGCAATCGCCTTGTCAGCCAGCAGGCGGCTGGAGTTGGCCAGCAACTCGATGCTGCTCAACAGGTTTTGCGCAATCACTGGCAGCATGACGTTCAGTTCAAAGTTGCCGGACTGCCCGGCGATGGTGATCACTGTGTCATTGCCGATTACCTGAGCGGCGACCATGGCGGTGGCTTCAGGGATCACCGGATTGACCTTGCCGGGCATGATCGAAGAGCCTGGCTGCAAGCCTTGCAGCTCAATCTCACCCAGGCCTGCCAGCGGACCGGAGTTCATCCAGCGCAGGTCGTTGGCGATTTTCATCAGCGATACGGCGGTGGCCTTGAGCTGGCCCGACACCGATACCGCGGTGTCCTGCGAGCCGATCAAGGCAAACAGGTCTTTGCCCGGCGTGAATTGCACATGGGTCAGTGCGCTGAGTTGCTGGTTGAACAACCCGGCAAACTGCGGGTGCGCGTTGATTCCCGTCCCCACTGCCGTGCCGCCCTGGGCCAGCGACTGCAAGGCCGGTTGCAGGTTGTGCAGATGCTCGATATTGGCTTTGAGTTGCTGAGCCCACCCATTCAATACCTGGCTCATGCGCACCGGCATGGCGTCCATCAGGTGCGTGCGACCGGTTTTCACATAAACGTGAACCTGCTCGGCCTTGTGCTCAATCACCTGTACCAGATGCTTGAGCGCCGGCAGCAGCTCTTCATGCAAACCCAGGGCGGCGCTGACATGAATAGTGGTAGGAATGATGTCGTTGCTGCTTTGCCCGCAGTTGACGTGATCGTTAGGGTTAACCGGCTCACCCAGCACGCGGGTAGCCAGTGTCGCGATCACTTCGTTGGCGTTCATGTTGGAGCTGGTGCCCGAGCCGGTCTGAAAAATATCCACCGGGAAGTGCTCCATAAAGTCGCCAGCCAGCAGGATCTGCGTGGCTTCGACAATGGCGTTGCCCTGCGCCTCGCTGATTTGCTTGAGCTCAACGTTGGCCTTGGCCGCCGCGGCCTTGGCCAGGATCAGTGCGCGAATGAATTGTGCGGGCATGCGTTGATGGCTGATCGGGAAGTTATCCACCGCACGCTGGGTTTGTGCGCCATACAGCGCGGCCTCAGGCACATGCAGTTCACCCATGCTGTCCCGTTCGATACGCGTATTACTCATCAGGAAATCCTTGCAGCAGTTCTGTTAAAGAAATTGATGGTTCGAGTTCGCAGGTCGCCAATTGCCAGGCATAGCTTTGCCAGCGCTTGAGGCGGCATTGGCACATGGCTTGAGTTTCCATATCGCGCAGCGGGCGCCACGCGTTGTCCAGACACAGAGTGCGCCAGTGCCAAGGCAAGGCCGTATCGGCGGCGGTGTCCAGCAACAGGCGGAACGAAGTGGCGGCAATCATCCACGGGGAAGTAGCCGTACAACCGGCCAGGTAACGGCCTTCGGCCAGATAGTGCTTGATCAGACGCGGCTCGTCTGGCGCCAACCCGCACCGGATCTGACGGCTCATCCAGCGCCAGCTTTCCAGATACGGACCTTCATGCAAGGCAGAACTCATGACCTAGGCTCGCTCGATAATGAGATTCATTATTAAGCGATATTGATTATCAAAACAAGCCTGCCTTAGATACACGCGTCCACAAAGGTTGGGGTGAAAAAAAAGCGTATCACCCGTGAAGGTGATACGCCTTGATTGCAACCGCGAAGGTTTAGCTGCCCGCGACGGTCATTCGCTCGATGAGCACAGAACCGGTGCGGATGTTGCTGCGCAGTTCCAGGTCGTTGCCCACGGCAACAATCTGTTTAAACATGTCACGCATGTTGCCGGCAATGGTCACTTCTTGAACCGGGAACTGGATTTCGCCGTTTTCAACCCAGAAACCCGCCGCGCCACGGGAATAGTCGCCGGTCACCATGTTCAGGCCGCTGCCCATCAGCTCAGTGACCAGCAAGCCCCGGCCCATGCGGCGGATCAAGGCGGCTTGATCTTCATCGCCATGGGTCACGAACAGGTTGTGCACGCCGCCTGCGTTCGCAGTACTTGGCAGGCCCAGTTTGCGCCCGGAATAGGTGCTGAGGATGTAGGAGACCAACTCGCCATCCTTGATAAACGGTTTGGCGTAAGTCGCCAGGCCATCGTTATCGAATGAAGAGCTGCCCATGGCTCGTACCAAATGCGGGCGCTCGTCCAGGGTCAGCCATTCAGGGAAAATCTGCTGCCCTAACGCATCCAGCAAGAACGACGATTTGCGGTACAGGTTGCCGCCCGAAATCGCGCCCATAAAGCTGCCGAACAAGCCACCGGCCAATTCAGCGGAGAACAAGACCGGAACTTCACAGGTTGGCACCGGGCGTGAACCCAGGCGGCGAGCGGCGCGCTCAGCGGCACGCTGGCCGATGCTGACAGCGTCCATCAGCAACTCGCCCTGGCAGTTCACGTCATACCAGTAATCGCGCTGCATCTGGCCATCGCCTTCAGCGATCATCACGCAGCTCAGGCTGTGACGTGTAGACGCCGAACCGCCGATAAAGCCATTGCTGTTGCCGTACACGCGACAGCCCTGGTGGGTGCTGAGGGTGGTGCCGTCGGCGTTTTTGATGCGGCTGTCAGCGTCAAAAGCCGCAGCTTCGCAGGCCAACGCCCTTTCGATGGCCTGTTCCGGGGTGATGTCCCAAGTGTGGAACACATCGAAATCTTTCAGGTCGCGGGCCATCAGGCTGGCATCGGCCAGGCCGGAGCTTTCGTCTTCGGAGGTGTGCTTGGCGATCGCCAAGGCGGCCGCGACGGTTTCACGGATAGCATCCGGGCCGCTGGCCGAGGTGCTGGCTGAACCTTTTCGCTGGCCCACATACAACGTGATACCAAAACCCTGATCGCGATTGAACTCAACAGTCTCGACTTCACGCTGGCGTACAGAGGTCGACAGGCCCTGCTCCAGCGACACCGCGACTTCACAGGCACTGGCACCCTGGCGCTTGGCTTCGGCGATGATTTGCTCGACCTGCTCTTGCAGTGCCGGCAGGGCCTGCGGGCCGACGCTTTGTACTGCACTCATGGTTTTCTCCACTCAAATTCTGGTTTCGGTAGGGCCGCCGAGCGACCAGGCCGGACAAGCGGCCCCCGACTGGTTATCATGGCGGCGTTTCTTTGCGGACTGCCACCATGGTTGATTCTTACGACGACGCCTTCGACGGCGAAAAAAGCAAATCGCAGGTCAAACGCGAGCTGCATGCTCTGGTTGATCTGGGCGAACGTCTCACGACGCTCAAGCCTGACTTGCTGAACAAAATGCCTTTGACTGACGCATTGCGTAAGGCTTTGGCAGATGCTCCAAAACACACGGTTCATATTGCGCGCAAGCGCCATATGATGTTCATCGGCAAACTGATGCGCGATCAACCGCTTGACGAAATTCTTGCCTTGATCGATCAAGTCGATGCCTCTTCTCGCCAATACAACGAGCGTTTCCACAACCTCGAGCGCTGGCGTGATCGCCTGCTCGAAGGCGACGACGATGTGCTGGAAAAGTTTGTCACCGAGTTTCCTGAAGCCGATCGTCAGCAACTACGTTCGATCGTACGTCAGGCCAAACACGAACTGGCTCACAACAAAGTACCGGCCTCAAGCCGCAAACTGTTCAAGTACATCCGAGGACTGGACGAGACTCAACGCGGCTTGCGTTAAATCTCGTACAGGGGCGGGTTGCAGTGCAACTCGCCCGGCCCTCATTACGCGCCCGTACCACCGACCGTAATCGCATCAATCTTCAAGGTTGGCTGCCCGACGCCGACCGGCACCGACTGCCCATCCTTGCCGCACGTTCCCACACCGCTGTCCAGTGACAGATCGTTACCGACCATCGACACCTTGCTCATCGCTTCCGGCCCGTTGCCAATCAGGGTAGCGCCTTTGACCGGGCGAGTGATCTTGCCGTCTTCGATCAGGTAAGCCTCGCTGGTGGAAAACACAAATTTGCCGCTGGTGATGTCGACCTGACCACCGCCCAGGTTGGCGCAGTAAATACCCTTTTTCACTGAGGCGATGATTTCCGCCGGATCACTCTGGCCGCCCAGCATGTACGTGTTGGTCATGCGTGGCATAGGCAAGTGCGCGTAGGATTCGCGGCGGCCGTTGCCGGTGCGCGCGACACCCATAAGGCGTGCATTGAGCTTGTCCTGCATGTAGCCCTTGAGTACGCCGTTTTCGATCAGTGTGGTGCACTCAGTCGGGGTGCCTTCGTCATCCACGCTCAGCGAACCACGAAGACCGGCCAGGGTGCCATCATCCACGATGGTGCACAGCTTGGAAGCAACCATTTCGCCCATGCGGCCGCTGTAGGCCGAGCTGCCTTTGCGGTTGAAGTCGCCTTCCAGGCCATGCCCTACCGCTTCGTGCAGCAATACGCCGGACCAACCAGAGCCCAGGACCACCGGCATGGTGCCCGCGGGTGCTGGCACGGCTTCCAGATTGACCAGCGCCTGACGCAACGCCTCGCGGGCATAGCCCATGGCGCGGTCGTCTGTCAGGAAATAACGGTAATCGGTACGGCCACCGCCGCCGTGCCCGCCGCGCTCGCGACGGCCATTTTGCTCAACGATCACACTGACGTTGAACCGCACCAAAGGGCGCACATCAGCCGCCAGCCCGCCGTCGGTAGAAGCCACCAGAATGCGCTCCCAAACCCCGGCCATGCTCACGTTGACTTGCTGAATACGCGGATCCAACGCACGGGTAGCAGCATCGACCCGCTTAAGCAGCTCGACTTTCTCGGCGCGGGTGATGACTTCCAGCGGGTTATACGGGGCATACAATTGAGCCACGTCTTGGGCGGTAAACGCTTGCACGGTGCCGTTTTGCCCAGCACGGGAGATGGAGCGGGCCGCGCGGGCTGCCAGCCCCAAGGCTTCCAGGGTGATAGCGTTGCTGTAGGCAAAACCGGTTTTCTCACCTGACTGGGCACGCACACCGACGCCTTGATCGAGGTTGAAACTGCCTTCTTTGACGATGCCGTCTTCCAGCGACCAGGATTCGGAAATCTGCCCCTGAAAATACAAATCTGCCGCATCGATGCCCGGCCCGGCCAAGTCACCCAATACGCCTTGCAGGCTGTCGAGGGTGACACCGCCCGGTGCCAACAGGTGTTCGCTGACTGAGGTCAACAACTCGCTCATATTCACTCCGTCTTGGCCCCTGCTTCAGCCTCTGTAAGAGCTGAACCCAAGGGCCTGAAAATTAGTCCTGCGTTGCAGGTCGCTGTGCGCCCTGCGAAAAAAAGCGCCGATGATTCACCACGGGCATACGCGCCCGGATATCGGCTTGTTCGTTAGCGTCGCGCCTTGCCAGCAATACGCCCTCCCCTTGTGCCTGTTCTGCCAGTACCCGGCCCCAAGGGTCGATGATCGCCGCGTGCCCGTAGGTTTCACGGGGGCCTGGGTGAACACCCCCTTGCGCCGCAGCCAACACGTAACACTGGGTTTCGATGGCCCGCGCGCGGATCAGGATGTCCCAGTGCGCCGCTCCAGTCACAGCGGTAAAGGCCGAGGGCGCGGTGATCAACTCAGCCCCGGCAGCCCGCAATTCGCTGTACAGCTCCGGGAAGCGCAGGTCGTAACACACGGTGAGGCCCAGTTTGCCGACCGGCGTATCAGCCACCACCACCCGCTCCCCTGGTGCATAATCATCCGACTCGCGATAACGCCCACGACTGTCAGACACATCCACATCAAACAAATGCAACTTGTCGTAGCGCGCCGCCTGCTCACCGTCAGCGTTGATCAATAATGAACAGGCATTGACCTTGGCGTCAGGCTGGCCCACAGGGGGCAGCGGCAATGTTCCTGCCACTATCCATAACTTGAGGTCGCGAGCGGTCTGTTTCAACCACGGCAGGATCGGACCTTCGCCCAGGGCCTCGGCCCGCCCTACTGCCGCGATATCGCGCCGGCCCATGGCGGCGAAGTTCTCCGGCAATACTGCGAGCTGTGCGCCGCGCATGGCTGCCTCTTCGAGCAGGCGCCGGGCCTGTGCCAAGTTCGCCAGCACATCGCTCTGGCTGACCATTTGAATCACTGCAAACGACATGTCGCCCTCTCTCTTGGACTGGTAAACCGGAGCCCCTGTGAGAGCGCCCATGCCATGCTACTCCTAGTTTTTCTCAAATGGCTTGTCGAAGGTGATTTTAGGGTCGTTCCACGGGCCCTGAATGCTGTACTGCACACTGGCGAAACGCGAGACCTGATCACCGATCAGCTTGTTGAGCAGAAACATCGCACCGCCCGCCGCAGGCCCGCCCACCAGCAACGCGGCCAGCGGCAAGTTGTTGGTCACAGGCAGGGTCACCAACATTTTGGCGTTCACTTGCTCAGACACCATATTCAACGTGCCACTGAGTTCAAGGTTAGTTGAGGGGCCGGTCATGAGAATCGGCGATGTGGTGCGGTACACCCCATTGCTGGCCGTCAGGAAGCCCTTGACCCGGTCGTAGCTCAAGCCTTTGCTGAACAGGTCCGAGAAATCCAGGCGCAAGCGGCGGCCAATGGCGTTGAAATTCAGCAAGCCAAAAATACGTACGACCTGGGTGCTGCCATCGACCTCAACAAAACGCCCTTTATTCAACGTTGCGTCAATCGTTCCCGAGAATCGGTTCAAGCCGATCCAGGCAGGCGAGCCCGGCCATCGGCCATCGATATCGACTTTGAAGTCCTCGCTGGTCACGCTCGGTGCAAAGCCCCAGCCCTGCAGTACGTTGGCCAGGTTGCCGCCGCCAATCCGCCCGCGATACCAACTGTTGCTGGCCCCGGCAACGCCTTCCCATCCGCCCGAGCCTTCGAGCAACAAGCCCTTGAGCCCCAGGCTCAAGTTGTTGAGGTTAATCCCTCGGGGGGTCGGCCGAATATTGAGCGACCAGGCTCCGAGCAAATCCGCGCCCTGGTAGAGCTGACGAATAATGATGTCCAGTGCCGGAATCTTGCGCGGATCGACTGAAGCCAGTGGGTCTGGCGCATTAACGTCCGTTACCGCCTTGGGGTCTGGAGCCGGAAGGCGGATGGTCTGCATCGTCACTTTGATCGGCACGTTCTTCGCGTCCGGCAGCGTGACAGCGCCCGTCGCCTGCTTGCTGTTGATCTGCAGGTCCCAGGCCGCGCCGATACGTTTCATCTGCAGCTGCACCTGATCCAGCTGGGTACCGAAGGCGATCAACTTGTTGACCCTGAAGTCGGCACTGCTGAGCAGTTGCGTGGCATTGCCGCCCGAATCCTTGCCCCCATAGCGATCAACCAGCGCCTGCCACGGTGCGACGTCCAGCTCAGACAGCACGCCACGAATACGCAAGCCTTTGGTCACCGGCAACACCGGGTCGCCATAGCCCAGGAACAACTCGCCCCGCCCGTCTTCAAATTTGCCGTTGGGCGCCGCAAACGTCAGGTTCGCCAAGTCACCGTAGTCAAACCAGTAACGCCGCTCAGCCCCTTGCAAGGTCATGCGGAACACCGTGTTGCGAGTTTCACTGGAGGTCAGGCCAAACGGTGCGGGCAGGTCGATCGTCGCCCCTTTGAGACTCGAGCTGACCCGCAACTGGCTATCGGCATCATCCAGGGTAAGTTGCAGTTGATAGGGGAGCATCCCCGACACGGGAATCGGCTGATTGAACTTGAGCCAGTCGGTGAGCTTTTTAACCCCAACCTGACCGCTGGCCACAACCCGGGTTGTCAATTTGCCACCGCGGCCTTCGGCAAATATCTGCGCCTTGATCGGCTGGTCGAAGGCCCGAGCGCTGATGCCCTTGCCACTCAAGCCCTTGGCACTGTCGAAACGGAAGTCGCCTTTGAGTTGATTCAGCTCAAGCTCGGGATCACTGATTTTCAGGCGGGCCTTGTCGGTGTTGAAATCCACCACGACTTTCGGCTCTTTGCCATGTTCCAGCGGTATATCGAGATCAACCCGGCCCTTAAGCGGGCCCTCGCCCTGCCAGCCGGCAAAGGTTGATTCGGTGCCAATCGGCGCCTCTTGCAGGATTTTCAGGCCATCGCCCAAGCCGCCGTCGAAATCACCTTCCAACAATAGATGGGTGACCTTGCCGGTGGGCACGTGCGGAATATTGACCGAGACATTTCGCACCTGGGTATCGAGCAACTGGCCTTTGCTGGCCATGATCCGAACGCCGCTGTCTTCGATAAACACGTCACCGGACACGTCGCGCACATGCGGCCAGCCTGGCTGGAACGCCAGCTCCGCGCCATGAACCTTGAAGAACAGACTGATATTGCGCGCTGCCGCTACAGCATCGTGGTTGAGTGAGCCCTGATACTGGAAAAAGCCCTCTTCAACCGAGCCTTTCAAAATCGCCGTGCTCAACCATTCGGCCAGTTCCGGGCTCAAGACTTCAGGCAAGTACTTGGGGGTGAATCGACCATCGCCATCGGTCAGCCCCACTCGCAGGTCCATATAGTCTTCTTCGGAGTGATCCATATGGATACGAATCAGGAAGTCCGCCGCAATCTTGCCCTCTTCGCCCAGCACCTTGATGTAGGGAGCAATCAGGGTGAAGCTGTTTTTATCCAGCGTCCATTTGAGCAAAGCATTGGCCTGCAGGTATTGCCACGGCTTGTCGAAAATAGGGTCCAGGTGCAGCACAAAGTCTTTGCTGTCGAGGCGCAACTCTCCCTTGCCTAGGTCACCACTGATCAAGCCGCTGACGTTACGCGCAGCCGGGGCTCCATGGGTGGCGTTGAAGCCCACTTGCTGCAAGTTCGCGGCAAAACTGATCTTTTGATCGTCCGTTGCGTTTGGCCGGTAGTCGGCCAGCACGTTACGCAGCGTACCGGTGACGCTCAGTTGATCAATGACTTGGGCCACGGCGTCTGGCACGGGAGCCAGTGAATCCATCAGCGGCGTGATGGGTGTCAGATCCAAATGATCGGCCTGCAGGTGCCAGCGCTCCTGCTCGCCGTTAGTGGCAGCGAACTGTTGCAGTTGCAGGCGGGTTTCCCAGCGCTTCTCGCCGATATTCATCGCCAATGAATCAAGGACAACATTAAAGCCCTGTTTGCCACGGGCTACCCACGCATGCAGCGCCAGGTTTTCGAGCGTTTCGGGCTTGCGGTCAGCATAGGCGCCGCTCAGTTTGGGCGCATTCAAACGCGCTACCGCGCTTTGCACGGTGCCATTGCCCCAGTTGAACCAAAACTCGCCACCGGCCTTTAATTCCGAGGCTTTCCATGGATGTATCAGACTGGCAGGCAACCACTTTGCCCAGTCACTCTGCGGCAGGCTCAGGTAAGCCTGGGCGGCACCGTCACGCCAGCGACTGGCCTGGATCTGAGTCTTGAGGCTAAGCGCCACGGGCTGGCCGTCGGGCAGGGTCAAACGCGCATCAAGACGTTGGTCAGACGCACCCACATCCAGCGTCAGCCCGACATAGATCAAGGTCATGGGGGCTTGCTTGAAGGGTTCCAGGGTCACCTGGCTGTCTAGCACCGACACCCGAGCCACGCGTTGCAGTTGATTGAGCAGTTGCTCCGGGTCCAGCGGCTGATCGTCTTGCGCTGGCAGCCCTTCGAGCGCCCAGTGGCCGTCTTGATCCTGACGCAAGCTCACTTGCAGGCCGTCCAATTGCACCTGTGCAAGCCGCACATCACGGTTTAGCAGGCTGGCCCAGACATCAGGTACCACCTGCACGTTATCCAGATGCAAGGCATTGTTGCCCTCGCCGATCATCACATCGTGCGCCAACAGCACCGGCGCCATGCCTCGCCAACTGCCTTCGAGGCTGCCAATGGTCAACGGCATGCCCAAGGCTTCACGAGCCTTAGCCTGGACTTCTGCGCGGTATTCGGCGATCAGCGGCGTCAGTTCACGGCCCAGGCTGACGTACAACGCCGTGAGTACCAGAACCAATGCACATAGACCTAATCCCCAGCGGGTCAGCGCGGCAAAAAAGCGTGTCAGACGCTCCATGTCAGGTGGCCCCTTCAGTGATGGTCGAGGGAACTGCGCCCAGCCCCCTGTCATGCGTATACGATTTCAGATACTTCAGAGCAGTACCACGTCGTATTGTTCCTGGGAGTACTGAGTTTCTACTTGAAAACGGATGGTACGCCCGATAAAGCCTTCCAGCTCCGCAACGTTGCCCGATTCTTCATCCAGCAACCGATCCACAACGCGCTGGTTTGCTAATACACGATAGCCAACTGCCTGATAGGCGCGGGCCTCACGGAGAATTTCGCGGAAGATTTCGTAGCAAATGGTTTCAGGCGTTTTCAGCTTGGCACGCCCCTGGCAGCACACGCAGGGTTCGCATAGCACTTGTTCAAGGCTTTCGCGGGTGCGTTTACGGGTCATTTGCACCAGGCCCAACTCGGTGATGCCGATAATGTTGGTCTTGGCGTGATCGCGCTCCAGTTGTTTTTCGAGAGTGCGCAGCACCTGGCGCTGGTGCTCTTCATCTTCCATGTCGATGAAGTCGATGATGATGATCCCGCCCAGATTACGCAGGCGCAGTTGCCGGGCAATCGCGGTGGCCGCTTCGAGGTTGGTCTTGAAGATGGTCTCTTCGAGGTTGCGATGGCCAACGAACGCACCGGTGTTCACATCAATGGTGGTCATGGCTTCGGCCGGGTCGACCACCAGATAGCCACCGGATTTGAGCGGCACTTTGCGGTCCAGCGCTTTCTGGATTTCGTCTTCTACACCGTACAGGTCAAAAATCGGCCGCTCGCCGGGGTAATGCTCCAGCCGGTCGGCGATTTCGGGCATCAGTTCTGCCACAAACTGAGTGGTCTTCTGGAAGGTTTCCCGCGAGTCGATGCGGATTTTTTCGATCTTCGGGCTCACCAGGTCACGCAATGTGCGCAGCGCCAGGCCCAAGTCTTCATAAATGACGCTCGGCGCACCGGCAGTCTTGATCTGTAAGCCAATCTGGTCCCACAGCCGACGTAGGTAGCGAATGTCCATCAGGATCTCATCCGCCCCGGCGCCTTCGGCAGCCGTGCGCAGAATAAAGCCACCGGCTTCCTTGATACCTTCTTGCGCCACGCAATCACTGACCACCTGTTTGAGGCGATCACGTTCAGCTTCGTCTTCAATTTTCAGCGAAATGCCGACATGTGCGGTGCGCGGCATGTACACCAGATAGCGCGACGGAATCGACAGTTGCGTCGTCAGGCGAGCGCCCTTGGAGCCAATCGGGTCTTTGGTGACCTGCACCACCAGGCTTTGCCCTTCGTGCACCAGCGAACTGATGCTTTCAACGGCCTGGCCTTCACGCAGAGAAATCTCTGACGCGTGAATAAACGCTGCTCGGTCCAGTCCGATGTCGACAAAGGCCGCCTGCATGCCGGGCAACACCCGGACCACCTTGCCTTTATAAATGTTGCCAACAATGCCACGGCGCTGGGTACGCTCGACATGCACCTCTTGCAGAACACCGTTCTCTACCACTGCCACGCGCGATTCCATCGGCGTGATGTTGATCAGGATCTCTTCACTCATGGCTGGGTCTCGTTCAGGCGTCATAACATTAGTGCCAAGTCATGTAAGGCGCGTTATTCAGCGCTCGATAAAGTTTGCCAACAGGGTATGCCGAATTGTCCCAGCAGTTCTGCGGTTTCGCACACAGGCAACCCCACCACGCCGGAATAACTGCCATTGAGCCCCACCACAAAGATAGCGGCCAGCCCTTGAATGGCGTAACCCCCGGCCTTGTCCTGAGGCTCCCCACTGGCCCAATACCGGGCGGCTTCTTGTTGGCTGATCGTTCTGAAACTGACCCGGCTGCGCACCACACGGGTTTCGCAACGGCCGGCTTCAATAAGGGCAATGGCCGTCAACACTTCATGCTCTCGGCCAGACAACGCCATGAGCATAGACAAGGCATCGGCCTCGTCGACCGGCTTGCCAAGAATCCGATCATCCAGCACAACAGCAGTGTCGGCTCCCAGCACGCAGAATGCAGCATCGGGTGACGAGGCGAGCAGTTGCTCTCGACCAGCGCGGGCTTTCTCTCGCGCCAGGCGCTCGACATAGGCCGCAGGCAGTTCGTCAGGGTGAGGGGTTTCGTCAATGGAGGCGCTGACCACACGGAACGGCACGCCGATTTGAGTCAGCAACTCGCGTCGGCGCGGTGAACCAGAGGCCAGAAAAAGCGGAGTCATCAAGACATCTCCCTGTCGAAGTGCACAAACCAGGAAATGGCTCGCGATCCAATTAATTGATTTTGAAACGTCGGCGCAAGCCTCGAAGCCCGTAGCTGACCCAAGGCCACAGCAGCGCACTGACCAGTGCCGGCAACACCAGTGCCAAGGTCGGCTGACGATTGCCGGTCAAGGCACTGAGCCATAGCTGAGCCAGTTGCGCCAGGCCAAAAATGACCAGGATCACCAGGCTCTGCTGCCACATCGGGAACGTACGCAGCCGTTGCGCCAGCGACAGTACCAAAAAGGTAATGAGGGTCAGGATCAGTGCATTCTGGCCCAGCAAGGTACCGTATAACACGTCCTCCATGAGCCCCAGGCACCAGGCAGTGACCATACCCACCTTGTGCGGCAGGGCCAGAGCCCAGAACGCCAGCAACAAGGCCAGCCACAACGGCCGCAGGATTTCCATGAACTGCGGCAAGGGCGAAACGCTGAGCAACAGGCCAATGGCAAACGTCAGCCAGACAATCCAGCCATTTCGCGAATGAGTGCCCGCCATTATTCCCTCTCCCGAGTAGTGGCCGGCGCAGCGGCTGGCGGCTTGGCTGCGGCGGGTGCAGGTTTTTTCACGGTCTTGGGATCCGGTACAGCCGGTGCAGGCGCTGCGGTCGCAGCAGGTATGGTCGGCGCGGGCTTAGGAACGGTCGCGGGCACAATCGGCCCCGCCTCCCCCTTCTGCTCGGCCTCTTGGGCCTGAGCCGCGTCATTGGCGCGCTCTTCAGGGGTTCGGCTGTCACTGAACACCAGTAGCAAATAGCGACTGCGATTTAGGGCGGCGGTCGGCACGGCCCGCACAATGGCAAATGGCTGGCCCGAGTCGTGAATGACTTCATTCACCGTCGCCACCGGGTAGCCGGCCGGAAACCGCTGGCCCAGGCCTGAACTGACCAGCAGGTCGCCCACTTTGATATCCGCAGTGTCGGGCACATGGCGCAGTTCCAGCCGCTCAGGGTTGCCCGTACCGCTGGCAATGGCACGCAGCCCGTTGCGGTTCACTTGTATCGGAATGCTGTGGGTGGTGTCGGTGAGCAACAGGACGCGCGACGTGTTGGGCATCAGCTCGACCACCTGGCCCATCAATCCGCGGGCATCGAGCACCGGCTGGCCGAGCACGACACCGTCGCGCTCCCCCTTGTTGATGATGATGCGATGGGTAAATGGATTCGGGTCCATGCCGATCAGTTCGGCCACTTCAACCTTCTCATTCACCAGCGCCGAGGAGTTCAACAACTCACGCAGGCGAACGTTCTGCTCGGTCAAGGCTGCCAGCTTTTGCATGCGGCCTTGAAGCAGAAGGTTTTCGGTTTTGAGCTTCTCGTTTTCAGCCACCAGTTCGGTGCGACTGCCAAATTGGCTGGCAACTCCCTGGACCAGGCGTTGCGGCAAATCGGTCACCCAATAGGTTTGCATCAGCACCAGTGACATCTGGCTGCGCACCGGTTTGAGCAACGTGAAGCGGGCATCGACCACCATCAGCGCGACCGATAGCACGACCAGCACCAATAAGCGCACGCCCAATGAGGGGCCTTTAGAAAAGAGCGGTTTAATAAGCCGCCCCTCCCGGGCAAGTGTTCAATGTATTCATACGGCGTTAAAGCGGCCTGGATGAAGATTGGCAGAAGATAAACGCCAAAAGGCAGCACTGCAAAGTGCTACCTTCTGGTGATAACCATTGGCCTGCACCGGCGATCTTATTCGCTGGAGAGCAGGTCCATCGTGTGTTTATCCATCATTTCCAGCGCACGGCCACCACCACGAGCAACGCACGTCAGCGGGTCTTCGGCGACGATGACCGGCAGACCGGTTTCCTGCGCCAGCAGCTTGTCGAGGTCACGCAGCAAGGCGCCACCACCGGTCAGCACCAGACCGCGCTCGGCGATGTCCGAAGCCAGTTCCGGTGGCGACTGCTCCAGTGCACTTTTCACGGCCTGAACGATAGTGGCCAGCGACTCTTGCAGAGCTTCCAGCACTTCGTTGGAGTTCAGGGTGAAAGCACGTGGAACACCTTCTGCCAGGTTACGGCCGCGTACATCGACTTCACGGACTTCGCCACCCGGGTAGGCCGTGCCGATCTCCTGCTTGATGCGCTCAGCCGTCGACTCACCGATCAGGCTGCCGTAGTTACGACGTACATAGGTGATGATTGCTTCGTCGAAACGGTCGCCGCCAACCCGTACGGATTCAGCGTAAACCACACCGTTCAGGGAGATCAGCGCGATTTCAGTGGTACCACCACCGATATCGACAACCATCGAACCGCGTGCTTCCTCAACTGGCAGGCCAGCACCGATGGCCGCAGCCATGGGTTCTTCGATCAGGAACACTTCACGGGCACCGGCACCGAGTGCCGATTCACGAATGGCGCGACGCTCTACCTGAGTCGATTTGCACGGTACGCAAATCAAAACCCGAGGGCTTGGCTGCAAAAAGCTGTTTTCATGCACTTTGTTGATGAAGTACTGCAGCATCTTCTCGCAGACGCTGAAGTCGGCAATCACGCCATCCTTCATCGGACGAATGGCAGCAATGTTGCCCGGTGTACGGCCCAGCATACGCTTGGCCTCGGTGCCGACGGCAACGACACTTTTCTGGTTACCGTGTGTCCGAATAGCCACAACTGATGGCTCATTCAGGACGATACCGCGCTCACGCACGTAAATAAGGGTGTTGGCAGTGCCCAGGTCGATGGAAAGATCGCTGGAAAACATGCCACGCAGTTTCTTGAACATGGGAAAGGGACCCTAGGCAACGCGTGGGTAAAAAAGTGCGGCAAACTCTAACAACGACAGGGATTTTGGGCAAGGCGCCAATATGTTAAATTGACCGCTTTTCCGTGCACCAACCCCCACAATCGCGGCCATATGACCGTAGAAATGCGGTAGTGTTCCGACAATCTAACACACGGACAGCATCCGTCCTGTTTTCCACTGGAGAATCCCATGGCGCTTGAACGCTCCGACGTGGAAAAAATCGCACATTTGGCCCGTCTGGGTCTCAATGATGCCGATCTCCCACGCACCACCGAAGCCCTTAATAGCATTCTGGGGCTGATTGATCAGATGCAGGCTGTCGACACCACCGGTATCGAGCCGCTGGCCCACCCACTGGAAGCCAGCCAGCGCCTGCGGGCCGACATCGTGACTGAAAGCAATCATCGCGAGGCTTACCAGTCCATCGCACCAGCGGTCGAAAACGGCCTCTATCTGGTTCCGAAAGTCATCGAGTAAAGGGAAAGAGCCTGCATGCATCAATTGACTCTGGCCGAGATCGCCCGCGGACTCGCCGAAAAAAAGTTTTCTTCTGAAGAACTGACCAAGACCTTGCTGGCGCGTATCGCCCAGCTTGATCCGCAGATCAACAGCTTCATCACCCTCACCGAAGACCTCGCCATCGAGCAGGCCAAGGCCGCAGACGCACGTCGCGCCAACGGTGAAAGCGGTGCCCTGCTGGGCGCCCCGATCGCGCACAAAGACCTGTTCTGCACCCTGGGCGTACGCACCAGCTGCGCCTCGAAGATGCTCGACAACTTCAAGGCCCCGTATGACGCCACCGTGGTGTCCAAACTCGCCGAAGCGGGCGCTGTCAGCCTGGGCAAGACCAACCTGGACGAGTTCGCAATGGGTTCGGCCAACGAGTCGAGCTACTACGGCGCCGTAAAAAACCCGTGGAACCTCGAGCACGTACCTGGCGGCTCGTCGGGTGGTTCGGCAGCAGCCGTTGCCGCTCGCCTGCTCCCGGCCGCCACCGGCACTGACACCGGCGGCTCGATCCGCCAGCCAGCGGCACTGACCAACCTTACCGGCCTGAAGCCGACCTACGGTCGCGTTTCGCGCTGGGGCATGATCGCCTACGCCTCCAGCCTTGATCAGGGCGGCCCGCTGGCACGCACTGCTGAAGACTGCGCAATTTTGTTACAAGGCATGGCTGGCTTCGATCCTAAAGACTCCACCAGCATTGATGAACCGGTGCCAGACTTCAGCGCCGACCTCAATGCTTCGCTTAAAGGCTTGCGCATTGGCGTGCCTGCCGAGTTCTTCAGCGAAGGCCTCGACCCACGCATTGCTGAGCTGGTGCACAACAGCATCAAAGAGCTCGAAAAGCTCGGCGCGGTGATCAAGACCATCAGCCTGCCCAACATGCAGCACGCGATTCCTGCGTACTACGTGATCGCACCCGCCGAAGCGTCTTCCAACCTGTCGCGCTTTGACGGCGTGCGCTTCGGTCATCGCTGCGAAGACCCGAAAGACCTGACCGACCTGTACAAGCGCTCGCGCGCCGAAGGCTTCGGCCCGGAAGTACAGCGCCGGATTCTGGTCGGTGCCTATGCCCTGTCTGCGGGTTACTACGATGCGTACTACCTGCAAGCGCAAAAAATCCGTCGCCTGATCAAAAACGACTTCGTCGCGGCATTCAACGAAGTCGACATCATCCTCGGCCCAACCACGCCTAACCCGGCCTGGAAAATCGGCGCTAAAAACAGCGACCCGGTTTCTGCCTACCTGGAAGACGTGTACACCATTACCGCCAACCTCGCGGGCCTGCCAGGCCTGTCGATGCCAGCCGGTTTTGTCGATGGCTTGCCAGTCGGCGTGCAATTGCTTGCGCCGTACTTCCAGGAAGGCCGCTTGCTCAATGTCGCTCACCAGTATCAGTTGAATACTGACTGGCACACGCGCTCACCTGCCGGCTTCTGAGGATAAACATATGCAATGGGAAGTTGTGATCGGGCTGGAAATTCACTCCCAGCTCGCCACCCAATCGAAGATTTTCTCCGGCAGCTCCACCACGTTCGGCGCCGAGCCCAATACCCAGGCCAGCCTGGTGGACCTGGGCATGCCGGGTGTCTTGCCGGTACTCAACCAAGAAGCCGTGCGCATGGCCGTGATGTTCGGCATCGCCGTAGATGCTGAAATCGGTCAGCACAACGTCTTCGCGCGCAAAAACTACTTCTACCCGGACCTGCCCAAGGGCTATCAGATCAGCCAGATGGAACTGCCGATTGTCGGCAAAGGCCATTTGGACATCACCCTGGAAGACGGCACCGTCAAACGTGTAGGCATTACCCGTGCGCACCTGGAAGAAGATGCCGGCAAAAGCCTGCACGAAGACTTCAGCGGCTCCACCGGCATCGACCTGAACCGTGCCGGCACGCCGCTGCTGGAAATCGTTTCCGAACCCGACATGCGCAGCGCCAAAGAAGCCGTGGCCTACGTCAAGGCCATCCATGCGCTGGTGCGCTACCTGGGCATCTGCGATGGCAACATGGCTGAAGGCTCGCTGCGTTGCGACTGCAACGTGTCGGTACGTCCGGTCGGCCAGGCCGAGTTCGGCACCCGCTGCGAGATCAAGAACGTCAACTCGTTCCGCTTCATCGAGAAAGCGATCAACAGCGAAGTCCAGCGCCAGATCGAACTGATCGAAGACGGCGGCAAAGTCGTTCAGCAAACGCGCCTGTACGATCCGAACAAAGACGAAACCCGCGCCATGCGCAGCAAAGAGGAAGCCAACGACTACCGTTACTTCCCCGATCCTGACCTGCTGCCTGTGGTAATCGAAGATTCGTTCATCTCGGACGTACGTGCCACCCTGCCGGAGTTGCCGCCACAAAAACGCGAGCGCTTCCAGTCGCAGTTCGGCCTGTCGGCCTACGACGCCAGCGTGCTGGCATCGAGCCGCGAACAGGCGGACTACTTTGAGCAAGTCGTGAGCATCAGCGGCGACGCCAAGCTGGCGGCCAACTGGGTCATGGTTGAACTGGGCAGCCTGCTCAACAAGCAGGGCCTGGACATCGACCAATCGCCAGTCAGCGCCGAGTTGCTGGGCGGCATGTTGCTGCGTATCAAGGACAACACCATCTCCGGCAAAATCGCCAAAGTGGTGTTTGAAGCAATGGCCAAAGGCGAAGGTACTGCCGATGAAGTCATCGACCAGCAAGGCCTCAAGCAAGTGACCGACAGCGGCGCCATTGAAAAGGTGCTGGATGAAGTGCTGGCGGCCAACGCCGAGCAAGTTGAACAGTACCGCGCGGCTGACGAAGCCAAACGCGGCAAAATGTTTGGCTTCTTCGTGGGTCAGGCGATGAAAGCGTCCAAAGGCAAAGCCAACCCGCAACAGGTCAACGAACTGCTCAAGAGCAAGCTCGAAGGCTAAATCGCACACTCGCTGTAGGAGCGAGCTTGGCTCGCGATCTTTTAACGATCAAAAGATCGCGAAACAAGCTCACTCCTACAGGTATGAGTGGCACACAAAGGATTCCCCCCATGAAGCGGCTACTCGGCGCGTGCGCCCTGCTCAGCTTGCTCACTGGCTGCGCCAGCCATGACATAGACCCACGCGGCTATGACGAAACCGGCGTCGCCTCTTATTACGGCGCTCGCCACCATGGCAAGCGTACGGCCAGCGGCGAACCCTTCGACCAGAATGCCCTCACTGCCGCCCATCGCAGCCTGGCGTTCGGCTCCCGGGTAATGGTCACCAATCTCAGCAACAACCGATCGGTGGTGGTCCGTATCAATGATCGCGGCCCGCACACCCGCGGGCGCCTGATCGATCTTTCGCGCCAGGCAGCCCAACAGTTGGGTATGCTCAACGACGGCACAACCAAGGTCCGGGTTCAAGGCCTGAGCGACTAATCAACGGAGTGAATCACCATCTTGGGTTTAAGCGCGTTATCACCGTGGAACCTTCTGCAATTGCTCTGCGGTCTCGCCATGCTGATTGCAGGCGCCGAATTGCTGGTGCACTGCGCGGTGCGCATGGCCGCCAACCTCAAGGTGCGCCCACTCCTGATCGGCCTGACTGTAGTTGCCTTCGGCAGCAGCGCCCCGCAGATGACCGTCAGCCTGCAAGCCGCCTTCAATGACACACCGGACATCGCCGTCGGCAGCGTCATTGGCAGCAACATATTCAATGTGCTGGTGACCCTGGGCCTCTCGGCGCTGATTATCCCCTTGCGCGTCTCGCGCCAATTGGTGCGGCTCGACATTCCCTTGATGATCATCGCCAGCGCGCTGGTGTTCGCCCTGGCCCGTAACACGCAACTTGATCGCCTCGATGGCGCCATTCTGTTAGCCGGCCTGGTGGTGTACCTGGGCTTGCTGCTACGTCAGTCCCGCCACAGCGGGCACCATCACGTCAGCCACGAGCAGCCGCCGACCTCATGGCCAATCAACCTTCTGCTGATGCTTGTCGCCTTGGTATTGCTGGGAGTTGCCGGGCATCTATTGCTGGGCGCTGCGGTCGGCGTGGCGACCGAGCTGGGGCTGTCCGAACGCATCATCGGCCTGACCATCATCGCGGTCAGCACCTCGCTGCCCGAACTGGCCACCTCTCTGATCGCGGCCTTTCGCGGGCAGCGCGAAATCGCCGTCGGCAACGTGATTGGCAGTAACGTCCTCAACCTGCTCGGGGTCCTCGGCGTGACCGCCCTGATAGCGCCCGAGCCGCTGTCAGTCTCGCCCAACGCCCTGGACTTCGACCTGCCGGTCATGCTCGGGGTCGCCGTGTTATGCCTGCCGGTGTTCTACACCGGCTACCGCGTCACGCGTGCCGAAGGCTTGCTGTTCCTGGGGCTGTACCTGGCGTATGCGCTCCACGTGGTGTCGTTTACCACCGGCATGCCATTGGCGAGCAGGCTCGAACACCTGATGCTGTTTTACATCTTGCCGGCGCTGCTGGTGTTTCTGCTGTTCAGTACCCTGCGTGCCTGGCGACGACAACACTGAGGAGTTTTGCGATGGACACTAAAAAGACCGGAATCGAAATGCGCCGCCAAGTCATGGGTGACGAATTTGTCGACCGCGCACTCGGCAATGCCACTGAGTTCACCCAGCCGCTGCAAGACTTCGTCAACGAACATGCCTGGGGCGGCGTGTGGAACCGTGAAGGCCTGCCGCTGAAAACTCGCAGCCTGATCACGCTCGCCACCCTCACCGCGCTCAAGTGCCCGCAAGAGCTCAAAGGCCATGTGCGCGGTGCGCTGAACAACGGCTGCACAGTCGATGAAATTCGCGAAGCGCTGCTGCATTGCGCGGTGTATGCCGGCGTACCGGCGGCGATTGATGCGTTTCGGGCGGCACAGGAAGTGATCGAAACCCATATTCCCTCTCCGTCCTGATACTTACAAAGAGTTCAGACACATCTGACAGAGCGCATTAGTTTAATCACGTAAAAAGGCTCGCTCTGCGCGGTATCAGCGCTCGAACCTTCTAACGAGATAACGATGACGTCATTCAGGAACCTCGCCGTACTGCTGCTGCCAGCTTTACTGCTCAGCGGTTGCACGCACGCCTCCCCCTCCGTCAGCGCAATGGCCTGTTTTGAAAACAGCGGGAAGGACTTCAGCAAAGTCCTAAGCTGCTACAAACAGGCCGAAGCGGATCAGCCTCTGGACTACATACCCACAGGGTCGCAGGCGTTTCCTGGCGTTGAGAAACGCAGTTTTCAATTGAAATCACAAGCGTGGACCGGGCACGGCTACGCAAGCCCTGCCGACTGGGTCCACTCGGTCGACATTTACATCCCAGAAGCAGCCCTTAAAAGCCAGGCGATACTGTTCGCCAACAACGGCACCAATGTCCCTACCGCTGAAAAACCCATATCCGCACCTACCGACTTCACTGAAGACATGGCGTTGGCAGTGGCCGCACAAACCAAAACCATCGTTATTTCAGTCAGCAATGTCCCTAACCAGTACCTGACCTACAGCGATGATGGCGTACCGCGCCGCGAAGACGACAGCGTGGCCCATAGCTGGGCACTTTTTCTGCAATATCCCGAGACCCGGCCGTTTCTCTCGCTGCATGTACCCATGATGCAATCGCTGGTTAAAGCGATGGACCTGGCTCAACACGAGCTCAAGCCTTGGCAAATCGACAGGTTTATTGCCGCTGGCGCCTCCAAACGAGGTTGGGCGGTGTGGATGGCGGCCCTGACAGACGACCGTGTCAGTGCCATTGCGCCGTTCGTTATCGACATTCTCAATACCCAAAGTGTGCTCAAACACACCTACAACGCTTATGGCAAAGGCTGGCCACTGGCATTCAATGCCTACCACCACGAAGGCATCACCCAGCAAATAGACACCGAAAACTTCGCAAAGCTGATGCAGATAGAAGACCCGCTGCTCTACGCCAACACCGCTGACGCGCAGCGCTTGAGCATCCCCAAATACATCGTTAACGCCAGCAGCGACGACTTTTTCCTGCCCGACAATGCGCGTTTCTTCTTCGACGCGTTACCGGGCGAAAAAATGCTTCGCGTCGCTCCTAACGCTAGTCATTACGGGATCAAGGCGTTTGTTGAACAGTCACTGGTTGCGTTCACCAACCGACTGCAAAGCAAAACCCCTTTACCGTCACTGACCACTCAAACCCTGACCGAGCAGGGCGGCACGGCACTCGTGATAAGCACATCCGAAACGCCGGTTAAATGGGTACAGTGGAGCGCTCACAACCCAAGGGATCGGGACTTCAGGCAGCCGTGCGGCATTCGCTATGAACCCGCGCTCCTGATAACGGGCGATCCTCGGCATGTGAAGCTCCACCTGCCGGTCCCTGAACAAGGCTGGCGAGCCACTTACCTGGAAGCCACGATGGCCGATGGGATGGTGATCAGCACACCGGTGCAGGTCGTGCCCGATACCTACCCCGACTGGATGCCGGAGCAGATCGAGCCTGCCTGTAAGAACCTGCAGGATCCGGCCTGAGGCTAAATCCAGCCGCCCCACTGCAACACAAAGATCCCGATATTGGTCGTGATTGCCGCCATCAAGGTGGTAATCACGATAATCGAGGCGGCCAGTTGGTGATTGCCGTTGGCCGCGCGCGCCATGACATAGCTGGCCGCCGCTGTCGGGCTGGCGAAGTACAGGAACAACGTCCCCAGTTCAGGCCCGCGAAAACCCAGCAGCCAGGCCCCCAGCGTGGCAACGAAGGGCAGGCTGATCATCTTGACCAGGCTTGCGCTCAACGCCAGGTTGCCGCTCTGGCGCAGGGAGGTCAGTGACAGAGTGCCGCCGATGCAGATCAGCGCCAGCGGCAAAGTCATGGACGCCAGGTAGTCTCCCGAGGCCTGCAACCAGTCCGGTAGCTTGATCTTGAACACCGCAAACGGGATCGCCACCAACACGCTGATGATCAGCGGGTTTTTCACCACACTTTTGCAGACACTCCATGGATCAGACTTGATCACCGGGCTGTACACCGCCAGCACAATGGTCGACAGGGTGTTGTACAACAGGATCACCAGACCGGCGAGCACCGCGCCCAGCGAAATCCCGTAGTCGCCATACATGCTGGCGGCCAACGCCAGGCCAACCACCGCGTTGTTGCCGCGAAAGGCGCCTTGGGTATAGATCCCGCGGTCTTCGCGCGGGCAACGCCAGATCGCCCAGCCCCACGCCAGCGCAAAGCACACCAGTGTCGCCAGGGTGAAATAGCCCAGTACCTTGGGTTGCATGGCGGTGCGCAGGTCCGCGTGGACAATCCCCAGAAACAACAACGCCGGCATGGTGACGTTGAACACCAGTGCCGACGCAGTGTGGATAAAGTTGTCGTTGATCCAGCCCACGCGTTTCAACACGATGCCCATAAAGAGCATGGCAAATACCGGAGCGGTGATCGAAAGTGTCAGAAAAAAGATAGCCAGCATGAAAACACGCTCGTGTGAGGTCGTTAAGTAGCTAATCCATGTGCCAGAAGCTGGCTGAAGCTTCCCGGCAAGGAAGCTTCATGCCTGCGTTTACAGACCTTTAACGGCGTAAATCCCGGCAGCGTTGCGCCAGTAGCCTTTGTAATCCATGCCATAACCGAAAATGTAACGGTCAATGCACGGCAGACCGGCGTAGTCGGCCTTCAAGTCCGGGCTGGCCTTGCGGTCGTGATCCTTGTCGATCAACACCGCCGTGTGAACCTGACGGGCGCCTGCGTGTTTGCAGAAATCGACGATCGCGCTCAGGGTGTGGCCTTCATCCAGGATGTCATCGATGATCAGCACGTGACGGTCCATGAAGGAGACTTCCGGCTTGGCCTTCCAGAACAGATCACCGCCACTGGTCTGGTTGCGGTAGCGGGTCGCGTGCAGGTAGGACGACTCAAGCGGAAATCTGAGGTGAGTGAGCAGTTTGCCGGCGAAAATCAGGCCGCCGTTCATCACACAGAAAACCACTGGATTGGTCTCGGCCATATCGGCTGTGATCTGCGCGCCGATGCGGGCAATGGCTGCCTCGACTTCAGCTTCGGTGTACAGGCAGTCAGCCTCTCGCATGACTTGACGGATATGCTCGAGATCAGCAGACATGACGTTCTCCAGGGGGGTGGTGTGCCAGAAAAGCGGGCAAAGGTACGCACCCGCATGGCTCAGATCAAGCATTTATGGACTAACGTGGATTAATGTTTGTAGGACATCACCCCGGATTAGATTAATCTAGGCCGCTTTTTTTGCCTGCCCAACCGGAGCCTTTACTTATGCCCATCCGTGAGATCCGCCATCCGCTGATCCGTCACAAGCTCGGCCTGATGCGCCGCGCAGACATTAGCACGAAGAACTTCCGGGAGCTCGCCCAGGAAGTTGGCGCGTTGCTGACTTATGAAGCCACCAGCGATCTGACCCTCGAAACCTACGAGATTGCAGGCTGGAGCGGCCCCGTCCAAGTTGAAAAAATTGCCGGTAAGAAAATTACCGTCGTACCGATCCTGCGCGCCGGTATCGGCATGCTGGAAGGCGTGCTGAGCCTGATCCCGGGCGCGAAAGTCAGCGCCGTCGGCGTTGCCCGTAACGAAGAAACCCTGCAGGCCCATACCTACCTGGAAAAACTGGTACCGGAGATCGACGAGCGTCTGGCGATGATCATCGACCCGATGCTGGCCACCGGCTCGTCCATGGTTGCAACCATCGACCTGCTGAAAAAAGCCGGCTGCAAGGAAATCCGCGCCATGGTGCTGGTTGCGGCCCCAGAAGGGATTGCAGCAGTTGAAGCGGCTCACCCGGACGTTACCATCTACACCGCGTCCATCGATCACCGTCTGGACGAACACGGCTACATCATTCCGGGCTTGGGCGATGCTGGCGACAAGATCTTCGGCACCAAGCAAAAGGATTAATAACATGCAGGACGAGTTCAACGACCCGCTCTGGCGCCAGATCCTCTCTGGCGCACAGATGCTGTTCGTGGCTTTCGGCGCGTTGGTACTGATGCCTTTGATTACTGGCCTGGACCCTAACGTTGCGCTGTTCACGGCGGGTCTCGGAACTCTGCTGTTCCAGATGGTGACGCGCCGCCAGGTGCCGGTCTTTCTGGCTTCGAGTTTCGCTTTCATTACCCCGATCATTCTCGCCAAGGGCCAGTTCGGCCTGGCCGCGACCATGGGCGGCGTGATGGCAGCCGGTTTCGTGTACACCTTTCTCGGTTTCGCGGTAAAGCTTAAAGGCACCGGTTTTATTGATCGTTTGTTACCCCCTGTGGTGATTGGCCCGGTGATTATCTCCATCGGCCTGGCAATGGCGCCGATTGCTGCGCACATGGCCATGGGCCGCGCTGAAGATGGCACCGAACTGCTGCATTACCAGACTGCCATGATGATCTCGATGCCAGCGCTGCTGACCACCTTGATCGTGGCCGTATTTGGCAAAGGCCTCTTCCGGTTGGTGCCGATCATTGCCGGTGTGCTGGTTGGTTTTGCGATGTCGTTTTACTTCGGTGTCGTCGACACCGCTAAAATCGCCGCAGCCCCATGGCTGGCCCTGCCGCACTTCACCGCGCCCGAGTTCAACTGGCAGGCGATTCTGTTTATCGTCCCCGTGGCTTTGGCCCCGGCCATTGAACACATTGGCGGCGTGATTGCGGTTGGCAGCGTGACCGGACGCGACTACCTGAAAAACCCGGGGCTGCACCGCACACTGTTCGGTGACGGCCTGGCGACTACCGCTGCCGGGATGTTGGGTGGCCCACCGAATACCACCTACGCCGAAGTGACGGGCGCGGTGATGCTGACCAAGAGCTACAACCCGAAAATCATGACCTGGGCGGCAATTTTTGCCATCAGTCTGGCGTTTATCGGCAAGTTCGGCGCATTGCTGCAAAGCATCCCGGTACCCGTGATGGGTGGGATCTTGTGCCTGCTGTTCGGTTCGATTGCGGCAGTGGGGATGAACACCCTGATCCGCCATCAGGTCGACCTGAGCGAAGCGCGCAACCTGGTGATTGTCTCGGTCACGCTGGTCTTCGGGATTGGCGGCGTGCTGATCGGCACAGGGATGGGCCCGGAAGACTTCGGCCTTAAAGGCATCGCGTTGTGCGCCATCGTCGCGATAGCGCTGAACCTGATCCTGCCGGGCAATGACACCTGGAAAAAGAAGAAAGGTGATGAGCCGATTATTTAAATCGGCCTGATCTGTGTAGGAGCGAGCTAGCCTCGCGATCTTTTGATCGTTTAAAAGATCGCGAGACACGCTCGCCCCTACAGCTTTTACAGCGCCAGCGGCGCTCTTTCGCAGATCGTGTTCAATGCTGCTGCCCATTCTGGGTTGTCATTGAGACACGGCACCAGCACCAACTCCTCGCCCCCCGCCTCAATAAACTGCTCGCGTCCGCGATCACCAATTTCCTCCAGCGTCTCAATGCAATCAGCGACAAACGCCGGGCACATCACCAGAATCTTCTTCACCCCGTCTTTGGCCAACGCGTCCAGACGCGCTTCTGTGTAAGGCTCGATCCATTTGGCTCGCCCCAGCCGCGACTGAAACGCCACGGACCACTTGCCCTCAGGCAAACCCATGCGCTCGGCAAAGGCTTGGGCCGTGCGCAAACATTGCGCTCGGTAGCAGGTCGCCAAGACCTGCGGCGATGCATTCTGACAGCAGTCGGCATTCTTGAAGCAGTGACTGCCCGTTGGGTCCAGCTTGTGCAGATGCCGCTCAGGCAAGCCATGGAAACTCAGCAACAAGTGATCGTAGTCTTGTTCCAGATGCGGGCGGGCACTCGCCACCAGAGCCTCAAGGTATTCAGGCTCATCGTAAAACGGCTGCACAATCGAGAACTGCACCGACAGTTTCTTGGCCTTTACCACCCGCTTGGCTTCTTCGATCACCGTGGTCACGGTGCTATCAGCGAACTGTGGATAAAGCGGCGCCAGCGTCACCTGCTTGATGCCCTGGGCAGCCAGGCGCGTCAACACAGTTTCAATGGACGGCTCGCCATAGCGCATGGCCAGCTCCACCGGGCCCTGGGTCCATTCGCGAGTCATGGCCTGCTGCAAGCGGCGGCTCAGCACCACCAGTGGCGAGCCCTCGTCCCACCAGATCGAGGCATAGGCATGGGCTGATTGCGCGGGGCGCTTGACCAAAATCAATGACACCAACAAGCGACGCACCGGCCACGGCAGGTCGATGACGTAAGGGTCCATCAAAAACTGGTTCAGGTAGCTACGCACATCCGCTACCGAAGTAGACGCTGGCGAACCCAGGTTAACCAGCAACAACGCATGGTCGGTCATGCAACTTCCTATTTGAGGGGCGGGCGCAAAAGATCATCTAACGCCGCACGTAAATCGGTGAACTGAAAAGTAAAACCGGCTGCCAGCAATCGGGCAGGCACTGCCCGCTGGCCACCCAACAATAACCCTGCCATCTCACCCAACCCCAGGCGCAAGACAAATGCCGGGGCTGGTATAAACGCCGGGCGGTGCAACACACGGCCCAGGGCCTTGGCGAACTCGGCGTTGCGTACCGGGTGCGGGGCGCAGGCATTATAAGGACCCGAGGCGGCATTCTCATGCACAAGAAAATCAATCAGGGCAATTTGGTCCTTGATATGAATCCACGGCATCCATTGCCGACCATTGCCCACAGGGCCACCCAGGCCCAGTTTGAAAGGCGGTAACAGGCGCGACAAAAAGCCGCCTTCGCGCGACAGCACCAGCCCTGTACGCACCAGCACCACACGAATGCCCAAGGCGTGCGCACGCTGAGCGGTTTCTTCCCAAGCAATGCACAAATGCGAGGCGAAATCTTCGTTAACCGGAGGCGAGTCTTCGGTCAACTCACGCTCACCGCCGTCGCCATACCACCCCACTGCCGAGCCCGAGACCAGCACCGAGGGCTTGTGTTCGAGGCTTTCCAGCCAGACCAAAAGCGTTTCCGTCAGCGTAATGCGGCTGCTCCACAGCACGGCCTTGCGCTTACGCGTCCAGCGGCCGCTGGCAATCGGCGCACCGGCCAGGTTGACCACAACGTCTACCGGCTCATGGCTCAACTCAACCAGGTGCGCAATGCCTCTGGCTTGAGCACCGCACAGTTTTTGCACGCGCTCAGGGTGACGGCTCCACACACTCACGCGATGACCTTGCGCCAGCCAGTGACGACACAGTTGGCGGCCTATCAAGCCTGTACCGCCGGTCAGCAATATGTGCATGGGTTGAACCTCCCGAGGAGTTTTATGCAGAGCACTGGTCTATTTTTAAAAGACGCCCCATTAATGGGCCATTGGCCTTATAAAGAATAGGTCAGTCTGACTCGGCAGGCGCACTAAAACCTATACCAAAAAATAAATTTGTACAGGTATTATAGAAAACGAAGTCTGTGCAAACAGGGGAACGAGACCAATATGACTGTACCCATTGCGATCATCGGAGCCGGCATTGCCGGACTTTCAGCCGCCAACGCACTGCAAAAGGCTGGCTACGCGGTTCACCTTTTCGATAAAAGCCGAGGCAGCGGCGGGCGTATGTCGAGCAAGCGCAGCGATGCCGGTGCCCTTGATCTGGGAGCACAGTACTTCACCACCCGCGACCGCCGATTTGTCGATGAAGTCCAGCAATGGCAAGCCAACGGCTGGGCCGAAGAATGGTCCCCCCATCTGTACAACCACAAGAACGGCCAGCTGACGCCCTCGCCGGACGAGCAAATCCGCTGGGTCGGCACGCCGCGCATGAGCGCAATTACCCGCGGGTTGCTGGGCCGCCTGACGGTGAATTTCTCGTGCCGGATTACTGATTTGATCCACGGGGAAAAACACTGGCACCTGCTCGATTCGGACGAATGCACCCACGGCCCGTTCAGTCACGTCATCGTTGCCACGCCAGCCCCGCAGGCAATTGCTCTCCTGGCCAGCGCACCGAAACTGGCCAGCACCGTGGCGGGAGTCAAAATGGACCCCACGTGGGCCGTTGCCCTGGCGTTCGAGACACCGCTCGACACACCGATGCAAGGTTGCTTTGTCCAGGACAGCCCGCTGGATTGGCTGGCCCGCAACCGTAGCAAACCCGGCCGTGACGAAGCCCTCGATACCTGGGTCCTGCATGCCACCAGTGCCTGGAGCCGCCAGCACCTGGACCTGCCCAAAGAGGCCGTGATCGAACACCTGCACGGCGCTTTCGCCGAACTGATTCACTGCACCATGCCTGCACCGGTCTTCACCCTGGCCCATCGCTGGCTCTACGCTCGCCCGTCTGGCGCGCATGAATGGGGCGCGCTGGCCGATGCCGACCTGGGGCTGTATGCCTGCGGCGACTGGTGCCTGTCAGGGCGCGTCGAAGGCGCCTGGCTCAGTGGCCAGGAAGCCGCCCGCCGATTGATTGAGCATGCGTCTTGAACCGCATTAATCCGCGCAAGCTGCTGCTGTCGAAATGGACGGCAGCACAGCCCAAACAGCGGGAAAAACACTTTCTGGTTACCCAATTGTTCCGGGATGAAGAAGGCACCGTGCTGGAGATCGAGCTGCAGGCCGTGCTGACCCAACGCAACCAGCGCTTGGCATGGCAGCACCTGCAAGACGCAGAGGAATGGAAAATGGGCTGGTTGTAACGCTTGCAATAACCAACTCAACCTGTGAAAGCGGGCTTGCTCGCGATGCAATCACCTCGCGCCCCCTGAATCACCGCAGTGAGGCAATCGCGAGCAAGCCTGCTCTCACGATCTGCGCTCCGTCACAAAATACTTGTACAAGATATTTGACTTGTACAAGCTCAGGATTATGATGAACCCAAGTTGTACATCAATCGATAGATGTACAAGTATTTCTGGAGGTTCGTCTTATGGACAGCAACGTTTCTGGCCACCACAAACCCAAAATCGCCATCAGCGCCTGCTTGCTGGGCGCTGAAGTACGTTTTAACGGTGGGCATAAAGAATCGCGGCTGTGCAGCCAGACCCTGAGCGAGCATTTTGAATTTGTACCGCTATGCCCCGAGGTTGCCATCGGCATGGGTATCCCACGCCAGGCCATTCGCCTTGTGGGTGATCCCGCTCAGCCGCAGGCCGTAGGCAGTGTCGACAGTGAACTGAACGTCACCCGCCCGCTGCACGATTACGGCACAGAAATGGCCGCCACCCATACCGACATTTGTGGCTACATCTTTATGCAAAAGTCGCCATCGTGCGGGCTTGAGCGGGTCAAGGTGTACCAGGACGGCGGTCGCCCTGCCGAATTGAGTGGCCGTGGCATTTATGCCCAGGCGTTTTGCGCCGCCCACCCCGACTTGCCCGTGGAAGAAGACGGCCGCTTGAATGACCCGGTGCTGCGTGAAAACTTTCTGACCCGGGTTTACGCCTACAGCGCCTGGCAGGCGCTGCTCAAGCAAGGCATCACCCGACGTGCGCTCACTGAGTACCATGCCCGCTACAAATACCAACTCATGGCCCATAACCCGGTGCAATACAAGGCGCTGGGCAGTCTGCTGGGTAACCTGGGCAAGCAAGACCCGCGCGAAATCGCCCCGTATTACTTCAGCGAACTGATGAAGGCGCTGAAAAAATGCGCTACACGCCGCACTCACACCAACGTGCTGCAACACCTGTGCGGCTACCTCAAGCGCTCCATTAGCCCCGAAGACAAGCAGGAAGTGCAGCGACTGATTGGCCAGTACCTCAAAGGCATCGTGCCTCTGGTCGTGCCCCTCACCTTGCTCAAACATCACTTCCGCCTGCACCCGGACCCTTACATCTCGCGCCAGGTTTATCTACAGCCACATCCAGAAAACCTGAGCCTGCGAAATGCTATCTGACAATGAATGATGACTTGATCATGTCCAACACACCCGATGTGGACTACAGCAAAGCCTTGGCCGAAGGCTGGATACCGATTCGCGAAGTCGCGCGCATGACGGGCGTCAATGCGGTCACCCTGCGCGCCTGGGAACGTCGTTATGGGCTGATCGTGCCGTTTCGCACAGCCAAGGGCCATCGCCTGTTTTCCACCGATCATGTGGAGCGTATCCACCGCATTCTGACGTGGCTCAATCGCGGGGTGTCGGTCAGCCAGATCAAACCGTTGCTGGATTCCCCGCCCGCCAGCCTCGACTCGCCCGACAATGACTGGCAAACCTGGCGCCAGGCCATGACCCAGGCCATCAGTGAGCTGTCTGAGCGTCGGCTCGATGACAACTTTAACCAGGTCATGTCGCTGTACCCGGCCCAGCCGCTGTGCGAACACCTGTTGATGCCGCTGCTCAGCGAGCTGGAACAGCGCTGGCACGGCCAATTCGGCGCTCAACTTGAACAGGTGTTTTTCGAATCCTGGCTGCGCAGCAAATTGGGCGCGCGGATTTACCACAACAATCGCTCACTCAGCGGCTCGCCTGTGCTGCTGATCAACCAGTCCGACCGGCCCTTTGAGCCGCACCTGTGGCTCACGGCCCTGATGGTCAGCAGCAGTCATTGCCCGGTCGAGGTGTTTGACGCCCAGATTCCCAGCAGTGAACTGGCGGTCGCTGTCGAGCGCCTCGAGGCCCGCGCAGTCGTCCTGTATTCCAGCAAACCGCTGAACCTGCAACAACTGCCAAAACTGTTAAGCGCGATGACCTGTCCGGTGCTGATTGCCGGTCCCACCGTGTGTATCCACAGCGATGAGTTAGCCGTATCCAGCGCTGAAATCGCGGGCTTGTCTTTAGCCGAAAACCCCATTGAAGCCCATCAACGCCTTGGCCAACTTCACCTCTTCTAGCGCTTTCAAGGAACTGACATGCAACTCTTGTGGTTACGCAGCGATCTGCGCCAACACGACAACACCGCCCTGAGCGCGGCGGCAGAACGCGGCCCAACGGTGGCCGTGTACCTGATCAGCCCCGAACAGTGGCTGGCGCACGACGATGCCCCCTGCAAAGTCGACTTCTGGCTGCGCAACCTGCGCATCTTGAGCGACAGCCTGATGCAGTTGAACATCCCGCTGCTTATCCGCACCGCCCCCACCTGGGATGATGCACCCGCCGTCTTGCTGGAGCTGTGTCAGCAACTGGGGATTGAAGACGTTCACGTCAACGAGGAATACGGCATCCACGAAACCCGCCGCGATCACGCGGTTGCCGACGCCCTGAAGACCAAAGGCATCGGGTTTCACAGCTATCTGGACCAGTTACTGTTCGCGCCTGGCAGCATCCTGACGCAATCCGGATCGTACTTTAAGGTGTTCACCCAGTTTCGTCGGCTCTGCTACAACCGCCTGCACATGGCCTTGCCCAACATGGTCACCGCGCCCAACGCCCAGGCTGAACTGGCGATTACCCGTGACCAGCTGCCGGATGCCATCCCCGGTTTCGACACGCCTTCCCAGGCACTGCGAGATCTATGGCCGGCCGGTGAAGAGGAGGCTCGCGAGCGCTTGGCACGCTTTGCCAGCGAGCAAATCCACTATTACCAGGACGAACGCGACCTTCCCGCCAAACCCGGTACCAGCCAGCTGTCAACCTACCTGGCTGCAGGCGTCATCTCGCCCCGCCAGTGCTTGCATGCGGCGCTGGGTAGCAACAATGGCGAATTCGAGAGTGGCAGCCCCGGCGTATTCACGTGGATCAACGAACTGATCTGGCGCGAGTTCTATAAACATATTCTCGTGGGCTTCCCGCGGGTGTCGCGGCACCGCGCCTTCAAACCGGAAACCGAATTCCTGCCTTGGCGTAACGCCCCTTCCGAGCTGGCGGCCTGGCAAGAGGGCCGGACCGGCGTGCCGATCATCGACGCAGCCATTCGCCAACTGCTGGCCACTGGCTGGATGCATAACCGCCTGCGAATGGTGGTTGCCATGTTCCTCACCAAGAACCTGCTGATCGACTGGCGCGAAGGCGAACGTTTTTTCATGCGCCATCTGATAGATGGCGACCTCGCTGCCAACAACGGCGGGTGGCAGTGGAGCGCCTCGACCGGTACGGATTCCGTTCCGTACTTCAGAATTTTCAACCCCATAAGCCAATCCGAGCGCTTCGATCCCGATGGGTATTTCATCAAGCAGTGGCTACCCGAGTTGGCCGCGCTCAACAAAAAAGAAGTCCATAACCCTGCGTCCGCGGGCGGCTTGTTTGGAGTAGCCGACTACCCCGCCCCCATTGTCGACTTGAAGAAAAGCCGAGAACGCGCGCTCAGTGCCTTCAAAAGCCTGCCCTCACGACACATTCTCGAGGTGGTACATGATTGAAGGCCGTCGTATCTGGTTAACCGGCGCCAGTAGCGGTATTGGCGCGCACATGGCAAAAGAGCTGCTGCAGCGCGGCGCCCATCTTGCCTTGACTGCCCGCTCACTTGGGCCATTGGTGGAACTGTCGGAACGCTTCCCCGGCCAGGTCCTGCTGGTGCCCGGAGACCTGACCGACCATCTGCAAGTACGTGAAATAGGCATGACCATCGCACAAAGCTGGGGCGCGCTGGACACGGTCATCCTCAGTGCCGGGACCTGTGAATATGTCGACGTCAGCCAATTCGACGCCCGGGTGATCGAACGTTCCGTCTGTACCAACCTGCTGGCCAGCAGTTATTGCATCGAAAGCGCCCTGCCTTTGCTGCGCGCCGGGCGCACGCCGCACCTGGTGGGCGTGGTCAGCGCGGTCACCACCTCACCACAGCGCCGGGCACAAGCCTTTGGCGCGTCCAAGTCCGGGCTGCGCTACTTGCTCGAATCCTTGCGAGTCGACCTGGCCGACGAAGGCATTGATGTCACTCTGGTCAGCCCCGGTTTCGTCGATACCTCGCAGGCGCAAAACAACGCGCACGCGGTGCACAGGCATTGGCCTGCCTCAAAAGCCGCCTCGTACATTTGCCAGCAATTGCTGAAGCGCCCGCGGGAAATTGTGTTCCCGACCCGCTTCCTGAAACTGCTCAATTTCTTGACCACCCTGCCCAAGCGCTTGCACCTTGCGCTTGCCAAGCGCTTGACCGGCACTCAGGGTGAGACGTCGCTATGAGAACCGCCAGCGGTCAGTGAACAGAGGGGTGATTGGTCAGCAGGTGTACACCTGGTTGCGGCTCTGCCTTACACTGCCCGCCTATGACCAACATCCTCGTGACCGACATTACCGAACCTGCCGTTACCTGCTCGACATGCGCGGCCTGCTGCTGCCAACTGGAGGTGATGCTGATCACCGACACCGGCGTTCCCCAACGGTTTATCGACAACGATGACTGGGGTGGCGAGGTGATGCTCAGGCTGGATGACGGCTGGTGTGCGGCGTTGGATCGCAACACCATGATGTGCACGATCTATGAACAGCGCCCGCTGATTTGTCGAGAGTTCGAGATGGGCGACGTTGAATGCCTGAATGAGCGTCAGGGGATTTCCACGGCGTACCGCTAGGAGCGAGCATCTTTAAAAGATCAAAAGATCTCGAAGCGAGCTCGCTCCTGCACGGTTGATTACAACGGCAAGGTGTAGTGCAGTGAGTAGCTCTCTACGCCATCGTTGGTGCTGGACAGCCCGGCATTGGAATAGTGAGTCGCGCGGATGCCGATTTCATGCCCGCCCGCAAAGCGCAGGCCGAAGCCCAGGCGGTCTTCGAACTGGAAGGCGGTACCCAGTTTATTGCGCTCAACTTCCGTATGGCCAAACACAGCCACCCCGATCCCGGCTTCCACGTAAGGTTTCACGGTCTCTCCGGAAAACTCGTACACAAAGACAGGCGAGAACGACAGGCTGTTGTTGGCAGACGATTTGTCGCCTTCCCAGTAGGTGTAAGCGCCGCTCCAGTAACCGGTCAAGCGACCAACATCACTTTGCAGCCAGCTTTTATCCCAGTTGGAATTCAAGCCCAGACGATAGGTCATCGTCGACTCGCTGGTGTGCCCCACACCAAATTCGATCCCGGCCGCTTGTGCCGTATAGCTATACCCCAGAGCAGCCGTTGCCAGCGCCACCAAGCCAATCAAACGTTTCATATGAAAATCCTATTTTCGTATGCGGATCTTAATTTTTATGTGCCTCATCAAACTGATGAGTATGAATCCCCAGCCTCTGAGAAAGTTCAACAGCCCAAATGCCCTTCATGTTTTCTTACAAATCGAAGCTTTGCACAAGACCAGATTTATTCCACAGCACATGAAGGATATTTCTTAGGGCGTCGGGAGAGGCGCTGGTCCATAGCTGCGTTTCACGCGCAGGCCCGTTGGCCAACAGCCCACGTTCATCCATTAAACGTTGGACTTGGCGTGCCACAGCGGCACCGGTGTCGATCAGAATGATCGAAGGCGGGAGCATTTGACTGAGCAAAGGCTTGAGAAAAGGGTAATGCGTGCAGCCCAGAATGATGGTGTCGCACCCGGCTGCCAGCAGCGGCTCGAGGTAACCGCGCAACAACGTGCGCAAAGCCTCGCTGTGCAGGTCGCCGGTTTCAATCAGCTCAACCAGGCCTGGACACGGCTGGGTGATGACCTTTATCGAGCTGGCAAAACGGTCGAGCAAGGCGGTGAACTTGGCACTCTGCAAGGTCCCAGTGGTGGCGAGCACGCCGACCACACCACTGCGGGTCGCCGCCGCTGCCGGTTTGACCGCGGGTTCCATACCCACCAGTGGCCAGTCGGGATAACGCTGGCGCAAGTCGGCAACAGCCGCGACGGTTGCCGTATTGCAGGCCAACACCAGAGCCTTGGCCCCTTGGCGCCGAAAAAACTCGGCCATGACCGCACAGCGCTCACGAATGAATTCGGGGCTTTTTTCGCCGTAGGGGATATGCCCGCAATCGCCGACATAGAGCAGCGATTCGTTGGGCAACAAGTGGTTGATCTCGCGCAAGACCGACAAACCGCCAACCCCGGAATCAAACACCCCGATCGGCGCTTCACTCATGGCCCGCTCCACAGACGCTGCAAGCCGGATCGCGCTTGACCCGCAACTCGCGAAAACGCGTGCTGAGTGCATCGACCAATAACAGTCGGCCCACCAAGGGCTCGCCAAAACCAGCCAGCAGTTTAAGCGCCTCAAGCGCTTGCAGACTGCCCACCAGACCGACCAACGGCCCGATCACCCCGGCTTCGCTGCAGGTCAGTTCGTCCTCGCTACCGTGCCCGTATAAACAGTGATAACACGGGCTGGCGGGCTGGCGCGGGTCAAACACCGACAATTGCCCTTCAAGGCGAATCGCAGCGCCGCTGACCAACGGCGTGCGGGCGCTGACACAAGCGCGGTTAACAGCTTCGCGGGTGCTGAAGTTGTCACAGCAATCAAGCACCACATCCACCGCCGCTACGACCTCGGCCAGCGAGTCTGCGTCCAGCGCCGAATGATGGGCGATAACATTTATCTCGGGGTTGAGCAGGCGAAGCCGACGCAGGGCGGAGTCAACCTTGCTTTCGCCCACCGTGGCGGTGTCATGAATGATCTGGCGTTGCAGGTTGGTCACGTCGACGCTATCAAAGTCGGCCACGTGCAGTTCGCCCACCCCCGCAGCCGCAAGGTAGAGAGCCACTGGCGACCCCAACCCGCCCAGGCCGACAATCAGCGCACGGCTGTTTTTCAGCTTGAGCTGGCCCTCGATGTCAACCTGCGATAACAGGATCTGTCGGCTGTAGCGCAACAGTTCCTCATCGCTCAGCACGGCAGGCGGCCCAAGGAAATACGCTCGTGGCTGCCCAGGTCCTGGCGGCTTTCGACGTGCTCAAAGCCCGCGCCTTGCAACAGTTCGCGAACCGCAGCAGCCTGGTCGTAGCCATGTTCCAGCATCAACCAGCCTGCGGCATTCAAGTGCTGCGCAGCTGTCGCAATGATGTGGCGAATGTCATCCAACCCGTCTGCGCCAGCAACCAAGGCACTTTCAGGCTCAAAGCGCACATCACCTTCGGCCAGGTGCGAATCACCGGCGGCGATGTAAGGCGGGTTGCTGATGATCAGATCAAAGCGCTGGTCGGCCAAGGCGCCGAACCAGTGGCTTTGTAAAACCTGGACGTTGTCGAGCTGCAAACGCTGACGATTACGCTCGGCCAGTGCTACCGCTTCGGCTACACGATCGAGCGCCGTGACCTGCCAGGCGGCACGCTCACTGGCCAACGCCAGGGCAATCGCCCCGCTGCCGGTACCCAGGTCAAGCACCTTGGCCGGGCTGTCAGGCAGCAACGCCAAAGCTGTTTCGACCAGCAGCTCGGTGTCGGGACGCGGGATCAGTGTGTGCGGCGCGACTTCCAGGTCCAGTTTCCAGAAGCCTTGCTGGCCCAGGATGTAAGCGACCGGTTCGCCCAGACGACGACGCTGCAGCAGCCCGGCAAAGGTCGAGGCCGCCTCGCTGCTGACAATCTTTTCAGGCCACGTATGCAGGTAACTGCGCGGTTTGCCCAGGGCGCTGGCCAGCAACAATTCCGCATCCAGGCGGGCCGTTGGTGAGTCAGGCAATTCAGCTGCACGTAACAAACTGGCAATAATGGTCATTTACTCACCCAGGGCTGTCAGTTGATCAGCCTGATATTCCGCTAACAAAGGCTCGATGACGGCATCAACACCGCCCGCCAATACGTCATCCAGTGAATACAAGGTCAAGTTGACGCGATGGTCTGTCACCCGGCCTTGTGCGTAGTTGTACGTGCGAATGCGCTCGGAACGGTCACCCGAACCCACCAGCAATTTACGCTCGCTGGCGATCGCATTGGCCGCGGCGCTGGTTTGCTGGTCATTCAATTTAGCCGAAAGCCAGGACATCGCCCGTGCCCGGTTCTTGTGCTGGGAACGCTCTTCCTGACACTCGACCACAATGCCCGTCGGCAAGTGAGTGATACGAATGGCCGAATCGGTTTTGTTGACGTGCTGACCACCCGCGCCCGAAGAGCGGTAGGTGTCGATGCGCAAGTCGGCCGGGTTGATCTCGATCGCTTCCTGCTCGTCCGGCTCAGGCAGTACCGCCACGGTACAGGCCGAGGTGTGGATACGGCCTTGGGACTCGGTGGCCGGCACGCGCTGCACGCGGTGGGCGCCCGACTCGAATTTCAGCTTGCCGTAGACATTCTCGCCCTCGACGCGGGCGATGACTTCTTTATAGCCGCCATGCTCGCCAATGCTTTCGGACAGGATCTCTACCCGCCAGCCACGGCGCTCGGCATAGCGCGAATACATGCGAAACAGGTCGCCTGCAAAAATGGCCGCCTCATCACCGCCGGTACCGGCACGAATTTCCAGGAAGACGTTACGCCCGTCATTCGGGTCCTTGGGTAGCAACATGCGTTGCAGGTCTTTTTCCAGCTCGACCAGTTGCTCCTTGGCCTCGCGGACTTCTTCAACCGCCATTTCGCGCATGTCAGGGTCGTTGTCCTTGAGCAGCGCCTGTGCGCCCTCAAGGTCGTCCTGCACCTTGAGCCACTGGCCGTAGGTGGCAACAATGGGCTCAACCTCCGAGTACTCCTTGGAATAGGCGCGGAATTTGGTTTGATCAGAAATGACCTCGCCATCACCAAGCAAGGCGGTCAGTTCTTCGAATCGATCCCGGAGGATGTCCAGCTTATTAAGCAGTGACGCTTTCATTACAGTTTTTTATCCGCAGAGCTATCCGATGAGCCCTCACCGAGGGCAAAAAGTTCTTGGGCCATGGCCAGCGCATCGAGGCGGCCTTCGGCGGAAAGCTTTTTAAGCTGCACGCTGGGGGCGTGAAGCAATTTATTGGTCAAACCCCGCGCCAGTTGTACCAGCACGTCTTGCGGGTTGCTGCCATTGGCCATCATCCGCAGGGCCTTTTGCAACTCTTCATCACGCAGGCGCTCGCCTTGCTGGCGATAGGCTTTAAGCACATCAACCGCCGCCAACTCACGCAAGCGCACCATAAAGTCTTCAGCGCCGATGCTGACCAGCTCTTCAGCCGCCTGGGCCGCACCCTGACGACTCTTGAGGTTCTCGGCCACTACTTCGTGCAAGTCATCGACGGTATAGAGGTAAACGTCGTCCAACTCGCCGACTTCTGGTTCGATATCCCGTGGAACCGCGATGTCGACCATGAAAATGGGCTTGTGCTTGCGCAGCTTCAGGGCACTTTCGACCGCCCCTTTGCCCAGAATTGGCAGTTGGCTGGCCGTTGAGCTGATCACGATGTCGCTGTGCACCAACTCCTGGGGAATGTCCGACAACAGCACCGCATGGGCGCCAAACTGCTCGGCCAGACTGCTGGCCCGCTCTAAGGTACGGTTTGCCACCACGATGCGTTTTACCCCCAGATCATGCAGGTGTCGGGCGACCAGAGTGATGGTCTCGCCCGCACCGATCAACAGTGCCTGACTGCGCTGCAAGTCGCTGAAAATCTGCTTGGCCAGGCTCACTGCGGCAAACGCCACCGACACCGGGTTTTCACCAATCGCCGTGTCGGTGCGCACTTGCTTGGCCGAGTTGAACGTGGCCTGGAACAGACGCCCCAGCAGCGGCCCGACAGTGCCCGCCTCACGCGCCACGGCGTAGGCAGATTTCATCTGGCCGAGAATTTGCGGTTCGCCCAGCACCAGCGAATCGAGCCCGGAGGCCACGCGCATCATGTGACGAACGGCCGCATCCTCTTCATGGATATAGGCACACGCACGCAGCTCTTCGTAGTTCAGATCGTGATATTCAGACAGCCATTTCAGCACCGCATCGGCGCCCAACGCGTCCTGTTCGATATAAAGCTCACTGCGATTGCAGGTGGAGAGGATCGCAGCTTCGCGACTGTCGGTGAGGCGGCAGAGTTGCTGCAAGGCTTCAACCAACTGCTCTGGAGTAAATGCCACGCGCTCGCGGACATCTACTGAAGCAGTCTTGTGGTTAATACCGAGTGCGAGGAAGGCCATTCAAGATCGCTGATGGTGACGAGAAGCCGCCAATTGTCCTACTTCATCTGACTCAGAACAACCATTGCTGACTATTGTCTCTATAGTTAACGTCTGTTGAACTCATCAACCCTCGCATCATCAGAGCCTTATATCGCTTCTATCGATAGTCGCACCTGTTATGGTTTGCACCATCGCATGTGTCATGATGCCCAGACCGCAGGTAAGTCGCCTTTCTCTTATATGAACAAATCCTCCGCGTTGCTCCTTGCTCTCGTCCTTCTCAGTGGCTGCCAGGCTATGGCCCCCACGACCCCGGATGCTTCGTCCGCGACTGAAGACGTTACCTCCGCCCCGGAAAAGCCCACGGTCTATGGCTCGTTCAGCGAAGACACGCTGTACAGCCTGCTGAGCGCAGAGCTGGCCGGCCAGCGCAATCGCCTGGATATTGCTCTGGATAACTACGTGACGCAGGCGATCAACACCCAGGACCCGGGGGTGGCGGAACGTGCGTTTCGCATCGCCGAATACCTGGGCGCCGATCAGGCTGCGCTCGACACAGTGCTGATCTGGGCCAGAAACGCCCCGGACGATCTGGACGCGCAACGCGCTGCCGCCATTCAACTGGCTCGCAGCGGTCGCTATGACGATTCCATGGCCTACATGGAAAAAGTCCTGCAAGCCAAGGGCGACACGCATTTCGACTTCCTGGCCTTGTCGGCGCTCGAGACAGACCCCGAAACCCGTGCCGGCCTGCAAAAGAACTTTGACCGCCTGCTGGTCAGACACCCCGACAACGAGCAACTGATTTTCGGCAAAGCCTTGTTGATGCAACAGGATGACGACGCTGCCGGGGCCTTGAAGTTGCTGGAGCAACACCCGCCTCAGGACGGCGAAATCGCCCCAATCCTGCTGCGCGCACGCCTGTTGCAAAGCCTTAACCGTGGCGATGAAGCCTTGCCACTGCTGCAAAAAACCATGCGCGACAACCCTGACGACAAACGGTTGGGCCTGACTTACGCACGCACCTTGGTCGAGCAAAACAAGATAGATCAGGCAAAAGTGCAATTCGCCAGCCTGGTTGAGCAATACCCGGATGACGATGAACTGCGCTTTTCCCTGGCGCTGGTGTGCCTTGAACTCAAGTCCTGGGACGAAGCCCAAGGTTATCTGCAAGAGCTGATCGACCGCGACAGCCATGTCGACTCGGCGCATTTGAACCTGGGCCGTATTGCCGAAGAGCGCAATGACCCGCAAGGCGCGCTGATTGAATACGCGCTGGTAGGGCCAGGTAATGACTACCTGCCTGCGCAACTTCGCCAAGCCGACATTCTGATCAGCCAAGGCCGTGGTGCAGAAGCCTCGCAAAAACTGGCGGCGGCCCGTGATGCCCAACCGGACTACGCGATCCAGCTGTACTTGATCGAAGCCGAAACCCTGTCGGCTAACGATCAGACCGATCGCGCCTGGGCTGTTCTGCAACAAGCGGTCAAGCAATACCCCGACGACCTGAACCTGCTCTACTCACGCGCCATGCTGGCCGAAAAACGCAACGACCTCCCGCACATGGAGACCGATCTGCGCACCATCATCCAGCGTGAGCCGGACAATGCCATGGCCTTGAATGCGCTGGGTTATACCCTGGCGGACCGCACCACCCGCTACGCCGAAGCCAAAACCTACATCCAGCAAGCCTATGACTTGAACCCGGAAGACCCGGCGGTACTCGATAGCCTGGGCTGGGTGAATTTCCGCCTGGGCAACCTACCAGAAGCCGAACGCTTGCTGCGCCAGGCGCTGGACCGCTTCCCTGACCAGGAAGTTGCCGCGCACTTGGGCGAAGTACTGTGGGCCAGTGGCAAACAACGTGAAGCCAGAAAAATCTGGGGTCAGTTCCTGAAAGACAATCCTGACAGCCCTACCCTGCGCAAGACCGTCTTGCGCTTGACCGGATCCGAGACGCCTTAACTTATGCTTTTACGTCATATACGCCATCTGATTGCCTTCAGCCTGATCGCCCTGCTCGCCGGTTGTGCGGGCTTCGGTGCTCGCGAATCGGTCGAAGGCCATGGCAGTCCGGCCTTGTGGGCGGAACATAAACAGCAACTGACGGCACTGGACGGCTGGCAAATCAACGGCAAGGTCGGCATTCGCGCCCCCAGTGATTCGGGCAGCGCGACTTTGTTCTGGCTACAACGCCAGGACTACTACGACATTCGCCTGTCAGGCCCGCTGGGCCGTGGCGCCGCCCGCCTGACCGGCCGCCCTGGCGATGTCAGCCTGGAAGTCGCCAACCAAGGCCGCTATCAAGCCACTACCCCGGAGCAATTGCTGGGCGAGCAATTGGGCTGGAGCTTGCCGGTGTCTCATTTAGTCTGGTGGGTTCGCGGGCTGCCCGCCCCCGACAGCAAAAGCCGCGTGACCCTGAACGCCGACAGCCGCCTGGCCAGCCTGGAACAGGATGGCTGGCAGATCGAATACCTGAGTTACCTCGAGCAAAACGGTTACTGGCTGCCTGAACGCGTCAAGCTGCACGGCAAGGATCTGGACGTCACGCTGGTCGTGAAAGATTGGCAACCGCGTCAGTTGGGACAATAAGATGCAAAAAGATGTGCTGGTTCTGCCCTCCCCGGCAAAACTGAATTTGATGCTCCACATTTTGGGTCGTCGTGCAGACGGCTACCACGAACTGCAAACCCTGTTTCAGTTCCTCGATTACGGCGATGAAATGAGCTTTGCCGTGCGCGACGACGGGGTGATCTGCCTGCACACTGAGTTTGCCGGTGTGGCCCATGACGACAACCTGATCGTCAAAGCGGCGAAAAAACTGCAGCAACAATCCAACAGCCCACTGGGCATCGATATCTGGATCAAAAAGATTTTGCCCATGGGCGGCGGCATTGGCGGCGGCAGTTCAAATGCCGCCACCACCTTGCTGGGCCTCAACCACCTCTGGCAATTGAACTGGACGCACGATCAGTTGGCAGTGCTCGGTTTGAGCCTGGGGGCCGATGTTCCGGTTTTCGTCCGCGGGCACGCCGCTTTCGCAGAAGGCGTTGGCGAGATTCTTACACCTGTCGCGCCAGAAGAACCTTGGTATGTCGTGCTTGTGCCGCAAGTCTCTGTCAGCACAGCAGAAATATTTTCAGATCCTTTGTTGACACGTGACTCTTTGCCCATTAAAGTGCGCCCCGTTCCCAAGGGAAACAGCCGAAACGACTGCGAAGCAGTGGTGAAGGAGCGTTATCCAGAAGTACGTAACGCTTTGAATTTGCTAGGTAAATACACCGAAGCAAAATTAACTGGAACTGGAAGTTGTATATTTGGGGCCTTCCCAAATGAAGCAAGTGCTGATAAAGTGCTGCACCTTCTTACAGAGACCCTTACAGGGTTTGTAGCAAAAGGAAGCAACATCTCAATGTTGCATCGAACGCTACAAAATCTGTCAAAGGAAACGGGTACACGGTACTCGTAGCAACAGATACAGGGGCGTCGCCAAGCGGTAAGGCAGCAGGTTTTGATCCTGCCATGCGTTGGTTCGAATCCAGCCGCCCCTGCCATTTCTTATACTCATCCAGGTTACCCTCAGCCTTCAGGTACTGCGCGTGTCCAAGATGATGGTCTTTACGGGGAACGCTAACCCCGATCTGGCTCGGCGTGTCGTACGTCAGCTGCATATCCCTCTCGGTGACATTTCTGTCGGTAAGTTTTCCGACGGCGAGATTACCGCTGAGATCAATGAAAACGTTCGCGGTAAAGACGTCTTCATTATTCAGCCGACTTGTGCTCCGACCAACGATAACCTGATGGAACTCGTCGTGATGGCTGATGCCTTCCGCCGTTCCTCAGCAACTCGTATTACTGCTGTTATTCCTTACTTTGGTTATGCCCGTCAGGACCGCCGTCCGCGTTCCGCACGTGTGGCTATCAGCGCAAAAGTTGTTGCTGACATGCTTACCGTAGTCGGCATCGACCGTGTACTCACGGTTGATTTGCATGCTGACCAGATTCAAGGTTTCTTCGATATTCCTGTAGATAACATCTACGGCTCCCCGGTTCTCGTGGATGACATCGAAGATCAGCGCTTTGAGAACCTTATGATCGTGTCCCCGGATATCGGCGGCGTCGTGCGTGCACGTGCTGTTGCCAAATCCCTGGGCGTTGATCTTGGGATCATCGACAAACGCCGTGAGAAAGCCAATCACTCTGAAGTGATGCATATCATCGGTGATGTCGAAGGGCGTACCTGTATTCTGGTTGACGACATGGTCGATACCGCCGGCACTCTGTGCCACGCGGCTAAAGCCTTGAAAGAGCATGGCGCTGCCAAAGTGTTCGCCTACTGCACACACCCTGTGCTGTCGGGTCGGGCAATCGAGAATATCGAAAATTCCATGCTGGACGAGCTGGTGGTGACCAACACCATTCCGCTGTCCGCAGCCGCACAAGCCTGTTCGCGTATCCGTCAACTGGATATCGCGCCGGTTGTGGCTGAAGCGGTTCGCCGCATCAGCAACGAAGAATCGATCAGCGCGATGTTCCGCTAAGGGCTTTGCCCTTGGCTGACATACGCTGACGAAAAGCGCCCCGCCCCAACACCCTGTTGGGGCGGGGCTTTTTTGCCCATACCGTCCATAGCGCTGGTCGCAAACGCTTGGCCGGATGTGGTTATTTTGGAGATACAACATGAACGATTTTACTCTGAATGCTGAACTGCGTTCCGACCTGGGGAAAGGTGCGAGCCGCCGCCTGCGTCGTCTCGCAAGCCTGGTTCCAGCTGTTGTTTACGGTGGCGACAAAGCCCCTGAATCCGTTAGCCTGCTGGCTAAAGAAATCGCCAAACTGCTCGAAAACGAAGCGGCTTACAGCCACGTTATCGAACTGACCGTTGGTGGCGTTAAGCAAAACGTAATCATCAAAGCTCTGCAACGTCACCCGGCTAAAGGCCACGTGATGCACGCTGACTTTGTACGCGTTGTTGCTGGTCAGAAACTGACTGCAATCGTTCCAGTTCACTTCGTTGGTGAAGCTGCTCCGATCAAGAAAGGCGGCGAGATCTCCCACGTGATCGCGGAAATCGAAGTTTCCTGCCTGCCAAAAGACCTGCCTGAATTCATCGAAGTTGACCTGGCTAACGCCGAAGTCGGCTCGATCATTCACCTGTCGGACATCACCGCTCCTAAAGGCGTTGAGTTCGTAGCACTGGCACACGGTAACGACCTGGCAGTAGCCAACGTTCACGCTCCACGTGTTGCAGCAGAAACAGACGCAGAGTAATTCATTACTCTGTGGTTGGAGTTTTGAGAAACATCGCGAGCTAACACGCAGCGAGTAAAGCGGACAGGATCGCGAAGTTTACTCAGGTAAACCGCTTTCTTGTCTGTACTCGCCGCTCTCGTTAGCGGCGATGTTATCCACAACTCTATAGAAGGGCCCTTGTCGTGACCGCCATAAAACTGATCGTTGGCCTGGGAAATCCAGGCACCGAATACGAACAGACCCGGCATAACGCAGGGGCCCTTTTTGTTGAGCGTCTCGCGGCGGCAAACGGGGTCAATCTCGTTGCTGATCGTAAATATTTTGGCCTGACCGGGCGCTTTAGCCATCAGGGTCAGGATGTTCGTCTGTTGATTCCCACCACCTACATGAACCGAAGCGGCCAGGCTGTTGCAGCGCTTGCTGGCTTCTACCGCATTGCGCCGGAATCCATATTGGTGGCCCACGACGAACTCGATCTCCCACCGGGTGTTGCCAAGCTCAAGCTGGGCGGCGGCCATGGAGGTCATAACGGCTTGCGTGACATCATTGCGCAACTGGGAAACAACAATAATTTCTACCGTCTGCGGCTTGGCATTGGCCACCCAGGCGTCGCGAGCATGGTGTCCAACTTTGTTCTGGGTCGAGCGCCACGCGCCGAGCAGGAAAAATTGGACGCCAGCATCGATTTTGCCCTCGGCGTGCTGCCGGATATCCTCGCCGGGGAATGGAACCGTGCGATGAAAAACCTGCACAGCCAGAAGGCCTGACTCTTTTTCCGAGGGGAAACACCATGGGATTCAACTGCGGCATCGTCGGCCTGCCTAACGTCGGCAAGTCCACCCTGTTCAACGCCCTGACCAAATCCGGCATTGCGGCTGAGAACTTCCCCTTCTGCACGATCGAGCCGAACACCGGCATCGTGCCGATGCCCGATCCGCGTCTGGCAGCACTGGCCGAGATCGTTAAGCCTCAGCGCATCCTGCCGACTACCATGGAGTTCGTCGACATCGCGGGCCTGGTTGCCGGCGCATCGAAAGGCGAAGGCCTGGGCAACAAGTTCCTGGCCAACATCCGTGAGACCGATGCGATCGCTCACGTGGTTCGCTGCTTTGAAGACGAAAACGTCATCCACGTTGCCAGCAGCGTCGACCCTAAGCGCGACATTGAGATCATTGACCTTGAACTGATCTTCGCCGACCTCGACAGCTGCGAGAAGCAACTGCAGAAAGTTACCCGCAACGCCAAGGGCGGTGACAAAGAAGCCGTTGCTCAAAAAGGCCTGCTGGAACAGCTGATCGCCCACTTCACCCTGGGCAAGCCTGCGCGCAGCCTGATCAAGAACATGGATGCCGATGAGAAGCAGATCATCAAAGGTTTCCACCTGCTGACCACCAAGCCGGTTATGTACATCGCCAACGTGGCTGAAGACGGTTTCGAGAACAACCCGCTGCTGGACGTGGTGAAAGCCATTGCCGAAGAAGAAGGCGCGACCGTTGTTCCGGTGTGCAACAAGATCGAGGCAGAAATTGCCGAACTGGACGATGGCGAAGAAAAGGACATGTTCCTCGAAGCGCTGGGTCTCGAAGAGCCAGGCCTGAACCGTGTGATCCGTGCCGGTTACGAAATGCTCAACCTGCAGACCTACTTCACTGCTGGCGTTCAGGAAGTTCGCGCTTGGACAGTGAAAGTGGGCGCTACCGCCCCACAAGCCGCTGGCGTGATCCACACTGACTTTGAAAAAGGCTTCATCCGGGCCGAAGTGGTCGCCTACGACGACTTCATCCAGTACAAGGGTGAAGCAGGCGCGAAAGAAGCGGGCAAATGGCGTCTGGAAGGCAAGGAATACATCGTTAAGGATGGTGACGTGTTGCACTTCCGTTTCAACGTATAGTGAGCACTCATTGACAACCAACCATCATGTGCCAACCAATGGACAAGATGGTTGGTTGTCGATACAGCGCTGGCCCTGTCGATTCCAATCGGTACTGTACGCTCGCGCATATCACGTGCCAGAGAGCAACTCAAAATGGAAGCCAGCCGCTGATACTTAAAACATGATGTTGCCAACCACGGCTTAGTCGCACATGGTTGACGAAACATCTTTAGAAGGCCAAGGATTGGCCCCCTACCTTCTTAGATTTTTTTGGTGCGCGGTAACAAGATCGCCAACACGCCAAACAATGGCAGGTACGAGCACAATTTGTACACATACTCGATGCCGTGAATGTCTGCCAGATGCCCCAGCAGCGCCGCACCAATCCCGCCAAAGCCGAACATCAGGCCAAAGAACACCCCTGCAATCATCCCCACATTACCCGGCACCAACTCCTGGGCATACACCACAATCGCCGAGAACGCCGACGCCAGGATAAAACCGATGATGAAGCTCAGTACGCTGGTCCAGAACAGATCGACATACGGCAGCAGCAACGTAAACGGCGCAACACCCAGAATCGAGAACCAGATCACCGCCTTACGCCCGATGCGGTCGCCAATCGGCCCCCCAAAAAACGTACCCGCCGCCACAGCCCCGAGGAACAGGAACAGGTACATCTGTGAATTGGCAATCGATACATCGAACTTCTGAATCAGGAAGAAGGTGTAGTAGCTAGTCAGGCTGGCCATGTAGAAATACTTGGAGAACACCAGCAACCCCAGTACCACCAAGGCGCTGAGTACCCGCCGTTTCGACAGGCCATGCGTCGCCTTCTGCCCCGCCTTGAGCTTGAACAGGCTCAAGTGATTGCGGTACCAGCGGCTGATCACATACAACAGCCCCACTGCGAACAGCGCAAACAGACCGAACCAGGCCACATTGCCCTGGCCATAGGGAATGATGATTGCCGCAGCCAGTAACGGTCCAAACGCCGAGCCCGCGTTTCCGCCCACCTGGAACGTCGACTGCGCAAAACCATAACGCCCACCAGAAGCCAGCCGCGCAACGCGAGACGCCTCAGGATGAAAGGTCGACGAACCGATACCGACCAGCGCGGCGGCCAGCAGAATCAACGGGAAGCTGCCAACCTGCGACAGCATCAAAATCCCGATCAACGTGCACACCATGCCACTGGGCAGTAAAAGAGGATTGGGGTGGCGGTCCGTGTAGTAACCAACCCACGGCTGCAACAGCGACGCGGTGAGTTGAAACGTCAGGGTAATCAGACCGATCTGAGTGAACGTCAGATCGTACTTGTCTTTGAGCAGCGGATAGATCGAGGGCAGAACCGCCTGGATCAAGTCATTGATCAAATGCGCCAGCGCCACGGCCCCGATAATGCGCAGGACTAACGGGCTGGTTTGGGGCATTTGCAGGTCGGGTGTTGTTTTTATTGTGGTGTCACTAATAGCCATAAGGGTTTCCAGACAACAGAGAAAGGCACGTCCAAGTGACCCAATGTGCCACTTTTTAACAAGATATTGCCATCCGCAGCCCAAAAAACCTTAAGCGTTTGATAGCGCAGAGAAAATTTTCAGATATTTGCTTGACACACCCCCCTTACGAAGGAATAATGCGCGCCATCGGCTACATAGCTCAGTTGGTTAGAGCATAGCATTCATAATGCTGGGGTCCGGGGTTCAAGTCCCTGTGTAGCCACCAAACACCGGTTTCACCACATCGCAAGATGAAATGAAACCAACGAGAAAGCCCGCCTAGTGCGGGCTTTTTTGTGCCTGTCGATAAATGCCCTGCTGCCAATGACAAGAAACAAAGGCTGCCAGGGGTTGCGCATCAACCCCGTGTCGCGCCTTCAAAATCAGTCATTTCGTACGACGCTTCCCTTTCAATCCGCTGAAACATCCTAGAAACTTCCGTTCGCTTGTGCCTGTGCCATTCGGGGAATAGTCTCGGCCCATCGCTGTCCATCAGCGGTTGGGTTTAGTCGCCCGACGTGTCACACGGCGCAAGGCGCCACCTCCGCGAGGCGCTTTTTTTCGGCCTCACGTTTTATGGTGGCCGTGCGCAGGGCGCCCTTGTGGCGCGCCGGGTTTCCGTGTGACCGGTCGACTAACCTGCGCATGGCTGCCACCCACTCGTTTAGTCGCGACAGGTGACAGCTCCTTAAGTCCACATGGAGTTGTACCTATGAAAAAAATTGTCCCTGATCCCCCGGCTTTATCCCCTCACATTGCTGCTCAGTGCGATGAACTGTCGCTAGACCGCGCGGCCACCGAACGCGCCCTCAATTTTTACCTGCAAGAACCTAAGCCTCCACGGCATGTGGATCAGGCCACGTATGCCATCCCGGACAGTGTCAATTTAGAAGCGGCTTTGGCCCAAGCGTCAGACTTGTTGCGCTGCGCGGGTGCTTCGGCGAGTGAGGCGGGGAATGGTTTGAGCGGGCATGCGCGCCATCTGGTGTTATCAACCATGCACTTGGTGGAGCTGGCCAAGGCGTATGTGGATAAGTCGCTGGACGGTTTGACGACCCACTAAGCAGCACGCGCCTGAGTGCAAGCAGGCGCGTTAGTCCCTCACCATGACGCGATACCTCATAAGGCAATTACCCCTTGTGCCTACTGATCTGGCCCCAACCCTCCCTCGACCATCCTGAGCACAACCCGGTGCAACCGCTTCAACAACGCCTCAACGGCAGTGGCCGACTCAGGATTCAACGGTTCATGCAGCAAGGTTATTTCACAGACACTGCACGCCGCCGCCAAATCCTGCGCCCCCACTGTGGCCAATGAGCCGTTGATGCGATGCAGGTAGCTGACCAGCGTTGAGGTGTTGGACGCTTGCAACGCCTGCTCGGCCTTGACCAGGTCCTCTTGCATGGTCGCGATAAACAGGCGATGCATGGCGGGTGAGAGCGTGATCCAGCCTTCAAGGTCGTCTGGATGCGTATCCGGCGTTTCTTCTTTCGATACCGGCGAAGCAACGGCCACGGGTTGCCGAGAGTAAGCCGCCAAGGTCTCGCGCAATGTGCCGAGGTTCAAGGGTTTGACCAGCCAGGCGTTCATCCCGACCTTGAGGCAATGCTCGCCCTCTTCACGCATGGCATTGGCCGTCACACCAATAATCGGCACCTCGGTGTCCAGTTCACGTAAACGTTGAGTGAACTGATAGCCGTCAAGCTTGGGCATGTTGACGTCGGTGATGATCAAATCAAATACCGACTCTTTCCAGCGCAGCAAGGCCTGCTCGCCATCTTCGGCCAAGGTCACTCGAACCCCCAAGGCCTCCAGTTGCTCTTTGAGAATCTCACGGTTAACAGGGTTGTCTTCCGCTACCAACACGCTCAGGCCCATATTTGAAACGGGTTGAGACACGCTGACCGGGAGCTCGGGAGTACGCCCCTTGGCCACGTGCATCAGGGTTCGGGCAATTGCACGAATGTCATAGGCATTGACCTCCCAACCACGGTCCGTTCGTTTCGGCTGGCTGGTTGCGGCCCACGTAGCAACCACGCTGGTCCCCGGCCACGGGAGTGCCGAGGATGAGTCCGGCTCGACGTCCAGCAGCACGGCTTCATTTTCTTCATTGCCGGTGCTCGGCAAAACCTGCGCACGCGCGCCCCACTGGCTAAGCCAGTCAACCAGGCTCTGGGCAAGGTCTTTGAGCGGCGCACGCACAGAAACACGCACGCCTTTAAGGTCAATATCCGCACTATTGGCCAACACACCTTTAACGATGGGCAGGCGTATGTGCAGTGAAAAACTGCTGCCCAATCCCGGTTCGCTGACCACTCGCAAGTTGGCGCCCATCATTTCACTGAGCCGGGAGCAGATCGACAAACCCAAACCCGCGCCACCCGCCAACTCTGTGGCACCCAGTTGAGAGAAAGGCTTGAACAGTTTTGGCAGTTGCTGTTCGCTGATCCCGACACCCGTATCGGAGACTTGCCATTGCAACGAGACATGGTCGTGCTCGATGCCGGTCACTTTCAGGCGCAGCACCACACGCCCGAAATCGGTGAACTTGATCGCGTTGCTCAAGAGGTTGTTAATGATCTGCCGAATGCGGACAGCGTCACCGCACAGCAAAGGCGGCAAGGTGGCATCTGCACAGGCGAAGATTTGCAGGCCTTTGTTGCTTGCCGCTGCCGCGTAACTGCGCACGGCGTCTTCAAAGACATCCAGCGGGCTGAATGTTTTCAGTTCGACCGCCATTTGGCCGGACTCGATCTTGGAGACATCCAGTACATCGCTGATGAGCTGGAACAACACGGTGGATGAACGCTGAATGGTGCGCAGGTATTCCTTCTGGCGCTCATTGAGCGGAGTCATTTCCAGCAACTCAAGATTGCCCAGTACACCATACAGCGGCGTCCGGATTTCATGGCTCATGGTGGCCAGGAACAGGGTCTTGGCTTTGCTGGCATCATCAGCCGAGCGTCGTGCCTGCTCGCTCAGATTGGCGTCGTCCACATGCCGAGTAATATCGTTAAAGCCACAGAGCACTACGTCCTTGCCCTTATAACGGGTGAACGCACAGCACACCTGGAGATAACGCCCGGCCACCTCAAGCTGCACTTCGCCCGGCTCACGGTTGGCGTAATCGCGCTTCAGGAGCGCGATCAGTTCCGGTGTGCCTTGCCATTGATGGGCGCGCTGATTCTCAAGCAACACGATGTCCGTGCCACGCTGTACCACGCATAAGCCCACGGGGGCGCTGTCGAGCATGACCCGATTGAACTCTTCGCTTTCGGTCAAAGACTGGTTGGAGCGATGCGCAGGTTCGATGATTCGCAGGCGATACCAACGGTTGAGGCGCCACCCCACCAACGCGAACAGCAAGACCAGACCCAAAGCCCCCAGCAACGGCCATTTGGCGTACCCGAAGAAGTTCTGATAGCTGATGGTGTACAAACCGATCCAGGGATCGGGGCCCTGCGAACTCAATTTGAAGTGCAGGCCATCGGGCTCGAAACTCAGCCCCAATGGCAATTCGTGCGCATCCAGATCGTCGCCCAGCAGTACGTCCCCAGCAGGCGATATCAGCGTGAGACGACTCTTGTTCGGGCGCATCAACAAACGCTCAAGGTCACTGATGTTATTCACATCCAGCAGCGCGGTGAGAATGATGGTGTCGTCATTCCCCGGCTCGGGGAGGAAGCGATGAGACAGCTCTACCCCAATAGCGCCCACGATGTATTTACGCTGCTGAATCAGACCGGCCGGGGCGCGGCCCCATAACACTTGGTCGCCATCGAGCTTGGGACGCATGGGCATCAGTTGGTCATACAGCCGCCTGCTCACACTAAAGAAGTTGTTTTTCTGCAGCAGTGGAAACTGCCGGGCGCCCTCGATGCCGGGCACCGCAATGGTGAACAGATCCGCAGGAGAAAAGACGAACACTTGGGGGGCGGCGTAATAGGAGTCAGACCAATACGCGGCAAAAAGATCGGTCAATTGAACGCCAAACGAATAGACCCCTGCCATTTGCTCAGGGGTGAATCGGTCGCGCTGGCTGACTGTGAAGGGCAGGGATTTGGCTGTGTCGCGGTTCTGGTAAAGGCTCTCATCGCCCTGGCGCATCAACTCGATGTGTGAGCGCGGCGAACTGTCTTCCAACAAGTTCTCGTTGCCCTGCCCGTAGCTCTGAGCAGCGGTGCGTAAAAAAGCTTCATGCTCATGAATGCTTTCCATCAGCCGCGCAAAGTGGAAGTCCGTCTTCTCGCCCTCCTCCTTCAACACTCGATTAACCGCCCAATAACTCATGCTCACCAACAACAGGGCCAGCCCGGTCAGCAGCAACAACAATTTATTGAGTCTGAGTGAACTGAGTGCCAATGCACCTAGGCGAACTTTTGCTTGCTTCATGAAAGAGAGCCTATCAGGGACATTAAAGCCCAAAAATATAGAGCGTTCTAAAACAGGAATCGTCTGATGGGGTTAGACCTCAGCAAATTGCATCCTATGCATCACCTGCTGCGGCAAGCCGTGAACAGGGGGGGAACATTAAAAATGGATATGACACCTAACTTTTTGCAGAGGACATCTCTCATGTTTCAAACAATCGGCAAATACACTGCACTGTGCAGTTCTACACTGCTGATCGCTATGGCAGCTGCAACCGCTCAGGCATCGGATGGCCAGGTTGAATTCACCGGTACTGTCAACGATAACGCTTGCACTATCACCAGCGAAAGCGTGAAAAAGTCTGTTGATATGGGCCAAGTCCGTATCGCTGACTTCGCTAACACTGTGGGAGCCACTGCTGGCGAAACTCCCTTCTCGATCTCGCTGGAAAACTGCAGCGGTTCGACCCTGAAAAACGCCTCCATCAAGTTCAGCGGCCAACAAGCTGGCACTGATTCAACCGTACTGGGCATGGTCGGCTCCAACCAGGTAACGGGTATCGGTATCCAGATCAACGACGCGCGTACCGGCGACAAGTTGCCTTTGAACACCGCCAGCACCGACTACGTACTGCGTCCACAGTCCAACACCTTTGACTTCACTGCCTCCTATGTTCGCCTTGTGGCTGATACCCCAGGCGTCGGTGGTGCAGCGGATGTCCGTGGTATCGGTACCGGTAAGGTCAACGCGCTGGCGACCTTCGACGTTACCTACAAGTAACTCATGCTTTTTAACGCAAGAGTCCGTGGCTGATCGCGGGCTCTAGCGTTAACCAGAGGACCTCTTAATGCGTTTAAAAGTTGCGGCCTTTTTGGCATTGGCAGCAGGGTTTTGGCTGCCTCACGTTCAAGCGGGCGTCAATGTTGGCTCCACCCGAGTCATTTATCAAAGCAAGGAAAAGGAAGCCAACCTCTCACTCTCGAACTCCGGCGAAGATGGCGTGCCGTATCTGGTGCAATCCTGGGTCAGCTCATACGACAAACGCGATGACAGCGCAGATGAGTTCATCATCACCCCGCCTCTGTTTCGCCTGGACGCCAAGGCTCAAAACATCCTGCGAATCATCGCCACCAACACGCAACACCTGCCTACAGACAAAGAAAGCCTGTTTTTGCTGAATGTCAAAGCAATTCCGGCCAAGAGTACCGAGCAAAGCAGCCAGAACGTGTTGCAGATTGCACTCAAGACCACGATCAAATTGTTTTACCGCCCTGCTGGCCTGCAAGGCTCTCTGCAAGAGGCAGTGGACAAACTGCAATGGCGCAATGACGGCGGAAAATTGACCGTGCAAAACCCCTCGGGTTTTAACGTGGTGGTCAGTGACTTGCTGATTAACAAGGTTGCCAGCAAAGGCATGCCCGAGGTGATCAAACCCGGCAGCACCGTCACCACGGCAATACCGTTGAAGAACAGCGACACGCTGGAACTCAGCTACATCAATGAATACGGCAGCACCGTCAAGGCTAACCCCATCACCGTTCATTGATCCCTGAACACCTAGTCGAAAGAAGGATCTACTCATGCTGCGAGAGCGCATGTGCGCCTTCGCGCGCCAAATAAAAAGCTGGAGTACGACTAGCCTGGGTGCTCTCGGCCTCACTGCTACCGCCGCCCATGCAGATTTCAGTTTCGACTCTTCTTTCCTGGAGATTGGTGGCGGTAATGCGTCGAGCGAAGTGGCTGAGCAGGTAAAAGCCATGAGCCTGGGTCAATTGCCCGGAATTTACCGGATTGACCTGTCAGTGGATGACCGACTGGTTGACCAGCGCGACATGAACTTTGTGCGCGAAACCCCGGCTCAGGTTTCAACCCCAAACGGGCTGTTTCCTTGCTTCAGCCTTCAGGCCCTGACGGAGATGGGCATTGACCCCGTGCGTCTGAAAGATGCAGAAATCAGCCCCGACAAGTGTGTGTACTTCAACCGTGAACTGACCGGTGTTACCTACGACTACGACTTCAATAAACAGCGCCTGAACCTGCAAGTGCCGCAGGCCTTTATCGGTGACGTGCCGTTCGAAACCCGTCGCAAGAACTGGAGCAATGGCGAGCAGGTGGCGTTTGCCAACTACAGTTTTTCCGGCAGTAACTACGAAACCCAGACCGGTAGCCGGCAGTCCCAGTTCGGCAGCGTGCACAGTGGGTTTAACAGCGGGGGCTGGCGTTTTCGCAACTTCTCGACCTGGCAAAAAAGCACCAACGTCGAAGGTAGCTGGAAATCGGTCGACACCTATGTCCAGCACGACCTGGGCAACTTGATGGCCATCGCCACGGTCGGCGAAAGCTCAACTGACAGCGACCTGTTTGACACGATCTCCTACCGCGGTGTGGGTATTGAATCTGATCTGGACATGCTGCCCGATGACGCTCGCAACTTTGCCCCGGTGATCCGTGGCGTGGCCAACGGTCGCTCACTGGTAACGCTTCGCCAGCGCGGTTACGTGATCAGTGAACAGTGGGTGCCATCCGGCCCATTCGCCCTCAAGGACTTGTACTCGACATCCAGCAACGGCGATATCGAGGTCACCGTCGAAGGTCCCAATGGCGAGCGCCAAGTGTATATCCAGTCGTTCTCGTCGGTGCCGTACATGCTGCGTGAAGGGCAACAAAGCTACTCCGTGACAGCCGGTCAATATCGCCCGGCAGACGGCGCGTTGAACTCGCAAAAACCCAGTTTTGTTCAAGGCACCTACCGTCGCGGCCTGACCGAGGGCACCACCTTGTTTGGGGGCACCATCGTCAGTGATCAGTACCGTTCGGCGCTGGTGGGGTTCGCCCATGACTTTGCCGGTTTCGGCGCCATTTCGCTGGACGTGACCCACGCCATCAGTGATCACATGGGCACTGATTCCAAAACACTGTCGGGGCAGTCGTATCGCTTCCGTTATTCCAAGTCCATCGACTTGACCGATACCAGTTTTAGCCTGGTGGGGTACCGCTACTCCACCAGCGGCTATTACAGCTTCAACGAAGCCATTGATGCACGGTCCAACAACACGTTGGCCCCCTATGTCGACGAGGCAGTTAACCCCATTAACAGCACTGCTTTCTCGCCCTATTTGGGCGGCCACATGAAAAGCAGCTTTACCGCCAATGTCTCGCAACAACTGGGCGGTTATGGTGGCATGTACGCCAACGTCACCAAAAACGAATATTGGAACCGCGCCCAGAGCAATACGTCGATTCAAGTGGGCTACAGCTTCAGCGTCGGCAGCGCTTCATACAACGTAGGCCTGGCCCAGAACAGCGGCATTGGCGACGACATCCGCAGCCTGTCGCTCAGCGTGAGCATCCCGCTGGGCACGCCTGGCAGTAGCAGTCGGATTGGCCTGAGCACGAACCAGGATTCAGCCGGCAATGCCAGTCGTAATGCGACATTCAACGGCTCTCAGTTTCAAGATGACGCGTTGTCTTACACCCTGGGTATCAACCAGCAGATCAGTGATGAAGACCGCGTACTCGGTGGTTCAGTGGCTGCCCGTTACAACGCCGCCAACGCTATTTGGCACGGGTCTTACAACAAGGATCAAAACAGCCGTCAGATGGATTACGGGATTGAGGGTGGCGTAGTCGCCACCCGCGACACCCTGATGTTCACCCAGCCACTGGGCGAGACCAACATCATCGTCGCCACACCTGGCGCTGCCAATGTTGGCGTACTGACCAAAAGCGGGATCAAGACCAACGGCAGCGGCTACACCATCATTCCGTCAGCCCAGCCTTATCGCAAAAACAAGGTATCACTCAACACTGATTCGCTCTCGGACAACACCGATATTGCCAACCTGGTTCAGGAAGTAACGCCCAACCGCGGTGCCTTTGTGATGGCCAATTTTGAAACTCACAACGGGCGTCGCCTGTTGATCAGCGTCATGTCCAGCAACGGCAAACCGGCACCGTTCGCTGCCGAAGCACAACTGTTTGCGCTGGATGGCTCGTTACTGAGCAGCGCCATGGTGGCGGATAAAGGCCGCGTATTTATGACCGGTGCGCCCGACAAGGCACGCCTGCAAATCAACGTTAACGGCCAGACGTGGTGCGCCAAGGATCTGGACCTGAGTACCTACAACCTTTCCGACACGGGTATCGGGCAACTGCAATTGCGTTGCGATGCCAAGTTGGCAGACCCAAAAGGGACATCCGATGAATGACTTCGACGTTAAACCCTGTCGCTGTAAATGGACCAGTCTGATCCTGATGTCGATCGGCCTGCTATTGAGTTTTGCAAGCCCGCACGCGTTTGCATTTAACACCGGTAACGTGAGCTGCACTACATCGGGTAACCAAGGCCTTGTCGATTTAGGAGTGGTTGCGCCTTCTGAAAAAATTGAATTGAGCCTGACCGGAAACTGTCGAATCACACGCCGATTCCCGATCGCTGCAAGCCTTACGTTTGCGCAGCAATACCTGACAGGTAAAGGCGACACCTACTTAGCGAAAGAAACCTCCAGCGGCGATTACCTGGGCAGTGATGGGATGGGAACAATTAGCTCAGCCTGTCTATCGGGTAGTTGCGTCCCTCTTAATCTAAATGCTTCGTTTCCATATGAAGTGCAAGTAACAGGTCAAGCAGGGACCACTCCGGGCAATTACACCGTGACTTTCAATATGTACGTCACAGCTGTGGGCTGGGAAACCTACTCGGACATAATTTCGGCCGTCATTATCAAATACACCGTGTCTCAGCCCCCTTGCACGTTGAGTTCAGCCAAAACTATGAACCTGTCGTTCGGCACGTTGAGTAGCAATGACTTTGCTACCAACCAGCAAGTGGCCAATGTCACGATGAACTGCACCAAAGGCACGCAAGTTACAGCCACTCTAGTGCCGACCCAAGCGGCAATCAGCGGTAGTACTGGAGTTTCTGCCACCACATTGGCCGGCTTGTCGATGGCCGCCACCTGGGCCGATGACGGTACTGCCGTGACGTTCAGTAGCCCACGTTCGTTAACCCTGAAAACCGGGGCCAATACCATCGGGCTCGGATTTCGCCCGCGTTTGAGTACCAGCGTTTCGCCCACCGGCAGTTTCACCAGTCAATACACACTCAACATCACCTATCTCTGATCAGGCACAGGAGCTCGACCATGACATTACGCTTATCGCTGGCCGCAGCACTGATGGCTGGCCTGGCCTGCACATCGGCCAATGCCATTACCGATACCGTGACTATCAATGTCAGCGGCACGCTGACACGCCCACCCTGCACGATGAGCAGCAGCAAGACCCTGACCGCCAACTTTGGCACCTTGCGCTACGACCAAATCGACGCTGCCGAAATGATTGATCTACCGGTCACCCTGACGTGCCCGCCGAACTCCTCTCTGAGCGTCAGCCTTAAGGCAAGCGCACTTGTTACAGGCTCTACAACCCGGGCATTTGCAGGCAGAGATTACCTGGCCTACTCCATGTATCTCAAAAGCGATAACAGCTTGCTTGATCTCAGCGGCACCAAGCGCAGCCTGACCAACCAAAGCGGCACTGTAGACCTGAGCATGAAAATCAAACTGCTCGCATGGGGGCCTGTTACCGAAGGCACTTTCAGCAGTTCAGCGGTGCTCAGTATCGAATACCTGTGACAGCACTTCGCTCGCCAATTCTGCCTAACGACCCGCTATAGGAACCGAACATGAACAAACAGCTCTTAGCCCTTTCATTGCTGGGCATCGTCATTTCCGGCAACGCTTTTGCGGCCAGTGACAGCAGCACACTCACGGTCAAAGGTACGTTGATTCGCCCACCTTGCACGCTGACCAGCAATAAAGTGCTGACCGCTGATTTCGGCACCCTGCGTTATGACCAGGTAAGCACTGCTGCGCAAATCGATGTGCCGGTGACCATGACCTGCCCGCCAAACTCGGTACTCAATATCAGTGTCACGGCCTCCTCTGCCCTGTCGGACACCGTGGCCTCTGCCGGCAGGACAAACCTGGGTTATTCACTGTTCTGGAAAAGTGACAGCACGATCATCAACATCAAGGGAACCAAGCGAAACGTGACCAACCTCAACGGCGCGGTAGACCTGAGCATGAAGGCCAAGCTCGTCTCACAAGGCACATTGTCAGAAGGTGATTTTACGGCCTCTGCTGTTATCAATATCGACTACTTGTGACATGCCCATGATCGCTCGAACCTTTCTGTGGACCGCACTGTTGACGGCATTCTTCTTGAGCTTGAGCAGTGCCAGTTGTGCGGCAGATGCTCCTTCGCTGGATATCAAGGGCACGCTGATCAAACCGCCCTGCACGGCCAACTTCCCGGCCTCACAAAGCGTCAGCATCCCCAAGGTAAACCTTAATTCGTTGCGCGCAGACATCAGCGAATGGACCGATGTAGACCTCGACTTCACCTGTACCAAAGGCAGTTTTGTGCACCTGCGTTTTAGCGCTGGCAATGGCGCGTTTGACACCAGCACCCTACGCACGTCGCTGGATAAGCTTGGGTTGAAAACCCGCCTGAGCGACATGACGACTGTCGAGAAAAACGTCGATTTGAAGCTCGGCGAACAACTGATCTTCCCCATCGAAGCCACGTTGTTAAAGCTCAAGCTATCGGTGAGGCCAGTGAAAACCGGGCAAGAACTGCCAGCCATCGGCAGCTACAGCTCAACGCTGTTGCTGGAAATGAACTACCTGTAATCAAGGCCAATCAGGCAAACAGATTGGCCTTGATACACAGGATCAACAACGCCTGATCACTGTCGACATCCAGTTTGCGCATGCCTGAAATTTTCAGGGTGCTGATGGTTTTGATACTGCGATTCAGACTCTGTGCCACATCACTCACGCTCATGCCGGAAGCAAACAGGCGCAAGACTTCAAACTCCTTGACCGAGAGCTGACTCAACTTCTGCGAGATACCATCCATCTCGACACTCGTCGCCCCTTCCAGCGAGTCATGCTGGTAATGCCCTTCTCGATAGAACGCATCCAATGCCACCAGGATCTGCTCCAGCCCAGCGTTCTTGGAAATCACGCCGCTGATCCCCAGTTCGTACAGCCAGGTCACAATCTGTGGGTTGGAAATCACCGTCAGGATTAACACCCGCGGCTCAGGGAAATGTCGACGCAGGTACTCCACCATCCGGGTGCCATCACCGTATTGCTCGTCTCCCGGCATGTTGTAATCGGTAATGATCACGTCCGGATGTAACTGCGACACCAGGGTCATCAACTCCGATGAATTCATGGCCTCGCCCACGACCTTGAAACGTGGGTCACGCTCAATGATTTCGCGCACCCCCATCAACACAATCGGGTGATCGTCGGCCAGCAAGACTCTCATTTGGGGCATGACTTATGTGACTCCTGTCCTTAAATGCGGGTTACTGCGAAGGCTCTGACTGAGTTTTTATGATTCGAAGGGGTCGGCCTTTATACAGTAGGTGAGTAACGCGTGGTCGGTGAGCACTTCAAGCTTGTGCATCGCAGCGACCTTTTGCGTGCTCACGGTTTTGACACTGCGGTTCAACAGCCGGGCGATTTCACTCACGCTGCTGCCGGCTACAAATAACCGCAGTACTTCAACCTCGCGGGGTGAAAGGTTGGAGAAACGCTCGTCAATCACTTTGGGGTTAGTGAGCACAGAGATGGCATCCACCGCCGGTGCGGCATAGGGCCGATTATTGGCCAGCGCGTTCAGCGCCTTGCCAATTTCCTGGTGAATATGATGCTTGGCAATCACCCCGACCACGCCCATTTCCAGCAAGCGTGAAATGATCAACTGATTGCTGACCATGGTCAGCACCAGGACTTTCACTAACGGAAAGTGTTCGATGATGTATTCGATCAGTTTGAGGCCATCACCATAGGTGTCATCACCGGGCATATTGAAGTCGGTAATGACTAGATCTGGCTGACCCGACGTCAATAGCTCAATCAACTGCGATGAGCTGACGGCCTCGCCGATCAGCTCAAATCGCTCATCGCGCTGGATCACTTCCCGCAGCCCCACTAACACCACCGGGTGGTCATCGGCAATTACGGTCTTTATTTCATGCATTGCCTGGCTCCAAATTAATGACGCACTGCTAGGGTCTGTCTACCGCTGAGTGTCTTCAAGGTTTGGCCAATGTTCGCCCGACTGACCTGGCTCCCACTGAACAGGGCATAAACAGAAGTACAGATCAAAAATCTGGAGTGCATCGACGGCAAGGCGAGCCTGGCTTTGCAGCCCGTAAAAAGGCTGGAGCAGGCTGCGCCTGGTGGCCTCCAGGAACCGCAAATGCGTTGCTTCAAAGAATAAAAAATTGAGTCGTGCAGACGGCTCTTCAACCTTGATGCCGTATCACTCCCATGATGGCTTGGAGCTATCCTCCGATAAAAGAGTTCCAAAGTCCGTGGGTGACACGGCTGCGCAAATCAGGAAGCCTTGGGCTTGATCACAGCCAATGCGGCGCAAGAAAGCCAGCTCCGCCTGGGTTTCAACGCCTTCGGCAACCACCGTCAGGCCCAGCTTGCGGCTCAGTTCCACCAGGCTGCTCAGGGCTGAGGCGAGGTTTTCATTTTCGACACAGCCATGCACCAGAGAACGGTCGATCTTGAGCTCACTGAAAGGCGTTGATACCAGGTTGAAGTAAGAACTGAACCCTTGGCCGAAATCGTCCTGAGCCAAGCCAAACCCCATCATCCGCAGGCGGCAAGCCCCAGCGTAATAATTGCTGAGTTCCTGGGTGATCGAGCTCTCCATCAACTCAAACACAATGCTGCGCGGCTCCCCGCCTTCGGCCACTACGTAATCACGCAAGCGATCAGCCAATTGGTGGTTGTCCAGCAAATGCGTGGGCAAATTGATGGAGACAGGAATATCCCACCCTTGGCCTCGCCACTTTTTTTGCGCGTGCAAGGTTTGCTCCATCATCAGCCATAACAGGCGTTCTTCCAGCCCCTGCTTTATCAGCAACGACAGGAAGTCTTTGGGCAGCAAGGTACCGGCTTCGGGATGTACCCAACGCACCAGCGCCTCGGCGCTGAGAATATTGCCGTTGCGCAATGACTTTTTAGGCTGGAACCAGGCCTGGATCTGACCGTTTTCCATCGCCCGCACGATGCTGAGCGGGTCGACTTCGATTGTCAGCGCCGGGTCTGTCACCCCACTCGAGCAATAAACTGCCATCCGCTCTTTCAAGCGCATCACGGCATTTAACTCGACCGGCTTGGAAATCAGACCCACCACCGACATGCCCAGGTTTTTAGCCACCAGCCCAGCGCTGATCAACATGCGGCGTGATGAGGCACTCATCAGCGCCAACGCCGGGCGTTTTTTTAACGCGGCAATTTTTTGGATCAGTTGCACACCATCCATGACGGGCATCAGTAAATCAGTGAGTAGCAGGTCATAGTCATGGCGCGTCAGGCACTCCAACGCCTCATCGCCATCCCATACGGTATCCACCGTAAAGCCGCCCGCCTCACTGAATACATTCAGCAAATACTCATGCTGAAAAGGGTGATCCTCAACGACCAAGACACGATAGGGCTTCACTGGACCCTCCTTTAGAAGTGCTGAAGACAGTTGTACAAGGTGTGCAGCGTAAAAGGCTTGATCAAACAGTGATTCATCCCCGCGCTCAGGCAGCGCTCGCCCTCATCGCGCATGGCATTGGCCGTGGCACCGATAATGGGCTTTGTCACATTCATGGCGCGTAGCTGGGCCGCCAATTCGTAGCCGTTCATTCTCGGCATGTTGACGTCCGTCAGTAACAGGTCGAACGGGGTTGCTTGCCACAACTCCAGGGCCTGCAGGCCATCACTGGCCAAGGTCACGGTGCAGCCAAGTTCTTCCAGTTGATCACGCAAAATCAGTTGATTGATCACGTTGTCTTCAGCCACCAGAATGCTCAAATTCAGTTTGAGTTCCTGCTTGGCAACGCCGGCCTCTAGCAGCGTTTCGGCTCTCGCGCCCTGGGCCTTGGACAGCGCACGATGGACGTCCCGCAAGCTGTTCAGATCAGCCTGCCAACCGGTATCGGATGCGTTTGCCGTCGCTGACAGGTCACTGGCAGCCACCACCACCGGGCCCGGCCATTCGGGCTCCAGTACCTGTTGGACAGCACCTGGGTGTAGCTCAAGCAATACGGCACCTTCAATGACCTCACCCGGCCTGGGCGCGCCCAAATGGGCACGTGCGCCCCAGCGACGCAACCAGCCGCAATAACACTCGGCTAGCTCACGCAAAGGTGACACCACATACACCAGCGTAGGCGCCAGTTCGCCCAACGGACTCACATGCTCGGCGTCGCGCACTTGCTCCAGCGGTAAATGCAGGGTAAAGCTGCTGCCCAACCCCGGCTCACTGACCAGCCGCATGCTGCCGTTCATCAAGTGCATGAGGCGCTTGCAGATCGATAGGCCCAGGCCGGTGCCGGCCACGACATTTTTAGCGGACTCGACTTGGTAAAAAGGCTCGAACAACCGAGCCTGTTCTTCATGGGCAATGCCTTTGCCAGTGTCTGACACCTGCCAGTGCAGGAGCACGCGTTCATCGTCGCGGCTGTCCAACTTGAGCCGCAGGACGATTTTGCCGTTATCGGTAAATTTCAGCGCATTATTGAGCAGGTTATTGAGGATCTGGCGGATACGGGTGACATCCCCGATGAGCCATTCGGGCACGGTTGAATCAATCAGTGCAAACAGCTGCAAGCCCTTGGCTTGTGCGGCACCGCTATAGCCCTGGACCACTTCTTCGATCAGTTCCATGGGGCTGAAGGTGTTGAGTTCCAGTTGCAGTTGACCCGCTTCAATACGCGACACATCCAGCACGTCGCAAATCAGTTGCAGTAAATTGCCGGAAGACCGCTCGATGGCTTTCAGGTAGTTATCCTGCTGTTCATTGAGCTGCGTACGAGCCAGCAACTCGAGCGTACCTAACACACCGTACAGCGGCGTGCGGATTTCATGGCTCATGGTCGCCAGAAACAACGTCTTGGCCTCATTGGCCCGATCAGCCAACTGCCGGGCACGTTCCAGCGTCACTTCGATCTGCTTGCGCGCACTGATGTCACTGAACGCGCAAATCAACACGTCCTGGCCGTTGTAACGGGTCGGGGCAAACGCGAGGTACAGGAGGCGGCCATCTTCCATCTCCACCTCATCGCTGCTGCTCACGTCGCGCTGATCAAACGCGCGGTAAATCCAGCCATGGCACAACTTGCTGCGCTCTCGGCTGTTGCCCAACCACTGTTGCGACAGAGAGTTTTCCAGTACCACGGTGCCATCGGTACGGCGGATCACGCATAACGCCACTGGAGCGACCTGCAGCACCGCGCGGTTGAACGCCTCACTTTCAACCAAGGCCTGAATGCGGTTTTCACCCGGTGTGATCAGGCGTTTGTCGATACGCTTGATAAGCAGGCGCAAACCGATGCACACGCCAATCAGCAGCAGCACACAGCCCAGCAACGGCCAGACCAGCACAGGCAGTAGCGAATGAATATCGACGGCATAAATGATTTGCCAGCTGGAATAGCCGAGCTTTTTTCGGATCGCCAGGCTGTCCGGTAGCCAGCCGCGCCCAATAAAGCCGAACGAGTTTTTAGGCGCCAGCGAGGGCAACGCTTCTACCAAGGGGGATTGAACGGCATTGGTGAAAATGATTTGCCCTTGGCCGTCCAGCAACATGAAATCCCCAGCGCTGTCACTGCGCAAGGCGGCCACCAGGTCCGGAGCCTCAACCTCAATGCCCATCCAACCGGAGGTCAGGTTACGGGTATCCAGCCGGGTAAACAGATAAAAGGACGAGTCCAGGATTTTTCTATCGGTCAGCCACAAATCATCGCTGAACGTGTACCACTTGCTGCCTTCATCCACCAAACGTTGCAAAACCGCCTTGGGCACCGGCTCCAGATGGCTGGAAGCATCAAACAGACGAACCACCTTGGGCTCCTCTGTTTGCGGGACGTACAACAGGCTGACTTTGCTCTCGCGCAAATACTCCATCATTCGCTGGGTCAGCCACAGGCTCCAGCGATCTGTCTCGTTGCCCAGACGAATGTTCGTCTCTTCTTCAGGATCAATCGTGATGAAGGCGTCGTGCCCGGTGCTGTCAGGCACCGCCGCCAGCACCAGACTCTTGAGTAATGTCTGGCGGCTGACAAAAAAATCCTGGGCATTGAACACCGCCTCGTTCATAAAACTGCGGCGCTTGGAGACTTCGTCGTTAAACACCGAGCGCAAATAGATAAACGAGCCGGCAACGACCGCGATGATCAGGCCTGAGGCAAATAAATGGAGCAGTTTTCGGGCAGCTTGAGGAGTCGAGTTCATCCCGCCAGCCTAAGCGGCAAAAAGACCCAAAATAATCAGACGATTCCTAAAACCTGACTCTCTGGAGTCACTGACGGGCAACACAAGGCGGCGGCACCCGTCAGTACTGCAGGATTCAAGCCGGGCGCAGCGCGCTCAAATCCAGGCGACCGTCCTTGAGCGGCGGGCACCAGTAGTAGCCACCGTTCAATGGCCGGCTGAAGCTGTAGAGGGCGTCTACGATGCCGTCTTCCATGCCGCTCATGCGGCGCAGTTGCACTTCGAAAGCGCTCAAGGCGCGGCTGAAGGATACGAACATCAGCCCCGACTTGCCGTTTTCAGTCCACGGCATGGAGCGGCGCACGGTGAAGGCCTCAGGCGAGAAGCTTTCTTGGGCGGTGCGTTTGACGTGGGCCGACTCTGGCGCGTCGTCCAGTTCTTCGTTGTCGCTTTTACGGCGGCCGATCATGTTGTCTTGTTCGGCCTGCGGGCGGGCGGCAAAGCCATTGAGGTCGTGCTGCCACTGTTGCACGGCAACAAAAGCGCCTCCGTCCAGCCCTGGCCCGGCGCCGGTGACGATGGCGGCGTCAATGGCTGCCTGGTCCACCGGATTTTCGGTGCCGTCTTCATAGCCGGTCAGGTCGCGATCGGTGTTGTAGAGGAACCCTTCGGTCACTTGGAGCACATTGAATGCCGGCGCCAGCGCCGTTTCAATCGCCTGGCTGCGGTGCAACAACTCACCGCGATCATCACCCCACAACCACAGCCACAGGGCGTGTTGGGTCGACGGGTTTTCCACCACAGCGTTGAGTGCCGGAAACACCCGCAAGCCTGGGACTTTCGCGCCCAAGGCCAGTACCAGCGGCGAACCCAAGCCTGCTACCACGCTTTTGCCGTCTACCCACTGCGACAGGGTGTCGAGTGCAGCCGGCAGTGCTTCTACAGACTTGAGGGCGAAAAACATGTAGCGCGCCTGTGCCGGCACGGGTTTGGCAAGGATGCCAGGCTGGTAAAGACTCATAGAAACTCCTTCAGGAAAGCCCAGAGTTTACTACCTCGAGTCCTTTATCCGTCACTCGACAAACATTTTTCTTACGCACGCTGAACCCGCCAGATCATGGCAACGGGCTATGCAGGAACGCGCAGCACGAGGCTGCGCGTAGGGGCGCTAAGCGTTACTTGGCTTTATCGCCACAGTGGCAGCCGCTGGAGGTGCTGCACGCCTGGCCTTTGGGGTGATGGTCGGCACAGGCCTGGCAGCAGTAATGCTTGCCATCGCGCTCGATCCCGTGGCTACCGACTTTGCAGTTACAACTCGGACAATCACACGTGTGCTCTTTCATATTCAACTCCATGTTGTCAGGTCGTTACCAAGCGACAGGCGTGTCGCTTACAAGCAGTGACTGTAGACGCTGAGACAGAGTTCAAAAGTCAGCCCATCGGAAATTTCATGAAATTCATTTAATGTACCCGCCAGCCCACTGCAAAGCCGCGTACCTGAGCGCTCGCACTGAGAGTGGGCATCCAATAATCATAAGAAATTCGAGGTATCCCCATGGCCGCTGAGATCACAGACAGCCGCTCTGCCCGCTTTGCCCTGCGCTGCTCCAACTTTGCCGAACGCTGGTTCCCCGATTCCTGGGTGTTTGCCGCCGTTGCGGTGATCGTTGTCGCGCTCGCCACCCTGTTTATGGGCGCCAAACCCACCGATGCCGCCATGGCATTTGGTGACGGGTTCTGGAGCCTGATCCCGTTCACCATGCAAATGGCCTTCGTGGTGATTGGCGGCTACGTCGTCGCCAGTTCGCCGCCGGCTGTAAAACTGATCGACAAACTGGCCCGCGTGCCCAAAAACGGTCGCCAGGCGGTGTGCTGGGTGGCGCTGATTTCCATGGTTGCGTCCCTGCTCAACTGGGGCTTGTCCCTGGTGTTTGGCGGGCTGCTGGTGCGCGCCCTGGCCCGTCGCACCAACCTGCGCATGGATTACCGTGCTGCCGGGGCTGCTGCCTACCTGGGGCTGGGCGCTGTTTGGGCGCTGGGCTTGTCATCGTCGGCAGCGCAATTACAGGCCAACCCGGCCAGCCTGCCGCCTTCGATTCTGGCGATTACCGGGGTGATCCCGTTCACTGAAACCATCTTTCTGTGGCAGTCCGGGGTGATGCTGGCAGCGTTGGTGGTGGTGTCGTTGATCGTCGCGTACGCCACCGCTCCTGGCCCGGATTCGGCCCGCGACGCCGAGGCATGCGGGGTGGACCCAAGCTTCAACACACCGAAACTGCCGCCGCGCACACGCCCTGGCGAATGGCTGGAATACAGCCCGTTGCTGACTATTTTGCTGGTGCTGTTGGCGGCCGGCTGGCTGTTTCACGAGTTCTCGACCAAACCGGCTATCAACGCCATTTCGGGCCTGAACACTTACAACTTTCTGTTCCTGATGCTCGGTGCCCTGCTGCACTGGCGCCCGCGCAGCTTTCTGAATGCCGTGGCCAGCGCCGTACCGACCACCACCGGGGTAATGATCCAGTTCCCGCTGTACGGCTCAATTGCCGCATTGATGACCGTGGTCAAAGGCGTGGACGGGCAAACCCTGGCGCACCACATCTCGACCTTCTTCGTGCAGATTGCCTCCCACGACACCTACGCGGTGCTGATGGGCGTGTACTCGGCGATCCTGGGCTTCTTTATTCCGTCGGGCGGAGGCAAATGGATTATTGAGGCGCCTTACGTGATGCAAGTCGCCAATGACCTGCAATATCACCTGGGTTGGGCAGTGCAGATCTACAACGCCGCCGAAGCCTTGCCGAACCTGATCAACCCGTTCTACATGCTGCCGCTGCTGGGCGTGCTGGGGTTGAAGGCGCGTGACTTGATCGGCTTTTCGTTTGTGCAGTTACTGGTGCATACACCGCTGGTGCTGGTGCTGCTGTGGGCGCTGGGGACAACACTGACCTACACGCCGCCCGTGATGCCGTAACCACTGAGAGCGGGCTTGTTCGCGGCCTTTTGGAAGGTCAAAAGATCGCGAGGCAAGCTCGCTCCTACAGAGGGTGTCAGGTCGGGGTCAGCGGGCGCAGGCGGTACTGCGCAGGCAGTTGGTCCAGACCGCTGATGGTGGTGTCGAGGCTTTTCCAACGGCCGTCTTTGATGCCATAGATGCAACCATGTACCGACAGCTTCTGCCCGCGATGCCAGGCATTTTGCACAATGGTGGTGTGACCCACGTTGGCCACTTGCTGGATCACGTTCAACTCGCACAGGCGGTCAACGCGCTCTTCTTCGGTGGGCAGTTGTGCCAGTAGGTCGCGGTTTTCGTAGTACAGGTCGCGAATCGAGCGCAACCAGCCATCAATCAGGCCATATTGCTGGTTCTGCATCGATGCGCGGACGCCGCCACAGCCGTAGTGGCCGGTGACCAGAATGTGTTTGACCTTCAATACATCGACTGCGTACTGAATCACTGACAGGCAGTTGAGGTCGGTGTGCAGCACGACGTTGGCCACGTTACGGTGCACAAACAGGTCACCGGGCAGCATGCCGACGATCTCGTTGGCCGGTACGCGAGCATCCGAACAACCAATCCACAGGTATTCCGGCGTTTGCTGGCGGGCCAACTTGGCGAAGAAATCAGGATCCTCCTGCTTGATCGCATCGGCCCAGCGCTCGTTGTTATCAATCAGATCTTGTAGTTCGTTCATGCGGTAAACCCTCGAGAGTTGATGCGCACACTATGACTGCGGACCGCAGATCGGGGTCACGTGGAATCTGCGCTTAAATCCGCCGGTCCGTTGGGTGGAATCTTAAACCGTGGCTACAGTCCATCGTAGAAGAGCCCACAGTATGAGGAATTACCATGTCTGATTCACGTCGCCCGTATGGAGCCGAACAACCTGCAGAGATAGACGATCTGGAGGACCGCTCGGGTTCGGTGGAGCCGCTGGACTTTGAGGATGACGAAGTTCACGAGAGCATCAGTGATCTGTTTACTGACGAAGAACGTGCCAAACACGTGGCTGGCAAGTCGGCGCGGCGCGCCGGGCTAAGCGGCGCGGCCATGCCGGATGAAGATCTGGATGCCGACTTTGACGATGATGATCTGGAGCAGGAAATGCTCATCCGCGAAGACGGCGCCCGCGATGCCAAGGAAGCAGCCCAAGGCAACGATGATGCGGCAGACCAAGAGTTGCGCTTGGTTGATGAGGATGAGATCGGCGCCGGTAAAGGGCTGGATGAAGCGGAGTTGGCGGATATTGATCCGGTGGGGCGTAAGCGTTAAAAGCCCCTCACCTTAACCCTCTCCCGGAGGGAGAGGGGACTGATTGGGGGATGCTGAATAACATCCGCAACCTGAACTCTTGTTGCTGAACCTGAGAGCACCTCGGTAACGCGCCCTCTCCCTCCGGGTGAGGGTTTATTCAGTCAACCAACGTACAGGCCATAACCACCGCGTCTTCGCGCCCGCCCACGGCCGGGTAGTAGTCGCGGCGGCGGCCGATTTCGTTGAAGCCGTAGCGCTCGTAAAGCTTGAAGGCAGCCGTGTTGCTGTCACGCAATTCGAGGAAGCATTCGCGGGCTTCATGCTGGTAGGCAATAGACATCAGGTGCTCAAGCAATTTGAGCCCCAGGCCACGGCCCTGGTTTTCTGGCTTAACGGTGATGTTGAGCAGGTGCGCTTCATCCAGAATGATTTGCACCACGCCATGGCCCACTTGCTGTTCCCCCTCAAACATCAGCCATATGTGATATTTGCCCAGCCCGTCTAGAAAGATGCCGCGCGTCCAGGGATGGGTGAAGGCCGCGTATTCGATTTTTAAAACAGCATCTAGGTCCGCTTCGGTCATCTCGCGGAAGCTTACAGCGTCACTCATCGTTGTGTTTCCAGCGCACCATCAGCCGGCGCATGGCTTGCCACACATCCGCTTTGCGGTGTGGCTCTTCCATTAAGAGTTCCAGGCCCGGCAGCGCCCACGCACTGCCCAGCCCTTCGATTTCAAGTTCAGTGTTGAAGGCTTCGGCGTCCACATCACCGGCAAACCGCAGGGCTGGCAGACCAACCAGCCATAAGCAGGCACTGTCGGCCTCTTCAAGACGGGCCATGACAAACCCTTGGACGAATTCACGCGCCGCTTCCGGGCCCTGGTCAACGTTGCCGCGCCGCAGCAACGGCCAGCGCACCGGCTCACCGATGATTTGTGGGCTGTCGGGCAGGCCAGCTGCCCGCAACATATCTTTTAACAATAAATAAGCCGGGTCACGGCTCTGGAAGGCGCCGCCTGTGGGTAACTCCACCAGCACCCAGCAGCGACCGGCGCGCAGTAGCTGCAAGGCAAAACGTGGCGGTGGAACCGGAGCCGCCTTGACCGGCGCTGGCGCCGCTTCAGCCTCAATCACCGGTTTACTGGCAGCTCGCGGTGTGACCGATGGCCTTGGCACTTCGATTTTTGGCCGCTCAGGTGGCTTGCTCGGCGCAGCCGCGGGCTTGACCGAAGGCCTGATGATTTCAGGCACGATAGGCGGTTCGGGAAGCACCAGCAGCTCGGGCCGCGAAGGGGCGGCAAACGGCAGCTCGGTGCGCGGTACCCAGCTGACCACCTGCATGGCAGTCAGATAGGAGCGGCGGCGGGACTCGTTCAACAAGGGTCGGCCATCTGTGGATAACTAAAGATGGGCGATTCTACCGCCCTTCTGCCCTTCTGGCCTGCTGTTGATGGCTCAACGGTTGATTGACGCATCCCGCCTCTGATCGCCAAGTAATGACTCAAACCCGTGTTGCAGTACAATCGCGACCTTTCATTGGCAATCGACCGGCCCTCCCATGATCGAACCCAAGCGCGTTTTACGTGCCCTCGCCGAACACTGGGCACTCCTTGAGCCTTTGTGTGAACACTTCGACCAAGGCACTTTGAGCCTGAGCGAGTTGCGCCTGCAATTAGCCGCCAGCCAGTTGGACAGCACCCCGCAAGACATCACCAACGTGCTCGACAACTGGATCCGCCTGGATATTCTGGTGCCCGTGGCCAAGAGCCCGAACCGCTTTGAGCTGAATGCGCAAATCCATGACTTCCTGGCCTATTTGCGCCGCGAACACCGCCTCGGGTTGTGTCTGGAAATCGAAGCCTACTTGCGCCATCTGGAGCGGCTGGCCGGTTACATTCAGGACGCGTTCGACATTCGTGACGGCAATGATCTGGCGCGCCAACTGCGTTTGCTCGACATGCGCGTGCGCGATGTCTTGAAAAAACTCGCCAATGACGAACAGGCGCTGGTGGCCGTGGCCGAACGGGCCAAGACCAGCGACCGGCAGATCCCCCTGCGTCAGCGTTACGCCGAAGTGCTGGCGACGTGGGACGAATACGTCGAACCGATGATTCAACTGGTGAACGCCGACGGCGCCTTCGAACAAGGCGTACGCAAAGTCGAGAACGTGCTACTGCGGCTGCTCAGCGAACAGCAGCGCCTCGGCCACCTGGTGGACGACGACATGCTGCTGCGCACCCATGCGCGAATCCTCGAGATGCAGACCAGCGCTCAGCTGACGCTGCGCCATGCCCGCGAACTGTTGTTGCCGCTGCGTGAAGAAGCACGACGGCACAACGCGGTCACCCGTGGCGCCGCGCTGGCGCTGGCGGCCATCCGCCGTAAAGGGCTGGACGCGGTGCCGCAAGCGGCAATGCCGATGTTTACCCGCCCGCAAAGCACCTTTTTGGGCAGTGCCAGCCAGGTGGAGGCGTATGTCTACGCGCTGGCACGTTTTGAGCCCAAGCCAGCACGCTTCCCCAAGGCCCACAAGGCGCATCGCGGCGAAACGCCCAAGGCCCCGCGCACGGTCAAGGAAATGCTCGACCGCTGCAGCGACGCACTGCCCATGCCGGACCTGATGGGTTGGCTGCTGGATCAGGAGCCCAACGGCGACACCGACGAATTGCTGTATTGGTTCTCGCGCCTGTCGCGCGAAAAACGCTTCGTGCGCGAACGCCTTGAGCGCCGCGAATACCGCACCCACGAACATCTGGTCAGCCTGCGCTCCTTCGCCCTGCTTTCACGCAGCGATGAAGCGAGCGAGACTTCTGCGAGCCCTCTCCATGCATCTTGATCTTTCTGAACTGTCCCAACTGGCGCCGATCTTTCGCGAGCTGTTCAAGGGTTATCACGTCAGCCGCCGCGACCCGGAGCTGTACGCGCAACTGTCGAACTTTCAGGACCAGTATCGCGCGCTGTTCAAGGCGCTGGGGTTTGAACTGGTGTGCGACACCCGCGGTTTTTATTATTTCGTGCCCGACACCGCCATTGCCTCGGCGCAAGTGAACAAGACCGCACAACGCCTGGCGCTGTTCACCTTTATCCTCGTCGAACATCTGGCCGACCAAGGCCGTGACCCGATTGCCGTGCTCGATGGCGGCAGCCTGGGCCGCGATGAATTGCCCTCGCTGCTGGAAAAGTACCGAGACCTGTTTGTGCAGGCCGAAGTGACGACCCAGGACGAGCTAGAAGAAAAAATCATGCGGCGCATGACCCAACTCGGATTTGCCAGCGAAGACAACGGTATCTACCGTTTTCTGCCGCCGATGCACCGGTTCCTCGACGTGTGCCTGTCGGTGCAACAGGACCGCGATCTAGCTGCCAGCCTGAACAGCATCTTGCCGCTGCCCACACCCGTATTGGTCGACGACGAAGCCGACGCTGAGGAAGAAGACGAAGAAGCGGCATTGGCCCGGGCCATTGCCGATGAGCAACAGGAGTTGGATGCATGAGCCAGGAACGCTACGGAATTCGCCGCTTCGCCCTGCTGAATACCGCCGGTTACAGCCTGGGGCTGTTCCCGCTGGAACACCCGCTGTCGGTGTACGGGGCCAACAACCTCGGTAAATCAGCTTCGATCAACGCCTTGCAGTTCCCGATTCTGGCACGCATGTCAGACATGAGCTTCGGCAAGTACAGCCTCGAACAATCGCGGCGCTTCTATTTCGCCTCAGACACCAGCTACATCCTCGTCGAAGTGTCGCTGCCCCACGGCCCGCACGTGATCGGTGTGGTCGGACGCGGCCCCGGTGGCGGTTTCGGCCACCAGTTTTTCGCCTATGCCGGCAAGCTCGATCTGGCCCATTACCAGAAAGAAGACACCTGCCTGCGGCAAAAAGAGCTGTTCAGCAACCTTGAGCGCAATGGCCTGAAAGCTTACGAACTCAAGCCCGATGAACTGCGCCGCCTGTTGGTCGGTGGGCACACCTCGATTCCGCTGGACCTGACGCTGATCCCGCTGCGCTCCACCAGCGAGCAAAGCCTGAAAACCTTCCGCGCACTGTTTATCAACCTGCTGCACATGCGCGAAATTACCGCCGCCAAACTCAAGCAATTGTTTCTGGATGCGTTTGAACACAGCCTGCGTTCGGGCAGCGTGGATTACATCGCTGCGTGCGAAGAAGCCTTCCGCGATGTAAGACGCATGGAGCAGGATTACAACGCACTGGTCGGTGCCGGGCCGTTGGTCGAGTCATTGGCTGCCGGTGTGCGCCAGCGCGACCTGTTGCGCGGCAAGCTGCATCGCCTGTCGCCGCTGCTCGATTCGTTGCTGGGCACCTGGCAGGACTATGCCGGGGCGCGCAAGGAAGAGTTGCTGATTCAGTCCGAGCACTACCGCAACGAACAAGACAGCTTGCAAAACGATCAGCGCAGCAGCACTCAGGAGTTGATGCGCCTGGAACGTGAAATCACCGGTATTCAGCGTTGGCTGGGCGAGTTGTCGGTGCTCAAGCATCGCTTTGCCCTGGTGGACGACGTGAAGGTGCTGGAGCAGCAATTGCTGGCAGCCAAGGATGCTCACGACGAACTGGCTGGTGCCCTGGCCCAGTCGCGACAGTTCAGTGCCGAGGATCTGGACGAACGTGTTCGCGATCTGGAAAAGCGCCTCAAATCGGTCAAGCAGCAGCTCGACCATGCGGACAACAACAGCTACGCCCGCCTGCGCGAAGAGTTTTCGCAACAGGATGTTGAGCGCCTGATGCGCCTGTTCAACAGCGCCCTGTTCAGCTTGCCACTGGGCGAGCAAGGGATTGCGCTGGAAGATGGCGACGCGTGGGTCAAATCCCTGGAAGCGATCCTCGATGGCTTTAAAGGCGAGCGTTTCGAAGCGCCGGGCTTGTCTATCGACCTCAGCCATATCGAGCCGCCAGCCTTGCAAGCCCTGGCTGACCGCGCTGCATTGCGTGACCAGAAAGAGCGCCTGGACAAAGAACTCAAGCAACTGAAAACCCAGCAGGCCGTGACCTCCGACCGGGCCGCGAGCAAGAGCGAAGCCGAGTCGCTTTATCAACAAGTGCTGGACGCACAGAAGGCGCTGGAAGACTTCCGTCGCGCGCAAACCTTGAGCGCCGAAGAAGGCGAAAAAATGGAGCTGCTGGCCCAGGCCGAAGCTGCGCAAGATGAACTGAAGCGCTCCAGCGATGCCTTCACCGAGCGCGTGCAACAACTGTCGGCCAAGCTGCAGTTGGTCGCGCGCCAGTTGGGCGACATGGAAGCCAAACAGCGCACGCTGGATGACAGCCTGCGTCGGCGCCAATTGTTGCCGGCCGACCTGCCGTTCGGTACGCCGTTCATGGACCCGGTCGATGATTCGATGGACAACCTGCTGCCGTTGCTCAACGACTATCAGGACACCTGGCAAGGCCTGCTGCGCTGCGACGGCCAGATCGAAGCCTTGTATGCGCAAGTGCGCCTCAAGGGCGTGGCCAAGTTCGACAGCGAAGACGACATGGAGCGCCGCCTGCAACTGTTGATCAACGCCTATGCGCACCGCACTGAAGAAGCGCTGACGCTGGGCAAGGCACGTCGCGCGGCCGTCACGGACATCGCCCGGACACTGCGTAACATTCGCAGCGACTACGACAGCCTTGAGCACCAGTTGGCGCTGTTCAACCGGGAGATCAACAAGCGCCAGGTATCGAACCTGCAGAGCTTCCGCATTGTGCTGGCCCCGAACAAGGAAGCGCTCAAGCACATCGACCAGATTATCCACAGCGCCGGGCAGTATGAAGAAGGCGAAACGCTGTCGGTGTTCGACCTCAGCCAGAGTGCCGAGCAGGACAACAAGAACGAAGAGGCCAAGGAGTACCTGGCACGTCTGGTGGCCGCCAACCACAACCAGCTGGGCCTCAAGGATTTGTTTGAACTGGCGTTCGAGATCACCAAGGTCAATGGCCAGCCAGTGATTCACACCGACATCGACGGTGCGGCCTCCAACGGTACGACCATGACCATCAAGGCGCTGACCAACATGTATTTGTTGCTGCACCTGATGGACCGCGATCTGGCCGGGCGCATTCGTTTGCCGTACTACCTTGATGAGGCGGCGGACATTGACGAGCGAAACCAGACCGCGCTGCTGGAAACCAGTCTGCAGTTGGGCTTCGTGCCGATTCTGGCCAGTGTGAAGCCGCAGGTCTGCGCCCATGTGGCCATCGACCTGGAAGGCGGCAGCGGTCCTAACGGGATATACATCGACGAGGATGACTGGAAGTACATTCGCCGGCATGACGACGTCACCAGCAGCACGGCTCACGAGCCACAACGCGAAGACGAAACGGCCCTCTGACCGGCCACTGCAGGAGCAGGTGTTTATCAGGTTATTGAATAACCTGCGTGAACAACCTTGCTCCTGCGCCTTTAAACACGCCCGCCGAAAAGAAATTTCAACTTTTCAGAAAATTCCTACCCCTAAGTTGCATCGTGAGAAGCACACTCCTCCATATACTTTGTAAGACCGACTGAAAGATCACAAAGGAGAAGTACACGATGAACTCAGTCATACTTGGCGATGACCGTTCAAAGACGCCCGACGACCGGTCACTCAGCGAGTTGAATATTCTTGAAACACTGCCGATAACTTAATGACCCTCATTGAATAGGCATTTTCTTATCAATCGCGCTTACTCTGCCCCACCTACAAGTTTTAAATGACAACACCGTAGGATAATTCGCACAGCACTCTCGGATATTAATACCAGGAATTACCTGCTATTTGACGCTATCAAAAATGGAGTGATTCATAGGCACTTATAATTAGCACCTGATCTAACTCGAACATTGAGCGCTTGACGATCACGTCGTTACGACCGCACCTGCCGCCACGACATTAGCGCCCTCTTAACGTTGTAGGAATTATCATGCGCAAGGCTTTGATAGTGGACGATCATCCTTTTATTCGGCGGGTCGTCAGGTTAGTACTGGAAAACGCCAACTTCCAGATTGCGGCCGAAACCGATAACGGCGCTTCAGCGCTAGATCTGGCGCGCGAACACATACCCCACCTGATTGTGCTGGACCTGTCGATGCCCAAGCTTGATGGGCTGGAAGTGCTTAAAAGGCTGCATATACTGGGGCTGCCCATCAAAGTCTTAGTGCTCACCTCCAAAGATTCCGCTTTTTTTGCCGACCGTTGCCTGCGAGCCGGTGCCATTGGTTTTATCGAAAAGACCGAAGACGTCGACGCATTGACCATCGCCATTAACAGAGTGATGAGCGGCGGAGTTTATTTAAGTAATTGTGACGTCGAGGTGTCGCCCAAACTCACCGATCAACAATTAATAAAAACACTGTCAGACCGCGAACTGCGCACCCTTCAATATTTGGTATCCGGGTTTTCAAATAAAAAGATCTCAGAAATCATGCTCCTCAGCGAAAAAACTGTCAGTACTTACAAGACACGCGTTTTACAAAAACTCAATATCAAGTCAGTGGTGTATCTGGCTGACTTTGCCAAGCGCAATAATTTAATCGAATGAAACATCCGGCCTGGTTATTGACCTTATGCCTGACAACGGCAAGTCATGCCGCACCGATAAACTTGCAATTACTGGCGCGATCACAGGTGGACGTGCCTTTGCTGCCGCTCAGCGAAGGCGATACACAATGGGTTAGAGATAAACAGTCGTTGATCCTGGGCACATCGGCCCCAGACAATGCACCCTTCGATATTTCGTCGGGCAGTGATTACTTCGAAGGTTTGACGGCCGACTATGCCGGCTTGCTCGCCCAGGCGCTGAACCTCGAGATCAAGGTCAGGCGCTATGACTCGAGGGCGCAGGTCATCGACGCCCTGAAAAATAATGAAATCGATTTGCTGGGCACCGCCAACGCCTATGAAAGCGACGATGAGCAATTGGCCCTGTCGTCCGCGTACGCTCTCGACACCCCGGTGCTGGTCTCACGTATCGACGATAAGCAGAGCAGCCTCTCGCTGCCCTCGGGCCTGCGCATGGCCATGCTGTACCACTATCAACCTGTCGAGACGGTCAAAGCGCTGTATCCGGATGTGCAACTGCAGCTCTATGCCTCAACACTTGGCGCCATCAGCGCCGTAGCATTCGGCCAGGCGGATCTGTATTTGGGGGACGCCATCAGCGCCCACTACCTGATTACCAAGAACTACTTGAACAACGTGTACATTCGGGATTTTTCGCGCCTTGAACAGCGCTCCTTTGCGTTTGCCGTGCATCATCCCAACCCGCGCCTGCTGCGCCTGATCAACTCGACGCTGGCGGCGATTCCGCCCGCCTACAACAACGCTATCCTGCACCGCTGGGGCGCCAGCACAATGAGCATCGAACGACGCGGCCCTTTGCAACTGAGCCCTTCTGAACAGCGCTGGATCGAGGCCCATCCGCGCCTCAAAGTGGCCGTGTCCGAAGACTTCATGCCGTTTACCTTTTTTAACGACCAGGGTGTGTTCAATGGCTTGGCCGCCGATCTGCTGGCCAAGATCAGCCTGAGCACCGGGATCACATTCGAATGGGTACGCAGCAAGTCCGTGTCGGATCTGATCGAGGACGTACAACAAGAGCGTGCCGACTTGACGCCGGCATTCACTGCCAGCCCCAGCCGCGAGCATGTACTGCGCTTTACCAAACCCTATATTTCCACGCCCTTTGTACTGGTCACACGGCTGCCGACGGGCAGCCCGCAAGCGCTGGACACACTAAATGGCAAGCGTGTCGCACTGGTGATCGACAATAACGTCAGCACCTACCTGACGCAGCACCATCCGGACGTGCAACTGATCCCCGCGCACAACTCCGCACACGCCCTGGAAATGGCCAGCAAAGGTGACGTGCAAGGGGCTGTGCTCAACCTGATCAGTGCGCGTTATCTGATCCAGCAGCATTACGCCACGCAATTAAAAATCAGCAGCACCGTGGGCATTGTGCCCGCCCAGTTTTCATTGGCCGTGAATGCCAAGGCCCCCATGCTGCACGGGATTCTGAGCAAGGCGCTGGCCAGTATCACGCCCGAAGAAATGGACAGCCTGACTGCGCGCTGGCACAGCGCCGTGATGCTGGATAACCGCTTCTGGGTGCGCAATCGCTCGTCGATCATCCGCATCTCGGCGTTTGCGGGCGCAGTGCTGGTGATCGCGATTGTGTGGATCACTTACTTGCGCCGAGTGGTGCGCAAACGGGATCAGGCCGAGCGGGCCTTGAGCGATCAATTGGCGTTCATGCGGGCACTGATTGACGGCACGCCACACCCCATTTATGTGCGTGATCGCAAGGGTCGTCTGCTGATCTGCAACGAAGGCTACCTGGATACGTTTGGCGTCGAGCGCGAGGCGGTGATCGGCAAAACCCTGCTCGAACATTCACTGACGTCGATGCAGCAGCATGCCGCCTATCACCGGGATTACATGCAGGTCATGCAGGAAGGCCGGGCGCTGGTCCGCGATCATCCTTTGGAGTTGCCCAACTCACAGGTTCTGACCATTTACCACTGGATACTGCCCTATCGGGGGAGTGATAACGAGGTGGTCGGCATTATCGGCGGCTGGATTGATATCAGCGAGCGCCAGCAACTGGTTGAGCAATTGCAGGATGCTAAAAAGCAGGCCGAGCAAGCCAATATGGCAAAAAGCGATTTCCTGACCACCATGAGCCATGAAATCCGCACCCCCATGAATGCCGTGATCGGGATGCTGGAGCTGGCGACCAAAAAGGCAGAACAAGGACTGGTGGACAGCGGCAGCCTTGAAGTGGCCTCGCAAGCGGCCCAGGGGTTGCTGGAACTGATTGGAGACATTCTGGATATTGCGCAGATCGAGTCCGGGCGCATGCCACTCAACCAGCAGCGCACGCATCTGATGAAGCTGGTGGAGTCCACCGCACGGGTGTTTGAAGCGGTTGCCGAGAAAAAAGGCCTGCTGGTCAGTTTTGAGCTCGATCCCAAGATCAACACCGATGTGTTGATTGACCCGGTGCGCTTTCGCCAGGTGCTGTCGAACCTGTTGAGCAATGCAATCAAGTTCACGGACAGCGGCCATGTGCGGCTGAGCGTGCGGGCCAAAAACTCGCAGGACGGTGAGCGACTGAGTATTTGTGTCCAGGTCGAAGACACCGGTATCGGTATTTCGCAAGACGATCAGCAACGGCTGTTCAGCCCCTTTTCTCAGATCAATATCCATAACAGGCAGCCCGGCGGCTCAGGGCTGGGCCTGAAGATCAGCCGCCAACTGTGCGAGATGATGGGCGGCACCCTGCAATTGGACAGCACTCCTGGCAAGGGAACCCGCATTACCCTGGCCTTGGATATTGTGACGCTGCTCTCGGTCCTGCCAACGGAGGTGCGGGGCAATGAGTCGATACCGACATCGCGCGCCTTGAAGGTTCTGGTCGTCGATGACTACCCGCCCAACCGCCGTCTGCTCACGAAACAACTCGGGTACCTGGGGCATACCGCGCTGGAGGCCAACGAAGGCGCACAAGCGCTCAAAGCCTGGAGAGCGCAGCCGTTTGATCTGATCATGACCGACTGTGCCATGCCGATCATGAACGGCTATGAATTGGCCCAGGCCATTCGCAGCGAGGAAGCCGCTCGTGGTGCGCACCCTATTCTGATTGTCGGTTTTACGGCGAATGCCCAGACCGGTGAAGTTGAGCGCTGCCTCACGGCCGGGATGAATGATTGCCTGTTCAAGCCGATCAGCCTGCATAACCTGCAGGCGCGGCTAGCGTCCGTGGACCTGGCCCCGGTGCCGCAAACCGTGGACAACGATTTACACAGCTCGGATACGCACATCGATCTGGCTGCCCTGCAGCGCTTGACCCACGGCGATATCGAGGCTCTCAAACACCTGATAGAACCGCTGATCAACAGCATGGAAGAGGACATGGCGGCGCTGCTGCAAGCCTTTACCAAACACGATCTGCCGGGCATGAGCCAGGTAGCGCACAAGGTCAAGAGCGGTGCACGGATGGTCAGGGCGCGGCACTTGTTGCAGTGCTGTGAGGATCTGGAAAAAGCCTGCCTGACGGCCAACTGGGCGCAATTGGCTGAGCGGGTCGATGATCAATACGAAGCCATGTCGCAGTTACTGGAGGTGATTGAAGTGTACCGGCTGTGAACAGTTCGCCCGGTATGTATGACACCCGGATGTTGATCAACGCGTCACGGGGTGAATCCCGTGCTGAATACGGGCGACGACACAGCGCGTTTAAAGATTCGGCCCTTGGGGGTGAGCCACCAAGGGCATAGGTACGCACACGCTTTATCAGAGGATGGTAAGGCGCAGTACAATGTAGGCGTTGAAATCACCGAGTGACGTGCCTGTATCCGTGAGCCTGGAGGTCGCCGTGTGCGTGGTCGTACCTGTTTGCCATTGCAGCTGTGAACCGAGTGCACGGCCGTCTATCTGGACAGTCGAGGTTATCCCCGGCAGCACCTGTGTGGGCCCGTTGCCCTGTACGTTATCCACCTTGACCGTGACCGGTGAAGTGCAGGAGACATTGAACTGGGTGGTGGCGGTGTGGCCGTTGACGGCGTTCTTGTCGATCGTGTTGTGGTTGAGGGTGATCGCCTGGGTGCTGAAATCGCATTTTGCGGGCGCGGGCAATATGGAATTGCAGGCAGCGCGCACGGGGATCTGCCCTTCCGCAAGATCGTAAGGTTGACTGGCTCGCATGCAGGTTGATGTGAGCGTGCTGCCTCGGGGGTCCCAATAGCTGGTATCACTCCCCGATCTCCCAAACTTGTTGATCCACTGACGTACCGCATCGTTCCACAGGGTCCCTGAATTCACGATGACCCAGTCGCCAACAAAGTGCCAGTAGTATCCGGGATGGCCTTGACTGTACCACTGGTACGCCAAGCCAACTGCACAGGTGGTCGCGCCGCACGATACAACGCCTGGCGTGGTCCCACCAGCAGCCGCCCAACGCTGTAGGTAGCCGCGGTTGGGCAAGAGATTACCGTTCGCATAGACAATGTCGGCTATGGCCATATTTTGGGTAGCGATGACGGCCAGAATGCCGGCGCTGGTGAATGTGTATCTAAGGATCTTAAACATAGGGAGTCCACATAGGCGACAGCCGTGGTGAAAGTGACGGGAGAGCGTCAAGACCGTTTCGTAGAGTTCGACTGACGCGTGGCCTTCATTGGCTTACGGGTAATCCAAGGTAAAGGTTGATGTCGCAGTAAAAACACCTGCTACGATCAAGCGATCGCTAATCGCTTTGGGCTCAGCTCTTATATAAGCCTTGAGCGAAATAACATTTGAGCCATCGGTTAATGTTTGCTTTTCGCTGGCCACGTTTAAGGGCAAGGGTTGGTTGGCGGGCGTTTCGATGCCTATCGCGATACCCGAGGCCGTACTGCCTCCATCCAGCTTCAACAGCCCTGGGAGTTCGGCGTTTTCAATACCGCTGAATGTGGTGGTAACCGAATCGGCAAGGCTGGTATCACAGCCCTCAAGATGGATCTCGAAGGCCCGTCCTTCTGTACGACTGTGCATGTACAAATCGCGACTGGACGCGTCTCTGAACTCCAGCCTCTGTGCCTCGTCGCCCGGTCGAATCGTGCACGCTTCAACCACCAGGTTACCGATAAAACTCAAGTTGTCCGCCGCCTGCGCTTTGCCGCAGAGCAACAGTGGAGCGCTCAGCAGCGCGGTCATTGCCAGCACGTGCCAGCCCGAGGTTTGCGTTTCACGCTCCATGATCCGGGCCCCTCATTGGTATTCGGCCAGCAAGGTTGCGGCAGCGTTAAACGCACCGGCACGCAGCGAAGAGCCGAGCAGTTTTACAGGCACGGCTTCCAATACGGGTGGCGCCTGGGGGTTGATGACCATGGGCGTATTGAGGTTAAACGCGCGGCCATCCTGCAGCATATGAATACCAAGATCGGCCACATTGGATTGCACAGCAGCCGGATCAAACGTTGTGGCTGTGCCCCTGACGGTCAACACCATTTCCCATGGCAAGGTGCTGCCGGCACAGCTGATCGTGTAGTTCACCGCCTCTCGGTAGTTGACGCCATCCACCTTGTTGATCCCTACATCCTTGAAATCAATGGTGATCGTATTGCCATTGTTGATGGTGCATACCGGTGGCTCCACCAAAGTGCCACTGAACGCAAGGTTGGCTGAGGCGCTTGTGCTTATTCCCAGGGAACACAGGGCGTACAGCGAAAGCAGTTTGCAGAGTTTCATGACAGGTTCCTCATCATTGCGATGCAACCACCACAGTGGCTGTCGCAGAAAACGCACCGGCCGCCAGCGTACTGGTGGGCCTTTTAACGGGCACCGCTTCCATCGCCGGCAACTGAGGGTAAGTAAATTTCACGCTCGTGTTGAGCGGCCATACCGCACCATTGATAAACAACCGGATCCCAAGATCGGTTTTGCTGGTGGCAAGAGACTGCGTATCAAATGACGCCCCTGTGCCTGTCAGCTTGAGTGTCATGGCATTCGATCCGCCCCCCGTGCAGACAACCGTGTATCGCACGACAGTGCGGTACTGCACACCGTCGATCTGGGTGGTAATGAGGTCATCCCCGAAGGGCACTTCCACAGTGCCGCCCCCGTTGATGGTGCACGCCGGTGGCGCGATGATCTTGCCCTGGATGCCCACAGAGAGGTCTGCCTGCACGGTGCGCCCAGCCATGCACAGCACAGCGCTGCAGAAGAGGAGCACACAGGCTTTTGCCGAGGGCTTGATCAGGTTTTGATTAGTCATAGTTGAGCCTGAAATCCACAACAGCCCGGAAAGCGCCATTGGTCAAAGGAGCAGCCGTGCGAGTGGCTTGTACATACCAGGTCATGGAGTCGCGACCGTGGACCAGAAACAGCGGCTGCCCCCAGCTGCCGATGCGTACATCACGCCCCAGCGAGTCGGTCAGGCGCAGCCCCAGGCCGGTGATGCCCTGGACTTTGACCAGCCGCGGGTCATCCGCGTCGACCGGTGCCAAGAAAGCAACCGACACCACGGGCTCGTAAGGGCTCCAGACCAACCGGCCGGTGCGCTCGTTGGGCAGACCGCCCGCGATGCGGCGACAGTCCACAAAACGCATTTCAAAACTCACAGGCGGGGCCATATCGCCGGGGCGCAACAGCGCACTACGGGGTACGTTTTTAAGTTCGACGTTCTGGTACGCCGAGGTCATTTCCAGCATGCAGGGCGCGTGATTCAACGAGCCGGTGATGTCCAGCAAGCCGCCCATGCCCTCGTCTTCTGCTCGGGAATGACTGGCTGATATCGCCAGCAACAAGCCGCTGAACGCCACGGCGATCGGGATCATCAAGGAGCTATTCATTGCGCGATGAAGCCTTGACGTCGACCGTGCACGTGTTGCCGTTACAGGTGAACATCAGCGTCGGGCGCCCACCGTAATCGTTGATGTAGGTCAGGTAAGGCGTCTTGCCCAAGTCAGCGACGGTCGGTGCGAGTTTCAAGGCGCCTTTGGGCTCTATCATCAGCGGTTCAAAACCGGCGGCGGTCTTGGCGTCTTTGCTGCTGCGCGCATCCACCAGGGTGATGTAGTAAGGCGTCGGGTTATTGACCTGATAATGGTCGCCTTGACGCGTCAGAGTGAGTTGTTCCTGCCATGGATTGGCCAGTTGCTGTTGGGTCGGCATGATCGAGGCCGGTCGGTAGAACAATTTGATGCGTGTCTGCAAAGCGATTTGCAGGGTGTTGGCCTTATCGCTGCGCGGTGGAATCTCCCGCAGGTTGAAGTAGTAGACCGTTTCCCGGTCCTGGGGCAGGAGTTTGGCAGCCGGTAATGCCTGGACTTTTACCTGGCTGTTTTTGCCGGGCTCCAGACGCTGCACAGGCGGCAGGACCGTCAGCGGGCTGGTGATCTTTATGCCCTTTTCATCTTCGATCCAGCCTTGGGCCAGATAAGGCAATTCTTTGTTGTTATTGGTGATGTTCATGCTGACAGCACTTTTGCCGCCATCGAAGATCACCCGCGTACGGTCCAGGCCTATGGCAGCCTTGGCGTTGTTGACCAGGCAAAACGTCAACAGGGCGAGCGAAAAAGGCGCCACGCGTGAATTAAAGGTCATGAGTTATTTTCTCCGAAGCGATGGGCCGGTCTGCCGATGCGGGGGTGAGGTGGGCGCGGGTTGGCTGACACAACAGGTCCAGGGTTGAGGTCAGCCCATCAGTGGGCAGTACCTCAGGTAATGAAAGGGTGCAGCGCTCGGTGCCGCCCCAACTGACGATCATGACGGAGCTGGGCTCAATGCCGCTCAGGTAGACACTGCCCGCGTCGTTGACGATGCCAGTGGCCTGTTGCCTGACGTTTTTGACGGTGGCACCGAACGGCGGCACGCTGCCATCGGGCAGGCGCAGGTTAGCCATGGCTTTTTCACCGCCGATTACTTCCAGGCTGCGATAGCCGATAGCGCCTTCGGTCAGGGTCAGTTCGGTGACCGATTGTGTGGCTTCGATGTTGTCCGGCAGGCTTTCGAGATCGACACTGGCCGAGGTCCGGTAGTAACTGTTGATGTCTGAAATCACAACCTTGCCAAAACCGTTGCTGCGACTCGGGGTGCCGTATCCGCGAACAGGGACGCCTGCGACGCCTGCGGTGTCCACTAACAAACGCGTACCGCCCATGCTGCCACTGCGGTGCAAGGCCCCGCCGTTGCGTGTCAGGGTGCCACCGCCGCGGGCTGACAGGCTGAGGCCGCTGCGATTGCCCTGTTCCATGCTGGCGCTAACATCGATGTCCGCGTAATCGCCCACATGGCTCAGGTAAGCGCTGACTGACGTGTCGCTGGCTGACAGTTGATAGTGGTTTCGCTCATTCACACGGTCGCTGTAGCGCGTGGAATAACTGTTGGTGTTCTGGTTCCGGTTGAAGCTGCTGGACAACGATCCCGACTGCCCCAGCGGCACACTGACCGATAAGTACATCCCGTTGTTCACAGGCTGCTCACGCTCTTGGGTGCGGAACAGGTTGAGCGACAGGCTCATGTTTCTGACCGGCCCCAGATTGAAATACCGGGACATGGACAGGTTCCAGCGCTTGGTATCCGGGCGGTCCCAGTAAGACTGATTGCTGTAATCCAGATAAACCGAGAGTCCGGCCTCGCGGAACTGCTTGTTGAAGGTGGCGGTGTACAGGGATTTACTGCCACCCGCGTCGCCACCGTAGTGAAGGACGTCCAGGTATTCGCTGACACTCAGGTAGTCCCTTTGGGAAAACCGGTAACCGGCGAAAGTGACCTGGCTGTCATATTCTTCAAAGGTCTTGGAGTAACTGACCCGGTAGGAAGAACCGTTGTAGGTGCCATCGCGCAGTTGGCTGCGGGCCTGGGTGGCGTCCAAAGACACAGCGCCGAAGGTCAGCAGGTCGCGACCGATACCGGCCGACAGAGCGCGGTAATTGTTATCGGTAATGGCCCCGCCAAACAGCGACCAACCATTGCTCACGCCCCAGGAAAACTCCCCGGTGCCGAAAACGCTGCCAGCGTCGCCTTCCTGAAGATTGGTCGGCCTGCCTGCCGCCAGTTTGAAGCGCAGGCTGCCGGGACGGGTCAGGTAGGGAACGGTGGCGGATTCGACCTTGAAGGTTTGCACCGTACCGTCCTGTTCTTCTACGCGCACATCCATCGAGCCGCTGACCGCATCATTGAGGTCCTGAATCCGAAAGGGACCAGCAGCAACCAGCGCTTCGTAGAGCACGCGCCCTTGCTGGCTGATAACGACTTTTGCGTTGGTCCGGGCCACCCCCACCACTTCCGGGGCATAGCCGCGCAAATTGGGTGGCAACTGGCTGTCATCGGAGTTGAGCGAAACACCGGTAAAGCGGAAGCTGTCGAACAGGTCCGTGTACAGGTAGTTTTCCCCCACCGACAGCTTGGCTTGCAACGAAGGTACGGCGCGATAGGCATAGATACGGTTCCATTCCATGCTCTGGGTGCGGTAGGTGCCTTCATCATTGAGCCGCGCTTGCCAGTCGGCCCTGACTCGCCAGGCCCCGACGTTGGCGCCGAGTGTCCCGTTGCCGCTGAAATTATTTCGGTTGGAGGTGCTGTTGTCGCGAATGGTCTGGGTGGTCAGGTTGTAATCGAACAGCAACCCGCTCACGCCCTCATCCCAACGCGAAGGTGGGTCCCAGTTCTGGGCGGTGTATTGCAAATAGGCCTGGGGCAAAGAAATACGCAGGGCCGAGGTGCTGAGGTCGCCTTCAACTTCCATGCCTGGCAGGCTACGCATGTCCAGGCATTGGGCGTTTTTCCACCAGATCAGGTCTGCGACTTTGTCTTCCTTGAGCCCCATCAGTGCAATCAGTTCCGGTGACAGACAGGCTTCACTGCCCTTGGGGTCATCATCGGGCGCCATGAACGCCACACGGTGTTCAGAAAGGCTCTGGTTATTGAGCTGCACGTTCATCGGATAAACGCCGGGCAAGATAAAGCCACTGCGCGAGAACGGCGACAAATCAATGTTGGAACGATCGTTAAGGTCGAGGATGTCGGTATTGAACTGAATATCACCGGCGGCCAGTGCATAACCTGCAAACGCCATCAACCCGCCCATCAGGCACGGGGACAGTGCGGTTTTAATCATCGGTGCTTTCAGCATGGGAAACAGGCCGTACATGTCAGAAATACTCCAGCCTGAAGCGCACTGCTGCGCGGTGGCTTCCGACAGACAGGGGCTGGTTATTGCCGACCAATTTAAGGGTGTAGTGCAGCACTTGATCCCGAGCACTTGAGAGCGGGATCTTCGCCATAGGCACGCCAGGAATGCTTTCGCGCCCTTCGGAATCGGTGATGTGAATGGCCACGCCCTGGGAAGACCCATTGGCGGCGAAGGAACGGCCTTGCCGATCCGGCTCTCCGTCAAATGTCACGCGCACGTGTTGCCAGTCGGGCAACTTTTCACCGGGACGGTCAGGGTCGTTACGAGAAAGAGAGCAATTAACCAAGTGCAAGGTAAACGCATAGGGATCACCTTCACCAATTCGAACCAGTCGACCAACAGGCATGGGATCCATTTCAATCACTTGATAAGCGCTGTTAGTGCCTATGGCACAGGCGGTATCAAGAATTTCTCCGTTCAGAGTAACAAGACCATTAAAAGGTCCATCAGCCTTAGCACTATTAAATGACACCATTAAAAGTGCGAGCGAAGAAGTAATAGTTAATTGCGTTATTACATTCACGAAAGTGCTCTTATTTAAAAGTTGCCCTACCACCTCGCAGTGGCAGGGCTATGACTTACTGGTAAGCCAATGAGAAGTTCGTGATGGCGGTGAATTCGCCTGGCTTGATAATATCCGGCGTGGCGCTGCCTTGGAGGAAGGCACCGAATTGCAGGTCGTTATTGCCGTCCTGAATGATTTGCGGCGGCGTTGGAGTACCCAGTTTGATGAGTGTGCCACTCGCATCGCGCATCATGATGCCAGCACCAGAGGCGGTACCCACAATGCCCAGAGCGCCCGGAACATCTGCCGATGCGCCACCGGTGAAGGTCGTGCTGACTGTTTTAAGGGTGGAAGTATCGCAACCCACCAGCTTGATTTTGAATGTTTCAGGCTCACTGGAACCACCCGAATCCAAAACCGACTTGGCAACTTGCCCAAGGCCGATAGTTTGATCAACACTTTCTGGCGCTATCGAGCAAGCCGCCTCAATGATTGCACCTTCAAAAGTAACAGTACCTTGACCAGCACCAGCCGCCTGAACCAGCGAGGCTGCGCCCGACAACATGAACAGGGAGATCAAAGCCGTTTTTTTTACACACTTCATTTTATAAGTTCCTTTAGTTGATTAATGTCTGGGGCTCACCGTTTAAATTTAACTTAGCCTGAGGCGCACCTACGCGCGCCTTCTAACAAGACGCTCATCCATGAGTTATTTAAAAAGTAACACCCCTAAGTTTTGCCGCGCTATTTATGGTCATCCTCTATTATTTAACCCCTTGTATAGTAGGTCTGACCCAAACGACGAAACTGGAAAGAAGTTAACGTGCCAAAGACAAAATCAACGTAGGAATTCTCTGAAGTTTATTAAATATGTGGGATGGCGAGAAACGCAGACCGGCAAGCGAGAATCAGTAGACGAAAAAAAACCGCGATCAGTGATCGCGGTTTTTTAGGACAGCTTGTCCGGCTATTTAGCCAACGGGATTTTTGGCGCCCATTGCAGCCATTCCTCTTCAAACTTGTCGAAGAGCGGGAAGGTCTGCTGCGGACGCGCTGGGTTGCCCATTTTGTCCCCGTCTGGCGTGGCGAAGGCAATACCGCCTTGCACCAGGGTTTCAAGGGACTCGGTACGAATCGTCGCGCCTTTGAACAAACCAAAGTCGACACCGAAACCGCTGGTGTTCCAGAAGCGACTGCCGCTGCGCACCAATGGCGCGTAGCGAGGCTCGATCAGGATATGCACCAGTACTCGGTCAGCGGTATTGCCCAGTTCGTATCCGGTAACCTTGCCTACAGTGACTTCACGGTAGGTCACGGGGACGCCCTCTTTGAGTGACCCGCGACGTGCAGCACTCAATACCAGGCGCAGCCCTGCTTCAGGGACAACTGCATCGGGCGCACGCTCCAAGGCGACGAAATCATTTTGCGGCCCACGGCCTTTGGGCGCTGGTTGTACTTCAAGATACTGGCCCGTCACCAGGGTTTCGAGGTTAGCGGTTTTCATCAGGCCCAGTTCGGGTTTGACCACCCAAAATTGGGTGCCTGCCCGCGCGATGCGTTCCGGCACTTCGGTGATGCGCGCTTGCAGCAGGACAGATTGCAGGTCGTCACTTAGGTCGACGCTTTCAATCTTGCCGACTGTCAAACCTTTGAAGCGAATGGGTGAGCCGCTGCTCAAGCCATCTGCACTCGCCACTTTGATGGTGATCGGGACGCCTTGTTGCATGGCGGCATCACGATCGCTGAAGAGACGGAAGCGCGGAATACGTTTTTGCAAAGGCGCAGTGGCTTTCGGGGTCTCAAACGCGATGCCGCCTGCCATCAGGCTTTGCAGGGATTCACTTTTAACCTGAATGCCACTGGTCAGGCCGCCGGTCAGGGTTACACCACTAGCGTTCCAGAAGCGAGTTGACGCGTTGACCAGGCCTTCGTACTCCTTCTCGATGTGCACCCCAATGACCAATTGTTTTTTAGTGCGGGAGAACTGGTAGCTCTGTACCGAACCGACTTTGACCTGTTTGTAGAGCACCGGGCTGCCGACATCCAGGGAGCCCAGGTTGTCAGTGAAAAGCACCATGTGCAGGCCCGGGGAGCGCAGGTCCAATGGCGGCGCTTTGGGGCGAGCGACAAACTCACGCTCGGGTTTGCCACCTTTGTCACCGGGACGAATGGCGATGTAGTTGCCTTTGACCAGCGCTTCGAGACCGGTGATGCCGGCCAGCGAGATTGAAGGCTTGACCACCCAGAATTGGGTCCCTTCTACCAGATAGTCTTCGGCCAAAGGATCAAGGGCCAGTTCAGCGCTGGCACTGCTGAGGTCTGAGTCGACTTTCAAGGCTTTGAGGCTGCCGACTTGAATGCCCTTGTACATGACAGGCGTACGCCCGGCCTGGAGGCCTTCGAAATCGCTGAGTTTGACTTTGACCTTGATACCGGCCTGGGCCGCATCGAAGTCTTCATACAAACGGAATGGCAGATTTGGGTCTGTTGGCGGGCTGTCTTTCCGGTTTTCTGGCGTCGCGAAGGCGATACCACCAGCCACGATGCTGGCCAGCGATTCACTGCGTACTTTTACACCCGACAGGTTGGCGTCAATGCTGATGCCGCTGGCATTCCAGAAACGCGTGTGCTTGCGCACCAGGCTCGCGTAGGTCGGTTCAATAAACACTTTGATCTCGACGGTGTTGTGATCTTCGGAAAGCACATAGCTTTTAACCTGACCCACCTGGATCTGTTTGTAGAACACCGGGCTGCCGCGATTCAGCGAGCCGAGTCGATCGGCTTTCAGTGTCAGGTGCAAACCCGGCTTGGCGTCAGACAACGGCGGCTCTTGCGACAGGGCTTTGAACTTGCGCGAGGACTCACCATCCCCGGGACTGACCGCAATATAGTTGCCGGACACCAGGGTTTCGAGCCCGGTTATACCGGCCAGTGTCACACTGGGTTTGACCAACCAGAAACGGGTGTTGGTCTTCAGGTACTGCTCGACATCCTTGTTCATTTCGATGGTGGCAATGACGCCCTTGCTGGGACCACTCTCATCCAGAGCCAGTGTTTTGACCTTGCCCACGGGCATGCCTTTGTAGACGACTTCGGTCTTGTTGGCGACGATGCCTTCACCACTTTCGAAGCGCACCTGAATATCGATACCCGTCTCGCTGTAGGCTTTCCAGCCCAACCAGCCTCCGATGATCAGAGCAATGAGCGGGAGAATCCAGATGGCCGACCAATTGGACGCTGGGCGGGTTTTAGCGGTTGGTAAATCACTCATGGTCGTCATCCGACTCCGTGTTGTCCCAAATCAGTCGGGGATCAAAAGTTACAGCTGCAAGCATGGTCAGTATCACCACACTGGCGAAAGCGACAGCGCCGAGATTAGCTTCAATACTGGCAATACGTCCAAAGTTCACCACCGCCACCAGAATGGCGATGACAAAAATATCGAGCATCGACCAACGGCCAATAAACTCGATAAAGCGGTACATGATGATACGTTGCCGAGCCGACAACGGCTGATGCCGCTGGACCGAAAACAGCAGCAAACCAATACCGACCAGTTTGAAGGTGGGCACCAGAATACTTGCCACAAACACGACAGCGGCAATCGGTATCATGCCGTGCTGCACCAGTTCGATCACCCCGGACATGATCGTGCTGGGGCTGCCTTGGCCCAGCGTATTGATCGTCATGATCGGCAACAGATTGGCCGGGATGTAAAGGATGGCAGAGGTCAGCAACAAGGCCCAGGTGCGCAGCAGACTGTTGGGACGACGTGGGTGCACCATGGCACCACAGCGAGTGCAGGTTTGCTCAGCAGCGTCGGGGTCTTGTCGATTTAACGCATGGCACTCGGTGCAAATCAGGATGCCAGCATCAATTGCGCGCATGAGTGTCCTCCCCTGAAAGTGCTTCCCAAATCTGATGAGGTGACATCACGACCTCCAGCCAGACCTGAACTAACAGCAAGCTGACAAAACAGGTAAGGCCGAGCCCCACCCTCAACTCTGCCAGGTCAACCAGTTTAACAATGGCCACCAGCACGCCCATGAGGTAGACCTCGAGCATGCCCCAATCCTTCAGGTGGTGATAAATCCTGTAGATGAGCAAGCCATAAGAGCGACCAATGTTCCAGCGGATGCTGAGTAACACGGCCAATTGGCACAGCAACTTGAGTAAAGGGATCCCCATGCTACACAGGAACACCACAATGGCGATACCTTGCATGCCGGTATCAAAGAGGCCGAGAACGCCGCTCCAGACAGTATCTTGAGAGGCCTGCCCCAACAAGTCGAGTTCCATGATGGGTAAAAAATTCGCAGGGACATACAGCAGCAAGGCGGCTATGACGAGAGCGAGACTACGCTCGACCACATTGTGACGATGGGCATAAAGCTCATAACCGCAGCGCGGGCATTGGGCTTTTTCACCAAGGGCGAGATGCGGTTTACGCATCAGAAGATCGCACTCATGGCAGGCCACTAACTCGTCCAGCGGTAATTCCGATACCCTGCTGGCGTCAGCTGGATCTGGCATATAAGGCGTCTCTGTCTAAAAAATGACTGGGCCTATTCTAATGTGCTGGGTCCCAAATAAGTTTGCCTATTTGTAGGACTTTGGACGCAGGGGGTTGAGATGAGCTGCAAGCTGCAAGAGCCTGGGGCGGTGGAAAGTAACCGGCCAGCCAACACACCTTCCTGACCCCGATACCAAAGGCGATGGTGTCCACCTCAATTTAAGTGGACACCACTTCTAGCCTTTTAAAGAGGGTCTTTCATGCAGCCACAACGCCGTTCCTATTCCAGGTCGTTCAAGGCCCAAGTCATTCAAGCGTGCGCACAATCCGGAGCCTCTATTGCCAGCATCGCGCTCCACCACAGCCTCAACGCCAACCTCGTCCACTGGACAAAACAGTGCAATCACCCTGATGTAATCACTGCCATGACCAGCGTCGCCGCGCGGCGTTGGCCTGCTCTGGCAAAATCGGCGGCATGACTTCGCTTCCTGATTTCGACCAATTAAACCCTGAGCAAGTGCGCGCTATCGCAGCGCAGCTCATGCAGCGTGTCGAGACTCTCGATCAAAAAGTCGAGTCCATGGACAAGCAGATTCCTCACTACAAAACGATCAACGACAAACTGACCCATGAGATCGCACAGCTCAAGCGCTTCAAGTTTGCCAAGCGCAGCGAGCAGCTAAGCCCTTATCAATCCAGCTTGCTCGATGACCTGATCGACGCCGACATCGCGGCCATCGAAGCGGAGCTTGAGGCGTTGCAACCCTCTCCAGCTTCGACTGGGGCTGGGTAAAAACCTAAACGCACCGCCTTGCCGCCCGAGTTTCCACGCACGTAAATCCATCTCGAACCGGACAACACTCACTGCCAATGCGGCTGCGCCCTCAAGCGTATCGGAGAGGATGTCAGCGAGAAACTTGACTACACGCCCGGCGTGTTCACGGTTGAACAACACATCCGTGGCAAGTGGGTCTGTGGTGACTGCGAGATCCTGATCCAGGCACCGGTTCCTGCGCAGGTCATCGACAAGGGCACCCCTACGGCAGGTCTGCTGGCCCACGTGATGATCGCCAAATACGGTGATCATTTACCGCTGTACCGTCAGGAAAAGATCTTTGGCCGGGCCGGCCTCGCCATCCCGCGCTCGACCTTGGCGCAGTGGATCGGCATCTGTGGTGTGCAACTGCAACCGCTGCTTGATGCACTGCGCGAAGTGGTGCTTGGACACAACGTGGTGCAGGCCGATGAGACGCCGGTACAGGTGCTCATGCCTGGCGCGAAGAAAACCCATTGGGCCTACGTCTGGGCCTATGCAAACACCGCGTCTGCCGATATCCGCGCAGTGGTGTACGACTTCAGCCCCAGCCGCTCTGGCGAACATGCACGCAACTTCCTGCATGACTGGAAAGGCAAGCTGGTGTGCGACGATTTTGGTGGTTACAAGGCCAGTTTTGCACTTGGTGTCACCGAAATCGGCTGCATGGCCCATGCGCGGCGCAAGTTCTTCGACCTTCACGCCACGAACAAAAGCCCGCTGGCCGAGCAAGCTCTGCGCTATATCCAGCTGCTGTACGAAATCGAGAGTGAAATCCGCGACCTGGAGCCAGACGTACGGCGACGAATACGACAAGAAAAAGCCGCCCCTGTGATGGATAAGCTGCACACCTGGATGATCGCCCAGCGCGAGCTGGTGCACGATAGCGTGGCCATCGCCAAAGCTCTGGACTACAGCCTGAAACGCTGGACGGCGTTGTCACGTTATCTGGATGACGGCGCGGTGCCTATCGATAACAACCACATAGAGCAGCAGATCCGGCCATGGGCTCTTGGACGCAAGAATTGGCTCTTCGCAGGATCGCTGCGCAGCGGTCAACAAGCGGCGGTGCTGATGAGCCTGATCCAATCCTTATGCTTATCTGAAAGACGTCCTAACCTGGCTACCGACGCAGCGAGCGAGTGGGATCGCCGAGTTGTTGCCGCATAACTGGATGCCGTTGCACAACCTGTGACCGAAGGCCGCCGGCGTGCCCAGAAGCGCGGCGAGCCTTACCTGCTTCAGGAGCCTCCAGTCGCGGGCTTTCGTTGCTTGAACACTCAGGCCACTCTTTGGGGATCGTCGTTCCGCACATGCTTACTTCGATCTCCTGATGATCTCAACCATGTATTCATTCAGATCACGAAAGTCCTTAACCGTCCAAGCATGCGGAGCCACTTTCACTCCATTCTCTCTCAAGGTTCTAGGGATCAGATCGCCGTTGGGTCGCAGTATGACCGACGACACGATAACTCCAGGATACTCTGCGAGACGGCTCTTGAAAGCCGGGCTCGTCAGGTCAGGCGTTGGTGGTGAGCTTTTGTGAGCCAGCGGGCCTGTGCCCCTGATGTCCGATCCATGACACATCGCGCAGCGTTCGGTAAACAGCCTTTCTCCATTGCCGTTGGTGGCCGCGTAAGCCGGTGCAATACACGCCACCGTCACCGATATTGCCCATAATCCCTTGCGAACCCTCATCGTTTTTTCTCCTTATTGTAATGCCCAGTAAAATCTCCCTGTCACGGGGATAAGTGGTACCTGTCTTACCGTGGATTTCCCATCCATCAGGGTGCGTTTCAAGGAGCGATATGCGGGAGGTCAAGGTGAAAGCTCACTCACATGCAATTCTCGCCTAGCGATTTTCTCTTGAAAGTGGAGCTGTTCGAGGGGGGAGATTTTTAACGAGGAGCTGATCCAAGACCTATCAAGTCCATTAGACCCACCAGGATCACCGGAAAGATCAGCATTACCGAATCCGAATGCTATATAGCGTAATGCTCGATTTGGGCAATCCCTAATGCATGGATTACTCGCTGCGAGTACCAAACTACCGAGTATTTTATCCAGCGTTCAGGATCGGTGGGTTGAAGCCAGTTAGGGCCTCCCCAATCAGGATCTCCTGGCTTATAAGCCAGCGCAGGGCTGTGTCGATCATGAAGAAAACCAGAGTCAAATCCCATTAGGCTTAGCGCCAGCTTGAATGTGGAGGCAGGTGACACTCAGGCCGAGCACTCACCACGCTGATAAAGGATGGCGGACATATTCACATCGCTGATCAGAGTACAAATATGGCCAGCCTCTACACTACCCACCATCCCCCCCAAAGACCAACCACCGCGGCCAGCTTCCGTACTGCCATACAGTCAAATCCTTCAGATCTAGTAAGCCATAGAGACTACATTCATGAGCTTTCACATGGCAAACGGATGCGGATGTCGCCCTTCGCACAAATTTGCGTACAGCCACGGGCCGGAATTAGGTAGGTGTGTTCGCCGTCCGCTTACGGTGGAAAGGGTTGTCCAGCGCTTGGGGATTTTTTCGAGC
>NZ_JANLNV010000022.1 GCF_025465935.1 Pseudomonas sp. 7P_10.2_Bac1 | reverse complement strand
AGGCCGACCTGCTCGCTCTGGCTCAAGCCGACGGAGGTGTTCATGGCCGCACCGACACTGGTCTGGTAGGCCGCGCCGATGGTCAGCGCTTTGCCGAGCCCGATGGTTTCGGCTTTGGCTAGAGCGATGGTTTCCGTCTTGTTGGCGCCGATGGTCACGCTGCGGTTGGCACCAATGGAGATGGTTTCGTTTTTGCCAACGTCCTCGGTGCGGTGGTCGCCGATGGAGATCGTTTCGTTGTGGTCGACCCGCTCACTGCGGTCATTGCCCACAAAGGTGGTTTCGTTGTGGTTG
>NZ_JANLNV010000060.1 GCF_025465935.1 Pseudomonas sp. 7P_10.2_Bac1 | reverse complement strand
TACACGGGTAGCGGTTTTCGCAGCATGATCGCGGAAAGAGGCTTTGTGCAAAGCATGAGCCGTAAGGGAAACTGCTGGGATAACGCCGTAGCAGAGAGCTTTTTTGCCTCACTCAAGAAGGAAGAAGCCACGGGTGTGTATCCCAGCAAAGCACAGGCCCATGCATCAATCGCAAGCTACATCCATGGGTTTTACAATGCGACACGGCTGCACTCGGCGCTGGGATACAGGTCACCTAATGACTACGCAAAGCACCTGAAGCACTCTGCTTAACACTCGCTTTATGGCGTACGTTTGGAGGGAGCAAGTCCA
>NZ_JANLNV010000030.1 GCF_025465935.1 Pseudomonas sp. 7P_10.2_Bac1 | reverse complement strand
AGCCCTGCTCGTTCAATCGGATGTGCAGGCGCTTGAGCATCTGATCGAAAGCGCCGCAATTACGCCAGTCGCGAAACCGCTGATACACCGTTGACCAAGGGCCAAAACGCTCCGGCATGTCTCGCCAGGCCGCGCCGGAACAGAGCACCCAAAGGATGCCGTTGAGCATCAGGCGATCATTGGCTCGCGGGCGCCCGCTGCGGCGGGTTTCAGTGAAGAGATCGGCAACCAAATCCCAGGCTGCATCGGGGAGTTCATACCGCTTTGCCATCGTGGCCTCCTGGCGTTAATGGCGGCGGATTCTACCGGAATCGATATTTCAAGGGATTTCGTACAGAGCCTAG
>NZ_JANLNV010000049.1 GCF_025465935.1 Pseudomonas sp. 7P_10.2_Bac1 | reverse complement strand
GCTTATATCCCCAGCCTGCGCGGCCGTCCTCGCAAACGCTGCCGATGGTTGCTGGCCGACAAGGGATACGATGCTGAAGCTCTGCGTCGCTACTGTGATCGCTATCGGATGCAGCCTGTAATCCCGTTACGCGACATGAAGCGCAAAGCTAAGCCGGGCCTGCCCAGACTGTTTGATCGACCCAAATACCGGCAGCGCAATATCATAGAACGCATGTTCGGCTGGCTGAAGGAAAATCGACGCATCGTTACGCGCTTCGACAAGCTCGCAACAAGTTTTGCGGCGATGGTCTCATTGGCCTGCGCCATGCGGTGTTTGCGACAATACTTTTCGTACAGAGCCTA
>NZ_JANLNV010000081.1 GCF_025465935.1 Pseudomonas sp. 7P_10.2_Bac1 | reverse complement strand
AAGGCGGGCAACGTGTCGGCGCAGGCGCCGGTGACGGCGGGTGATACCACGCCACCGGCGGCTGCGACCAACCTTGCTGTGAGCGTTGATGGCGTGTCGCTGACAGGTAAAGGTGAAGCGGGCAGCACGGTCATCGTGAAAAACACCGCCGGCACGCAAGTGGGTACCGGTGTAGTCGGGGCGGATGGTTCGTTTACTGCGACCCTCAACCCTGCACAAAAAAATGGCGAGAGCCTCAACGTTACGCTGACCGACAAGGCCGGTAACGTGTCGGCAGCGGCGCCAGTGGTGGCGGGTGATACCACCGCACCGGCAGCTGCGACTGATCTTAAAGTCAGTCTCGATGGCTTGTTGCTGACGGGTAAAGGTGAGGC
>NZ_JANLNV010000015.1 GCF_025465935.1 Pseudomonas sp. 7P_10.2_Bac1 | reverse complement strand
CCAATGGCCTGGAGCTGACGGGTAAAGGCGAAGCCGGCAGCATCGTGATCGTGAAAAACGCAGCAGGTGTGCAAATCGGTACCGGCATTGTTGATGCTGATGGTTCGTTTACCGCAATACTCAATACACCGCAGAAAAATGGCGAGACCCTCAATGTCACTCTGACCGACAAGGCAGGCAATGTGTCGGACGTCGCGCCAGTGATTGCCGGTGATACCACCGCACCCGCTGCTGCGACTGAACTGAAAGTGAGTGCCACTGGCCTGGAACTGACCGGTAAAGGCGAAGCGGGCAGCACTGTCTCGGTTAAAGACGCGGCGGGCCTGGCAATTGGCAACGGCACTGTGGACGAAGAAGGTAACTTCAGCATCACGCTCGACAGT
>NZ_JANLNV010000065.1 GCF_025465935.1 Pseudomonas sp. 7P_10.2_Bac1 | reverse complement strand
TGAGGGAACCTGAGCGCAGCGAAGGCCGTACGCGTGGGCGAGGCCTTTTTGGGTACTTTTGTGGCTGTTTGACAAAAGTGCCTCGCCGTAAGGGCGAAACCCGTAAAAAGCCGTTATACATCCAATGGATATGTACACCGTCACACTAAAAGCGCTATGCGTCAGATCACAGCCTTCGGCAGCAGCTACAAATACCGGGTTTAACAGAACCACCGCGTACATATCCGTCACAGCCGTTCAACTGATCGAATGGTTTCGCTTTTACAGCGAGTCCCTTTTGGCAAACAGCCCCAAAAGGAACCAAAAAGGCCTTGCCCCAACCCCTCGGTGCCTCGCTGTGGCTCGGCATGCCCTCACCACAGGCCTTGCTCCGTGGGCCCGCCGCGATCGGCCATCCATGGCCGTGTCGCGGCT
>NZ_JANLNV010000062.1 GCF_025465935.1 Pseudomonas sp. 7P_10.2_Bac1 | reverse complement strand
GCCGGGACACCCACTGCGCAGAACCTACACTCGGCCTCCCGAAGGGGCGGACAGATCAAAAGCCAAAGCAACGGCAACGGCCAGATCAAAAGATCGCAGCCTGCGGCAGCTCGGCTAGCAGGTTGCCCGGCAGTTGATCTGGTTTTTGCTGTTGCTGTTGATCTGGCTTGTGATCTTGATGTTGAAGGCCCCATTAAACCCTGCTGGCCGAGCGCAGGTTTTGCGTAGTGGGTAACCCGGCAGGACGCCGGGTTAGCCGCGACACGGCCATGGATGGCCGATCGCGGCGGGCCCACGTAGCAAGGCCTGTGGTGAGGGCATGCCGAGCCACAGCGAGGCACCGAGGGGTAGGGGCGAAAGCGTTTGGCCACTTTGCGCTTTTCAAAGTGGCACGCCGTAAGGGCGTAACCCTAAGTGGCCA
>NZ_JANLNV010000042.1 GCF_025465935.1 Pseudomonas sp. 7P_10.2_Bac1 | reverse complement strand
TAGATCAAAAACCACACGAGCTGCTACCAAGCTGCCGCAGGCTGCGATCTTTTGATCTGGTCGTTGCTGTTGCTGTTGCTGTTGCTTTGGTTTTTGATCTGTCCGCCCCTTCGGGAGGCCGAGTGTAGGTTTTGCGTAGTGGGTGTCCCGGCATGGATGCCGGGAGAGCCGCGATGGGCCATGGATGGCCCGTGGCGGCGTGCCCACGGAGCGGGACCGGAGCGAGGGAACCTGAGCGCAGCGAAGGCCGTACGCCGTGGGCGAGGCCTTTTTGGGTACTTTTGTGGCTGTTTGACAAAAGTGCCTCGCCGTAAGGGCGAAACCCGTAGATCGGCGTTGCGCATTCAATGGATATGTACACGGGGATAACGACTGAATAATTGGGTACATATCCATTCGATGGGTAACGGCCACCTGGGGTTACGCCCTTACGGCGTGTCACTTTGCAAAAACGGCAAAGTAACCAAAACGCTCTTGCCCCAACCCCTCGGTGCCTCGCTGTGGCTCGGCATACCCTCG
>NZ_JANLNV010000008.1 GCF_025465935.1 Pseudomonas sp. 7P_10.2_Bac1 | reverse complement strand
GCCCTGTTTGCGGGCAATGACGTTGTCGGCCATATCAGTGCACCTTCTGCGGTGTGCGCTTGATCAGCGGCGCAGTCGGGTCGGTTTCAAAGCGCGCTTCGAGCACGCGGATGTCCAGGGTGTTGGGCAGGCTGATGCGGTGGGTCAACACCAGGGTCATGGCGTCGGTGTCGATGCGCAGGGTGTCGGTGAGCATCGGCAGCGGCAGCAGGGCGCCATTGAGTAAACGCAGCAATACGAACGGGCGATGGCTGGGCAGCTCCACGCGCAGTCGCCCATCCGGGGTCCGGCTCGGGTCGGTCAGGTTGAACAGTTCGATACGCAGGTTGGGCGGCGGAAATTCGATCTGTTGATCAGTGGGTGCGCCGTTCCAGTAGGCGAAGTCAAAGTCATAAGGCAAGCCGGGCCAGCGTTCGGCTTGCCAAATAGCATCGTAGTTACCGGCCAGCGCCAGACGCGGTGCCCAGGCGCGTCCGACCACGCCGAAGCCGGCGGGTTGATACTTGTAAGTGCTCGCCAGCCGC
>NZ_JANLNV010000088.1 GCF_025465935.1 Pseudomonas sp. 7P_10.2_Bac1 | reverse complement strand
GTATGCGAGTCGTTTATTTCGCCAGCGGCTGTGGCGTTATCGCATGCGCCAGAGCATGAGTCGCCGGGGAAATTGCTGGGACAATGCGCCAATGGAGCGCGTGTTCCGCAGCTTGAAAACGGAGTGGATACCGACCACGGGTTACCGAACGGCTCAAGAAGCCCAGCGCGATATCAGCCACTTCTTGATGCATCGGTACAACTGGGTTCGACCCCATCAATTCAACGGTGGGCTGGCGCCAGCACGGGCCGAAGAAAAACTTAACGTCGTGTCCGGGATTAGTTGACCACTACATGATGCCTCTAGCCCCTAGATCAGTTCAATGAAGGAACAGAAGAAATGATCGAAACCCGCCTGCTACGCCAATTTATTGCCGTGGCTGAAGAGCTGAATTTCCACAAGGCCGCTACTCGCCTGCACATGGCCCAGCCGCCATTGAGCCAAGCCATCAATCGGCTGGAAGACAAACTGGGGTTCAGTCTGTTCACGCGCAGTAAACGCGGGGTCAAGCTGACCCCGGCCGGCGGTGCATTCCTGAACGCTGCCTACAGCACGTTGAAGGAACTGGAGCTGGGCATCGAGCACGCCCGCCAAGTGTCCCAGGGCATTGCTGGCACACTCACGGTGACTACGTTGTCGATCGCCTACTACGACTCACTGCTCAATACCCTGAGGCAGTTCCGTGAGACCTACCCCAAAGTTCAGTTGATCATCAAGGAGATGCCCTCTTCCAGCCAGGCCAAGGCCATTCTGTCGGGAGAAGCGGATATTGCCTTCATGCGCCAGTTGCCGATCTCGGCGGAAAACGTCGAGTCACGCCTGTTGCTGGACGAAGAGATCGTGATGGCGCTGTCCGTCCATCACCCGAAGGCGAAAGAAGGTCAAATCGACTTGAGGGATTTCGCCGGAGAAAACTTCGTATTCACTCCCCAAACCTTGGGCATCGGCTATCACAATCAGTTGGTCGCCTTGTGTGAAGCCGCCGGTTTCTACCCCAAGGTGGTGCAGGAGGCCGCGCAGATCCAAACCTTGATCGGCTTGGTGGCCTGCGATTTCGGCGTCGCCCTGGTGCCTGAGTCGATTGCCAACTCAATCATGCGCGACAAGGTCGTGTTTCGCCGGATCCACCCTGTAAGTGCCTCACCCAACCCGGCCATCGGCCTGTACATGAGCTGGAACACCGACAACGAATCACCGTTGATGGACTGCTTCATTTCCATGCTCGACTCCAACGACGTTGGTGTACAGGCTGGGGGAGCTGCCAGGGCGCTTGATTTCAGAGAGGCGCAGTGTGTGGGTGACTCGTTAGGGGACGCTTGACGGTCGACGCTATCAACAGCGTCGGCAGTAGCAACCCCAGCACCAGCCACGGAATCGTCTGTGCGCCCCACCCTGCCAGTAGCACTCCACCGATCACACCACTGCCCGCGAACGCCAGGTTGAAGACTGTCACCAGCATTGATTGCGCGATATCAGCACCCTCACCTGCCACCTCGGCCAAGGCCGTTTGCAATAAGGTGGGCGCGCCACCAAAGCTCAGCCCCCACAGCACAAGACAGAGGTAAACGGTACTGTCAGCCAGCCCACCCACACTCAAGGTAAACGCAACCAGCACGAAGATGGCCAAGTTGATGAGGATCAACCGCCGCAGCCTGCCGTCGATCAATACACCGGTGATCCACAGACCCGCCAAAGCGGCAATACCAAATGACAAGAGGCCGCGGTCGACCTGCCCGGCCAGTCCGACAGAAGCCATGAACGCAGCAATGTACGTGTAGAGCGTGTAGTGGGCCAAAATCCAGAGCATGACCACTGCAAGCACTGACCTAACGCCGGGTGTTTTCAGGACTTGGCGCAGCGGTACGCGCTGTGTGGAGCGCTGCCCGGCAAAATCCGGAACTCTGAGGTGCGTCCACAGCATGAGCAGCAGGCTCAATATTGAAAGCACGCCAAACACCCAGCGCCACCCGAGCAACTGACCCAACCAGGCGCTGAATGGCACGCCCAATGCCAGCGCCAATGGAATACCGAGCATGGCCACTGCCATGGCGCGTCCTTGTAAGGCCGGCGCGACCAAGCGTCTGGCGTAGCCCGCCAGCAAGCTCCAGGCCAAGCCTGTGGCGATCCCCACGACAAAACGAGCAGCTAATGTCAGACCAAACCACGGTGAAAGCGCGGTGATTGCGTTGCACACACAAAACACCCCGGCAGCCACCCATAGCAACAAACGCCGGCGCGAGCCTTGCAGCGCAAGGGTCAGAGGAATGGCCGCCAACCCGGAACCCAGCGCGCATAACGTAACCAACTGCCCGGCCCAGGCTTGTGATACACCAAACGCCTCGGCGATCTGTGGCAACAGCCCTGCGGGCACTGTCTCGTTGGCCGTGGCGATAAAACTGGCCATGGTTAGCGCTAGTAAGGCACCAAGCGGGAGACGCCCGGCAGAAGCTATTTCGGGCCTGCGTGAAGCTGTCAGTGTTGCAGTTTCAGTGTGTCTTTTGCCGGTCATGACCAATGCTCAATAGCGATAGAAAGCAAGAGTCTGGGCAATTGCCAAGCAATTGATAATTGGCCTACCCTTTGATGAACTTTCAAATTCAAGTTGAATATGGCCACTGACCGATTGGGTGATATGCGTTTGTTCGTCGAGGCTGCAGCGCTAGGCAGTTTGTCGGCTGCGGGCCGAAAGCTCGGGTTGTCGCCTGCGGCAGCCAGCGCGCGACTTATCAAGCTGGAAGCAGCCCTGCACACCAAACTGTTCGATCGCACAACCCGACAATTACGCCTGACAGAAGAAGGCCGGTTCTACTTACAACACTGCGGGGTAGCCTTGCAGGCGATTGATGAAGCTGAAGCAGGACTGCAAGCCAGTGGCAAAGAAGTATGTGGGAAAGTGCGAATTTCCGCATCGGCGGATTTTGGCCGCAATCTGTTGAATGACTGGCTACAAGACTTCAGCGCAATGCACCCGGACTTGAACATCGCCCTGACGCTGTCAGATTCCGTGTCGAATCTGGTGCAGGACGATATCGATCTGGCGATCCGCTTTGGCCAGCCACGTGACAGCTCGATGATCGCCCGGCAACTGGCCCCCAACTGGCGGGTGCTGTGTGCTTCACCGCACTACCTCGCGCGCTATGGCGAGCCGCAAAACCCGGCGGACCTGATTGATCACAGGTTCATCGTGCTGGTCACGTCGGCGGGACCACTGAATACCTTTCACTTTGTGGTAGAGGGGCATGCGTGGGATCACGTCGTGCCCATGGCCGAAACGTGGGAAACCAACGACGGCGCGCTGGCCCGTGAATGGGCGCTGGCCGGTCATGGCATCGCCCGGAAAACCATTTGGGATGCAGCCGAGGATATCCGAACGGGTCGATTGAAAGTCCTGCTCCCGGACTTTTGTCTTCCTGAAGCGGGTGTGTATGCCGTGTTACATGGCAATCGCTACCGCATTCCTCGCGTACGTGTGTTGCTGGACTTTTTGGTGGAGCGCTTCGGTCAGGCAGCCGAAGAGCTGTTGCGGAATGTGAAGGCACCATGACAATCCAGGCAGGTGCATCCTGCCTGGAGTTCACGTTAATCACTCACTCGGAACGTATTGCATCTCACCGTTGCCAAATGACCAGTCCTCGCGTTTGACATCGATCAAATTGATCCAGATATCTTCCTTTCTCAGGCCGGTTTTCGCGTGAATACCCTCTGCGATGGCTTTGTAGAATGCCTTTTTCACCTCGATTGTGCGCCCGGCATTCCAAGTGATCTGGATAAACACAATCTTCGGCGTGTAACTCACCCCCAGATACCCGGCGGCCGGATAGACCAGTTCGTCTTTGGCATGGCGGTAAATGATCTGGAACTTGTCATGCTCAGGCACGTTAGCGACGTCAACCATCGCCTGGTAAATAACATCACTGATGGCAGACACGGTCTGTTCCGTCGTTTCAGCGGCAAGATCTATTCTGACTAAGGGCATCGAACAATCCTTTTTAAAGAAAGTGTGTGGTGCACGGTCCACGTGAGTGTGGTCCATGCTTTTACCTTAGGCTCGACAGGAAAACGCAGCAAGCGCATAGTTTTCTCAAAGATCATGAGAGAAAAGCATGCTATTTCAGGATTTAAAAGCCTTCGTCACCGTCATTGAGTGTGCTTCGCTGACCAAAGCAGCGCATACCTTGTGCCTGACCCAGTCGGCCGTGTCTCGTCGCATACAGCACCTCGAAGAAACCCTGGGCGCGACCCTGTTAGATCGCACGACCCGGCCTCCCTCGCCCACCGCAATGGGCTACCGGGTGTATGAAAAAGCAGTGCAACTGCTGCGCGATGCGAATTATCTGATCAATATCCCTCAAGAAAACGCAACGCCAAGCGGGCGCTATCGTCTGGGATTGACGCAAATCATCGCCGATGCCGTGATGTTCGACACGGTAACCCGGTTACGAGCGCAGTTTTCAGATCTGCAAATCCAGCTCGTGACTCAATGGAGTTCCGAGCTGGAGCAACTGGTGTCGCGGGGGGAATTGGATGCCGCCAGCTTGATGATCCCGGCGCCAAGCAACCCTGCCCCGCATCTGGACAACAGATTGATCACAACCTTCAAGGTTTTGGTGGTCCAGAGCACACACACGCCTCTCGCAGGTTCGATGAGCGACATAAAAAGCCTGTCTTCCCACGACTGGATTTTGAATCCCGAAGGGTGTGGTTATCGGGAAGCGCTGCAGGCGGCCATGGGTAGCCAAGGGCTAACACTGAAAGTCAGTGTCGACACCCAGGGCGCAGTCAACCAAATGCGCATGGTAGCTGCCGGAATGGGGTTAGGACTCATCCCGCAGCAGCTTCTGAATGCCAGCCCTTTAGCGCAAGAACTATCCGTCATCACCGTTGATGACTTTGAACTGAGCATGGATGTCTGGATGGTGTACTCACCCCAGCCCGGGAACCTGCGTGCCGCCAATGAATTGCTGACCCAAAGCATTGCTGAATCCCTGCGCTAACACCGCGTCGGCCTATGGGAGCTGCGAACCGATATAAATGACAGCGATCATCTATTGAATAGATTTTGCCTAACATGTATTTTGATCCTCGACTGCCGTGCCCCCCATGAGGATCACGCGGCACCCACTGCCTGTACACGTCAGAGAGATGAACAAATGAGCTTGAAAGACAAAATGATTGGCCAACTCGGCTTCGGAACTGCTCCTTTGGGCAATATGTTCCGTGCCATTGACGAAGATGAAGCCGCTGCCACGGTTGAGGCGGCCTGGGACCATGGCATTCGCTTCTTCGACACCGCTCCGCTCTACGGCGCCGGGCTATCCGAGACACGATTGGGCAAGGCCTTGGCACAGCATCATCGTGATGAGTACACCCTGGCCACCAAAATTGGTCGGTTGATCTCTGATGAATTGAATGATGCCAAACACACGGGGGCGTTCGGCCAGGGCAACCTGAACAAATTGCTCAGCGATTACTCCGCCGATGCAACATTGCGGTCGATCGAAAGCAGCCTTGAGCGTCTGGGCACAGACCGTTTGGATATCGTGTTTGTGCATGACGTCGCCCAAGACACCCACGGGGATGAATGGATCGAACATTTCAACGTAGCTCGCAAAGGCGCCTTCAAAGCCCTTGCCCGCCTTAAAGAAGAAGGCGTGATCAAGGCTTGGGGCCTGGGCGTAAACCGAGTCGAGCCGTGCGAATTGACCCTGGATCTGGATGAGGTACGCCCGGACGGGTTCTTGCTGGCAGGTCGCTACACCCTGTTGGATCACGAGCAACCGCTGCAGCGCCTTTTCGCCAAAGCCAAGGCCAAAGGCGCCGAGTTCATCACCGGCGGCCCTTACAGCTCCGGGGTTCTGGTGGGCGGCAAACACTTCGAATACCAGCCAGCCACAGCGGCCATGCTGGACAAGGTCAAGCGCATCCATGAGATCGCTCGCCGCTTCAATGTCGACATCAAGGCCGCAGCGTTGCAGTTCCCGCTGGCCAACCCGGCCGTTACCGCAGTGATTCCCGGCGCCAGTCGGCCTTCACGGATCAGCGAAGACACTCAAGCCTTCAAGGCCGTGATCCCGCAAGCGTTTTGGCAAGCCATGAGAGACGCCGGATTCATTTCACCGAACGCCCCCACCCCGACTGCTGAGTAACCAACGTGGTGGCATGACAGCTTGCTTGGTAATACCGTGAATAGGACTGCTAAAGACAAACAGCACGACCTTATATATGATCGACAACCTTTATTATCCAAGCGAGGCTGTCATGCCCAGAGTCTCCCGAGCACAAACCGAACTCAACAAGATAAAAATCACCGAAACCGCCGCCAAACTGTTTCGTGAGCGCGGCTTTCAAGGCATCACTCTGGCCGAAGTGATGCACGCCTCAGGTCTGACGCACGGTGGTTTTTACGGCCATTTCAAGTCCAAGGAAGCGCTGGCAAACGAAGCCTGTGCCCAAGCCTTTGAGCAATCAAAAACGGTATGGCGCGAAAAGATTGCTGCGCACGGCGAGAAGCCCGCGGCGCGTGAAGCAGTTATCGATCACTACCTTGCCCAAGGGCAGCACGATGACCTTTGCCCGGTGGTGGCCTTTGCCGGCGAAGTCGCACGTGAAGATGAGCAATCCGCGGTTCACGACACCTTCCTGCGTGGGCTGAGCATGCTCATCGACACGTATATGTCCACGCTGGAGAACGATGGCACTGAACAAGGTCTCAAGGCCCAGAGACAGCAAGCGCTGGTTGAGTACTCAATGATGGTGGGCGCCGTGACGCTGGCTCGAGCGGCTGGCCAGGCACCGCTCGCAGAAGAAATCCTAGAAGCCGCGAAGGCATTTCTCAGCCACAGGGCACCCGACAGCCAATAAGCGGGTCGTTTGCAGTTGGCACCCTGTAGCCGCTGTTCAGCCGTTCGCTACCAAAGCGCATAGGTGTAGTTGATGTACAGCCGAGTCTGATCCTGGTTTTGCAGGGTTGAAGTGGGCAGTTCGGTTCTAAAGTTAGCCCGCCGCAATGAAACGCCCAGCCCTTTCAGTGAGCCGCTCTGAACGGTGTAGTCCAGGCGGTAATCACTCTCCCATTCACTATAGCGCCCGGTCGTTGCATTACCGATGCCGCGAATATCCTGGCCTTTGACATAGGTCCATTGGGCTCTGAACCCCGGCAACCCCAGGCTTGCGAAGTCATACCGATAGATACCAAATGTCGAGTTCTCACCCGCACGGGTGAAGTTGTTGATCATGATGTCGGTGTACAAATAAACGCTGGCCCCACCCTCGCCCTCTGAGCGCCCGCGTCCGTTCACCAGATTGCCGTTGGTGACATAGGGCATGCCACCCCTGTCACTGACCCGTTGATGCCCAAGCGTCAGCGAATGTGCATTCAGTGCATAGGTAAACGCTGCAGACCAGGTGGTGTTATCGATTTTCCCTGAGCCGCCCGCGTTATAACCGCCTTTATATTGGTAATCGGGGTCACGACCGTTCTTGCCGTCAGAGTGACTATTGAAGTAACGCAGGTCCGTTTTAAGTGACTGTTGCGTGTCTATCTGCAGATCATGAATCAAGCCGACAAAAGACTGCCCGTAATAATCATCCAGTTGCGCGTAGTAATACTGCAGCAGCAGGTTTTTAGCGGGCTTCCAGTCCGCGCCCGCAAATCTGAAGGCATCAGCGCTTTTGCGCCCTCCCGCCGCAATGCCGCCCCAGTTGCTGGAGGCGCGGCCTATAGCCCGGTCCAATTGCCCGGCCGTGAATGTCACGTTGTTAATGTCTTGCGATGTCAGCATTGCCCCCTGAAAAGACTGAGGCAACAAACGTGCATCATTGGCCACCAGGATCGGCAAGTTGGGTGCCAGCGCATTACCGGCTTTAAGCTCAGTGCTGGAGACCTTCAAACGGATATTGGCCCCCATACGGCTCCAGTTATCGACCGGCGTGCCATTGGTGTTGACCGGGGTGATGGTGTTACTGGTCGAGGGGCTGTGCGGTGAAATCCCGCCGTCCAGATTGACGCCCAGCAAGCCCAGGACATCCAGCCCGACGCCCATTAATCCCTTGGTATAACCCGAGTTGAAGTCAACTCTTAAACCCGTGACTGACTGGCGTTGATCGACACCATTGTTTCCACGTTGGTCACTTTCGAAATAGAGCGAGCGAGAACCCATGGAGGCTTTACTGTCGTCTATAAAACCCGCAGACCAGGCCGGTTGATAAAAGGCGGCCACGGTTAGACCAAGTGCCATTGCACGTTTATTCATGTGTGTTTTTCCATGCGAGCGTAAAGCCCGCTGTCAGTCGCACGTTATTGTTGTTATTAGCCACACTTGTAAAACTTCAACACTCAAACAGACTGCGCATTGAATAACGGGCGTTATCTTCGCGTTGCGCGAAGCGCTTACATAATGTTCGAGCTGGCCACAAAGTGCCCAGGAGTCACTTCGAGATAACTCATATCAGGGGCCTGATAGTTGATGTCATAGATTCGGCTCGGCGCCACCTCCTCAATCAGCTCAAAGCGTTTTCTGGCCACGGTGATATCCGCTGACGGCACCGCGCTTAATAATTTCTGGGTGTAGGGATGCTGAGGATTCTCGAACACCGAATGACGCGGGCCAATTTCTACAATACGCCCGTGATACATCACCCCGACGCGGTGGCTGACCCGCTCAACCACGGCCAGGTCATGGGAGATAAACAGGAACGAAATACCCATGTCCCGCTGTAAGTCCTGCAAGAGGTTAATCACCTGGGCCTGAATGGACACGTCCAGCGCCGACACGGCTTCATCGGCAATGATCAACTTGGGCGATAGCGTCAGAGCGCGGGCAATGCAGATCCGCTGCCGTTGACCGCCAGAAAACTCGTGCGGGTAGCGTTGCGCATGTTCGGCAGACAGCCCCACCCGCTCCAGCAGGCTTCGCACTTGTCTGCGTGCCTCGGCGCCATGGGCGATGTTATGCACCTTCAGCGGTTCCAGCAGGCTGTCTTCAATGGTCAACCGTGGATTGAGCGAGGCATAAGGGTCCTGAAAAACCATTTGAATGTCCCGGCGCAACGCCTGCATGTCTGGCTTGTTCAACGCCCCGAGGTGTTTGCCGTTGAACACGATATCGCCGCCCTGTATGGGCATCAGCCCGGCGATTGCCCGCGCGCTGGTGGATTTGCCACACCCGGACTCCCCCACCAGCGCCAGGGTTTCGCCCGAATAGATGTCAAAGTCGATGGCTTCAACCGCATGCACACGGCGCTGCACCCTGCCCAGCAAGCCACCCTTGAGGTCATAACGAATGGACAACGACTTGACGCTGAGAATCGGCGGCTGCCGATAATCAGGTGCGACAGCCGGCTGTGCCGCAGGCCCGGATGAATGTTGATCCTCGATCAGCGCAAATTTCGCCGGCAGCAACGTACCGTGCATCGAACCGATTTTCGGCACCGCCGCCAGCAACGCGCGGGTATAAGGCTGTTGCGGCGACTGCAATACGGCGTTGACCGATCCCTGCTCCACGGTCTCGCCTTTCTTCATCACCATGACCTGATCTGCGACCTCAGCCACAACCCCCATGTCATGGGTGATAAAGATCACGCCCATGGCCAGGCTGTCTTGCAGCTCCTTGATGATGCGCAAAATCTGCGCCTGTACGGTAACGTCCAGGGCGGTGGTCGGTTCGTCTGCGATCAGCAACGTCGGCTCGCAGACCAGCGACATGGCAATCATGATGCGCTGGCGCATCCCGCCGGAAAGCTCATGGGGGAAGCGGTTCATCACTTGCCGGGCATCCGGGATACGCACCCGGTCGAGCATGCGCAGTGCCTGGGCTTGAGCCTCGGCACGGCTGCAATGCTTATGCAGGATGATCGCTTCGGTCAATTGAGCACTGACCTTGAACACCGGGTTCAGCGAGGTCATGGGCTCCTGAAAAATCATCGACATCGACGCGCCCCGCAAATGGCGCATCACCGACTCTGGCGCCGAGACCAGGTCTATGACTTGGTTGTCCCGGGTGTGCAGCTCCATCGAACCCGACAGCACCCGCCCGCCAGCGCGCTTGGTCAGGCCCATCATGGCCATTGAGGTCACCGACTTGCCGGAACCGGACTCGCCGACAATGGCCAAGGTCTGCCCGCGCTTCACATCGAACGACACGTCGCGCACAACGGGGACTTCGCGCCCGACAGGGCCGAACCCTACGCTCAGGTTTCGTACCCGAGCGACCAGATTCTCATTCATGTGCGACTCCTTGATCGACGATCTTCGACACAGCCGCATCAAGATCGGCACGGCAACGGGCAAGCTTCACGCGGTGCTGGTCAACCCACTCGCTGTCCTCGGCCAGCTCTTGGCGGGCAATCGCCAGCAAGCGCTTGATCTCGTCCGGGCTGACACCGCCCGCAGAAATCCGCGTCTCGACAAAGCGCCGTGGGTTCAACGCCTCACGTACCTGTTCATCGGTGTACTGAAGCGGCGAACCGATAGTCTCGATGGCGGCCTCGTCCAGTTCAGCACCGGTCACCTGTGCCGGGGTCACACCCGCACGCAAGCTGTTGCGCACCAGACGCGCCACCACGTGATGCACCTGACGGAACGAAACACCCCGCTCACGCACGATCACGTCCGCCAGATTGCTCGCGGTACACCAACTGCCTGCGAGCAAATCGGCCATGCGGTCTTCATGCACGATCAGTGTCTCGATAATGCCGGTGAACAAGTCGAGCATGCCGTCAGTGATGGCCAGCGCATCATGGATCAACGGCAAATCGCGCATCGCCTGATCACCCGTGCCTTCTGCACGGAAGGTCGCCAGCGCAGTGCTCAGCCAGGTCACCGAACCTCCGGCGGCCTTCTTGATGGTTTCCAGGCCGCTGGGGTTCTTCTTCTGCGGGAAGATGCTGCTGGTGCCGCAGTAACCGTCATGGCTTTCGACCGTGGCAAACTCCACGCTCGACCAGATATGCAGGTCAGTGGCGAGGTCGTTCAGGTCGGCCATGATAAAGGACAAGGCGCTGATGGTTTCTGCCGCGTACCAGGCTTCACGGCCCAGTTTGGAGTTTTCGACCAGGCTGTCAAAACCCAGCAAATGTGTGGTGCGCTGGCGATCCAATGGCCAGGAAGTGCCTGCCAGCCCCACCGCGCCGAGCGGGTTACGGTTGACCCGGCTGTAGGCATGCATCAGGCGGCTGAAGCTGTCGTGCAGGCGCGTGGTGAAACTCAGCAGATAGTGGCCGAAGACCCAGGGCTGGGCGTGCTGCATATGGGTATAGCCCGGCATGATGGTGTTCGCGTGCTGAGCAGCCTTGTTAATCAGCGCCTGCTGGAAATCATTGAGCCGATCCAGCACACCCAGAATCCGTGTGCGGTCGTACAGCCGGCGTACCGTTGCGCCCTGGTCGATACGGCTGCGCCCAGTGTGCATCTGCCCGGCCGAATCCTCGCCGATTTTCGAGAACAGATAGGACTCAACTTGCAGCAAGAAGCTGCCTTTTTTCACATCGAACGGGAAGTCTGCCGGGGTCATTTCCCGGATTTTGCGCAGTTCGACCAGAATGGACTGGCCCACTTCCTCAGTCAGGATCTTCTGTTCAACCAGCATCACGGTATGGGCCAGATCCACTTCAACAAACTCATGAAATTGCCGCTTCTCGGTTTCAAGCGCAGGGATATCGTGATGTTTAACCATGCGTTCAGCAGGCGGAGCACTCAAACGGGCATCCGTTAACAGGGCTTCGTTGGCATGTAAATTGGACATCTAAATCACCGTTTAATGAGTTCTACATTCTTGAAATCGAAGGTCCCTTCGTAATTCACATCGAGACCGGTTAAATCTTTACGCACGCCGATAATTTGTTCCTGATCAAACAGCGGCAAGTTGTCCGGGTCTTGCTCCCATAAAATCTTTTGTATGTCCCGGTAATAAGAAAGGCGTTTATCAAGGTCCATTTCATGGGCCGCCTGTTTGAGCAACTGGTCAACTTCAGGGTTGCTATACCCCGTAAGGTTTTGCGGATCACCGGTCGACAACTTGCGCCTCAAGCGAATATCTGCGTCCGATAAACCAGTGCCCAACAACCACATATTGGCGTCGTTGGTGCCTTTACCCGTGCCCTTGCCAGGGTCCGCGCGGTACAGGCTTTTTTGATAGGTTGCCCACTCCCAGACTTTGAAATCCGTTTTAAGCCCCACGGCATTGAGATAGCCCTGAACCACTTCGGCCACCTGGCGGTCCTTGGTATAACGGCCTGCGGGCGTCCACATCACGACGGTGCCTGGATACCCCCCGGGATACACCTCGTTGATGAGCTTTCTCGCCGCCTCGGGGTCGTACTTGACGGGCTCAAACACTTGGCGCGCCTGAGTGCCTTCCGGGAATGGGCTGGTCGGCACGTGTCCATAACCCAGCAGCACCTTGTCAACCAGGGCCTGCCGATCAATCGCCATGCTCACCGCACGCCGAATGCGCGGGTCATCGAACGGCGGCTTGGTCAGGTTCATCTCGAAGAACACCTGAAACGTGCTGGGCACTCGCAACAAGTCAGACTTGTTGAGTGACTTCAATTCAATAGCCGCTTCGGGTGATAAATTGCCGGCCACGTCGGCATTGTGGGTGCGCAGTTCAATAACCCGCGAGGAATCTTCCCTGACCGGGCGGAAGACTATTTTTGACGGCTTTGCAGGCGGCCCATCGAAAGCCGTGTTCTTTTCGATGATCGCCTGGTCATTAGGTATCCAACTATCGAAGGTATAAGGCCCCGTACCAACAGGATGATGACCATAGGCGCGCCCGTATTTAGCTACCGCCGCCGGGCTGCTGATCGACGAAGACTCTTTGGCCAGCAACTCCAACAGGGTCGGTGAAGCTTCTTGGGTCGTAATCCGCAGTTCGTAGGGCGACAGTGCCTCGACCGCCGTAATGTCCCCATAGTAAGAGCGATGCGGGGACCCCAACTTGGGATCGCGAATCCGGTCCAGGTTGAACTTCACCGCCTCGGCATTGAAGTCCGTGCCGTCGTGAAACTTAACGCCCTGTTTTAATACAAACGTCCATTGTTTACCGTCTTCAGTTCTTGACCAGGACGTAGCCAGGTCAGGAATAACGGCAGAGCGATCGCGGCCTTTCCAGGCAACCAGGCGATTAAATAAGTGATTGATCACATTATAAGAAGGCACACTGCGCGAGATGGCCGGGTCCAACGTATCAATATCCGAGCCTTGCACGAATGTGATTTTCTGCGCCTCTGTGGCGTGAGCAACCATCGGCAAACTGAGTGACAGCCCTATCATGCCCACCACAGAAACACGGCGTATGAGTGCTGCCAGTAACGTTAAGCATCCCATTCTCTTTACTCGCTTTATTATTTTTGTAGCGTTTATCGGCGACTTCGCGACCTGCCGCAGGATCAGGCGTTTCGCGATTTCGGATCGATAAAGTCCCGTAGTGCATCGCCGACAATGTTGAAACTCAAAATGGTCAGCACCAGTGCGCAACCTGGCGCGAACAGCACGTAAGGGTGTGTGGTCAACAGCGGCCGTGACTCAGCGATCATCGAGCCCCACTCCGGGGTTGGCGGCGGTGGCCCCAGGCCCAGGAAGCTGAGCCCGGAACCGATCAGAATGGCCTCAGCCAGCGATACGGTGATTTGAATAATCACCAGCGAACCGATGTTGGGCAGAATGTGCACCAGCAACAATCGCAGGTCACTGACACCAATGGATTTTGAGGCCAGTACGAACTCACGGTTTCTCAAGGCCATGACCGGCCCGGCAAAGAAACGCACGTAGATCGGAATACTCGAGATAGCAATCGCCAGGGTCAGGCTCAGGATGCTGTTCCCGGCCACGGTGATCACCAGAATGGCGACCAGGGTTCTGGGGAACGCAATCATGGAGTCCATGATCCGCATGACCACGCTGGACATCGCGCCGTTGTAGTAGCCACAGGCGGCGCCAACCGAAACCCCCACCAGCATCGCAATGGCCACGCTGGAAACCGCCACGGTGAGTGTGATGCGCGCGCCCCATAACACGCGGCCCAACAAGTCCCGGCCCATTTGATCGGTGCCGAGCCAATATTGGCTGCCCGGCGCAATCAGCGACTGCGACAAGTTGATCTTGGTGACAGAGTCCCAATCGAACAACAACGGTGCGCACAGTGCAGCCACAATCATGGCGACAATGACAAACAGCGCGCACAGTGCAAACCAACGTTGATGGGAAATCAGAAAACCTACAAACCCCAATCGACGTTTTTTAGCCGGCTGTGTATCAGCCTTAGTTGTAGGTGATGCGAGGGTCGAGGATGCCATAGACCAGGTCCACCATTAAATTAATGATTACTACGAGGGCCGCAAATACAAGGATGGTTCCCTGAACTACGTAGAGATCTCGCGCCATGATTGCATCAATCAAATATCGCCCCATGCCGGGCCAGGCAAATACGGTTTCAACAATTACCGCACCGCCCAACAAACGACCGAAGTCCATGCCAAATACAGTGACCAAAGGAATCGCTGCATTGGAAAGAGCATGTTTAAGTACCACTTTGTAACTCGGTACACCCTTGGCATAGGCAGTACGGATGTAGTCTTCCTTGAGCACATCCATCATCGTGGAACGCGCCAGGCGGGAAAACGTAGCCACATACGGGAAGCCCAGCGTAATGGCCGGCAATAACAGATGCTGCCACCCGCCCCGGCCCGTGGGAGGAAGCCATCCCAGATAAGCCGAAAAGATCGACATCAGGATGAGCCCTAAAAAGAAGCCCGGCATCGAAATGCCCAGAACCGCAAAAGTGGTTAAGGCACTGTCAAGAAAACCTCGCGGGCGCAGCGCCGCAATAATGCCCAGTGGTACACCGATAATGATCGCCAGAAGCATGGCGGCCAAGGTCAGTTCAAGGGTCGCCGGTAAGGTTCGGGCGATACCTTGCAATACCGGTGTATAGGTTTGGAATGATTCCCCAAAGTCGCCGGTGACTATCTTTTTTACATATATGAAGTATTGCGTGGCGAGCGGTTTATCCAACCCGTAGTTATGGCGTATTTGCGCAATATCTTCTTCAGTTGCATCGGGTCCGGCTGCCAGTTGTGCCGGATCTCCCGGAATAAAATGCATCACCAGGAATACCACAATGGATACCCCTGCCAGCATTGGAAGCAGGAGTAATAACCTGCGCAAGGTGTAGTTCAGCACGAGTTGTCCTCTTCTTATTTTCTTCAGCACCGTCCGGCTTTGAATAGCGGCAAGTGCTGTGTTGCGAAACATCGCGGACAAATCATCGCTCTGTCACGTGACTATCGCAAACCGACAACATGTTGGACGCACATAACAAAATGTTATACGTTGCCCGGCGCTTGCGACCGATAACACCCATAAGAACGAGCACTACGATGAAGTTGAACCCGCGCCAACTCGAAGCCTTCCGGGCCGTCATGCTCACGGGCAGCATGACCATCGCCGCCGAAACCCTGCACATCAGCCAACCCGCCGTCAGCCGGCTGGTACGTGATCTGGAGGCAATACTGTCGCTCAGGCTGTTCCGCCGCGAAGGCAACCGCCTGATACCGGGCGCAGAAGCACAGCGTCTATACGCCGAAGTGGACAAGTTCTATCAAGGGATTGAGCGCATCGAGCGCATCGCAGAAGACTTGGTGACGCTGCGCACAGGCACGTTGCGCATCGCATCGATGAGCACCCTGGGGCTCAGTGTCGTGGCTGAAGGTGTTTGCCGTTTTGCCCGCAAACATCCTGAAGTCAGAACATCGCTGGATGTTCGCAACTCGTTGGGGATTCTGGAGCTGACATCGGCCAATCAGATAGACATCGGGTTTGTGCAGCTACCGTCTGGCGAGTATCCAGGGATTCACGCTATCGCCCTGCCCCCCATCAGCGCCGTGTGCGTGATGCCCGTCGACGACGCATTGGCCGTCAAAAGTGTCATTTCGCTTGAAGACCTGGATGGCCGTCGCCTGGTCACGCTAAACACCAATAACCCGCTGCAACGCCGGATCCACTCGGCGATGGAAGCACGCGGGGTCAGCGGTTTTTCGTGCGTAGAAACCACCTCGGCCCATTCCGCCTGCGGCATGGTCTCGGGCGGGCTGGGCATCACCCTTTGCGATCCGTTTACCGCCGCCTATACCCAGTATCCGGGCATTACGTACCGCAAGATTGATCAGCACCTGCCTTTCGAAGTGTCCATGATCTTTCCCGGCCACCAACAACGTTCGCAGCTGACACTGGACTTTATGCGCGTCATGGAAAATATCTTCGCTTCGCAGTTTGTTTCGATGATTCCCAGTGAAGCGTATTAAGCCAGGCATGGCCTGAGCGCTGGCGCACTCAAGCCATGCCCCTCAATGGGGCTCAGTTGCCCCAGCCAACCACGCCCTTGATTTCCAGGAAGTCGTGGATACCCCAGCCCGCATACTCGCGGCCGTTACCCGACTGTTTGTAGCCGCCAAACGGTGCAAAGGTGTCCCAGCTTGGATAGTTGAGATACACCGAGCCTGCACGCATGCGCCCGGCCACTTTTCGGGCATGTTCGATGTCCGTGGACTGGACATACGCCGCCAGGCCGTAAACGGTGTCATTGGCGATCTCGATGGCCTGCTCTTCGGTGTCGTAAGGCAGGATCGACAGCACCGGCCCGAAAATCTCTTCGCGGGCAATGGTCATCTGCGGCTGAACGTTGCCGAACACGGTGGGACGCACATAAAAGCCCGTTTCCAGGCCCTCAGGACGGCCAAGACCGCCAGTCACCAGGGTGGCGCCCTCCTCGATCCCGGCTTTGATCAAGCCCTGAATCTTGTCGAACTGCGCCGCGCTGATAACCGGGCCCAGGTTGGTTTTATCATCACGCGGACTGCCGGTGACCAGTTGCTCAGCCGCCTGCCGGGCGATTTCCAGGGCCCGGGCATGCTGCGCCGCCGGCACCAGCATGCGTGTCGGCGCATCGCAAGACTGCCCCGAGTTGGAGAAACAACCCTGCACCCCCTTGGCCACAGCGACGTCGAAATCCGCATCTGCCAGCAAGATATTCGCAGACTTGCCACCCAGTTCCTGAGCCACGCGTTTGACGGTATCCGCAGCGGACTTGGCGACCTGAATACCAGCGCGGGTGGAGCCGGTGAACGAAACCATATCGACCTGCGGATGGCTGCTCATCGGCTGCCCCACTGCAGGCCCCGTACCGTTGACCAGGTTGAACACCCCGGCAGGGACACCCGCCTCATGCAGGATCTCGGCAAAAATGATGCCGGTCAGCGGCGCAATTTCGCTGGGTTTGAGTACGACTGTGCAGCCCGCTGCAATGGCGGGGGCCACTTTGCACACGATCTGGTTCAGCGGCCAGTTCCACGGGGTGATCAGCGCACACACGCCTATCGCCTCGCGCACGACCCTGGTGGTGCCGTGCTGCTCGCTGAACGAGAACGACTTGAGCGCACTGATGGTCGACTCCAGATGCGCACGACCGCTCCACACCTGGGCGTCGCGAGCAAAATGCAGCGGCGCGCCCATTTCCTGGCTGACCGCCTTGACCAGATCTTCGTAACGCAGGTTGTAAACCCGCAAGATCTCCTCGAGCAGCGCCAGACGCTCAGCCACGCCGGTCTGCGAAAACGTTGGAAAAGCTTTGTAGGCCGCTTTCACCGCCTTGTCCACATCCTCGGCATTGCCCACGGCTATCTTGATAAAGGCCTGCTCGCTGGAAGGGTCGATCACCTCAAGCGTCTCGCCAGACGCAGCGTCTAGCCATTGACCGTCGATATAGAATTTCAGCGCATTGTTCATGTTTTTGTCTCGCTTGGACGCATATGCCGTTTTCAGGCTTCAGCCTGCGAACGGATGGACTGTTGGGTTTAGCACAACACCATCATTGATGACTGGGGAAAGCAAATTGCGCTGCTTCATGGCTCGCACGGCGTGGCCAGCGTTGCGTGATCGCCTTTTTGCGGGTGTAGAAGCGCACACCGTCCGGGCCATACGCATGCAAATCGCCAAAAAGCGATCGCTTCCAGCCACCGAAGCTGTGATAGCTGACCGGTACCGGCAGCGGGACGTTGACACCGACCATGCCCACTTCAATTTCATCGCAGAACAACCGGGCGGCTTCACCGTCACGGGTGAAAATGCAGGTGCCGTTGCCATATTCATGGGCATTGATCAATTGCATGGCTTCTTCCAGGCTACCCACCCGGACGATGCATAACACTGGGCCGAAGATTTCATCGGTGTAGATGCTCATCTGTGGCGTCACTCGATCGAACAACGTGCCGCCGACAAAAAAACCTTGCTCATGACCGGCAACCACCAGGTCACGACCGTCCACCAACAATTGCGCCCCCTGAGCAACACCCGCGTCGATGTAGCCCTTGACCTTGTCACGCGCCGCACCGGTAACCAACGGGCCCATGTCCAGGCCACAGGACGTGCCTGCGCCAATTTTCAGTGCGCGGATTTGTGGCACCAGCTTTTGCACCAGCGCATCCGCTATCGGGTCACCCACACACACCGCCACTGAGAGCGCCATGCAACGCTCGCCGCAAGAGCCGTAGGCCGCCCCCATTAAAGCGCCGACCGCATTGTCCAGTTCCGCGTCTGGCATCAGGACGCAATGGTTTTTCGCCCCGCCCAGCGCCTGGACACGTTTGCCGCGCTTGGTACCTTCGCTGTAGATGTACTCGGCAATCGGCGTCGATCCGACAAAACTCAGGGCTTTGACATGCTCGGACTGAATGAGCCCATCCACCGCTTCCTTGTCGCCGTGCACCACGCTCAGCACGCCTTTGGGCAACCCCGCCTGGATCAACAACTCAGCGATGTAGAGAGTAGAACTCGGGTCACGCTCGGAAGGTTTGAGGATGAAACAGTTACCGCACACAATCGCCAGCGGATACATCCACAGCGGCACCATGGCCGGGAAGTTGAACGGCGTGATACCCGCCACGACTCCCAGCGGCTGCAGATCGCTCCAGGCGTCGATGCCGGGGCCAACGTTGCGGCTGTATTCGCCCTTGAGCAGTTGCGGCGCGCCGCAGGCGAACTCAACGTTTTCAATGCCGCGCTTGAGTTCCCCCACGGCGTCTTCCAGCGTCTTGCCATGCTCTTCGCTGATCAGGCGGGCAATTTCGTCTTCCTGCTCTTCGAGCAGTTGCTTGAAGCGATACATCACTTGCGCGCGCTTGGCCGGAGGGGTATTGCGCCATGCTGGAAACGCCGCCCTGGCGGCTTCGATGGCCTGCTGCAGGGTGGCCGCGTCAGCCAGCGCCACATGCTTGCTGACACTACCCGTGGACGGATTGAACACCTCGGCGGTGCGACCTGTGCCCTGGACGCGAACGCCGTTAATCAGATGAGGAACGATACTGCCCATTACGACTCTCCCATGCCGGGCAAACAGTGTTTGCCCGGCCATTATTAAAAAGCGCTGTCTGCACCTGTAGCGTCAAAAGGCTCAGGCCTTGACGGCTGCCTGCAAGGCGATTTCAACCAGAATGTTGTCGGCGGCCATATTGGCCTCGACGGTGGCGCGTGCTGGCAATGCATCCTGGGGGATCCACTCGCGCCACACCGCGTTCATGGCGGCGAAATCCTGGACCGCATGCTTGAGCCAGATCTGGGCAAACAGAATGTGCGATTTGTCCGAGCCAGCTTCAGCCAGCAAGGCGTCGATCCGCGCCAGGACCTGGGCGGTTTGACCGGCGACGTCCTGGGTCCGGTCGGCGGGCACCTGGCCGGTGATATAGACGATGCCGTTGTGGACCAGGGCGTGGCTGAGCAAGCCCGGATTGGGTTGCAGGCGAGTAATGGTCATGGTGCTAACTCCTGTTGAGATTTGAAGGATGAGGTCAGGCGATTTTCAGGACCGTGCGCCCGACCAGTTGGCCTTGGCGCATGCGGGCAAAGATGTCGTTGATGTCTTCCAGGCGCTCAAGGCTGACCTGTGCCTTGACCTGCCCGCGCGCGGCAAACGCCACAGCTTCGTTAAGGTCCTGGCGGGTGCCGATGTTGGAGCCGGTGATCGAGAGCTCCCAGCCGCTGATGCTGGAAATGGAAGCGCGAACGGTATCGGCATCACCGCCCGGCAAACCGATGAATACCGCCGTGCCACCGGGGCGTAGCATCTTGATCGACTGCTCGAAAGCCGCATTGGCGGTAGCGGTGACCAACACTGCATGTACACCGCCAGGGATCTGCTGCTTGAGGGTGGCGACCGGGTTGTCGAGGGCATTGATCAGGCACTCGGCGCCATAACTGCGGGCCAGCTCAAGTTTGTCTGCCGACACATCGATGGCCGCCACGCGCAGGCCCATGGCAATGGCGTACTGCACGGCAACATGGCCCAGACCGCCGATACCCATGACCGCCACCCATTGCCCGGGCCGCGCACGTGAACGCATCAGGCCGCGATAGGTGGTGACGCCGGCACACAGGATCGGCGCCAGTGCATACAGGTCGGTATCAGGAGGGATGCTGGCCACAAAGGCGGCAGGGGCAATCATGTATTCGGCATAGCCGCCCTGCTTGCTGTAGCCAGTGGATTCGCGACGCTCGCAGATCGTTTCCATGCCCCCCAGGCAGAATTCGCAGGTGCCGCACGCGCTGTACATCCACGGCATACCGACCGCCGTACCGATGGCCGGCTCGGTCACGCCAGCTCCGTGAGCCGCCACATACCCTGTGATTTCGTGGCCCGGTATCAGCGGCAGCGTGGGTAAGTCGGACCAGTCACCGTCCATGGCATGCAAGTCACTGTGGCAAACGCCGCAGGCGACGATACGAATCAGAATTTCACCCGGCCCCGGGGTCGGGATGGAAACCTGTTCAATCCGCAGCGGCTCACCCACGGCATGCAGGACGGCAGCCTTCATGGTTTGACTCATCGCTCTCTCCTTAAAAATGCACCCGAACACCGGGCAAAGCAGCACCTATACCGCGGGCCAGGCCCGCAGCAGGGTGTGACAAGTAAAAGGAATACCCTGTGGCGGTTAGCCCACGGGGCGCAAACTGCGTGTCGCGCTCGCGATGGTGCGGGCGGTGTTGATCACTTTAGGTGCCAGGTGCTTGCGCGCATCTTCCAGGTTCCAGCGGCTGAACGGCACCGAAATGTTCACCGCACCTAGCGGATAACCATCGGCATTGACCACCGCGGCTGCAACGCTGATATCGCCCGCGAAGTACTCTTCCTGGGCGTAGGCATAACCCTCTTTGCGCGCTTCAGCGATGAAGGCGCGAAGTTGATCGAGTTCGGTCACCGTACTGGGCGTGTAACCCCGTCGCTCGGAGGCCAGCAGAATCGCGTCAGACTCGCTTTCCGGCAGCGCGGCCAGGTAAGCCCGGCCCGCCGAGGTGCAGTACATGGGCAGGTGACGCCCCAGCGGCATGTGAATGGCAATTTGCTTGTGGCTGGGGAAGCGAGCCACGTAAAGCATGTCCAGGCCGCAAGGCTCCAGCAGGTTGCAGCTCTCCTCGACGCTGCGGTTAAGCTCATGCAGGTACGGGTTGGCGCGTTCGATCAACTCACTGGTTTGCAGGTAACCGGTGCCCAGATCAAGGGATTTTGGCGCCAGGCGAAAGCGCTTGGTGACCGGGTCCTTATACAGATAGCCCAGCGCTTCAAGGGTGAACGCCGAACGCTGGACAGCGCTTTTGTTCAGCCCTGTCGCTTCAGCCAATTCAATCAGGCTCATGCTCGGGCGCCCGGCGCGAAAGGCTGTCAGCAGCGACAGCCCCTTGGACAAAGCGGTGATGAACAGTGGCGAGTCTTCTAGGGAACTCATGGTTGTTTCCTTTTTCTGCCGCGAGGCATGTCAATCACGGTACTGATTAGGGGTGAATACTCAAAAGCCTGCATGGGCTCAAGTGCTGTTCGTTACTCAAAATGGCTCAATACAATACCGGGCTCCACAACGGGCCGGTTACGTTCAAATCTGTCAACGGCAAACGGCCGCATACGTTCATCCACCTCTCCCTTGACGATGGCCCGGGCCAGAAATTCACCGGCAGCCGGTGCTCCCGCGTGGCCATAGCACCAGCCTGCACTCATAAACAGACCGGGCAAGTCGTGGTGGGCGCCTAATAACGGGCCGAAATCCCTGGAGATATGCACCAGCCCCGCCCATTGCCGCAAGATACGTGCATGCCCCAGTTGAGGGAACATCTCCAGATACGCGCGGGCTGTCGCTCCCATGACCGGGACATCGGCATTCAGGGTGTTTTGCGCACGCTCGGCCACTTCAGCGCCGCCCACTACCTCGCCGCGCGCAGTCTGATGCATGTAGCAGAGGCGATCGAGCAGCGCAACCGCAGGACCAATCAAGAGCCTCATCGGCTCCAGCGCCATGGCTTCTAGGCGCATGGGGTAGCCGTCCAGCGGAACACCGGCCAATTGCGCCAGGCGGTTGCTTTCTGCACCGCCTGCCAACACCAGGGTGTCCGTTGCGATACGCCGTTCACCCACACGCACACCCGAAACCCTACCGGCGCTGCGGTCAATGGCCGTGACTTCGGTCCGATAATGGATACTCACCCCGCGCGCAACGCAGGCCTGGCGATAGGCGTACATGGCGGCATGGTGCGGCGCCACCCCGCTGTCCGGCAGGTGCAGCGCAGCGCTGACGCGATGGTGGGCCAGGGCCGGCAGCACTTCACGCAACCGCTCAGCAGTGAGCAGGCTGGAATGGATACCGCACGCCCGGTGAACGTCCAGTGTCCGGTCGAGCATGGCGGCCGTGCTGCTGCGCTCCCCGATCATGGTGTAGCCTCGGCGCGAGTACATGACGTTCTCGCCCAGGCGCCTGGACAAGCCTTGCCACAAGTGACACGAATGCGCAAAAAAGCGGGTCCATTCCGGCGAGCTGAACGCCCCGCGAATCAACGTGCCGTTACGCCCCGAGGCGCCGCCCTGCCAGTAACCGGCATCGAGTACGAGAATGTCGCGCACGCCAAGTTCAGCCAGGTTGAAGGCCAGCGACAGGCCCTGGATCCCGGCGCCGACGATAACGATCGACGCGTGTGCCGGTAAAGGTTTCAGTTCAGTCATTGCAAAGGCTCCACGACATCGGCCAGACCGGCTGCCTGCGCGACACTCAAGGCGCGCCGTGGCGGGCGCAGTGTCGGCCTGGGCAAGGCGTGTAAAGGGATACCGCTGCGCGCGCTGACCAATGCCCGCAGAGAGTCCCAGCACGGCTGGCCCTGACAAGGCCCCATGCCGCACGAGGTCAGTCGTTTGATCACCTCGAGGTCGGTAATACCCTGCTCAATCAAGGCTTCGACCTCATGACAAGACACATCGAAACATGGGCACAGCAGTGCCGCGTCGCCGGTATGGCCGGCCACGGGCAGCCATTGATCAGGCTCAGCCGCCGCGCCGGTAGTGCGCAAACGACTTGGCCGCCGTTCGCGCAATTGCAGCAGCCCCTCGGCGCGGCTCTGGAACGTCAAACTGGCGTCCACCAGCCATGGCCCGGCGTGAACCAGCGCATCGCAGGCAATTGGTTGATCGAACACCGCTCCGGTCACCGCATTGCGCCCCATGACGCGGCGCAGCTCGCCGATCGGCTTGTGCGCCACCACATTCACACCCAGTTCGCGCAAACGATCGGCCACCGCCGCCTGCTCGCCATTGCCGACCACCACCACACGAGTGCCGGGCGCCACCGCCTGTTCATGCGCCATGATCAGCGCGGTTCGTACCTCCATGACACCGGGCAGCCAGATGTTGGGGATCACCGGCGGGCAAGCACGACGCCCGGTGGCCAGCACCACCTCATCGGCTTCCAGTGCCAGCGCTCCCAGAGTCGGGTCATGGGGCGCGCCGAGCAGCAACTCCCCTTCGCGGTAGGCGCCAAACACCTCGACACCGGGCACCAGTTGTACCCGTTCATCCAGCAGTGGTGTCGGCTGGCCAGCACTTTGCGCGAAGCGGGCCACACGATTGCCGCGCGTCACCAGCACTACGCTGCGTCCGGCGCGTGCGGCGTCATTGGCCGCCGCACACCCTGCAGGCCCGGCGCCGATGACCAGCACCTCGGCACTCAGGTAACGGCCTTGCGGGACGGCGACTTCAGCCGTGCCTTCTGCGGGTTTGGCGACGCCTGCCAGAAAAGCCAGCACAGCCTCCCAGCGCTGAAACAACGCCGTGCCACTGGGCACCAGATTGCTGTGCTCAAACCCGCCCTGGATCCAGCGCGCAGGAATCAGCCGGCACAGGCGCAGCACATCAAATGCCGGGGCGGGCCAGCAATTTTGCATCTCGACCCGCACCCCGGTCGTGACAGGCAACAGATCAAGACGCACATTCGGCACGCCATTCACCCGAGCCAGCACCCCGGCCACGTAAGTCCCCGAGTAGCCCAGCGGGCGATGGGACTTACGCGTCCAGGCCAACGTTTTCACGCCGTTGGCCAATAACGCCGTCGCCAGGCTTTCACCTTTGCGACCCTGCAACAAGCGTCCATTCCAGAAGAACTCGACACGCTCGCTGCTGGCATGTTTGAGGCGCAGGTTTTCCTTGCTCATTCAACGGCCCTCCCGGCCTTGCGCTTGGCCATGATGCTGATGCACAGCATGATGATCGACAACAGCGTCATCAAGGTGGCAACCACGGCGATCAAGGGGTCGATCTCGGAGCGCAACGAACTGAACATCCGCTTGGTCAGTGTCGCTGAATCGCCGCCACTGATAAACAGCGACACCACGGCCTCATCCAGCGAAATGGCAAAGGCGAACATCGCGGCGGCAATCACTGAAAAACGGATTTGCGGCAGGGTCACGTCAAAGAACGCCCGCAGCCGACTGGCGCCGAGGATACAGGCGGCCTGCTCCTGGGTCATGTCGAAGCTGCGCAACCCGGCGCTGACGTTGATCACCACATACGGTAACGCCAGCAGCGTGTGCCCCAGCACCAGGCCCGGGATGGTGTTGTTCAGATCGAAACGGGCGTAGACAAAGAACAGACCAATGGCGATAAAAATCGTCGGCACAATCATCGGCGCCATCAACAAGCCGCGCAGTACCCCCGACAGTTTGGACTGGGTCACGTGCAGCGAGTACGCGGCGGCAGTGCCCAGAGTGGTCGCCAGCACCATCACCAGTGACGCCGTAATCAGCGACACCTGTGTTGCGCTGCGCCATTCCAGCGATGCGAAGTACTTGAAGAACGGTTCGATACTGAACGACTTGGGCGGAAAGCTCAGGTATCGCGCATCCGAAAACGACATCGGAATCACGATCAGCGTGGGCAATATCAGGAAGATCATGGTGGCCAACACCAGCACGTACAGCCAGGAGCCGCGCACCACCGCCATCAGATTTTGTTTTAGTCGGACCATGATTTCACTCGCTGCGCCGGCCGAGGCCCGCGCTCTTTTTGACAATGAACAGCATCAACAAGGTGGCCAACAACAGCACCACACCCAGCGACGAAGCCGCACCCCAGTTGGCGTACATGGACACATCACTTTCAATGCGCATCGAAATCATCTGTACCCGGCCGCCGCCCAGCAATGCAGGCGTCACGTAGAACCCCAGCGTGATGACAAATACCAGCGTGGCGCCAGCGGCCAGACCAGGGCCCGACAACGGCAGAAAAACATCACGAAAAGCCCGCGACGGGGAGGCGCCAAAGGCCGCCGCTGCCTGGGTGTAGATCGGATCGATGCTTTTCATCGCCGCAAACAACGGCAGAATCATGAACGGCAGCATGATGTGCACCATGCCGATTACCGTACCGGTGAGGTTGTACACCAGTGCCAGCGGCGCATCCGTGATGCCCAGGCTCATCAGCAGTTGGTTGGCGATGCCGCGCCGCTGCAAGATGATCAGCCAGGCATAGGTGCGCACCAGCAACGAGGTCCACAGCGACACCATCAGGAACGCCATGGCCAGATTGGCCATCCAGCGCGGCCCCTTGATCATGAAATACGCATAGGGGTAGCCGATCAGCACGCAGGCCACCGTCACGATGATGGCGGTCTTGAAGGTCTGAATGAAGGTCAGCACATAGATCGGTTCAAGCAGCCGGGTGTAGTTCTCCACCGACAAGTGCCCATCGGCATTGAACAGCGACAGCCAGAACAACCAGCCGATCGGCAGCACAAACGTCAGCAACACCAGCAGCAACGCCGGCACTCCGGAGCCGAACAAATACCAGCGTTCACGACGCTGGGCCTTGAGCAGGTCACGCGCGTTGAGCGCATCTGAAATGGCGCTGCTCATTGATCGTCTCCGACCAGCAGCGTGTCCTGAACGTGCAGGCCCAGGACCACGGCATCACCGCGCACGGGCAAGTGGTTATTTGCCGAGCTGTTGGTCGGCCGACGAATCGCAACCGCCATGCCCTCCCCCAGATCGATCTGCACCAACTGGCTCTCGCCCTGGAAAATCACGTCAGCCACGCGACCATGCAGCACGTTGTAGTCACTGGCTTCAGGGCTCACAAATTGCAGCTTTTCGGGCCGTACCACCAGGCTCGGATTCTTCAGCCCAACTGCCGTGTTGGCGCCGCGTAACGGCCGGCCCTGAAACAGCGCCTGCCCAGCGTTGAGGGTCACCGGCAAGCAGGATGACTCCCCGACAAACTCGGCAATGAAACGGTTGGCCGGACGCTCGTACAGGTTGACCGGGGTGTCGATCTGCCGAATCCGCCCTTTGCTCATGACCGCGATCCGGTCCGACATGGTCAACGCTTCGCGCTGGTCATGGGTCACGTACACCACGGTCATGCCCAGCCGCTCGTGCAGGCGGCGCAACTCCAGTTGCATGGTTTCACGCAGGCGTTTGTCGAGGGCCGAAAGCGGCTCGTCCATCAACAGAATCTTCGGTTCAAAGACGATGGCCCGGGCCAGGGCAATGCGCTGGCGCTGACCGCCCGACATTTCTGTGATGCCCCGCTCGATCAGATGATCCAGCTCTACAGTGGCCAGGGCCTGCTGCACCCGCTGGCGAATGTCATCGCGTTTGTACCCGCGCAGCTTTAATGGGTAGGCAACGTTTTGGAAGACGTTCATGTGCGGGAACAGCGCATAGCTTTGAAACATCATCCCCACATCGCGTTTGTGCGGCGGCTCGAAGATCATCTCGCGGCCGCCAAAGCGAATGCTGCCGGCGTCGGGGCGAACGAACCCGGCCAACGCCATCAGCAGCGTGGTTTTGCCCGAGCCGGAAGACCCCAGCAGCGACAGGAACTCACCGCTTTTGATCGAAAGCGACACATCATCCAGCGCAGCAAAGCTGTCGTAGGTCTTGGTCAGTTTTTCAATGTCGATCGACATCGAAAGTTTATGTTCTTCGGACATATTCACACTCGGCACATTAGGACGTTACGCGCCCTTTTCGAAGACGGGACACCGCGGGTGCCCCGTCCCGCTTCTTAGTTAGCGAGAAACAGGGCGAACCGCTGGCGAACCGCCTCCTGGTTCTTGACCCACCACTCAGGTGAAACCGTGACCACCTTGTCGATGTTCTGTGGCGATGTGGGCAACCGCGCCGCCAGTTCCGGGGTGATGATCGGCAAGTCATACGCCTTGGCATTGACCGGGGAATAAGGAATCAGCGTGGCAAGCATGGCTTGACTCTCCGGCTTCATGATCTGCGCAATAAGCTTCATGGCCAGGTCCTTGTTCGCCGCGCCCTTGGGCACGATCAGGCAGTCATGGCTTAACAGCGCGCCATCAAAGCTGTAATTGACCTTGTCACCACTGGCTTTAACCTCGTTGACCCGACCATTCCAGATCGCCAGGAAATCCACCTCGCGGGTGCGTAACAACTGCGCCGAATCCGCGCCAGCGCTCCACCAGTTGACGACCTGCGGCTTGATCCGGCTCAGCACCTTGATCGCGCGTTCGACATCCAGCGGATACAGGTCCTTGGGGGCAACCCCATCGCCCAACAGCGCGGCTTCCATGGTCAGCCACGGCTGACGGTACAAAGCGCGCGCGCCCTTGACGTTGGGGTCGAAGAACTGCTTCCAGTTTTTCGCCACCGGCGTTCCCGTGTCTTCAGCCCAGGCCACAACGGTGGCGTAGGCATGGCTGGCAATCCAATGACTGCTGACCACGGATTTGTCGACATTGGAAGCGTCGATCACGCTGTAATCCAGCGGTTCTGCCAGCCCTTCCATCTGCGCCTGAGCGCACTCGGTACTGCCCAGTTCCACCACGTCCCACTTGGGTTTGCCAGACATCACCTGGGCGCGCACAGCGGCCAGACCGTCCATGTTGTCTTCCTTGATGGTCACACCCAGCACCTTGGCGGCGGGTTCCAGATAGGCCTTGCGTTCCGCATCCTGCAAGGCACCGCCCCAACCGGAAAATGTCAGGCTGGCGGCCAGCACCGGGAAACTGGCTCCCCACGCCAAAGAGGCCAACACCGCACCGTGCAACAGGCATTTCTTGAAACTGCTCATGGTCGCCGCCTTATCAGTTCTGGATGAATACGTCGAAACGACGCTGAACCTCAGCCTGATGGCCTTGCCACCACACAGGATCGAAGAACACCACTTTGTCGATATTGGCCGGTGCCGTCGGCAGCGTGGCCGCCATATCCGCCGGAATGATCCCGGTGTCATAGGCCTTGACGTTGATCGGCGGGTTGGGAATCAACGTCACCAGCGTCGCCTGGCTATGGGGTTTCATGATTTCTGCGATCAGCTTCATGGCCAGGGCTTTGTTCGGCGCACCTTTAGGTACCACAACGCAGTCGTAATCGAGCAACGCGTGGTCATAGGTGTAGTCGACGTTCTCGCCGGATTTTTTCAGTTCTTCTACCCGAGACGCCCAGATGGCCAGAGCATCCACTTCACGACTGCGTAGCAGTTGCGCAGAGTCGGTGCCACTGCGCCACCAGTTGACTATCTGCGGCTTGATACGGTCCAGCACCTTGAACGCCCGGTCGATGTCCAGCGGGTACAACGCTTTGGGCGATACCCCATCGGCAATCAATGCCAGTTCCAGGGTGGTATACGGCTGGCGGTACATGGAGCGCGAAGCTTTTATCGAAGGATCAAAGAATTCCTGCCAGTTTTTCGGGGTCGGCCCTGTCGCATCCTTGGCCCAGGCCAATACGGTGGAGTAGGCATTGCTGGCGATCCAGTTCTTGCCATAGAAGTTGGATGCCACGCCGTCGGTGCTGATGACCGAGTAATCCAGAGGTTCAGTCAGCCCTTGCTCTTGTGCCAGCACGCAATCGTTGGATGCCAACTCGACCACATCCCACTTGGGCTTGCCGGACATCACTTGGGCGCGCACGGCGGCCAGGCCGTCCATGTTGTCTTCCTTGATGGTGATTCCCAGAGCTTTTTCTGCAGGCTTCAAATAAGCCGTGCGTTCGGCATCCTGCAACGCTCCGCCCCAACCGGAGAACGTCACACTGTCTGCCGCCTGGGCGTACACGCTGGAACAGAGGGAGATGGCGAGACCCAGAGTGGCCATCCGCTTGTTGATTAATCGCATTTTCAACTCCTGAGTTTGTTGTAATTAGACAGTTGAATAAAACGCCGGGCCGCGAAGCCCGAATCACTCTTTTTATAGTGAGCGCGGGCACTTCGACCCGCTGCTTGAACCTCTTTTACTGATCAACCAGCCACCGCTTGGGTGAACCATTACTGACACGTAACGTTTGATAAATCCTTTATCCGCTCAAGCGTCCTTGAAGCGATACCAGGCGTAGGCCAGGCGTTGGCCTACGCGTAGAAAAGGTTGAAACGGGAAACGTTTTGGGCACTGGTGAAGAAAGTCCACTTCGGTCGGATGCGGATCACCGGCAACCATCTGGGCCAGACGCTTGCCCACCTGGGTCGAGAACGACACACCGCTACCGGCATACCCGCCGCCCGAAAATACGTTGTCCAGTTCAGGCACCCGGCACACAAATGGCAGCGAAGTTTCACTGACCGCCACCCAGCCCCCCCAGTTGTAATCCACTTCAATGCCCTCAAGCATCGGGAACTTGCGGCACAGCGCGTCATGCAGGTTTTGTCGGTGTTTGGGGCTTTCGGCTTCACGCCCGGTGATCGCGCTGCGGCCGCCGAACAAGATGCGGTCATCCGGCAAACGACGGTAGTAAGACAGTAAATGCCGGGTATCGAACATGCATTCACTGCCGGGTAAGGTCTCGCGTTTTTCTTCGGCCGTGAGCGGGCGAGTCACGATAATTTGCGAGTGCACCGGCAACACCCGCCCGGCCGTGGCACGGTTCAGGGCCGTTGACGTGTAGCCATTGGTGGCGACCACCACCTTGCGGGCCGTCACCACGCCGCCCGGCGTCACCAGCCGATGGCAGCCGTTCGGGCTGGTCCATTCGGTCACAGGTGACCCCACATGCACCGTGGCACCTGCGGCACGGGCCATGCGATGAATGCCCCAGGCCAGTTTAAGCGGATGCATTGAAAAGCCATCGGGCATGTACAACGCGCCGAATGACTCCGCGCCGCGATGCACCGCTTGTACCTGATCACCACTGACCAACTGCGCGCCATAGCCCAGTACATCGTGGTACAGCCCCACTTCACGCTTCAGCGATTCGACATGGCGGGCATTGCTGGCAACCTTGTACACGCCATCGGGCTGCACATCGCAGTCAATCCGGCCTTCGCGGATCAGTCCGCGCACGGTGTTCAGCGCGGCCGTCATCTCTGCAAAATAGTTTTTGGCGGTTCTCTCGCCATAGCGCTCGATCAACTGGGCCAGCGGCACCCGCCCGCCCGAGATCCGCGCAAAGCTGCCATTACGACCGCTGCAACCCCAGGCGACCTGATTGGCCTCCAGCACCACCGCACGAATGCCGTGTTCACGCGCCAGATGCAACGCACAACTCAGGCCGGTGTAACCGGCACCGATGATCGCAACTTCAACATCAATGTCACCCTTGAGCGGGCCGTCATCTTGCGGTGCAGAACCCGCCGTATCCACCCAGTAAGACGAGGAATGGGGCACTCCGATGCCTGGATGAGCATTGACCAGTGGATCGTACAATTTAATCTCCGTATCGCTGTGCGATATATTGGAATCATTTAAATGCAATGCTCGATCAAATAAATACGACTGTCAATCGCATAAATAACTTAAAAAATCATTAAATTATCTTGGAGACACCACATAGCATCCAGACAAAGCGCTAAGCCATTGAAAGATATGGGGAATCAGGCGTTTGCCAGGGCGTGGCGCGCCGATGAGCGGTTCGTCACGAATGCAGGAAGGGAGCACACAAAGGTGTGTGACGGGGTTGAAGCAGGTATGTAAAAAAAGGGCGGTGAGTCTCCCCACCGCCCCTTCTATCAGAACTCGTAGCTCAAGCGAGTGTAGTAAAACGTACCTTCGGGGGCGGCCGGTGACAGGTAGCTGTACTTCTGGCTCGGGGTTTGACGCAGGTGGCTGTCAAAGTCATCCGGCTTGCTGTTGAACAGGTTGTTGGCACCTACCGACACGCGCAACTGCTTGGTGAAGGCGTAGTTGACGTCCAGGTCTGTGGTCCATTGGGCGCCGAAGGTCTGGTCGTATTGCGAATCGCTGGCCTGGGAGGCGAACTTGCGGTATTCGCCATAACGGGTTTCGTTCAAGGCCACGGTCCACGGGCCGTAACGGTGAATAGCGCCCAAGACGAACTTGTCTTTCGGGTAGCCATACTCCAGGTAACCACGGCTTTCGCGGGTCACGGTTTCGAAGCCGTTAGGGTTTTCATGGACCTTTTCAATGGTGGTTTTGGCACGGGTGTAACCGGCGGTCAGCGCCAGTGCTCCGTACTGTTGCAGATCAAAGTTGTACTTGCCGACGATGTCGACGCCGCGGGTGCGGGTATCGACCGCGTTGGTCATGAACTGCGCCCAACTGTACTGCCCGTAGCCGGCTTCGGTCAGGATGCGCTCGGCATCGGGGCCGGAAATACCGCCGCTGAACAGCAGCCGATCACGAATCGAGATCTGGTAAGCATCGATGGTGACAGAGGCCTGATCGACCGGACGCAGCACCAGACCCAACGAGTAGTTGGTGGATTTTTCAGGCTTGAGTTGCTCGGCGCCCAGGGCGCGTGCCGCCGGGTTATCGGACGGCAAGATACGGGTCAGGACCGGGTTGCCATTGGCATCGACGTTGGTGGTGGTGGTCCAGGAGGTGCCGATTTGACCCAGAGTCGGAGCGCGGTAAGCGTTGTTGACGGTGGCGCGCAAACCAACCTTGGGGGTGAAGTCATAACGGGCGGACAGTTTGCCCGTGGTGGCCGAACCGAAATCCGAATAGTGCTCGGTACGTGCCGCCAGGCCCAATTGCAGTTTTTCAGTGACCTGGTTTTCCAGGCCGAAGTAAATACCGGTCACATCCCGCGAATAAGTACCCGCGTCATCCGGGGTCAGGCCCGATGCCTGGACGCCACCGACCTGGACGCCATCGATACCGCCAAACGAGTAAGACTGCGCATCACCGGACTCCAGGCGATAACGCTCATTGCGATAGGCGATCCCGGCCGAGATGTTCAACGGGTTGGTCAGCCAGTCAACCGGCAGGTCTTTGACGTAATCCAGACCCACGTTGGTTTGTTCGTTGATCAGCGTCGCAATCTGGAATTTGGTTGGGCTGGCGATACCAAAACTGGGGTTGAGAGTGTTGTAAGCCAGTTCATCATGTTCGTCACGACCATAAGTGGCGCTCAGGTCAAAGCGGCCCAGGCTGTCGTCTTCATAACGGGTGCCGACCGTCAATGCACCGTCTTCATAGCGGTAACGGTATTTCGGGATGGTGCCATTGGGGTAGATTTCAGTGACGTTGTTCGGGCTGCTGGCCAACAGCTGCGGCGTGTTGTTGACCGACTTGTCCTGGCCGAACGTGGCGAAGCTGTAGAGGCGCCATTGATCGTTGAGGCCGATTTCGGCATTCGCTGCCAAGTTGTATTTGTCACGTCCGGCACCGCCCCAACGCGGGTCTTGCAATTGCCCATCGGCGAAGTACTTGTCACCGATATCGTCGGGTTTGTTGTTCAGCGCGTTAAAACTGACGGTCAGAAAGCCATCACCCGGCAACCCTAGGCCGTACCAGCCGTCAGCGGTTTTGCTGAAGCCATCACCTTGGGAAAACTTGCCCAATTGCGTGTTGATTTGCCCGCCGCTGTCGCGCTCCTTGAGCACGATGTTGATCACCCCGGCAATCGCATCCGAACCGTATTGTGCTGAAGCACCGTCACGCAGCACTTCGACGTGGTCGATGGCGCTGATCGGGATCATGTCCAGATCGACCGACTGGGCACCAATAAATGGCACCCCTCCCGACAGGTTGACCACTGCCGAGGCATGGCGGCGCTTGCCATTGATCAGTACCAGGGTTTCATCCGGAGACAGACCGCGCAAAGAAGCGCCTTTAGGGTCCTGGCCACGGGTTGCGCTCTGGTTTTGCGGAAAGTTGAACGAGGGCAACAATTGGAACAGCGCCTGGTTGAGCGTCACGGCACCGGTCTGCACCAATTCTTCGCTGTTGATCACATCCACCGGCGCGCTGCTGCTCAGGGCCGTCGCGTTGGCGCGGCGGGTGCCGATGGCGACCACCCGGTCGAGCGCTGTGGTGGGTGCTGCGTCCTGGGCCTGGGTGCCAGCCTTGTTGGCGTTCGCAGCACCTTCCTTGATGATGAAGGCACCGTCCGGGCTGACTTGCAGCCGCAGGCCGGTGCCGCGCAACGCTTCGCCAACGGCCTGTTCAGCCGACAACGAACCGTTGACCGCCGCCGACGAATAGCGGCTCAATTGCGGGGTAAACGAAATCACCTGCCCGCTCTGGCGGCTGATGTTGAGCAGCACTTCATCCAGCGGCCCGGAGGCAATGTGGTAGACCTGGCGGGCTTCTTCGGCCGCATAGGCACAGGTCAGAAACAGGCTGGCCAGAGGCCCGATGGCGAAAGCCCGCAACTGGCGACGTGAAAAGGTAGTGGACGCGCTCAAAGTGTATCTCCCTAAATCTCTGAACAACGCTGCTCCCCGCAGCGCTTACGGGAGAGGTGTGGAGCGACGCCCGGAAAACTTGCAGATCGTTTGGTTATGTCCTTAGAACTGCGCTCAAGCGGGCACGACGGTGACCCAATAATCGGTGCGACGCACCACTTGAACAGGCAAGGTCCGCGCCAACGTATCCAGCACTTGCTCGGTTTTATCCAGCCGGAACATCCCGCTGACGCGCAACTCGGCAACCGACGGATCAATGCGCAGCACGCCACTGCGATAAGGCCGCAACGCCTCGACAATTTGCCCCAGCGGCACATCACGCACTTCGAGCAAGCCATCGACCCACGCAGCGGCACCCATGCTCATGACACGTGCTGTGCTGAACCCGTAGCGGTCATAAGACACTTCATGCCCCGCTTGCAGTTGTAGGGTTTCCAGCCCCTGGCGGGCAATCTGCAACGCGCCCTTGAGCGCCATCACCAGCCCCTGCCCTTCACGCTCACGTACGGCCACATCACTGCCGAACACCTGGATCAAGGTTTGCGGTGTGACTAACTGAAAGGGCGTCGCGGGATTGGGCGCGACTTTGACCCGCAGTTCTCCATCGAGCAACCGGACCACCCGACGCGGGCCCTCGAAGTCCAGATCGACCGAGCTTTTGGCGTTCATAAACAACTCGCTGCCATCGGGCAAACTCACGGTGCGACGCTCAGCCGTACCTGTCGATACGTCCGCAGTCAGCTCCCCCAGCGCGGTGCGCTGGCTGACCAACAGACTGGCGCCAATGGCCACACCGGTACAGGCCAGCGCGCCCTGCAATAGTTTGCGACGGCTGGTGCCAGGAGTATTCAGGACCTGTTGCAGCACCTTGCCGCTGACCCCTTGGGCAATCGGCACCTGGAAAACCCCAAGGCGGTTTTCCAGTTGGGCGCAGAGTTGTTCGTGCTGCGGGTCTTGCGCGCGCCATTGCCGGTAAGCCTGCCAGTCAGCTTCGCTGGCATGGCCTGAACGCAGTAGCACAATCCATCGAGTGGCGGTGTCGATCACGTCGTCGTGTTGGTTATCGATGTTCATTTCATTCCAGGCAAGCTCGCAGGCAGCGATTGACCGCCTTGGTCATGTAGTCACTGACCGAGCGTTGGGAAATGCCCAATTCAGCGGCAATTTCAGGATAAGTCAGGCCATTGACCTGAGACAGCAGAAAGGTGGCCTTGACCTTGGCCGGCAAGCCATCAAGCAACTGATCAATGCATTGCAGTGCCTCGATCATCTGCGCCAGATCTTCGGGCGAAGGCGCCTCGTAGGCGTCATCCATCTGCAAAGCATCCAGATAAGCCCGCTCCAGATCACGTCGACGCCACAACTGATACATCAGGCGCTGGGCAATCGTCGTCAACAGCGCCCGGGGCTGGCGGATGGGCACCACACCGGGCGAACTCAGGAGCTGGACGAAAGTATCGGCCGCAATGTCTTCAGCATGGGCGCTGGAGTCGAGATGGCGGCGCAGTCGTGCACACAGCCACTGGTAATGACTGCGGAACAATCCGCCCACGTATTCACTGTGAGAAGTGTCGGCGCCGGACATGGAGACTCCAATGAGGGTGAGATGCGCTGTGTGTCCGGTGTACCGGCGGTGCAATGCTATCAAAAGGCATTATTCGCTAATAATACTTAAAACATATTTTTATATAACTTTTAGCAATACTCGGTGTGAGGTGCGCCCTACATCTCGGGCATGCGTGTTCCACCCTCAAAACAGAGGCAGACACGCTCTACTGGCATGTGGCGCGAGACCGGATTTTCTTGCAGATTATTTTTTCAGGCCCAGCTGGGTGGCCAAGGATGGGCACGATAGAACTGGCGCAAGGCATCGACATCAGCCTGGAACTGATTGTGCAGCCAGGTGTTGAAATGCTGGTGCACGACGTGCTCGCCCCCAGGCCAGACGTGGCAGTCGGCAATCGCCTGGGCCGCTTGCATCCCGGACATCAGCGCTTTGAGCACGCCGTGGGACGATGCAGGGTCCAGGATCGCCGCGGCATCCCCGACTTGAATGTAACCGGGCCCCATTGGCGCATCGGACAGGCGCCAGGATACGTCTGCGCCACGTATCGGGCCGACAGGCGTCAAATGCTTGAGCGTATCGGGCGCGCCGGTTGGCGCGCTGCTTGAGTCAAAATTAAGGGTTGTCCAGTGCAGCAGATGAGTGTCGACGCGGGCGATCCATTGCCAACCGTCCTTGACCGCGTTGAGCCGTGGCGTGTCATAGCCGGGCTCGAACTCGCCCTGGCAGTAGCCATAACGGGCAATCAGCCGCGGTGAAAAGGCCTGCCACTGGATCGGTAATTGTCGCCTGAGCCATCCGTGCCCTCCAGAAGCATCGACCACACAGGCAGCCAAACATCGCTCTGCCCCCAAGGTGACCCCAGCGACCCGGTTGCCCGCTTGAATAATTGTCGGACTGGCGCACGGCTGAATGATCTGCACACCCAACGCTCCGGCCCTGTCCAGGAGTTGCGCATCCAGGACGGCCCGCTCAATCTGAAAGCCTCGCCAGGGGCCAGCCCCATCACCACCAAACTCGACAAAGCGCGCCGCGCCGTCCCACTGCACCCAATGCCCAAGATGGCGCAGACAAACGAATTCGCTGTGTATCCCCAATTGGCCGAGTAGCGGTTCAATGGCCGGGTGCAAGGTTTCGCCGGGCCGGTGGCGCGCAAATGTTTCGCGCTCCAGCAGTGCCACCTGCATGCCCCGTTTTGCGCATGCGATAGCTGTGGCACAACCCGCAGGCCCTGCCCCGACCACAATCACGTCATAGTGATTCATCTTGTAAACACCACGGCGTATCGTCTTGCTTCACTAGCAAGGCGCCCTGGCTGACATACATGTGCACGCGTGACTCAATGTCCACATGACGACGCTTGAACTCGCCCGCTGGCGTTCTGATTGCACCGTGCTGGTAAAGGCATAAGTACATCACTTGGCCCTCCAGGCTGTGCCCTGCTTCGAGCTGGGCAGCGTCCAGAGCCTCGTCCGGCTGCTGCACGAATGTAAAAGACAATACTGACCACAGCCTTTTACCCGGTTTTTCGACGGCTCCAACCGCTCTATAGGCGCGGTGCATGGCCAGGACACGCTCGTGGTACTGCTCAGTCGTGATGTGCCCCGTGACAGCCAATGACAGCTTCCCATCCAAAGCTGCCAATGTGTAGTCGCTGTATTCGTAAGCCTGGTACTGAACCACCTGACGCCCCTCCAGATCGACCAAGACCGGGCCTTTAAGGCCGTCCCATGAAGGGGCGTCGGTTAAACCAATCTCGGCATCTGTCAAAGGAATAACCGAAGACGCTAAGCCGCGGGGTTCAAATGTTCGAGTTGAGTCCGGGGCCACGCCAGGCCAAAAGGAACCCAACGCCGCGCAAATGCGCGCATCTTCAGTAAACGGGCTGGCCAGCATGTAACCATTGAGCACGTTGGCAAAAGGTTTATCGACCGTGCCCCTACCCACTTCCCAGCCCGGGCCGAAGACGCCACTGGCGAAGTCGGGCAAACAGGACTGGCGTTGCGCCAAGGCTATTTCAGAGTCGTTCCACACCGGATCAGGCGCTGATGGTTCAAACGCCATGGAGACAATCGCCGTAGCGGTAATATCGTCATCAGCGAAATAATTGCCTTCCAGCGTCGGGTTGATCTGGAAGCGAACGTCCGACAATGGATTGACACGTGTATGCCAAACCTCGGGGCACGGCGGCGTCGAACAAGGGAAAACATCCGGATCACTTGACCACGCTTTCAGTTCGCGCTGCCCACACAGCGGGAAGAAGTCGGGAGCACCAATAATTGAATAGGCCGCGATGCTGTCCTTGTCCAGACCGCAAGCCGCCAACTCAGGGCAACTCGCCAGCACCCAACCGTCAGCCATTGCATCCTGATAGTGCAACGCGCGATAACCGCCCGCCTTGACGAGCGCATCCACACCTTCGACGTTATTCAGGTCTTCGATCTCGCCGTCGTCACGGACACTACTTCGGCCATGCACGAGCCCACCGGTGCCTGGTGGCATGATGAATGACAAGAGCTGCCCCTGATAATAGGCCTTCTCAACCAACCGCTCCTTGGCCTCCGGGACCAGCAGCCCCATACCAAAGCCTTCGGGGTCAGCCCAATCACAAAGGCCCTCGGTGATGACAAATGGATAATTCAGAATGTCGGGTTCTTGCCATCCTGTGTTCTTGTGCATCCTGTGCACTTGGCCGATCTTCTCGTTGATCTGGTAGTTCTGCAGTTGCACGGACAAGTCCAGGCCCTGCAGGCATTCGCCCCCCCCGAATAACTTGTGTATCGGCACCCAAAAATTCAAACCGGCATCAGTGGGCGATTGAAAACTCATGGGGCCAAAGCTGTCGCTATCACCGGCTTTTTGCATGGCGATGTACGCGCCATAACGGGCCGGAATAACCCGCATCTGCTGCGCATCGGCCTCGACAAACGGCAGGAACCCGCGCCGTGCGGGGTCATACAAGGCCGGCGCGGTACCTACCCGGGCTACGCCGGTCCGCGAGAAACACAAGTCGGCCTGGGCTTTATGCACGGTTTCGGGGCGCGGCCGGTACTCATAAGCAAACACCACTATCGCCAAGGGCGCTGCCCCCGCGTACGCCCGCAGCGTCTCCAGGCTGGGCGGGTTGATACCGTAAACAAAATTCAGCACCTGCTCGATTTCCAGCGCAGACGGGAAAGCAGTGAGCGGGCTTGCATCGGCAGCGCTCAGGACATTAGGCGAAGCAAACGCGTGATATAGCAGGCTTTGTGCAGGCCTGCCGGCTTCAATACCACGCCAGCCTGCGGGCGAGAAGTCTTCAAAGCCCTTGAGTGAGCGATCAACAGACAATGGCTTGGTCAGCTCTTGCTGCAAATCGGCCGCTGTAATGTCCAGGCCATGCTGCAACAGCAGTGAAGCCCAGCCGTGCGGCGCCAAGCGTGCGCAGGCCAGTTGTACGTCACGGATCAAAGCCATCGTGCGATCCTCAGGTATGAGCCTGGCTCGTGATAATCGGTTATCGGCTCATAGCATCTGCCCGTTCTACTGACGTGTATAGCTGATAGATTTATCAGGTACTGTCGTCGTGTTCAAAGGGGCTCGCCATGCTGGATAGCAAGGCTCTAGCCCCTAAGACAAGGACGGTGTGAATTGCGGTTGTGATGGGCATCCTCCCCATTGCAGCCCGCATAAGTGAAACGCTCCACACACAGTGGCGGCTCATGCTCGAAAACACTCTCGAGGCGCATGAGTTGATCGTAGCTATAGCGCCGATGGGTATCGCACCCGTCCCAGCTCCCGCGGGTCAATGACCGTTAGCGAAGGCGTGTGCTGATGCAGGGAGGTGGGCATAAAGGCACCTGGAGTATCAAACAGGATTTGGATAAATGAAGCTGTCTAATACTAAAGGTAGCAGGCGGTTGTGTTGCCGCATCAGCAAGGTTGTTGCACCTGCAGATGGCCGCCGGCATTACCACGCACAACCAGATCGCGAGGCCTGAGTTTAAAATAGCCTCGCTTTCCTTCTGAGAAACCAGCCTCGAGGATCAAAAGATCGCGAGACACGCTCGCGCCTACGCCCCCAGCGCGCAATCCACCAGCACCTGCAAGGTCTGTTGCGAACAGCGCTCAACCCGCGCCTTGACACCGTAGACGTCGGCAAACAGTTGCGGCGTCAGCACGTCTTGTGCGGCACCAAAGCCCATGACCTGGCCCTCACGCAGCACCGCAATATGGTCGGCATAACGCGCTGCCAGGCTGATGTCATGCATGACGATGACAGCGATCAACTGATGCTGGCGCACCATGTCACGCACACACTCCATGACCCGTAATTGGTAGCTCAGGTCCAATGCGCTGGTGGGCTCATCCAGCAGCATGACGCTGGGCCGACGGGCGATCAGTTGCGCCAGGCTGACCAGTTGCCGCTGCCCGCCCGACAGTGCGTTGAGCATGCGGTCGGCCAGGTGCTGGATGCCGATGCGCTCCAGGGCCGCATATGCCTGCTCAAGGTAATCGCCACCGCTACCGCCTACGCGCAAGGCCGCCATGACGCTTTCAATCACGCTAAGGCCCAGCCCCGGCGGCAAGTGTTGTGGCATGTAAGTGATGAGACGAGCCCGCTCGGAGACGGTCATGGTTGCCAGTTGCCGGGCCTGCAGGCTGACCGAACCCTTGAGGCGCTCAAGCCCCGCCAAGCCCCGCAGCAGTGTGGATTTGCCGGCACCGTTAGGTCCGATCAAGGCCGTCAAGGTGCCGGGTTGCAACTCGGGCAACGATGCATCACTGATCACTACGCGACGGCCGTAGGTAACTTGGGCGTGGTTGACCACCAATCCTTGTGCACTCATAGCTGCCTGCCTCGCTTGAACACCAGCATCACAAAAATCGGCACCCCCACCAATGCCGTGACGATACCGACCGGCACAATCACCCCGGGCATGATGATTTTGCTGACCACCGAGGACAGTGACAGCAATAACGCGCCCACCAGTGCGCTGGCCGGGAACAGAAAACGCTGGTCCTCACCGATCAGGATGCGCGCAATGTGCGGGCCCACCAGACCGATAAAGCCAATGGTGCCGACAAAGGCCACCGCGGTCGCCGATAGCAAACTGATGCGCAGCAGCGAGAAAAACCGCAGCCGCCGTACGTCGACGCCAAAGCTTTGTGCGCGATCCTCGCCCATGCGCAGCAATGTCATGCGCGAAGATGCTTGCAATGAAAACGGCACGATCACCGCCAGCACCACAGCCAGAATGCTCAGTTTGTCCCAGTTGGCCCGCGCCACACTGCCCAGGCTCCAGAACACCAGTTGTTGCAGCACGTCTTCGGTGGCCATCAACTGCAACAGCGCCACTAGTGCGTTGCAACTGAATACCAGCGCAATGCCGAACAGCACCAGGGTTTCGACCCCTGCCCCACGTAATCGCGACATGCCATGCAACAAGAACATCGACCCACAGGCAAACACGAACGCGGACAGCGCCACGATCGAGTCGCGGCTCAACAATGCGCTACTGACCGGGAACACAATAATCAGCGAGGCGCCCAGTGCAGCCGCCGAGGACACGCCAAGGGTAAACGGACTGGCCAGCGGGTTGTTGAGGATGGCCTGCATTTCGGCGCCGGCCAGTGACAGCGCCGCACCGACCAGAACCGCCATCAGCGCGTAGGGCAAGCGCACGTTCCAGATGATGACTCGGTCAGTCACGGACAAGGTCTGCGGGTGCAGCAAGCCATCGATCAAGGCACCAAGACTCATCCCTGAAGAGCCGGTAGACAGATCAAGCAAGACGGCTGCGACCAGCGCAATGCCGATCCCCACCAACAAACCGGCACGCCGCGCCAGCAGGCGTCGGTAACCTTGACTGGCGGCAACCACGGCGGGATTCAGAGGCGTTGTCATTTCTGCTCACTGATCCAGTAGCTGCCTTGTAACGGCATGCCAAGGAATTGCTGGTTGATTTCCTGCAGCGTGTGCTGCGGATCAAGGGCCGCAAGCTTCTGCGGGTTAATCCACTTGGCCATGGCCTCTATCGCCAGAATGTTATACGGCGAGTTGTAGAAGTCATGCCACAAACCGTGCACGTTGCCTTCATGAATCGCCCGCAATTGGGCAAATTCCGGGCGGGCCAGTACTTGCTTGAGCGACGCCTGAGCGCTCGCCTGATCAATCCCTGCGCCCATCAGCACGCCGGGCTTGTGGTTGCCGGTCAGGATGTAAATATCCGGGTCAGCCTTGAGCGCATATTCAACACTGATGTCGCCCAATGCACCGGGTACCACGCCTTCGGCAATGTTGCGCCCGCCCACCATTTTGATCAGTCCACCCATGCCGCCTTTACCGGTGGTATGACCCGGGTTGGCCCAGACACCGGCCAGCAATTCCAGAAACACACTCGGGCGTTTGCTGTCGTCGATCTTGCCCAGGGTATCGGTGATGTGGTCAATGTGCTGCTGGTAGAAATCGAGGTAGGCACGGGCTTGCTCTTCGCGCCCCAGTGCCTTGCCCAGCGCGATCATGCTGTCATGGGTGCCCTGTACCGGGTTGACCCGAAAGTCGACGAACAACACCGGGATCCCGGCTTTTTCCAGGATATCGGCCACCGGGCTGTGCTCGGTCGGGCCATGCCCGGAAATACTGAACACCGCCAGGTCCGGCTTGAGTGACAGGATTTCCTCAGCGCTGACGCTCTGCTCCGAGGCCTGACCGATCAGCGGGATGTTCTTGACCTCAGGAAACTTCGCCACGTAAGCGGCATAGGTGTTGGGGTCGAGTTTGCGCAGGTCGTTTTGCCAGCCAACGATGCGTTTGAACGGTTGGTCACGGTCGAGAATGGCAAACGTCGAGATCAACCGCCCCTCGCCCAGCACCACCCGCTGCACGTTGTCCGGTACATCGACCACGCGCCCGAGCACGTCGGTGACGTCTTTGGCCCAGACCGGCGAGGCCATGCCGAAACTGCCAACCATTAAAACAACCAGCAATGACCACACACGTGAAAACGATTTGGACACGATTAATCTCCCAATAGATGAAGGGCTCATACGTCGCTCCAGCGGCGCAAGAGGTTGTGGTACACGCCGCTGAGTTGCAGCAGCGACTCGTCATCGGCCTGTTGCGCGTTCAAGCGCTGAATGGCCACGTCCATATCCAGTAACAGGCTGCGCTGGCTGTCTTCGCGGACCAGACTTTCGATCCAGAAAAAAGCCGCCACACGTTCGCCACGCGTCACCGGGTTGACCTTGTGCACGCTGGTGCCGGGGTACAGCACCAGATGGCCGGCCGGTAACTTGACGCTGCGCTCGCCGAAGGTGTCGCGAATCACCAGCTCACCGCCGTCGTAGGTGTCGGGGTCGGCCAGGAACAAGGTGGCGGACAGGTCGGTACGCACCCGCTCGCGAATACCCTTGATGCCGCGAATGGCGTTGTCGATGTGAAAGCCGAACGCTTCGCCGCCGCTGTAACGATTGAACAACGGCGGATAGATTCGCTTGGGCAGCGCCGCCGACATAAACAGTGCGTTGTCGGACAGCCGCGTGAGAATGCGCTGGCCCAGTTCAAGCCCCAGGCCCGAGTCCTCATCCAACTGCCGATTGAATTTGTCACGGGCCGAGCGCTGCCCGGCCGTGACTTTGCCATCCACCCACGGCTCGGCCAGCAGCCGTGTGCGCATCTCATTGACTTCGGCGGGGCTGAAGACGCTGGCAATCTCGATCAGCATGCGCGGCCCCCGAGCCAGTCCGGCTTAAAAGTCATAGTCGATGCTGGCCGTCAGCGTGCGCCCGGCACCCGGCACGCCGTACAACTGGAACCCATCCAGCGAGGCGCCGATGCGGCTGAAGTAGAACGTATTGAACAGGTTGTCGACGTTGAGGTTAACCGTAGTCTGGCGGTTGACCTTGTATTGTGCGGCCACGTAATGCACCCAGTAACCCGGCGCTTTTTCGTTGTCGCGGGTGTAGATCGGCAGCACGCCAGACGGGCCATCGGCGTTGCTGCTGTTGTTGTTCAGGCCGCCCACGTATTTGTTGTCCGTGTAACGCCGACGCCCAACGTAGTTGGCACCGTAGCTCAAGCTCAGGTCGTCGGTGAACGCGTAGGTGGTCCAAAGGTTGGCGGTCAGGTCAGGAACGTTCTTGGCTTCCTCGCCTTTATTGATGCCCTTGGTTTGATCGCTTTTAAGGGCCGAAAAACCACTGTAGGCAGTCCAGCGATCGGTGATGTTGCCTTGCAGGCCCAGCTCAACACCATCCACCCGCTTGGCCGGCAGCGCACGCACCGGCGTGTCTTCGCCTTCGGTGTATTCCCAGGAGTTTTCCAGTTCAGTGCGGAAGATCGCCGCGGTCACGCTGATGCCTTTGTCCAGCAGATCCCACTTGGTGCCGATTTCGTAGGTTTTGGAGGTGGCCGGTTTGTAATTGCTGGTACTGGCCCCGCCATAGATCTGGTTATTGGTCGAGGCGCCAATCGCCGATGGTTGCGCCGACTCACTGTAGGACGCGTAGATCGTGCCATTTGGCTGCGGTTTGAACACCACGCCGGCACGACCACTCCAGGCGCCGGATGTGTCATTGACATCTGACTGGCCGCTCTGTGTTGTCTTGGCGGTCCAGTGGTCATATCGCAGCGAGCCCATGACTTGCCACCACTGATTGAGAGTCAGCGTGTCACCGGCGTACAGCCCGGCGTTGTTGATGCTTGAGCTCGGTTCGCCATAACCTTTGGTGGTGTAGACCGCGTCAAAGTCGTGCTGGGGGTCGCCCATATCAAAGGTCATGTTGGGTGCCGGAACCTCAGCGTTGCGGTGCAAGCCGCCGTAGGTTTCACGATAGATATCCAGCCCGGCAACCGCTTTATGACTGATAGAGCCGGTATCAAAGGCAAAGCTGAGGTCGGTCTGGTTGTCGATGATGCTGTAGCGCTTGGACAAGCCGAAGTCACTGCCGCGCAACACGCCGTTGGCCGTGCTGCCGTCGTTGTTGTAACCGGTATATACGTTGACCCCGTTGACCGTCGACACGGGGCCTACACCGACATAGCCCAGCGTGGCGCAGCGGTTGCCGGTGCAGGTTTTTGAACCGTCCGGGTTGGCGGAGAAAAACCGCGCGGGCGACAAGACCGCGAAGTTATCGGTGCGCTGCCAGCGCAGTTGGTTGGTCAGCAAAGCCCCGTTGTCAAAATCATGCTCCAGGCGCCCGGTCAGGGAGGTCGTCTCGGTCTGCTGGGTGTACAGGCTGGAGTCCCCATACCAATTATTGCGTTTCACGCCCGGCATGCGCTTGCCATCGGTGCCGCGCAGAATCGGCAGGCCACCGTCAGGGGTGTTGTCGTCCTTCTGATAGAAGAAGTCCAGGTAGGCACGGGTGGGCGTCGACAAGCCCGCAGCCAACGAGGTGGCAATGCCCCAGCGGTCGTAATCCACGTCGTCGCGGTCTGCCACCTGGTTTTCATGCTTCATCAGGTTGATGCGCACGGCGCTGGTGTCGGTCAGCTCCTGGTTGATATCGGCGGTCACGCGGCGGTAACCATCGGTACCGACTCCGGCAGAAACCCGGTTGGCATCGCCCAGATGGGCTTCTTTACTCACCAGGTTGACGCTGCCGCCGACGGCTGAAATGCCCGACTCAATTGCCCCGGTGCCTTTGAATACTTCTGCCTGTTGCAGGTTGAAGGTGTCATTGCGGCTCGACATGCCCGCATCGCGAACGCCATCGACGGTCAGGCTTTGTTCAGAGGAGAACCCGCGAATCGAAAACAGGTCGCCCCAGCCCAGATTGCCCTCCCCTGACATAAAGGTAATGCCGGGCACGTTGCGCAGAATGTCTTGCAGGCTCTGCGCATTCTGCTCCTTGAGCACTTGCTGGGGCACGATGGTGATGCTTTGCGGGGCATCCAGCAGCGGCGTCATGACTTTGCGCGATGACACTTCGTCCACCTTGAACGGCGAATCATAGCTACCCTGAACACTCAAGGCCGGCAAGGTCAATGCTGCGTCGGCTTGCTCCGCGGCACGGGCACCCGCGCTGAAGACACCGAGCGCTATCACGCCGATAACGGGGGCCAGTGTTCCGTTCAAGGCATACGGGGTATTGCGAACAACTGCCGCATCGGGTGACGATGGCATCGGACCTTCCTTAATTACAATGACTCGCATTTAGATTCGCCATTCTAAAGAGCGCCTTTGCCGGCAATTGTCCGACTTTGTATTGGTGATGCATGAAGATTCGCAGCCACAACATTTCATTACATTTCGCCGGCCTTGCCCGTGCAAAATCCGCTATTGCACACCCTTTCCCAGGCCCATTCGAGTTCACATGTCCAAGCAAGATCACATATTAATCGTCGATGACGACCCCGAAATCCGTCAGTTGCTGGCGCAGTACCTGCGCGATGCCGGTTACCAGACCTCGACCGCCTCTGACGGCAAAGAGATGCACCGGCGCCTGGAAATGAACGTCATTGACCTGATCGTCCTTGATGTCATGTTGCCGGGCGAAGACGGTTTGAGCCTGTGCCGCACGCTGCGGGTGACTTCCAATATCCCGGTGATCATGCTCACGGCACGTGGCGGTTTGATCGACCGCATCGTCGGCCTTGAGATTGGCGCGGACGATTACCTGCCCAAGCCTTTCGATCCGCGCGAACTGCTGGTGCGGATCAAGGTGGTGTTGCGCCGGGCGCAGAGCTTTCCCGAGCGTGCACGGGTCGACGAAGTGCCTTATGTGAACTTCGACGGCTGGCGCCTCGATACCCGCGCCCGCCAGGTGCTGTCCCCCGAGGGTGTGGTGATCAGCCTGGGCAACTCCGACTATCGCGTGCTGCGCCTGTTGTTGCAGCACCCCAATCGCCCGCTGAGCCGGGACTTCCTGCTTAACCACGTGTTTGACAAAGACAGCACGCCGTTCGACCGTTCGATTGATGTGTGCGTCAGCCGCTTGCGCCAGCAATTGACGCCCGAGCTGATCAAGACCGTGCGTAACGAAGGCTATATGCTGACCTCGATCAAGGTGACCCACGCATCATGAAGCTGATACCGCGCACGCTCTTCGGACGGCTGGTGATCATTCTGGTGATCGGCATGCTCGGCGCCCAGGTGGCGACCAGCAGCATCTGGTACGACGTGCGTCACAGCCAGGTACTGGAGATCCCCACCCGACTGATTGCCAGCCGCCTGGCGGACATCGTGCGGGTATCCAAGTCCAGCCCGGACAATGCCGCCCTGCTGCTCCAGAGCTTGAATACTGACACCTTCCAACTGACCGAACTCGACGCCCCCCTCTCGGCGCCCGCCCGGCTCTCGGCGCAGGATCAGGCCACAGAAGACCTGCTGAAACACTTGATCGATGAAAAAACCGGGACTCAAACGCCCTTGCGCCTGCTCAACCTCACCCTGCTCGACCAGAAAGGCGAAAAAGCCGGTATCGACACCTTGTTTGGCTCCAGCCCGGTGACCGGCCAATACACTCTTGAACTGCGCTTGGCCGATGGCCGCTGGTTGCAGGTACAAGCCCGCGAAGACCAGGGCTGGACCAGCCTGTCTCCGGCCGATGTGATGCTTGACTACTTTTGGCGGATCTATCTGGTGCGCATCATTGTGCTGGTGATCATTGCCTTGTTCGCCGTGCGCCTGGCCATTCGGCCGTTAAATGAACTGGCTCAGGCCGCCCAGGCGTTGGGCAACGATATTCGTCGCCAGCCGCTGGAGGTCAAGGGGCCAGTGGAGGTTCGCCGTGCCGCCGAGGCCTTCAACTTGATGCAACAACGCCTGCTGCATAGTCTGGCCGAACGCACGCGGTTTCTGGCGGCGGTGTCCCATGACCTGCGCTCGCCCATCACCCGTCTGCGCCTGCGCACAGAAATGCTTGATGACGAGGAACAGAAGCAGCGCTTTCGCAAGGACCTGACCGACATGGAGGGGTTGGTGTCGACCACCCTGGAATTTGTCAGCAGTGGTGAGATCAACGAGGCACGACAGAACATCGATATCAACGCGCTGCTGCAAAGCTTGCAGGCCGACCTGCAGGACATGGGTGAACACATCACCCTGGCAGGTCGCGCCAAACACCCCGTGTCAGGCTATGCACGCAGCCTCAAGCGGTGCGTGCAAAACCTGGTGGAAAATGCCGTGCGTTACGCCCGTGATGTACAGGTCATCGTTGATGAACAGCCTGAACACCTGGTGATCACTGTCAGAGACAGCGGCCCCGGTATTGCACCCGAGCAACTGACCCAGGTGCTGGAGCCGTTTTACCGACTGGAAACCTCGCGCAACACCGGCACCGGCGGTTACGGCCTGGGCTTGAGCATCGCCCAGACCGTGGCAACGGCCCATGGCGGTACCCTGGTGCTGCACAACCGGCCGCAGGGCGGGCTGGATGCCGTGCTGACGTTAAGGAGCGCGTAATACGTCAGGTAGCCGCTGAGGAGCGAATTGACGACAGTTTAGCTCTCAAGCTGCGGGCAATTGCTCGTGCAGCCGCGCAAACTGCTCGCTGATGGCCTTGATCAGCGCGGCGTCAGCCATCGGGTCCAGACCCGGATAAGCTCGCCCGTTGTATGGGCCGGTGTACGACAGCACGGCCTCAATACTTCCCGATGCTTGATATAAGCTGCGAATCAACTGGCTTTCCTGGTCTTTGCTGTCGGTGCACTGCAACGCGCAATGCAGCGCCAACGCACTGCCAAACTCGAGGGCGCTGCTATCAATGCCATGTTTTTTGGCCAAGTCTATGCTGCGCAAGATCCGTTCGTTGCGCTGCAGTTTACGCAGCGGGTCGCGTCCAACGCGAGCGCACGGGTCCTTGAACGAGGTCTTGCAGCGCTCCAGAAATGTCTTCGAAAAATCAGCCACTGGATCGGCCATCTTTGGGTATTCAGCCACCAACGCCGGACCCACCTCCTGGTAAATCAAGCGCTCTGCCAGGGCGCTGACTCGCGCATCGCCCATGCCCTGCCCGATCCATGAATACCCCAACACGCTGGCGTACCAGGCGATGATTGCGTGCGGACCATTCCACAGCAAGTTCTTCATGACCTGGGTCTGAGTGATGTCATCCACCGTTTTGACTTGGCGCAGGCGCTCCAGCAGATTGCTGCAACGCTCGGCATACAGCGGCATGTCTGACTCGCTGTTGAACAGGATCAAGTGCAGTTGGCTCAGCGCATTGCTGGGCTGAGTGAATGGACGAAAGCGCGCGATCAGACGCTCATATTCCGGCGCTGGCGACTTCGATGCAGCTTTGCGTACTGGCGGCTGCTCATCCAGGCTGTTCTGGAAAATCTTCGACTTGATGCGCAACTGCCGCACCAAAGCCTCGTTGGAGATTTTCGAGACAATGCGGCTGACTACGGTTTCGGCAAAGTGTGTGTTATCGAGAATTTTTTCTGCAACCGGCGCCGCAACCAGCATGGCCAATTGCGCTTGCACATGACGGCGGACAAACTCGGCCCCGCCGACTTTATTCAGCACCGTCAGGATTGTCAGTTCGCGCCCACGCCGCTCATAGCGACGGACCAGCCCCTGGGCAATCACCTGGGCCTGGTTGCGTATGGCCGTTTCGGGCAGGCTCAGCCCGATGATTTCCGCCTTGTCGTACATGCGGATCACCGCCTCGGCGTCATCCATGTCGATCATGGTGAGGTTGTCGATGGTCTGATCGAACGAGGTAGCACCATAGCGCACGCTGAAACGGCCAAACGCCTGAATGGTTTCGCGCAACATCCGCGAGCGGGTCGCGGCAATGATTTCACACGGGCGGGTGTAACCATCCCAATGGGAGAAAATCTGTGTCAGGTAACCGCCGCCCATGGCACCAAAACCATGGATACCCACACTGAACTGATTGAGGGCTTGCGGGAAACCCTCGGTCAGTTCCGGGGTCCCGAGGTCGGGCATGCAGTCATTCAAGTCACCGAGAAACCCATGCATGCTCTGGTAAGCCATCAAGGCACCCGCCTTGACTTCGGGTGCAGGTGGCTTGATGTCTTCGATAAGAATCGGCTGGCCCTCGGCACGGATGGCCGAAAGCAAACCGTTTTCCGAGTCTTCGAGCATCAGGCAATGTTGCGGCAGGCAGTTCAACGCACTGGCCGCCGCCAGGAAAATTTCGGGATGGGGCTTGCCTTGGCTCACCTCATCGCCGCACACGGTCACATCGAAGTACTTCAGCACGTTGGCGTTGATCAGGTACTCCTCGGCAATCGCGCGGCGGCTGGAGGTCGCAACGGCCATGGTCAAGCCGTACTTGCGCAAACGTTCGAGGACTTCAAGCAGGCCGTCCTTGATCGGCACGCCATGGTCACGCACGTAAGCCAGCTCCAGCTCATCTGCGCGTTGACGGACTTGGGCATAAGGGAAATCTTCGCCATGATTGGCCTTGGCCAGCGCTTCGGCTTTTTTCGCGCTCAAGCCTAAAGAGCCAATCAGCGTTGCTTCACTCAACGGCGTGCCGAAAATCTCACTGGCCGCTTGCTTGAGGGTTTTGAAACGCAGACGTTCGGTGTCGAACATCGTGCCGTCCATGTCGAAGATAGCGCTGAAGATTCTTTTGCCCTGGAAATAGATCATGGGAGTGTTGCTCCTTGTACTGCGAGCGCCCCGCCGTCCATCAAGGATCAGCAAAGCACGTGTTATGGCCTGAAACTGACGACTGACAGACGCAGCAAGCCAACATTGAAAGGTTCAGATAAAAAGCCGGACAGCAGCACACGCCGTTGAAAACATACGGCGCAAGCCCCGGTTGGGCGAACGATCAGAAAAAATCAGGCGGAGGGATGTAACAGTGGCGCCAGTTGGCGCTGCTACCTGAAAAACAGGGTTTGAGGTGGGGTAATGCGAGGTTTGCCAGGAGGCGAGACATACACGCTTTGAGGTGAGGCCCACATTGCGCTATCAGGGAGGCGAAATGTGAGCCGAACTGGCGATGGATACGTGTGCTTCCGTCCATATGGGTTTGTCATTTCCTGTAAAACTAATGAATGCCTTTTTAGCTATAACGTAGATAGGCGCTCTAAATCAAGGATTGACTGTAGCCCAACAGTCGCAAAACCCCAGGATCTGCCGAAGCATCGTGGCTGCGATCTGTCGATCTTATAAGCGCACAACGCCCGCCCTTAAAAGATTTCAACCTCACCAGATCGCAGCCCGTGATGGCGTCTACAGACTACCCAGCCGCTCGATCAACACCCGGTTGAACCCTGCCGGGTCTTCCATTTGCGGTGCATGCCCCATGCCCGGGAACTCCACCAGTTGCGCACCCGGGATCAGTTTGGCCGCCTGTTTGCCCAACACGCTGTAATGGCCGATCCTGGCCTTGACCTCGGGCGGGGCAATATCGCTGCCAATGGCGGTGGTGTCGGCATCACCGATCATCAACATGGTCGGGACTTTGAGGTTGGGCAATTCGTAGAACACCGGCTGGGTGAAAATCATGTCGTAGATCAAGGCCGAGTTCCATGCGACCCGCTGGTGCCCCGGCCCTTTGTTAAGACCGGCGAGCATGTCGACCCAACGGTCGTATTCAGGCTTCCATTGACCCGAGTAGTAGGTGCTTTGTTCGTAGTTGCGGATGCCTTTGGCGTCCAGTTTCAACTCGCGCTCATACCATTCGTCAACACTGCGCCACGGCACCCCCAAAGCCTTCCAGTCCTCCAGGCCGATCGGGTTGACCAGCACCAGCTTCTCGGTCTGCGGCGCATACATCAGCGCATAACGCGTGGCGAGCATCCCGCCCGTTGAGTGGCCGATGATGTCGGCTTTATCAATGCCAAGGCTGGTCAGTAAGGCATGGGTGTTGGCGGATAACTGTTGAAAGCTGTACTGATAATTCGCCGGTTTGCTGGAGGTGCAAAAGCCGATCTGGTCTGGCGCCACCACTCGATAACCCGCATCGCTCAGCGCCTTGATGCTGTCACCCCAGGTTGCTGCGCAGAAGTTCTTGCCATGCAGCAGTACGGCTGTTTGACCATTGGCAGTGCCGGTCGGCGCTACGTCCATATACCCCATCTGCAAGGCCTGGCCCTGGGACTGGAAGCGGAAATGATGCAGCGGATACGGGTACTCAAACCCTTGCAGCTCTTCGCCGTAGCTGGGCGTGGACGGTTCGGCCGCTGCGTTGGCCATTAACGGCAACGCGCAGGCCACGAACAGGCACGCGGACGAGCGTTTGATAAATGACATGAACAGTTCCTCGAAGGGTTGGATCTATACGCTGGCCTAGCGACCGAATGAGGCACCGAGCCATCTTCAACGGTTGCGCAGCGTCACATCATTCGATTAACCCATGGTTAATGGCGTGAACATCAGTCGATTCGGGGCTGTGTGTCGGGCGCCGTAAACGCTTTTGTCTGTCACAAGTAACGATATCTCCTAGAACGCAAACGGCCCGGTCCGGCTTTTTACACCGGCGCGCCTTGTTAGCTTCAAAGCGTCCATAAGGATTGTCCATTTGGCACTAGGAGACGCCCCGCTATGCCCGATCTACCCCCGCTGTTGCATTCATTGATCGACTCACCGAAGCCCCCCGCCGAAAACCGGCACGACTTCAAGAAGACCCTGGCACTGCTCAACCTTCACTCGGTTTTCGACATCATTCGCTTATCCAGAACCGATTTTATCGAGCAGGTCGCTCGGCACTGCGATGACGATGCCGGACAGGCCTACGACAACGCCTGCGGCTACGCAGCCCAACTGGAATTTCAGCACAGACACGAGGTCTCCCCCAGTGCTGAGATGAGCCGGAGCAAACGCAACCTGAGCCGAGAAACGCCGGCAGGTCCGACGTATTCGGCCTTGTTCGGCGAAGACTGGAGTGCGTACTGCGATGCGTCTTCAATCGCCGCCCTCGACTCTCCGGCTGCGTACTTGCGGGCTTTGTACTTGTTTGCACAACAGGTCGAAACCACAGGCAAAGGCACCGGCAAGCGCATCACCCTCGCGACACGCCGTCCCACACTCAAAGACATGCAAATAGACGATCAGAGCCTCAACAGGAAACTGCCGCTGTTGACCATCGTCAATGAAGTCCTGTCAGGGCACCTGGGCATCCACCTGAACAGACACCCCGATAAGTACAAGTTCAAATCGGTGAATGATGCCCTGGAGAAAACTCGTTACCCCTTCGAGTTACCCTTTGACCTCGCCCACCAGCAGGCTCTGCTGGGCTTGACTGGAAACAAACCCGCGCTGGGCGAGCTCAATTATCGCTTGAGCCTGACGTTACCGCTCGGTCACACAGCGACCAACAATTATGGTGTGATCGATCAACAGGCCTCCGTCGCTCAACAGTTGCTTTCAGGCTTGAGTCCGGAACAGCAAGTTCTGTTAACCGAGCCGCTATGGACTGACAGTAAATCGCCTTTCACGGAGCACTATGGCAGCAATGAAACGGCCCTCAAAAAGCTTGATCATTTCATGCGGCAAACCGGGCTGACTTCAACACAGGTGGATGAACTGCTGGCACGGGGCACATATCAGGCCCGCCCCTCAAAAAATGTACAACCTGCTCTTATCGACGCTCACCAGACCCACCTCAGTGGCGTGTGTTACATCAATGGCCTTGAAGGCGGCTCCACTCAGCGACTGGACCTCAAAGCCCATGGCAGCGGTCAGGTTGAGTTGCTGAATACCTCAGCAGAGCGATTTGATCGTCTGCAACGCATGATTCGGTTGCAGCGCTGGGTGAACGTGCCTTTTGCACAACTGGATACCTTGATGTTCAGTGCCAGGCAGTGCGAAGCGAATACTGAAACCCCCTTTGAAATTAATGACAACACCCTGCGCGTGCTCGGCGTTTACCGCTATTTGAACCGTCGCTATGGGCTTCAAGCAGATGAGTTGTCGGCCTTGTTGTACCAAATACCGGTCCATGCAGTGGGCAACAGCGACTCACTGTTTGACCGCATCTTCAACAGCGGCCACTTGAACGGGCAATCTCTGCAACTGGATGACACCCCCCTGAATCCGTACGCGACTGACATCGCGACGCAGAGCGCCCTGTATCAGATTTGTGCTGCCCTCGGGCTTGGCAATACTGCCGAGTCGCTCGGGTATGTGGCTGAACGTACACGTGATATCAACAAGTACCTGAACAAAGACCTGCGGACACTTTCCGCCTTTTATCGACAAGCGCGAATTGCCAGCCTGTTCGGGCTTACGATCACGGAATGCGCGCAACTGGCCGACTTGTTGAGTGCCGCGAATACCTCAGAGCAATGGGTCAAGCCCTGCTTGCGTTCTTCATCCAATCAGAACTCACCGGCAGACTTTCTAGATGCCCTCATGCAAATGGAATGGGCGGTCAATTGGCTCAAGAGCAACAACTGCAGTGTGCAGCAACTGCGCCATCAATTGATGATAGGCAATAGCCCTCAGAGTGCGGTTGTCACTGAACAATTGAAACAGCTCAAAGCGTTATATGACGACTTTCACAATCGATTTATTCCCCAGTCAAGCATTGATGAATTGAGCCTGCCCGAGCTAGCGTCCAATGAGGCATCCGGGTCAACCCCTTGGCGCCGTTGGATTGCGATTGCATTGATGAAGGCCCTGTCGAAGCCCAAGCAGCAACTGGGCCTTGATGCTCTTAGAAAGATCCTCTCAGAAGTCATTTCTGAACAAGTCCCGCAACAGGATGCTTCCAGCAACGACCGACGACTAAAGAGAGAAGCCCTTGATAAAGTCAGATCCATTCTTCATGGGGCATACGAAGATTTAAAGCCTGTCAGAGAGCATATAAAACGCTTGTTCTGCGATAGCTCTCACGTTTGGGACATGGATCATTTGCAAAAACACCGGTTCATGCACGTCGCCAACCAACTCGCCCAGTCTGTAGATCACACAACAGCATTTGAAGAGCTCAAATACATGCTGCTCATGCTCCCCGATGCCGATAAATCCTTGCAGTTGCCGCTGACTAGAGAGGTATTGCACAAGTTTCTGCTGCATCCGCACTGGCTGGACAGCCGGGCCCTCCCAGACTCTCAACTCAAACTAACGCTAAATACCCTGTATCTGTTCCAGCAATTCAACCACTGCATCAGCACCTACGGTGTGAGCCAAGACGTGTTGTTGAATTACTTCGAGATCTCAAACCCATCTGCTGTGGAAGTTGGCGATGAACGTAATCTGGCTTTGCGTTGCAACACATTACTGGGCGCCATCCTCAATTGGGACGTTTCTGAAGTTGAGGGCCTGGTCGATCGTTTGCAGACCAAACGAGTGCGTTCGATGCAAGAACTGGAGTGGCTGATGCGCGGCCATGACACCGCCAAGGTCACCGGGCTCTCTAGCAGAGTGCTGATAAAGGCTACCCATTTAACTTCAAAGATTGCCGGTCCTGATTGGGAACTGGTTGGCAAGGCTGTTATCGCGGCGCAAAGACCCTAACGTTTTTCTTACCAGACCGCTCAAGGAATGATCATGTCTCACACTCTCGACCAGCAACTCAACGAAAAACTGCGCGATGCTCAACTTGCACTTTACCTGGCCCACGCCGTCCCCAATGACCCCACGCTTGAAGAATACGGACTGACCCACACGCTCAAGACCGCAGATGATCTCTACACCCACTGGTTATTGGATGTATTAGTGAGCCAGGCGGTACCGACCAGTCGGGTAGCAAGTGCCATCGCCAGCCTGCAGCAATATATCAATGGCATCTCGATGGGTCTGGAACCAGGCTACGAAATCCAAGGCATGACCAAGACTCAACTTTCCACGTGGCATGACACACTGCATACCTACTCGCTCTGGCATGCCAACCAGCAACTTCGGTATTTTCCCTCAGCCTATTTAAATCCAGAGTTACGCAGCCACAAGACCAGTAGCTTTCAGCAACTTGAAAACGACATCAATCAATGCCGGATTCAATCCAGTAGTATTTTGCCTGCCGTGCAAAGTTATCTGGGCCGATTCGAAGACATTGCCAACCTGACCACGCTTAACGGCTACATTGATGGCAACATCGACTCGCTGGCCGAGAGCACCTATTACTTTGTGGGCAAGTCCAGAGCCGAAAATACCTACTATTGGCGCTCACTGGACATGGCCAAGCGGCTCAAGTACCCCTCGACAGAGGGTATGAGTCATTCAAAACAGGATAGACCCGAAGCCTCTGCCTGGTCTGACTGGCAGAAAGTTCCGTTGCCGGCCTCGGAAAATATCCCGGATCGCAGCGTACGCCCGGTTTTTTTCAATAACCGACTATTTATTATCTGGGCTCAAGTCATAAGACCCACCCCCTCGCTCAGTGAGACAAAACTCTTCTCCGAGTTCAGGTATGACGAAAGTGAACAACAGTACAAAGAACGCCTGGACCCGTTCCTCAAAAGCCGCTTCTCGAAAATCAGCCTGAATTTCATCTATCAAAAATACGATGGCAGTTGGAGCATGCCGCAAGTCTGCTTTGATGAGTACTGTACGCTCAAAGTCAATGCAGCCGGAATCAATGCCGCCACCACCACCATTGCCACGTTGGACTCTTCAACCCGTCCCCCTTCTTTGTTCCTGGGGCTGCACATTGAGAACGGCGAAGGTTCCTGGGATAAAACGTCTACCGAGTTGAACCGCGGTTTTTACCAGGCTGCTCGGCTCGACGTGCAGTTCGGCATTCAGCAACTTTACTCCCATGGAACCCCGCAAGATTTTATTCCCTATCCAGAAAACAAGAGACTGGCCCAACGCTACGGAGCAATTTTTGCAATACATAACAAGCTGAATTTTAATTTTCACGCTCCAGAAAGCCAACTCTCAGCCATTGAAAATTTCGTAAACACCCCCCTTGAAACTCTGCCGAGTCTATGGGACTACGACAATAAGCAAAGCCATATAAAAAACTTCACAGAAACCAGTGAATTACGATTCAATAAAACCACCAGCTCACTTGAAATCAAGTCCACCATAGAAAAAGCCTTCCCGAAACATCAAACCCTTCATTTCAACTCAAACAACGGCACTGATAAGCTCGGCATTACACTGATAGTCTCTTTCGGCTCCACCAACCAAAATGCCATCCAGTTGTACAAAGGCTCTTCGTTAACACTGACGCAACAGGAGCCCGTCGCTGCGAAAGTTAAAAAAATCACGCTTACAAACACGAGAACCAAGCAGACATTTGAGATTTCCTTAATTGATGCTAACGACATCCACCTAGAAGGCAAACCCATCACACTCAATTTAGAAAAAATAGCAATAAACCAAGACTCATTTATAAATTTATTCAACTCTTACACCGACCCGCACGCCATCAGCGTTGAAATGACTTCTACTGAGTCAGATACCCCCACACTCTATTTATATTTTGAAAATTTAAATGCCTCCGCTTATAACCGCACCTACAAACACATCATTCTTATCCCACGAGATAAACAGGCTAGCCCACCGCTCAGCATTGATCGTAAAACCACGGTAATTATTGGAGAGTCCGGTGCGTCACGCCGATACTTGGAAAACACCTCACTGGAACTCAGACCTGAACATTCCATTACGGCTCACGTACAAATTGATCCCGTATCAATGCGACCAAGTGATGAAACCCGTCAGCCAGCGCCCACTTCGTTCGAGCAAAATAAAATCACCCTGCTGCATGGTGTTGTGACACTTGAAGTCGAGATAGAGAGTTCCAAGACCTTCCTGCTGGGATATGCACTCAAGGCACTCGACTTCACGCTGGACAATAACACTAAAACCATTATTCCTCTGGCACCTAAACTCACTCGTGTTGCGTCAAATTTCAGCAGTGCTGCGGAATGTATCGACTTCAGCGGTTCAATGATTGACTACAGTGATGGCTCACCTTCAAAAGTACCCCGCCAACCTGTTCGCATGAACACCGGCTTTGCCGAAACGCTCACTAAAGCAGCCAGCGTCAGCCTCGAGACGCTATTTACCTTGCCCCAAAAAGAATGGTCTGAACCCCCGCTAAAAAAAGACGATAACCAGACTTACCCCTTGGACTTTCATGGTGCGCACGGAAAGTATTACTGGGAACTATTTCTGTACCTGCCTTGGCTGATCGCCTATCGCTTGAACATGGAACAGCGCTATGCAGAGGCGCAAAAGTGGATGCATTACCTGTTCAACCCGGGTCACAAAGCTGGCATTAACGCTGAAACTTCCGAGTTCTGGCTACTTAAAGCCCTGACAGTCCCGATCAGTGAACCCAGTTATGCCCGCGACAACCCTAATGATCCCGATCAGATTGCCTTGAGTTCGCCCGTTCATTTTCGCCAGGCCCTCTACCAGCTGTATCTGGATATTCTGATCAATCGGGGCGATGCGGCTTACCGGCAGATGACCGCCGACAGTCTGGCAGAAGCCAAGCTCTGGTATATCCGCGCCAAACGTCTGCTCGGCCCACGACCGGTACTCACCTCAATTGCCCCCTGGACCCGTATCACCCTTGAAAAACTCAGCGCAGAAGTCTCCAGTGAGCTGCGGCGAATGGATACACATACCAGCCAACAGGAAGGGGCACGGCGTGCGCCCAGCGTAAGCCCGACACGCGATAATCAATCACCACTCACCGCTGACACCCCTTACCTGCGCCGCCCTCTTAATCCGGGCCTGACGGCACGCTGGGACAAAATCGACAGTCGATTGCACAACCTGCGCCATCATCTGGACCTCGCGGGTAAACCCTTGCAACTCGCTTTGTTTGCCACTGCGCTGCCCCCTCTGGCGCTGCTATCCAGAGCCGCTCAAGGGGGCAACTATGGTCAGGTGAGGCCCTTGCCCGCGCAATCGGTTCTGGCCGGTCATTATCGTTTTCAGGTGATGCAGGCCCAGGCCATGCTGGCTGTCGAAAACTTGATTCAATTCGGTAGCACCCTGCTGTCACTGTTTGAACGCAAAGAGCAGACAGAACAGATGGCACAGCAATATGCGCACGCCTGGGACCTGAGCACCATGACCGTGGAGCATCAGGCGCAAATACTGCTTGTCGATGACAAAAACCTTTCTGCCTTGCAAGCAGGCCGCAGGGTTGTCGAAGCCCGCGTCAACTACTTCGAGAAACAATTACTGGAAGGCATCAACCCGGGGGAAGCCCGGGCCAGCCGAGAGTATCAGGACAGCGCCCGATTGGAAGTCGGGGCCTATGCCGCCCAGGCCGCTGCCGGTGTGGTCATGATGCTGCCGAACATTTTCGGTACATCCAATGGCGGCATGCGCCTCGAAGGGGCTTTGCATGCCGTGCAGGCGACCATCCAGAGTGCCTCCCACGAAAAGCGCTCCAGCGCCTTGCACCTTGACCGTACCGAGCAATTCAACCGTCGCAACCAGGAATGGGGGCACGCACTAGAGCAAGCGCGGCTGGAGCTCAACCAGATCGATGCGCAACTGGAAATCTATGCCGAGCAAAGCAGAGTCTCGCGCTTGCAACTAAGGCAAACTGAAACCGCTTTGGCGCAGGCCAAAACGAGTTACGAGATTCTCAGCAAACGCTTTTGCAACGCTCAGCTCTACCAATGGCTCAACAGCCAACTGTCGACGTTTTACTTTCAGGCCTTTGATATCACCCACTCATTGTGCATGAGTGCTCAAGCATGCTGGCAGTATGAACAGGCTAACTGGGACCGCAGCTTTATTCAAAACACCCAATGGAACAACCAATATCGGGGCCTGGTAGCGGGCGAAGCGTTAAAGCTAAATCTGCTGAACATGAGCACGGCTTACTTGCAACACAACAAACGAGGGCTGGAAATCAGTAAAACCGTGTCGTTGCGTCAACTGTTCGAAAAAGACCCCAAATCCACGGTGAACAAAGAGTGGGCAACCATGAAAGAGAGTCTGCTTAGAGACGGCCGGGTAGACTTTGAACTGACTCAGGATATGTTTGAGGCCGATTATCCGGGGCACTATCTGCGGCGGATCAAAAGCATCAGTGTGTCGCTACCTGCAACGCTGGGGCCTTATGAGGACATCAGGGCGACACTGACACAGAATGCCAACACCATCCAGTATTCCAAACCAACGGACCCACCCATCAAGGACCAACGCGTCAAAGAAGAAATCGCCCTCTCGACCGGTTTGAATGACAGCGGGCTCTTTACCCTCAATTTCGATCACGACGACCGCTACTTGCCCTTCGAGTACACCGGTGCCGTGTCCCAGTGGCGACTGACCTTTCCGAACCATGTCAATCAGGCTGCCCTGCTCCAGTCATTGACCGACGTTATCGTGCATGTGCGCTACACCGCGAAAAGCCTGGGAGGTCAAGCATGACCAGCCAACCCGGTCATCACGAAGTGATCACCCCCGCCCTGCCCAAGGGCGGCGGAGCCATCCAGAGTATCGGCACGGGTTGGGGCGCCGTAGGCATGACGGGGCAGGCATCGTTCGACATCCCTCTGCCGTTGTCCCCGGGTCGCGCCTATACACCGTCATTGAGCCTCAGTTACCGCAGCACGCTGGGCAATGGCCCCTTTGGCATGGGCTGGGGTTTGTCCGTCGCAGCCATTGTTCGCAATACCCTAAAGGGCGTCCCGTCTTATACCGAACAGGATGGTTTCATCAGCGCATCCGGGGAAGAAATTCACCCCCAGCGCAACGCGCAAGGGGCGCTGATCTCCAGCAGCGTCACCGAGTACAACGGCGTCAAACTCAGCGTGCCGCATACGGTAGTGCGTTATTTTCCGCGGGTCGAAAGCACTTTTGATCGTATCGAGCACTGGTCGTCGCACACCGACGCAGCAGGTTTCTGGCTGGTCCAGGGCGCGGACGGCACAGTTCACTTCTATGGCAAAACCCATGAAGCCCGCTGTACCGATCCCAATGCGCGGGAACATGTCGCGCAATGGCTGCTTCAGGAAAGCCTTAGCCCCCACGGCGAACACATTTACTACCAGTACAAAAGTGAGCCTGACACCCCGCATAACAGCCAACCCCGCGACTTCCGGGCCCAGCGTTATCTGGCACGGGTCTGCTACGCCAATCTCAAGGCGCTCGGCAATTTGATGCTCTGGACCCGCGATGCTGCGCCTGACAGACAATGGCACTTCGAACTGCTGCTGGACTATGGCGAACGCGCAACCGAACTGACAGCACAGCCCACCTACGCTGAGCACAAACCATGGTTATCGCGCCAAGACCCGTTCTTCAGTTATGCGTACGGTTTTGAACTCGGCAGCCAACGACTCTGTCAGCAAATACTCATGTTCCATTACTTTGCCGACGAACCGGAAATGGGCCCGGCCCCGGTGCTGGTCCGACGCCTTGTGCTGCAATACCAGCTCACCGAAACCGGCTGCAACCTGCTGCAAACCGTGCACAGCCAAGCCTATGACGCCTCTGGCAAGGCAGCGGATTGGCCGCCGCTGGAACTGAGATACAGCCCTTTTGTGCTGACAGCCAAACCGGAAAAATTCCGGCCTTTCGACGCATTGCAGGTATCTGCCAGCGAACAAGGCTATCAATTGGTGGACTTGTACAACGACGGCCTGCCGGGCGTATTGAGCCGCAGCGAGAAAAATTGGACGTACTGTGAGCCACTCAGGGCATCACCCTCCATGGGGCGGGACGCGGTGATTTACGGCCCGCAGCAACCATTGCCACGCGTCCCGCTTGCCAACACCAGGCAACCCACCCTGCAAGCACTGAGCGATCTGAATGGCGACGACCGACTGGACTGGGTGCTCGCCCAGCCGGGCATGAGTGGTTTCTTCACCCTAAACAGCGACCGAAGCTGGTCCGGCTTTGCGCCGTTTGCAGCGTTGCCCCAGGAGTTTTTTCATCCCGCAGGCCAACTGGCTGATTTGATGGGTAACGGTATTGAAGACCTTGCCCTGATCGGCAGCCAGAGCGTTCGGCTGTATATCAATCAAGGTACCGCCGGCTTCACAGCGGGCCAGCAGGTCGAGCGCGAACCAGGTTATGACGCACTGCCGCAGCCGGGTCGCTCGAGTACCGAGCTGGTTGCGTTCAGTGATGTGCTGGGCAGCGGGCAACAGCATCTGATCCGTATCCGCCATGACCAGATCACCTGCTGGCCAAACCTGGGACGCGGGCGTTTCGGCCAGGGCTTTGTGTTCGCCAGCCTGCCGTTCACCTATTCCTCGTTCGATCCGTCGCGAGTATTACTGGCAGACCTGGATGGCTCGGGGGCCGTCGACCTGTTGTACCTCGAAGCCGACCATGTGCTGATTTTCATGAGCCGTTTTGGCAATGGCCTGGTATCGCCTCCCGTGCGCTTGCAATGGCCCGAAGGCGTGCGCCATGACCGTTTCTGTCAGGTCAGCACGGCCGACCTGCAAGGCCTTGGCTGCTCCAGCCTGGTGTTGACTACGACGCATCCAACACTGCGCCATTGGCGGTACGACTTTGTCAGTCAAAAACCCTACTTGCTCACCGGAACCCGCAACAACATGGGCGCAACGGCAACCCTCAAGTACCGCAGCAGCGCTCAGGAATGGCTGGATGAAAAGCGTGAACGCCGACTGGCGAATAAGCCCGTGGTCAGCGGTCTGCCATTTGCCCTGCATGTGGTCAGCCAGCAACAGCAGCATGACTTGATCAGCAATAACCGGATGACTCAGCGATTCCAGTACCGCGAAGGTTTTTATGACAGCCGAGAACGCTCATTTCAGGGCTTCGGTCTGTTGCTTCAGACGGACACGCACACCCTGCCCGGTAAACCTGTAGAGGCCGGACACAGCGACGCGTTGCTGCACAAGTCATGGTTTCACACCGGCAAACACATCGACATGCCGTGCACGGATTACAACGAGCAGGACAAAAACGCCAAAGCGCCCGGCCTGACGCTACTCAGCCGTCTGGACGCCAATGGCCCGCAAGACACACTGATCAGTACCCCTCCTTCGGACGCGGTGGCGAGGGAAATGAAAAAGGCCCTCAGCGGTGCGTTGCTCCGTGAAGAGATCTACGCGGCCGATGATCCAGCGGCTTCAGCCGTGCCCTACAAGGTCAATCAGCAACGCTATATGGTGCGCCTGCTGGAGCCTGCGGGTTGCCTGTTGCTGCCCATCGAGTCGATGGCTTGGCGCTACGAGCGCGAAGCGCATGATCCGGCCTGCAGCCATACCCTCAACCTGCGCGTAGACGCCTATGGCAGCCTGGAGCAGGCTGTTGCGGTCAATTATGCGCGCCGTAAACTTGTCACCGATCCCCCGCCGTTCAGCGACCCGCATCAGCAAACCTGGTGGCGCGATACCCACGATTCAGCGCAACAGGCCTACTACCTCACAGAAACCCGCGCCCAGGCCATCCACCTGACCAACTCTCAGCGTTGGCGCCTGGGCCTGCCCTATCGACAGCGCAGCAACGCCCTGGTGCTGCCCAAAGGTAAAGGCGCACACACACTGGACCCTGAACGCATCAGTTATGAGCACTTCATTGCAAGTACCGCAGACAGCCCGTTAGGTAGCAGTGCCCCACGCGTGCTGGCGGGTATGTCCGTGCAGTATTACTGCCTGGAACAAAGCACCCGCCCCTTGCCCGCTGGCCAGGCCAGTTTTCAGGCCCTGGGCCATCACAGCGAGCATGCGGAACTGGATGATCAGGCGCTGGCCGTCTATGACGATGTGCCGACAATGCCTGGGGCAGAACCCTTTGATCTGGCTGCCACATTGACCAAGGCACACTACTACCCCATGACCACGTTCCTGCCAGACCCTGAACCTGACGTTCCCGGGCAACCGGCCAAAACCCGCTTGTGGGCACTCAAGCAAGGCTTTGCGACTTACGCCAACCTCGACAACTTTTTCCGGGCCAACCATTTTCGCGCCACAGAAGACCATGGTGTCACCCTGGTGGAGCATGACCGCTATCACTGTCTGATCACTTCAGTGAAGACCGCAGACGGCTGCACGACTCTGGCCAAACATGACTATCGCTGTCTCTTGCCGATTCAAATCACTGACCCGCAGGGCAACATCCAGCAGGCCCTCTATAACGCTTTTGGCCAATTGCTGGCGACCAGCGTGCACGGCCATGAAGACGGCAAGCCGGTGGGATTTGACCCATTGGCTAACTATGTCCGCCCCCAAGATGACAGTCCGCAGGCAGCCATTGCGGACCCCGCCAAGGCCCTGCAGAAAGCCGCCAGTGCGTGCTTCTATCAGCCATTCAACTGGATGAAAAACGGCAAGCCTGTGCATGTGGCGGTGCTGCAGGCCGATCGTTACCCTACAAGCCCCGACAGCGCCGACTTGATCATTCGTATCAGTGTGGCGTGCAGTGACGGGTTCGGACGGGTCTTGCAAAACAAGCAACTGAGCACGCCAGGGGTGGCTTATCAGGTAGACGATACCGGCGCCCTGACTCTGGGCAGCGACGCTAAACCGCTAAGCCTGCACAGTGACAAGCGTTGGCGAGTCAGCGGCCGGGTCGAGTACAACAACAAAGGGCTGGCCGTTCGTCAGTACCAGCCGTACTTTGCCAATCAACACTGCTACGTGAATGACGTGTCGCTGCGCGCCAGCGGATACAGCGATCAACTGTTCTACGATCCATTGGGTCGGGTGACTAAAACGCTGCATGCCAACGGTGATTTCAGCCGCCAGACCTATTGCACCTGGTACACCATCAGCGAAGACGAAAACGATACCTACGTGCCTGATGCCACGCAGTCCTGACGCTTACCCGGCTGGGATCAATCGCCTTCAATGACTGTGTTGATGCAACGAAGACATAACGTCATCCGGTACTGGCCGGGTCTATCCGCTCAGCTTGAGTGCCTCGCGATGCGGTATCAATCGCGAGGCTCTCAGCCTTCAGCGCCCGTTAACGTCGATCAGAATTGCGGATGCAACGGGATTTCACCCGAGCTAAACGCGAATTTAATTGATAGCGTCCTTATAAAACGCGCACGCTAGAGGGCTTGGTAACTCTTTGTATCATTCTGAATGATATTAACCTTCGCTGGGTTCGATTCGTGCCCCGGCGCGAGCGACAGCATTATCCGCCCATCTCAATAGATTGGCGGACTCCCCCTCATGGAACAGTCACTGAAACATTTGCGCTTCCCACTCGCAGCTTTGGCGATCGTGGTGATGAGCGCATGCGGTAAAACTCCACAAGCGACTGCTCCAGCACCTGCTGCAAAAGTCAGTGTGGCTAAAGTGCTTGAGCAACCGGTTAACGAGTGGGACGAGTTCACCGGTCGCCTTGAAGCACCCGAAACCGTCGAAATCCGGCCTCGTGTGTCGGGCCAGATCGATCAAGTGGCCTTTACGGAAGGTGCCTTGGTCAAGAAAGGCGATCTGTTGTTCCAGATTGACCCGCGCCCATTCCAGGCGGCCGTCCGCCAGCTTGAAGCCGAACTCCAGCAAGCCCGCGCCAACGCCACCCGCAGTGAGAACGAAGCCCAGCGCGGCGAGCGTCTGCGCCAGAGCAATGCGATCTCCGCTGAATTGGCCGATTCGCGCACCACGGCGTCCCAGGCCGCACGCGCTGCGGTCGCGGCCATTCAGGCCCAACTCGACCTGGCCAAGCTCAACCTGAGTTTTACCCGCGTGACCTCGCCCATCACGGGCCGCGTCAGCCGCGCCGAAATCACCGCAGGCAACATCGTGACGGCTGATGTCACACCGCTGACCAGCGTGGTATCTACCGACAAGGTGTACGCCTACTTCGACGCCGACGAGCGCGTATTCCTCAAGTACAACCAGTTGGCCCGTGATGGCAAGCGTGGTCAGACCACACCGGTTTACCTCGGTTTGTCCAACGAGGAAGGTAATCCGCACTTGGGCCAGATGAACTTCGTCGACAACCAGGTCAACCCTAAAACCGGCACCATTCGCGGTCGTGCGGTGTTTGACAACAGCGACGGCAGCTTCACGCCGGGCCTGTATGCACGCCTCAAACTGGTCGGTAGCGGCACCTACGAAGCCGTGCTGATCAATGACGAAGCCGTGGGCACTGACCTGGGCAAGAAATTCGTCCTGGTGATGGATGGCAATAACAACACCACCTACCGAGCCATTGACCTGGGGCCAAAAATCGAAGGCTTGCGCATTGTGCGCAGCGGTCTGAACAAAGACGACACCATCATCGTCAAGGGCCTGCAACGGGTGCGTCCTGGTTCGCCTGTGACCCCTGAAGTGATCCCGATGGCCAGCGAACAAACCCTCGCCGCACTGGCGCAACAACGACACGCCCTGGAAGCCAGCAACCTGCCACCTGCAACGCCCGCAGCCTCTGCGGCGAAGCTGGCCAGTGTCGCGACTCCTCGTGGTTAAGGGACGACAACTCCGATGAATTTTTCCCAGTTCTTCATTCAACGGCCGATTTTCGCGGCCGTACTTTCGCTGTTGATTCTAATTGCGGGCGGCATTTCGCTGTTCCAGTTACCCATCAGCGAATACCCGGAAGTGGTGCCGCCCACGGTGGTGGTGCGCGCCAACTTCCCGGGTGCCAACCCTAAAGTAATCGGTGAAACCGTCGCCGCGCCGCTGGAGCAAGCCATCACGGGTGTCGAAAACATGTTGTACATGTCTTCGCAATCCACCGCCGACGGCAAACTCACACTGACCATCACCTTCGCCCTGGGCACTGACCTGGACAACGCGCAGGTGCAGGTGCAAAACCGCGTGACAAGGACCGAGCCCAAGTTGCCCGAGGAAGTGACGCGGATCGGTATCACCGTGGACAAGGCCTCGCCTGACCTGACCATGGTGGTGCACTTGACCTCCCCGGATCAGCGCTACGACATGCTCTACCTGTCCAACTACGCGATCCTCAATATCAAGGATGAGCTGGCCCGCCTGGGCGGTGTAGGTGACGTGCAGTTGTTCGGCATGGGCGACTATTCGCTACGCGTGTGGCTTGATCCGAACAAAACCGCTTCGCGCAACCTGACCGCCACTGACGTGGTCAACGCCATCCGCGAGCAGAACCGTCAGGTCGCTGCCGGTGCCTTGGGTGCGCCGCCTGCCCCGAACGCCACCAGCTTCCAGCTGTCAGTGAACACTCAGGGCCGCCTGGTCACCGAGGAAGAGTTCGAGAACATCATCATTCGCGCAGGTGACGACGGTGAAATCACCCGTTTGAAAGACATCGCCCGGGTTGAGCTGGGATCGAGCCAGTACGCCTTGCGTTCCTTGCTCAACAACCAGCCAGCGGTCGCGATCCCGATCTTCCAGCGTCCAGGCTCCAACGCCATCGACATCTCGAACGAAGTTCGGGCGAAGATGGACGAGTTGAAGAAGAGCTTTCCGCAGGGCATGGACTACAGCATCGTGTATGACCCGACGATCTTCGTCCGTGGCTCTATCGAGGCGGTGATTCACACCCTGTTTGAAGCCTTGGTGCTTGTGGTACTGGTGGTGATCCTGTTCCTGCAGACCTGGCGTGCCTCGATCATTCCGCTGGCAGCCGTGCCGGTGTCGTTGATCGGCACCTTCGCCGTGATGCACATGTTCGGCTTCTCGCTCAACGCCCTGTCGCTGTTCGGTCTGGTGTTGGCCATCGGTATCGTGGTCGACGACGCGATCGTGGTGGTGGAAAACGTCGAGCGAAACATTGAGTTGGGTCTAAAACCGGTCGAAGCGACCAAGCGCGCCATGCGCGAAGTGACTGGCCCGATCATCGCGACGGCGCTGGTACTGTGCGCGGTGTTCGTGCCAGCCGCGTTCATCTCCGGGCTGACCGGGCAGTTCTATAAACAGTTCGCGTTGACCATTGCGATATCGACGGTGATTTCGGCCTTCAACTCGCTGACCTTGTCGCCAGCGTTGGCTGCGGTGTTGCTCAGAGGTCACGACGCGCCCAAGGACCGCTTCTCCAAAGTACTGGACAAGCTGTTGGGTGGCTGGTTGTTCCGTCCGTTCAACCGCTTCTTCGAGCGCGCCAGCCATGGCTATGTAGGCACTGTGGCGCGGGTCATCCGCAGCAGCAGTATTGCGTTGCTGGTGTACGCAGGCCTGATGGTGCTGACCTTTTTCGGTTTCGCCCACACGCCAACCGGTTTTGTACCGGGCCAGGACAAGCAATACCTGGTGGCCTTTGCACAACTGCCGGATGCCGCAAGCCTTGACCGCACCGAAGACGTGATCAAGCGCATGTCTGATTTCGCCCTCAAGCAACCGGGCGTTGCCAACTCGATCGCCTTCCCTGGCCTGTCGATCAACGGCTTCACCAACAGCCCCAACAGCGGCATCGTGTTTGTGGCCTTGAAAGACTTTGACCAGCGTAAAGACCCGAGCCAGTCAGCCGCGGCCATTGCTGCCACGCTCAATGCCAAGTTTGCCGGTATCGAAGAAGCCTACATTGCGATCTTCCCGCCACCGCCGGTACAAGGTTTGGGCACCATTGGTGGCTTCCGCCTGCAAGTCGAGGACCGCGGTGGCCTGGGGTATGACGCGCTCTATAAAGAAGTGCAGAACGTCATCGCCAAAAGCCGCAACGTGCCAGAATTGACCGGCCTGTTCACCAGTTACACCGTGAACGTGCCACAGGTGGATGCAGCGATCGACCGCGACAAAGCCAAGACTCACGGCGTAGCCGTCAGCGATATCTTCGACACCCTGCAGGTGTACCTGGGTTCGTTGTATGCCAACGACTTCAACCGCTTCGGTCGCACCTATCAAGTCAACGTTCAGGCCGAGCAGCAGTTCCGCCTGGAGCCGGACCAGATCGGCCAGTTGAAAGTACGTAACAACAAAGGCGAGATGATCCCGCTGGCGACCTTCATCAAGGTCAGCGATACCTCCGGGCCTGATCGCGTAATGCACTACAACGGCTTCATCACTGCTGAAATCAACGGTGCCGCTGCACCTGGCTACAGCTCCGGCCAGGCCGAAGCCGCCATCGACAAGTTGCTCAAGGAAGAACTGCCCAACGGCATGACCTACGAATGGACCGACCTGACCTACCAGCAGATTCTGTCTGGCAACACTGCGCTGTTCGTGTTCCCGTTGTGCGTGTTGCTGGCCTTCCTGGTACTGGCAGCTCAATACGAAAGCTGGAGCCTGCCACTGGCGGTGATCCTGATCGTACCGATGACCTTGTTGTCGGCCATTACCGGGGTGATTGCGACGGGGGGTGACAACAACATCTTCACCCAGATCGGCTTGATCGTACTGGTAGGACTGGCGTGCAAAAACGCGATTCTGATCGTCGAATTTGCCAAGGACAAACAAGCCGAGGGCCTGAGCCCGCTGGCTGCGGTTCTGGAAGCCTGCCGCCTGCGTCTGCGGCCGATCCTGATGACCTCCATCGCCTTCATCATGGGCGTGGTGCCGCTGGTGCTGTCCACTGGCGCGGGTGCTGAAATGCGCCATGCGATGGGTGTAGCGGTGTTCTCCGGGATGCTCGGGGTGACCTTCTTCGGCCTGCTTTTGACGCCTGTGTTTTATGTGCTGATCCGTAACTTTGTTGAGCGCAGCGAAGCGCGCAAAGCGGCGCGGCACCTCAAGTTGGAGTCGCAACAATGAGCCTGAAAGTTTTCCTCCCCAGCCTTCTGGTGCTGGCCCTGAGTGCTTGCGCGGTTGGCCCGGACTATAAAACCCCGGCTACCGAGCCTGCCCACATCAGCGCCGAGAACCTCAAGGGCTTTGACCGGGCGCACTTTGAAGGGATCTGGTGGCAGCAGTTTGACGACCCGACCCTGAACAAACTGGTTACCCAGTCGTTGGCAGGCAACCGTGAATTGCGCGTGGCCTTCGCCCGTCTGCGGGCTGCCCGTGCGATTCGCGATGATGTCAGCACCGAAACCATGCCGACCATCACCAGCCGTGCCAGCAGTGACATCGGCAAGGGCCAGGTCCCGGGCACCACTGAAAAGCGTGTCAACAGTGAGCGCTACGATTTGGGGCTGGACATGGCTTGGGAAGTCGACCTGTTCGGGCGCATTCAGCGCGAGCTGGAAGCCAGCAATGCCGACGAACAAGCCGCTGCTGCTGACCTGTATCAGTTGCAAGTGACCATGATTGCCGAGTTGGTGGATGCTTACGGCGAACTGCGCGGCGCGCAATTACGTGAAGCGATCGCCCTGGAGAACCTCAAGAACCAGCAGGACTCCAAGGCCATCACTGTCAGCCTGCGGGATGCCGGCGTCGGTGACGAACTGGACGTAGTGCGCGCTGATGCCCGGCTTGCGGCAGTTGAGGCCAGCGTGCCGCAACTGCAGGCCGAGCAAGTGCGCGAGCGCAATCGCATCGCAACCTTGCTGGGCGAGCGCCCGGAAAGCCTGAGCGTCGACCTGAGCCCGGCCAAGTTGCCAGCCATCGCCAAGGCCTTGAACATCGGCAACCCTGGCGACCTGCTGCAGCGTCGCCCGGATATTTTGAGTGCCGAGCGCAAGCTGGCCGCTGCTACGGCCCGTATCGGTGTAGCCAAGGCGGACCTGTTCCCGCGGGTCAGCCTCAGCGGTTTCCTGGGCTTTACCGCCGGGCGTGGCTCACAGATTGGCTCGTCCGCCGCCAATGCCTGGGCCCTTGGCCCGAGCATTACCTGGCCTGCGTTCAACCTAGGCAGCGTGCGGGCCCGCTTGCGCGGTGCAGACGCCGAGGCCGATGGCGCACTGGCTAACTACGAGCAGCAAGTCTTGCTGGCGCTGGAAGAGTCAGAAAACGCCTTCAGTGATTACGGTAAACGCCAGCAACGTTTGGTCTCGTTGATTCGTCAAAGTGAGGCCAGCCGCACGGCTGCTGATCTAGCGGCGATTCGCTACCGCGAGGGCACAGTTGATTTTCTGGTGTTACTCGACGCTCAACGTGAGCGCCTGGCGGCAGAAGACAGCCAGGCCCAGGCCGAAGTGGACCAGTTCCGCGGCATAGTCGCGATCTACAAAGCCTTGGGTGGTGGCTGGCAAGCCGACACCGTCGCCAGTACGCAGTGATTTAAAGCGCTCCTTTGGTTGGTCGCATCCAACCAATTTTTGCCCCGTGTTCATTCGGTCACGGGGCTTTTTTTTGCCTCGGCATGTGCGCCTGGATCAAAAGCCAGATCAAAAGATCGCCATACAAGCTCGATGCTGCAGTGGGCTGGTGGTGTGTTTATGGATCGCGGTTTGACTCAGGCCGTCTACTGTCCCACTCTTGCACTTCATACGCACGACTGTTACTGGATTTCGCATGTCTCAGCCTCGCCGTTACCTTGCTGTCAGCCTTCTGTCTGCTTTTATCGCAGTCGGCTTGTGGTACTGGATGCGCTCTACCCCCAGCACCCCGCCGTCAACCAACACCAACCACAATTACTCCGCCGCCCTGGAGCAAGCCCACAACGGCCAGCCAGGGGCTGCTCGCGTGCTGTATCAGCAACTGGCGCGCACTGATCTTTCAGACATCCGTCGCGCCAGCCTGCATGCCGAACTGCCCAACTACCCAAGCCCGCAAGCTCTGAAGCTGGCCGATGCCGACTTGCAGAACCCTTCTGCGCTGGTGCGCAAGGCCGCCATCGAGAGTATTGCCGGGCTGGTGCCCAATGCTCAGCGCACGCTCTTGCTCGGCCCACTGCTCGATGACCCCGAACAAAGCGTGCGCTTCGCGGCGGCCAGTGCGTTGCTGGGTCTGTCGCCTGATGAGCAAGGTTTGTATTTCGGCCCGCTGCAACAAGTCATCGATGAATACGAACGCAATCTCAAGACACAGCCCGACGACCCGCAAGCTCAAGGCCAGCTAGCACGCTTGTACCTGCATGAAGGGCAATTGGATGAAGCGCAGGCGGCGCTGGAGAGATTCTCCGCGCTGGACCCGGAGAACCTCAAGGCGGTTGTGGCGCAGATTGACCTGCTGGATAAGCGCGGCAAAGTTGATCAAGCCCGTGAGCTGTTGGCCCGTCAGCTCAAAGCTCACCCTGACTCTGCCTACCTGCAACACGCGCTTGGCATTTGGTTGCTCAACCACGGGCAAACCGAATATGCATTGCTGGGCCTGGCCAAGGCGGTTGAACTGGAGCCGGACAACAGTGAGTACCGTTACAAACTCGCGATTGCCTTGCATGAACTGGAGCAACTGGAGCCGGCGCAACGTCAGCTGGAAGAGTTGCTGCAACGCCAGCCCGCTAATCGCAAGGCACGTCTGTTATTGATTCGCTACTGGAAAGAGACCGGCCAACTACAGAATGTACAAGTGTTGTTGGCGCAACTGGAGCAACAGAACCCGGATGATCCGGCGTTGCAGCAGGGGTTGTAAGGCTAAGCTTCAAGCGGCTTCAAGCTTGGAGCTTGCAACTTGCCGCTGCTTTATTCACGCCAACAGTTTTTGGATCTGGCCTTGCAAGGTGTCCAGGTCAAAAGGCTTGGCCAGGATCGGGGCTGTCAGGGTGATCGGGCTGCCGGTGTCGCGGATCTCTGCAGGATAACCGCTGATAAAAATCACCTTCAGATCCGGACGTAACTTCACCGCCGGCTCAGCAATTTGTACCCCTGAAATCCCACCCGGCAAACGGAAGTCCGTCACCATGAGGTCCAAGTGCGGCTTGGTCGCCAAAATCGAAAACGCCTGCTCTCCATTTTCGGCCTGCAACACCCTGTAGCCTTCCCCTGACAGGTAAGCACTGAGGATCATCAGGATCGAAGGATCGTCTTCGACAATCAAAACAACATCTTGCGCATCTTCACTCATGGGAAACCTTAATCCGAACATTGCTGCCATTACGACCGCAGTCATGGCCATAGGTTGCGACCAATTTATGTCTTTTGTACCAGCGGCAGGCTGACCTTGAACAAAGCCCCCTCGCCTAACTGGCTATGTACCTCTATTTTGCCACTATGGGCGGCGACAATCTGTTCCGAAATAAACAGACCTAACCCCAGCCCCGAAACCACATGGCTTCCAGACACGCGCTCAAACTGCTGAAAAATCCGCTGCTGGTTTTCCTGGCTGATCCCGATGCCCTGATCACGCACTTGCACCACCGCATATCCGCCCTCGATGTACACCGCCACATCAATCGGCTTCTGTGCCCCGTAACGCAGGGCATTGGTCAGCAGGTTGGAAATCACCTGCTCGATCCGGAACTCATCCCACTGCCCCACCACAGGCTGCTCCGCCGTGAAGCTGACGCTCGCTTGTGCCGCACTGATCTGGGGCGAGAAAACCTCCAGCAAATTGGCAACGAGTTGTGACAAATCAAACTCTGAGGGCCGGATCGACAACTTGCCCGTTCGAATCCGCGACACATCCAGCATGTCTTCAATCAGTCGAATCAAGCTTTGAATCTGTCGCTCATCGCGCTCAACCATGGCCTGCAACTTGTCCATGCTGAACGCTGCCGTGTTCTCCCGCGCCAAGTGCATCTTGCGCAACTGGGTTTCCAGAATCAGCCCATTGAGCGGCGTGCGCACTTCATGGGAAACAATCGACATGAAGTCATCACGCATGCGCACGGCATGCTCGAGTTCTACCTGAGTCTGCTGTAACTGCGCGAGCAGGATCTCCTGCTCGCGGCGGCTTCGCTCCAGTGCTTCTACCTGGCGCTGCACCGCTTTGCTTTGCCGATACAGATCAACAAAGACATTGACCTTGCTTTTGACTGCATGAATGTCCAGAGGCTTATGCAAAAAGTCGACCGCACCGCTCTCATAGCCCTTGAACGCGTAGTTCATCTCCCGACCAGCGGCACTGACAAACACAATGGGGATGTTTTTGGTGCGATCGGTACCGCGCATGAGTTCAGCCAATTCAAAACCATTCATCCCCGGCATCTGCACGTCCAGAATGGCCATCGCAAACTCATGTTGCAGCAACAGTGAAAGCGCTTCGTCCGCAGACAAGGCTTTGTAGACCGTTCGACCATCGCTTTTGATCAACGCTTCCAATGCCAGAAGGTTCTCTGGCAAATCGTCAACAATCAGCAGCTTGGCTTGAATATCACTCAGTGGCATTCGATTCGTTCCAGCTCAACAAGCAAACGGGCAATCCCTTCCAGAGGCAGGATGGCGTCCGGTTGGCAACGCTCTAACGCCGCAAGCGGCATGGTAGGTACCCAGGCTTGGGCAGGGTCCTGGACAACCGTCAAGCCACCCAGCTGTTTGACCGTGTCCAACCCCTGCGCACCGTCCTGATTGGCGCCCGTGAGTAATATCGCAGCCAGCGCGTCTTGATACACATCGGCTGCGGATTCAAAAAGGTAATCAATTGAGGGACGCGAATAATGCACCCGCTCCTCTCGACTCAAGGAAAAACTGTAATCGTGCTCTACCGACACGTGATAACCCGGGGCAGCGAAATACAGCGTTCCCGGCACAATCGGCTCTTTGTCGTCCACTTCCTTGACCGGCATTGACAGACGCCGGGCAAAGACCGAAGCCAACAGGCTACGACGATCATCAGGCAAGTGCAGGACAACGATGATCGGCAGCCGATAACCGGGCTGCAGATCAGCGAAGATCGCCAACAAGGCTTCGACGCCCCCTGCGGAGGCTCCGATAACGATGGCTTTGACAGGCCGCAAGCCGACGCTTGCCAGATCTTGGACTGTCATAGCTTTCTATAAATCCGTTCTTGCTTGAGCAAAGGCGAAAATTGATTGCTGTATTCCGAAAAATCCAGGGTTTCTTTACTGCCCAGCATTAAGAAACCACGATGACAAAGCGACTCGCTGAACAGGCCAAACGCTCTGTTTTGAAGCTTCTTATTGAAATAAATCAATACGTTACGACATGAAATTAAATTAGTTTCTGAAAATACACTGTCAGTCGCCAGGCTGTGATCGGCAAAGGTCACGTTTTCACGCAGGCTTTTGTCAAAGATCGCGAAGTCATACGCCGCCGTGTAGTAATCGGCAAACGAACGTTGCCCACCTGACTTCTGATAGTTGTGGGTGTAGGCGCGAATGTTTTCCAGCGAGAAAATCCCTTGCTTGGCCTTTTCCAGGGAGCGCGGGTTGATGTCAGTGGCATAAATAATGGTGCGATCGAGCAGACCTTCCTCACGCAACAAGATAGCCATTGAATAGACTTCCTCGCCGGTGCTGCACCCCGCGATCCAGATTTTCAGTGACGGATAGGTCTTGAGGATCGGCACGACTTCCTGGCGGATTGCCAGAAAGTGCTCGGGGTCGCGAAACATTTCACTCACCGGAATCGTCAGCAATTGCAGCAACTGCATAAAGGCCGCGGGGTCATGCAGCACGCGCTCTTGCAGGGCCGAAATGGTCTTGCAGTCGAATTGACGCAGCGCATGCTGCACCCGGCGCTTGATGGACGCGCCGGAGTAATCGCGAAAGTCATAGCTGTACTTGAGGTAGATCGCCTCAATCAGCAGCCGCAGTTCGATGTCGGTGTTTCTTAGCACTTAAAGTCGTTCCATCTTCGGAAGCCAGACCCGAATCAACGAAAACAGTCGATCCAGATCAATCGGTTTAGCCAGGTAGTCGTTAGAACCCGCCTGCAGGCAGCGCTCTTGATCGTCCTTCATCGCCTTGGCCGTGACCGCAATGATCGGTAGCTTGCGCCAGCGCGGATTCTTGCGAATTTCAATGGTCGCTTCATAACCGTCCATCTCGGGCATCATCACGTCCATCAGGACCAGGTCGATGTCTTCAATGTCATTCAAGCGCTCAATGGCCTCCCGACCATTGCGCCCGATGACCACAATCGCACCCTTGTGCTCGAGCGCACTGGTGAGGGCGAAAATATTTCGGACATCATCATCGACCAGCAGAATCTTGCGCCCTTCGAACACTTTGTCGCGGCTGCGTGCGGTCTTGAGCATCGTTTGACGCTCATGGGACAACTGAGATTCCACTTTGTGCAGAAATAATGTCACCTCGTCGAGCAAGCGCTCTGGCGAGCGCGCGCCCTTGATGATGATCGAGCGGGAATACTTGCGTAGTTCGGCTTCTTCATCACGGGTCAGGTTACGACCGGTATAGACGATGACCGGAGGGAAAGAGCATATGTCTTCGGTAGACATGCGCTTGAGCAGGTCATTGCCCAGCATGTCCGGCAGTTTGAGGTCGATGATCATGCAGTCATAAATATTGCTGCGCAGCAGGTCTAGCGCCTCCTGGGCGAGGCCAACGGCGGTGATTTCAATGTCATCGTCGCCAATCAGGCGGGAAATACTGTCTCGCTGCAAATCATCGTCTTCTACCAACAGCACTCGTTTGACTTTCTGCGTGAGCTTGGCTTCGAGGCGGGCGAACACATCCTTGAGTTCTTCACGCGTTGTCGGCTTGACCGCATAGCCAACGGCGCCCATGTGCATGGCCGCTTCGACACGGTCCTCCACGGAAATCACGTGCACCGGGATATGCCGGGTAGAGGCCAGGGCTTTCAAGCGTTGCAACACCGTCAACCCGGAGTGATCGGGCAAGCGCATGTCGAGCAGAATGGCATCGGGAATAAATTGCGCGGCCAGGCTGAAGCCTTCGTCCGCGCCGTGCGCCACGAGGCAGCGATAGCCCAGTTCGTGGGCCAGGTCGTAGAGAATGTGCGCAAAGTTGGGTTCATCTTCGATAACCAGGATGCAGCGCGTGGTGAATGGCGCCTGCTCTCGATCATCCATGAAACGCGGAATATCCAGCGGCAGGTCAAGCGCTTGCGTAGGCAAGGTTTTACCCGGTAACAACTGAGGTATCGGCTGCGTGCTGACAGGCGCCTGTGCTGGAGGCTCGGCGTCTTCGACAAACTGTTCAGGCATGATCAGGGTAAAAATGCTGCCCTGCCCCGGTGCGCTGCTGACGCTGATGGAGCCGCCTAACAACGTTGCCAGATCACGGGATATCGACAGGCCCAGGCCGGTACCACCGTATCGGCGGTTGGTGGTGCCATCAGCCTGTCGAAACGCTTCGAAGATGCTTTCTTGCTGTTCGGCGGCGATGCCGATACCCGAGTCTGTAACCGTGAAGGCGATGGCATTGCCTGGATGTCGCGAAACCGTCAGGCTGACTTCACCTTTTTCGGTAAATTTGATGGCGTTGGACAGTAGGTTCTTGAGAATTTGCTCCAGACGCTGGCTGTCGGTGTAAATCAGCGCCGGAGTGCCTGGCTGTACGTCAACCCGGAAATTCAGCGACTTTTCACTGGCCAGCGGCAAGAACAGCCCACGAATGGCGTCCGTCATGCGCGCCACGCTGGTATTTTCAGGGCGGACCTCAAGCTTGCCGGCTTCGACCTTGGAAATATCCAGAATATCGTTGATCAGGTTGAGCAAGTCATTACCTGCCGAGTAGATCGACTCTGCGAACTTGACCTGTTCATCCGAAAGGTTCTGCTGCGGGTTTTCGGCCAGCAGCTTGGCCAGAATCAGCGAGCTGTTGAGCGGTGTACGCAACTCATGGGACATGTTGGCCAGAAATTCCGACTTGTACTTGCTGGAGCGCTGCAACTCATCGGCACGTTCTTCGAGCTGCTCCTGAACCCGATTGAGTTCAGTGTTCTTGCGGTCCATGGCATCACGCTGCTCTGCCAGCGCTTCGTTGGTCTGCTCCAGCTCCGCCTGCTGCGCCTCAAGACTGGTCTGCGATTCCTTGAGGATGCGCGACTGCTCCTCCAGTTCTTCATTGGCGGTCTTGAGTTCTTCTTGCTGCACTTGCAGTTCTTCATTGAGCTGCTGGGTTTCAGCCAGCACCTCTTGTAGACGCTGGCGATAACGTGCGGCCTCGATCGAGGTACCGATATTGCTGGCTATCAACTCCAAAAGCTCGACATCCCGGTCTTCCAGGGGCCGCAGGAAACCCAGCTCAAGGACCCCGTTAACCCTATCGTCATCATCACTGGTCGGCACCACCAGGACGCTGCGAGGCGAGCCCTCACCCAGCCCGGAGCTGACTTTGATGCAGTAGTCAGACGGCACGTCGTCCAAGCGAATCAGCTTATCCTGCTGCGCCGACTGCCCCACAATCCCTTCATCGTTGTGAATCACTTCGTTACGCGCTTCTTGCTCACGCGAGAAGCCATAACTGGCGATACGTCGCAGCCCTCCGTGGTCTTCCCGGACATAGACGGCGGCCACTACAGAGCCCAGGTATTGAGCGCAAAACTGCAGAATGTTGCGGCCCAGCATGTTCAGAGTCAGGCGGCCCAGCACCTGCTCTGCCAGCTCCGTTTGCCCGTTGCGCAGCCAGGCTTGTCGCTCAAGGCGCTCGGCAGCTTTGATCTGCAGCTCGAAATTTCTTTTGTAATCATTTGAAAGATTGATTAAATCGCGACGCCCGACGTAAGCCAAAAACCCGCTCAACCCCAGTACGAACAGCAAATAAAGTGCGACGCAAACGATGGTGGTGGTGCTGGCTTCGTTATTGCGTGCCACTCGCAGCTGTTGTTCCAGCTGAATAAAGTCATCGTATTCCTGACGGATCTGGTCAGTCAGGCTCTTGCCACGACCGGACTGCACCGCGGCACGGTAATCACCGCTCTCACGGCGCAAGTCCACCATCGACTGGGCATAAGAAGCCCACTCATTTTGTAAGGCTTCGATGCGTTTGAGGCGATCAACCTGCTGCGGGTTATCGCTCACCAGCCCTTGCAAGCTCTGAATTTGCGCAAGAATTTGCGGTTTGGCCACCGCATAAGGGTCCAGAAAATGTTCATCCCCGGTAATCAGAAAACCGCGCATTCCGGTTTCCAGGTCGACAGTGAGCCTGACCGCTTCATTGGTGTTGCTGATCACGCGATCGCTGTGTTCAACCCACTTAATGACAGAGAGCAAGTAGCTGATCATCACCACAAACAGTACCGCGCTCAGCACGCCAACTGCCAAAGGCAAACCAACGTTGCGACTCAGCAGTTTGCGAAAGCTTCGCTCATCAATGGATGAAGGTGAGTTCATTATTCTGGCCTGTGGACGTCATAAATTAAGTAGAGTTTGAAGGATTACGGCGCAATAGTTCATTTTTCTTACGCCTGCGAGAGATTTTTCTTACAAAAAACCGCACTTTAATGATGCTCAACGCTATCCTTGTCGACTAGGAACCGGTGCCTGGGTCTGTTCCCGCAAGATAACAAGCCGCGTCGCTGGGTCCTGGATTTACTTTTTATCGAGATCATCATTATGCCTGCAACACCCTCCACCATCCTTGTGGTCGAAGACGACGCCATTGTCCGCATGCTGATCGTTGATGTGCTGCAAGAGCTGGAGTTCAACGTGCTGGAAGCCGAAGGTGGCGAACGCGCGATGGAGCTGCTTGAGGACAAGGCGCAGCGTATTGACCTGCTGATGACCGATGTAGGGCTGCCGGGCATGAACGGCCATGAATTGGCCAGCAAAGCCCGCGCAATGCACCACAAACTGCCCGTTCTGTTTGCCAGCGGCTACGCCGAAACCCTGGAGGTTCCAGACGGTATGGCAGTGATTGGCAAACCTTTCTCTATTGATCAATTGCGCATCAAAGTTAAAGACATGCTCGGCTCCCAGCAAAGTTGACAGGCAAAACCTGACTCGACAACACTGCGCACTCAGCCTTTTGAGCCCTCTTTCTATTGAATGACTGCACGCTTGGCTCAGCCATTTTTCTGGAGCTCAAGCATTGATGCAGCCAGCCACAGCCCCACCGCTGCTGATCGTTGGCCTTGGTTGCCGCCAGGGCTGCAGCTGTGATGAGCTGCTGGCATTGATCGAGCGTTCATTGAGTCAGACCGCATTCACCTTGAGCGCAGTCCAGGGACTGGCCAGTATTGACCTCAAGCGTGACGAGCCAGGCCTCATTGAATTGTCCAAACGACTGAGCCTGCCATTTGCCGTTTTTAGCGCCGAGCAACTGGCGCCCTATGCGGCTCGACTCAGCCTGCGTTCAACCGTGTCTTTCACGCAAACCGGCTGCTGGGGCGTCGCCGAAAGCGCCGCGTTGGCGCTGGCTGAACAACTGGCCGGTACAACTGCCGCACTGGCAGTTACCCGCCAAACCTCATCGGCGGCAACCTTTGCATTGGCCTGCACGGGTCAAATAACGCGATAATCCTCAGCCTCACTATGAGCGCTCTTCACGAACAGCTCTATTTCAACCCTTTCAGAGACTGCCATGACTGTTTACTTCATCGGTGCCGGGCCCGGCGACCCAGAGCTGATTACCGTCAAAGGCCAGCGCTTGATCCATTCATGCCCGGTGATCATTTACGCCGGCTCACTGGTACCCACCGCCGTGTTGGCGGGCAATCAGGCCGAGCAGGTCGTCAACAGTGCCGAACTGCACCTTGAGCAAATTATCGAACTGATCAAAGTCGCTGACAGCAAAGGCCTGGATGTGGCGCGGGTCCATTCGGGTGACCCGAGCCTGTATGGAGCGATAGGTGAGCAGATCCGCTGCCTGCGCGAGTTGGGCATTGCCTTCGAAATCATTCCGGGAGTGACTGCGACAGCCGCTTGCGCAGCCATTTTGGGCGCCGAGCTGACGCTACCGGACATCTCGCAAACGGTAATTTTGACCCGGTACGCAGAAAAAACCGTGATGCCTGCCGGCGAAGAACTGTCCAGCCTGGCGCAGCACAAGGCAACCATGGCGATTCATCTGGGGGTCAAAAACCTCGAGAGCATCGTTCGCGAGCTGTTGCCGCATTACGGCAAGGACTGCCCGATTGCAGTGATCCATCGGGCCAGTTGGCCTGACCAGGATTGGGTGCAAGGCACGCTGGATGATATTCAAGACAAGGTGCGAGCCAAAGGATTCAGGCGCACAGCATTGATTTTGGTCGGCCGGGTGCTGGCCAGCGACAGCTTTGCCGAGTCGTCGCTGTATCGAGCCGGGCACGCGCATTTGTACCGCCCCCAAGAAGCGAAACCCTACAAATAAAAGGCATAAAAAAACGGTGCTCACGGGGCACCGTTTTTTTATTCACTTCACAGCGAACGCCCTGTTACTGATCACTCAGTAGTAGGCGTTTTCTTTCTGTGAGTGGTCGGTTACGTCGCGTACACCCTTGAGCTCAGGCACGCGCTCGAGCAAGGTGCGCTCGATGCCTTCACGCAGTGTCACGTCAGCCTGGCCGCAGCCTTGGCAACCACCACCGAACTTGAGCACGGCAATTCCATCTTCAACCACTTCAATCAGGCTGACCTGACCACCGTGGCTGGCCAAACCGGGGTTGATCTCGGTTTGCAGGTAGTAGTTGATACGCTCGTTGATCGGGCTATCAGCGTTAACCATCGGCACCTTGGCGTTGGGTGCCTTGATGGTGAGCTGGCCACCCATACGGTCAGTGGCGTAATCCACTACCGCATCTTCAAGGAACGCTTCGCTGAATGAATCGATCCAGGCCGTGAAGCTCTTCAGGCCCAGGGCCGTATCTTCGGGTTTCACTTCATTGGGCTTGCAGTAGGCTATGCAGGTTTCAGCGTACTGGGTGCCCGGTTGGGTGATAAAGACGCGGATGCCGATGCCCGGGGTGTTCTGCTTGGACAGCAGATCAGCCAGGTAATCGTGGGCGGCGTCGGTAATCGTTATGGCGCTCATGGAATCTCCTCGCAGACATGGGGGGCAGTTTACGCCAATCGGCGCGCCTGACAAAGTCCTAGTGTTTTTGTCAGGAAACCCACCCCCTCTCTATTCATTATTACCGGGCCGGCTACAGGTTTTCGTAGCGGTTCATGTCCATGACACCCGCTTCAACCGGATCGGTCTCATTGACGTACTCACCGATATCGTGGAAGTACTGCCAGAACTGCGGGTTGCTGCGACGAACACCCCAGCGCTCGACAATGGCGTCAAAGCTTGCCTGATCCTTGGATTGCTCCATCGCTTCGACAAAGGCCTCAACCTCACCCGCCGGGATGTTGAACATGAAGTTGGGGTAACTGCTGAGCACTCCCGGGAAGATCGTCAACGTATCCAGCCCAGGTTGCAGACGGTAGGCTTCGCCGAGCATAAAGGCCACGTTACTGTGGGCACGGTTGCGCAGCATGCTGTACATCTCGCGCTTGCCGTCACTTCCCTGGATACGCAGCATGCTGGCCTCGGGCAATTGATTGATCACCGCTAACCCGGCTGCCGGACGCGAGGTCAGGCGGCTCAGCGATTGCTCGGCGAACTGGAATTGCTGGGCGATATTGGGCCGCGAGCAATAGGCGCCGGTGCAACGGTTTATCGGGTCCGGGTTGGCGTTTAGGGTGCCGGCACGCTCGATCAACTTAAGGGCAAAGTCGCGTTTTGGATCGGCTGGGTCCAGGATCATCCCGCTCGGCGTACTGGTGTCGATTTTCTCGTAATCCAGCCACATTTTTATCTTGCCGCTGTTCTGATACCAGTCACTGAGGATGCTCGCACGCGAGTCAGCCGGCATCAGGCGCAGAAAGTTGACCTCTGCCCCGTTACGAATCAAGTCGAAGTACAAACGAGTTTGAGCTTGATGTGAAACGTTGCCGAACACATCAAAGTTGACCGCCAATTGATAGTAGGTGCGCTCCAGTAGCGGGAAGTCGAACAGCCACATCGTCTGTGGCACTTCACCGATCAGGCCCTTGGTGACACTGGCGCTGTCAAAGTGACGGAAAATCGTCAGCAATGCATTGTCATTGCCCGCCCACAGGGTTGCCCAGCTCGGAGGCGGCATGTCGGCGTAAGCCTCCTGACGCAATTTGACGTACTCATTGCGCTTGTCACGGAAGCTGTGCCACAGCGAGAGAATGCTGCCCACGTCATCTATCTGCCCAGGCATGGCCAGTAATGGGGTGGCCTCGCCTCGATAGGCGGCATCGGTGATGTAGCGGTCATGCGCCGGTTCCTGGAACAAGGCCCAGAAGTTGTCGCGAATCACGTCCGTGGCTATTTGCCCACGGCAGACCGGCCCACGAATAAAGGTGCGAACAAAATACTCGGCGTTGTCGAGCATGAACTGGTAGCGCGCCACCGCCGGGATGGCTTCAAAGGTTTCAAATGGGTTGGCACGGCTGCGCGGCCCATACCCCGGCAACGACGTGGCGTGCCAATCACCGCTGTAGAACAGCTGCTTGACGCGTTCAAGCTTTTGCTTGCCCATGGGGTAAGTGATGTGGGTTTTATGCACGATCACGCCCTGTACTGGCATGAGCCGGTAATAGAACGTGGTACCTGGATCATCGTTCGGGCGACGGGTTGCGATCAGGTCAATGGGCTGGCCGCTCGGGGTGCGCGAGCGAACCCACTGGAAGAAATGCCCAGGCACACCGTTGTCGAAATAAGCATGGGCCAGGAACAAGTGTTCGAATAGCCAGCGCCCCACCAAGGCCTCGGTTGAGCCTGGACGGTTGAGCAGCTCTTCCCACTGCGCAATCTGCGCCGCTTCGCCAGCACTGGGTTTGATCGCGTTCTGGTCGACAGGGGCGCCCTGCGCGAGCCAATCCTGCACGGTCTGGTATTGCTTGTCTGTGAGGCCGGTCACGGCCAACGGCATGCCTTCCTTGGGGTGTTTCTGTGCATAGGCATCGAATTCACCCGGCGCCGGGCAGAAGTTATCCCGGTTCAGGCCCAGCACGATGTCCTCAGGCAACTTGGCATTGGGTGTGAGCGGCGTCTTGTGGCCTAACTCCAGCATCCGTGCCATCAAGCCCGCCTGTGCAGCCTGGGCGTCCAGTACCGAGTAGAAACCTTTGCGACGCCATTCATCCGGGCCGCTGGCATCGTAGAAAATCCGCGTCGGGTCGACCGCTGTGGTTCTGTCACCTTTATAAACCGGTACTTTGCTGGCGCCGCGGGTGGCGCCCTCTGCGCTTCCCAGGTTTAGCTGGCAGGCGGCGTCGTTGCAGGCATGACAGGCAACGCATTTTTCGGTAAGGATCGGCTGTATGTCCCGTGTGTAGGAAATAGCCGGACTCGCCAGCGGAGCTTGTCCCAGCGCTGTACTACACACCACCAGCGTCACGGCGCCGGTGAGTAGGCGAAAAAACATGTGCCATTGTCCTGATAATAAAATGTCGCGATTCTACCTGTGCATCACGCCTTTCAACATGAGCTGAATTCATGCAAATCTTCCAGCGCTCAAATCCGGCGCAGGTTTGTTATGATTTGCCATCTTTTGCATGGCTCTAACAGGTAGTCCTATGTCTGACCGCAGCGCTCGTATCCAAGCACTTCAGCAAGCCCTCAAAGAGCGCATTCTGATTCTCGATGGCGGCATGGGTACTATGATCCAAAGCTACCGCCTTGAGGAACACGACTATCGTGGCACGCGCTTTGCCGACTGGCCGAGCGACGTCAAGGGCAACAACGACCTTTTGGTCATCACCCGTCCGGATGTCATTGGCTCTATTGAAAAAGCCTACCTGGACGCCGGTGCCGATATTCTCGAAACCAACACCTTCAACGCCACTCAGGTTTCACAAGCCGACTATGGCATGCAGGCACTCGCCTACGAGCTAAACGTAGAAGGTGCTCGTCTGGCACGCAAGGTGGCCGATGCCAAGACCCTCGAAACCCCGGACAAACCGCGTTTTGTTGCCGGCGTACTCGGCCCGACCAGCCGCACCTGTTCGTTGTCGCCGGACGTCAACAACCCCGGCTATCGCAACGTCACCTTCGATGAACTGGTGGAAAACTACACCGAGGCCACCAAGGGCCTGATCGAAGGCGGTGCCGACCTGATCCTGATCGAAACCATTTTCGACACCTTGAACGCCAAGGCCGCGATCTTCGCTGTACAGGGCGTGTTCGAAGAGTTGGGCTTCGAGCTGCCGATCATGATCTCCGGGACCATCACCGATGCTTCCGGCCGCACGCTGTCGGGCCAGACCACTGAAGCATTCTGGAACTCCGTGAGCCATGCCAAGCCGATTTCGGTAGGCCTGAACTGCGCACTGGGTGCCAGCGAATTGCGCCCCTACCTTGAAGAGCTCTCCAACAAGGCCGACACCCATGTCTCGGCTCACCCTAACGCGGGCTTGCCAAACGAATTCGGCGAATACGATGAACTGCCGGCGCAAACAGCCAAGGTCATTGAAGAGTTTGCCCAAAGCGGTTTCCTCAATATTGTCGGCGGTTGCTGCGGTACTACGCCGGGCCATATCCAGGCTATCGCCAATGCCGTGGCCGGTTACGCACCGCGCCAGATTCCGGACATCCCGAAAGCCTGTCGCCTGTCGGGTCTTGAGCCGTTCACTATTGATCGCCAGTCGCTGTTCGTGAACGTCGGGGAACGGACGAACATTACCGGTTCTGCGCGCTTTGCCCGCCTGATCCGTGAAGAGAACTACACCGAGGCGCTGGAAGTCGCGCTGCAACAGGTTGAGGCCGGTGCGCAAATCATCGACATCAACATGGACGAAGGCATGCTGGATTCGAAGAAGGCGATGATCACCTTCCTCAATCTGATTGCCGGCGAGCCAGATATCTCGCGCGTACCGATCATGATCGACTCCTCCAAGTGGGAAGTGATTGAAGCGGGCCTCAAGTGCATCCAGGGCAAAGGCATCGTCAACTCGATCAGCATGAAAGAAGGCGTCGAGCAGTTCATCCACCACGCCAAACTGTGCAAGCGCTATGGCGCCGCAGTGGTAGTGATGGCCTTCGACGAAGCGGGTCAGGCAGACACGGAAGAGCGCAAGAAAGAAATCTGCAAACGCTCCTACGACATTCTGGTCAATGAAGTCGGCTTCCCGCCGCAAGACATCATCTTTGACCCGAACATCTTTGCCGTGGCCACCGGCATTGAAGAACACAACAACTACGCTGTGGACTTCATCAACGCCTGCGCCTACATCCGCGACGAACTGCCGTATGCCCTGACCTCGGGTGGCGTGTCCAACGTGTCGTTCTCGTTCCGGGGTAACAACCCGGTGCGTGAGGCGATCCACTCGGTGTTCCTGCTGTACGCCATTCGCAGCGGCCTGACCATGGGTATCGTTAACGCCGGGCAACTGGAAATCTACGACCAGATCCCGGTTGAACTGCGCAATGCCGTCGAAGATGTGGTGCTCAACCGAACCCCGGATGCCACGGACAACCTGCTGGCGATTGCCGACAAGTACAAGGGCGATGGCAGCGTCAAAGAAGCCGAGACCGAGGAGTGGCGCAACTGGGACGTCAACAAGCGTCTGGAGCACGCACTGGTCAAGGGCATCACCACCCATATCGTGGAAGATACCGAAGAATCACGCCTGTCCTTCAGCCGCCCGATCGAGGTGATCGAAGGGCCGCTGATGTCGGGCATGAATATCGTCGGCGACCTGTTTGGTGCGGGCAAAATGTTCCTCCCGCAAGTGGTGAAGTCAGCCCGTGTGATGAAACAGGCTGTGGCGCACTTGATTCCGTTCATTGAACTGGAAAAAGGCGATCAACCGGAGGCCAAAGGCAAGATCCTGATGGCGACCGTTAAAGGCGACGTGCACGACATCGGCAAGAACATCGTCGGCGTGGTGCTGGGCTGCAACGGTTACGACATCGTGGACCTCGGGGTCATGGTGCCTGCCGAGAAGATCCTGCAAGTGGCCAAGGATGAGAAATGCGACATCATCGGCCTCTCCGGCCTGATTACGCCGTCGCTGGATGAAATGGTGCACGTTGCCCGTGAAATGCAGCGTCAGGACTTCCACCTGCCGCTGATGATCGGCGGCGCCACCACTTCCAAGGCCCACACCGCGGTCAAGATCGAGCCCAAGTATCAAAACGACGCGGTGGTCTATGTCACCGACGCCTCACGTGCGGTGGGTGTGGCAACGCAACTGCTGTCCAAGGAACTCAAGGCCGGTTTTGTTGACAGGACACGCCAGGAATACGTTGATGTGCGCGAACGCACTGCCAACCGTAGCGCCCGTACCGAACGCCTGAGCTATGCCGCCTCCATTGCCAAGAAGCCTCAATTCGATTGGGCCAACTACCAGCCGGTCAAGCCGACGTTTACCGGCGCCAAGGTACTGGACAATATCGACCTCAAGGTACTGGCCGAATACATCGACTGGACACCGTTCTTTATTTCCTGGGACCTGGCCGGCAAGTTCCCGCGCATTCTGGATGATGAAGTGGTCGGCGAAGCCGCTACTGCGCTGTACGCGGACGCGCAGGAAATGCTGAACAAGCTCATTGATGAAAAGCTCATCAGTGCCCGCGCGGTGTTCGGTTTCTGGCCTGCCAACCAGGTGAACGATGACGATCTGGAACTCTACGGTGAGGACGGTCAGCCGCTGGCCAAACTGCATCACTTGCGCCAGCAGATCATCAAGACCGATGGCAAACCCAACTTCTCGCTGGCCGACTTTGTCGCGCCTAAAGACACCGGCGTGACCGACTATGTGGGTGGTTTTATCACCACCGCAGGGATCGGTGCCGAAGAAGTAGCCAAGGCTTATCAGGATGCGGGCGACGATTACAACTCGATCATGGTCAAGGCCCTGGCCGACCGTCTGGCCGAGGCATGCGCCGAGTGGCTGCACCAACAGGTGCGCACGCACTACTGGGGCTACGCCACAGATGAGCAACTGGATAACGAGGCGCTGATCAAGGAGCAATACAGCGGTATCCGCCCTGCCCCGGGCTATCCGGCCTGCCCGGACCACACCGAAAAGGCAACGCTGTTCGCCTTGCTGGACCCAGAAGCCCAGGAAATGCGTGCCGGCAAAAGCGGTGTGTTCCTCACCGAGCACTACGCGATGTTCCCGGCAGCGGCAGTGAGCGGTTGGTATTTCGCCCACCCGCAAGCGCAGTACTTCGCGGTAGGCAAAGTCGACAAGGATCAGATCGACAGCTACACCGCACGCAAAGGCCAGGACCTGAGCGTGACTGAGCGTTGGCTGGCGCCTAACCTCGGCTACGAAAACTGAGTTAAAACCCTGTAGGAGCAAGCTTGTCTCGCGATCTTTTGAATGTTTGAAAGATCGCGAAGCAAACTCGCTCCTACAAAGGGATTTACCGTTTAACCGGCGTGCGCATGGTGACGAACTCTTCAGCGGCAGTCGGATGAACGCCGATGGTTTCGTCGAAATGCTGTTTGGTTGCACCGGCTTTCAAGGCAATCGCCAGGCCCTGCACGATCTCTCCCGCATCCGGGCCAACCATGTGGCAACCCAGCACTTTGTCGGTATCGGCATCGACCACCAACTTCATCAGCGTGCGCTCCTGGCACTCGGTCAGGGTGAGTTTCATCGGGCGGAAGCTGCTTTCGAAAATCTGCACCTTGTGCCCGTCTTCAATGGCTTGCTCTTCGCTCAGCCCCACGGTGCCGATGTTCGGCAAACTGAAAACCGCCGTCGGGATCATGCGGTAGTCCACCGGGCGATACTGCTCAGGCTTGAACAGACGCCGCGCAACAGCCATACCTTCAGCCAGAGCTACTGGCGTCAGTTGCACACGCCCAATCACGTCACCAATCGCCAGAATCGAGGGCTCGGTACTCTGATACTGGTCATCCACTTCAACGAAACCGCGCTTGTCGAGTTCGACGCCGGTATTTTCCAGACCGAGGTTATCGAGCATCGGACGACGACCCGTGGCATAGAACACGCAATCGGCTTCCAGCTCACGCCCATCTTTGAGGGTGGCCTTTAGACTGCCATCTGCCTGTTTGTCGATTCGCGCGATGTCTGCATTGAATTGCACGTCCATACCGCGCTTGATCAACTCTTCATGCAGGTGTTTGCGTACCGCGCCATCAAAGCCACGCAAGAACAGGTCACCGCGATACAGCAGTGAGGTTTGCGCGCCTAGACCGTGGAATATTCCGGCGAACTCTACGGCAATGTAGCCGCCGCCAACCACCAGAACGCGCTTGGGCAGGTCTTTAAGAAAGAACGCCTCGTTGGAGCTGATGGCATGCTCATGGCCTGGTATGTCAGGGATCTGTGGCCAGCCACCGGTCGCAATCAGAATATGTTTGGCCGTATGACGCTGGCCGTTGACTTCCACTTCGTTAGGGCCGGTCAACTTGGCGTGACCTTCGATCAGCGTGACGCCGCTGTTGACCAGCAGGTTGCGGTAGATGCCGTTCAGACGGTGGATTTCACGGTCTTTGTTGGCGATCAGGGTCGCCCAGTCAAAGTTCGCTTCACCCAGGTTCCAGCCAAAACCGGACGCTTGCTCAAAGTCTTCGGCGAAGTGCGCTCCGTAGACCAGCAGCTTTTTGGGCACGCAACCGACGTTGACGCAGGTGCCACCCAAATAACGACTTTCAGCCACAGCAACCTTGGCCCCAAAGCCCGCAGCGAAACGCGCAGCTCGCACGCCACCAGAACCCGCACCAATTACAAACAAATCAAATTCGTAGGCCATTTCTCTCTCCTAGGCAGTCCCCCAGCATAATCACTCCAGCGCGAATGACCAATGCCGAGGGATTGTTCCAGGCAAAAAAACGAAAAAGCCACCCGAAGGTGGCTTTACTTTTAACGTCTACGCCGCGGCTCTGTTAGTAAGCCTTACCGGTTTTGTAGAAGTTTTCGAAGCAGAAGTTGGTTGCTTCGATGTAGCCTTCTGCGCCGCCGCAGTCGAAACGCTTACCTTTGAATTTGTAGGCAATCACACAACCGTTCTGCGCCTGCTTCATCAGGGCGTCAGTGATCTGGATCTCGCCACCTTTACCCGGCTCGGTCTGTTTGATCAGGTCGAAGATGTCCGGAGTCAGGATGTAACGGCCAATGATCGCCAAGTTCGAAGGGGCGTCTTCCGGTGCTGGCTTCTCAACCATGTTGCGCACGCGGTACAGGTCATCGCCAATCAGGTCACCGGCGATCACGCCGTACTTGTTGGTTTCTTGCGGATCGACTTCCTGAATCGCGATGATGGTGCAACGGTACTGGTTGTACAGTTTGACCATTTGCGTCAGTACGCCGTCACCTTCCAGGTTCACGCACAGGTCATCTGCCAGTACCACGGCAAACGGCTCGTCACCGATCAGCGGGCGGCCAGTCAAGATGGCGTGGCCCAGGCCCTTCATTTCGGTTTGACGGGTGTAAGAGAACGAGCATTGATCCAGCAGGCGACGAATACCTACCAGGTATTTTTCTTTATCAGTGCCCTTGATCTGGTTTTCCAGCTCATAGCTGATATCGAAGTGGTCTTCCAGTGCGCGTTTGCCACGTCCTGTCACGATGGAAATTTCGTTCAAGCCAGCATCCAGTGCTTCTTCAACCCCGTACTGGATCAGTGGCTTGTTTACCACCGGCAGCATTTCTTTTGGCATGGCCTTGGTCGCTGGCAAAAAGCGAGTGCCGTAACCGGCTGCTGGGAACAAGCATTTCTTGATCATATGAGTCCTTAAAAGGGCTGTACGTTCGAATTTTGGCGCAGTCTAATCAGGCGGCATCGACGTTACAATGCCCCGATCAGCAAACTGATGCCTACCTAGATGAATTTTTAGTCAACAAGTTCATTATTTACTTATATTTCAAATAGTCATCGACTGAGTGAACCTGTTGACCCGCCGGCCTGTCTGCTCAGAAGATTGAGGCAACTAGCCATATCACGAGGTCAAATGCTCTGATTGAGGCTATTATTGCCGCCGTTTTCGATTCTTAAAGGTTCTAGCTTCGATGTCAGCCGCAAAAAATGTCAACGGTTACCTGATAAAAAATGTCAGTCCAAACGAATGGTGGATGATCACGCCCGCAGGCGAAAAAGTCGCCGGGCCATTCCCTACGGAAAAAATGACCGTCGAGGTCGCAGAGGTTTTTGAAGACCTGGCACCCCCGGCTCGCAGCCGTAACAGTCAATCCTGATTCCTCCCTGGCGAAGACCCTACCCATGAACAAAACCCTGGCTTTGCTTGCACTTCTTGCCCTCGGCGGCTGCGCGACGGCCACCGAAACCTATCTGGTCGATGGCCAACAAGCGCTGAGCATAGACTGTTCTGGCGAAGCGCTGTCATGGGACAAGTGCTACGAGAAAGCCGAGGCCTCTTGCCCGAGCAAGGGCTACACCATCGTTGGCACCAAAGGCACACCGGCTGTGGGCGAAAAGGACAGGACGCTGGGGCTCAATGTGGGCAACTACAGCTCCCGGACTCTTACTGTGTCCTGCAAGTAATCATCCGCCTTGGCTCTGTACGGAGGCGGTTTTTCTCGATCTATCCTTTAACCAGGCGTGGGCTCTGTGGTCGCTCGTGGGTGTTGATATAGTCCGCGACATCCCGGGCCTGCTGATCGGTCAACGTGTTCGCCTTGCCTAGCGGCTTATTGCGTTTCATGAAAGAGGTCGCCGTATTGATTTGGTGCTTGCCCGCCCCCCCAGTTATTGGACTCCTTGCCCCACAGCGGCGGCATCACATAATCGGCGCTGACCTTTTGCCCTTGCCTACACTAATCGCTTTCCAGCGGAGGTTGAAAGCAGGTGATGCCTTGTTCGATGGCCGGAGGGGGTCTTTGATCTGACTTTGATCATCCATGGCGATAGTCGTGCCCTGGACGATGTGCCCATCAGCATCGCAGGCATAAAAAACCTGACGCTGGCTTGCAGACATCAGGTTTTACGGGGGACACACAAGGATCAAGCCAGTGCGCTATTCACCTGAAATACAGTGGGTAGCTGAGTTGCGAATGTCCCCTGGGCGAACAGGCACGTTGGACATGCTTTCATAAACTTTGATGCTACTTCCGCCAGAGCGTTCTTCGATCACAATAACCGCCGTTGGATTGGAGGTCAGCTTTTGCGGCACGATAATCCGGAACCCATCTTTGTGCGGTTCGATTTGTGGCGCATTTCGGGTTTTAGACAGTTGCTGCACTACGCACTGAGCGTAGGCATCAGGCTTCTTGCCCGAAATCACACTCAGGGTCGGGATCGTGTGCTCAATATCGGTCACTGAAGCACAGCCGCCCAACGCCAGCATCGCCACCAAAACGCCCCACTTCATATAATTCCTCCGTTAAAGACCCTACGACAGTAGATCTCAAACTTTTCTCCCTGATTGCAGGGAATAATTTCAATAGTGGCCAATTATCTGCCTTTTACGTCAGACTCACCTGAACCGCGGCATAATAAACGCCTTTAGACCAAAGCTTGGACTAAAGCACATGCTATCTTGCTGATTTTTCAGCAAATGCCCCCTTTTTGGAGCCCACATGAAGTTCATTCACCAGCGCGAGCACCTCAACGAAGATGACATTGTCGTGATCGAGTGCTCCCAGCCTTGCAACATCCGCCTGATGAGCGATGCGCACTTTCGCAGTTTCAAAAATGGCGGGCGCCATTCCTACCACGGCGGCGCTTTCAAAGACTTCCCGGCCCGTATCACCGCGCCAAGCACCGGTTTCTGGAATATCACCATTGATACCGTGACCAGCCGTGCGATCAGCGTCACCCGCAAGCCATCGTTCAAACCTACGATCAAGATCGTGCGCCGTTCCCTCTCCAAGCTGCGCTAAACCTGACGCTTCTTTATAGACAGGAAATATTGTGGAAACCGTTAAATACGTCATCAAGTACAAGCTCAGCGATGAGCGTCGTTTTGACTTTGCCCAGCTCGAGAACGGAACTGAAGAAGAAGCGCGTCAAGCGCTGAAAAAGATCCACGGGGATAGCGAAGTATTTACCGATATCAAGGTCAGCAAGGCCCTCTAACCCCAATGACGCTCGACCTGTTTGGCGAAGAAGACCTGCAACAGCCCACCCGGATCGATCGCATCGGCCAGCAGGCGTGGGTGCTGCGCGGGTTCGCCCTGCCATGGGTCGAGGCATTGCTGGCAGCCCTTGATAGCGTTCTGCTGCAAGCCCCCTTCCGACAGATGCAAACCCCCGGCGGCTATATCATGTCGGCTCGCCTGAGCAGTTGCGGTGATCTGGGCTGGACTTCGGACGGCCTGGGCTACCGTTACAGCCCGATTGACCCGGCCAGCGCTGCACCTTGGCCAAAGATGCCGACGACCTTCTATGAGATCGCCGAAGCGGCAGCCAGCGCAGCCGGCTTTGCCGATTTCTTACCCGATGCCGGCCTGATCAACTCCTATGCTCCCGGTGCAAAAATGTCACTGCATCAGGACAAGAACGAACGCTCATACGAAGCGCCCATCGTCTCGATTTCACTGGGGCTGCCGGCCATTTTCCAATTCGGTGGGTTTCAGCGCAGTGATCCGACCCAGCGTATCTCGCTGTTTCATGGTGATGTGGTGGTGTGGGGGGGGGTCGACCGCCTGCGCTTCCATGGCGTACTCCCGATAAAACCGGGCCATCACCCGGTGCTGGGTGAGCAACGAATCAATATCACCCTGCGCAAGGCTGGTTGAGACATAGCAAAGGGCTATATATTTTTATAGAGACCGTCTATCTTCCTAGCGCCCGATCAAAAATGAACCCATAAACACGGGCAGTCCTCGCTTCTAATGCAATGGAGTTATGCCATGAACCTTCGCGCTCGACACTTTGCTCCCTCCGCGCTCGCGGCACTGATTGGATGCTTCGCCTTCACCTCTGCCCAGGCTGATGACGTTCAAGTAGCCGTCGCAGCCAACTTCACTGCGCCGATCCAGGCTATTGCCAAGGACTTTGAAAAGGACACCGGGCATAAACTAATCGCCGCGTACGGCGCCACAGGTCAGTTTTACACCCAGATCAAAAATGGTGCCCCGTTTGAAGTGTTCCTGGCGGCCGATGACACCACGCCGGAAAAGCTCGAAAAAGAAGGTGATATCGTTCCTGGCTCTCGCTTCACCTACGCCATTGGCACACTGGCGTTGTGGTCCGCTAAAGACGACTACATCCAGGGCAATGACGCCGTGTTGAAAGAAAACACGTTTAAACACTTGTCGATTGCCAACCCCAAGGCTGCACCTTACGGCTTGGCCGCCACTCAAGTACTGGCAAAACTGGGCCTGACCGACCAGGTTAAAAACAAGATTGTCGAAGGTCAGAACATCACCCAGGCCTATCAGTTTGTATCCACCGGGAATGCCGAGTTAGGCTTTGTTGCCCTGTCGCAAATCTATAAGGATGGCAAAGTCACCGAGGGTTCCGCTTGGCTGGTGCCCGAAGACATGCACGATCCTATCAAGCAGGACGCAGTGATCCTGAAAAAAGGTGAAAACAACCCGGCTGCCAAAGCGCTGGCTGAGTACCTGAAAGGCCCCAAGGCGGCTGCGATCATCAAATCCTATGGTTATCAGCTGTAAATGCCGCTCTCGAGTGCTGACTTTGCGGCCATCTGGCTGACTCTGAAGCTGGCGTCTTTGACCACGGTCATTTTGCTTTTGATCGGCACTCCGATCGCTCTGTGGCTCGCGCATACCCGTTCACGGCTGCGCGGCCCGGTTGGCGCTATCGTGGCCTTACCGCTGGTACTCCCGCCGACAGTCATCGGTTTCTATCTGCTGCTGGCCATGGGCCCACACGGCTATGTCGGGCAGTTCACCCAGGCAATGGGCCTGGGCACGCTGACCTTCAGCTTCGCCGGGCTGGTGATTGGTTCTGTAATTTACTCCATGCCCTTTGTCGTACAGCCGCTACAGAACGCATTTACCGCCATTGGCCCCAGGCCGCTGGAAGTAGCCGCCACCCTGCGTGCCAACCCCTGGGATTGTTTTTTCACCGTGGTTCTACCACTGGCCCGCCCGGGTTTCATCACCGCAGCCATTCTGGGTTTTGCCCATACGGTCGGTGAATTTGGCGTGGTGCTGATGATCGGCGGCAATATCCCGGAAAAAACCCGTGTGGTTTCCGTGCAAATCTACGACCACGTTGAGGCACTGGAATACGCACAGGCGCACTGGTTGGCAGGCGCTATGGTGGTGTTTTCATTTCTGGTGTTGCTGGCGCTGTATTCAAGTCGTAAATCTCAAAGTACCTGGAGTTGAACATGAGCTCGCATATTAATGTTCGACTACAACTCAACTACTCCGGCTTTTCGCTGGACCTAGACGTGCAACTGCCCGGCAAGGGCGTGACTGCGCTGTTTGGTCACTCAGGTTCTGGCAAAACGACTTGTCTGCGCTGTATCGCGGGCCTGGAGCGTGCTGACCACGCATTCGTACAGATCAATGATGAAATCTGGCAGGACAGCCAGAACAAAGTCTTTGTCCCGGTTCACAAGCGTTCTTTGGGCTACATCTTCCAAGAGGCCAGCCTGTTCCCCCACCTTTCAGTGCGCGCAAACCTTGAGTTCGGCTTGCGCCGCATCCCACGTCAGGAACGCCGGGTCGATCTGGCCCACGCAGCCGAGCTGCTGGGCATCAACCACCTGCTCGAACGCGCGCCCAATCATTTGTCGGGCGGCGAACGTCAACGGGTCGGCATCGCCCGTGCCTTGTTGACCAGCCCTAAACTGTTGCTGATGGACGAACCCCTCGCTGCGCTGGACAGCCAGCGCAAGGCCGAAATCCTGCCCTACCTTGAGCGCCTGCATGCCGAGCTGGATATACCGGTGCTGTATGTCAGCCACTCGCAAGACGAAGTAGCACGCCTTGCCGATCACATTGTGCTGCTCAGTGACGGCAAGGCATTGGCCAGCGGACCCATCGGTGAAATCCTGGCCAGACTCGACCTGCCGCTGTCCCAGGGGGATGACGCAGGCGTGGTGATCGAGGGGACGGTGTGTGACTACGATGCACAGTATCAATTGCTGACACTGCAACTGCCAGGCAGCCATGAACGCCTGCGGGTTGCCCATGCACCGCTGGCCATGGGCCAGACCTTGCGGATTAAAGTCCAGGCCCGCGATATCAGCCTGAGCCTCAATCGCAACGAGAACAGCAGCATCCTCAACAGCCTGCAAGCCACCGTCGTCAGCGAAACTGCTGCTAACAACCAAGCCCATGTCCTGGTTCGCCTGGACATTGCTGGCACCGCTTTGCTGGCCCGGATCACGCGCTACTCCCGTGACCAGCTTGACCTGCAGCCTGGACAAGCCATCTGGCTGCAGATCAAGTCAGTTGCCGTTCTAGCTTGACTGACCGGCTTCTTCGCGGCGACGGATATTGAAGTAACGCACCACGCTGATTCCCAAGCCCAACAAACCACCCAGGAACAAGCCCATCAAAACGGTCAGGGTTTTTTTGGGTTTAAGCGGGCTGATAGGCGGTTGGGCCTTACGGTCGATACTGACCAGGACCAGGTTCTGCATGTCAGTATTCAAATTGCCAAGACGAACGATTTCTGCACGTAAAGGCTCAATATTTTTCAGGAACACGTCTTCATTTGAACGCTTGCCGAGCAGCTCGACCTGGCGGTTGACCTCCAGCAATTTCAACTGCTTGTCGATCTCCTGGACTCTTTTGTCAGTAAAGTCGTCAGAACTGCGCTTAAGCAGCACGGCACGTTCAGCTTGGAGGGCTTGAGTCCCCAAAAAGTAAAGTGGCGTATCCTGGGTGGTCACTTCGGTACGAATCACTCGAGTGCCCGCCCCCCCGTTCTCCCCCATGGCGTAGGGGGTTGTCGGGCGTGTGATGCCCAAGTTGCTGGCAATGCTGATGGCTTCATCGAGCGCTTGAATGCGTGCATCCCGAACAGCCTTGAGCTGCAGGCGAAGGGCCTCTAGCTCATCTTTCAAGTTGGCACGCGCTAATTCATCAGACTCCTCCAATGTGGCGATCTTGGCCTCTTTGTCTGACTGATACCCCAAGCGCGCAGCTTCGATTTTTTCCCTCAGCTCCTTCTGACGGTTATTAATAATGGTCTTGAGATCAGCGCTGATTTGCGCGCGCTGATTATTGATTGCGTAGTCAATAAACTGATTGATGATCTCGACGCCCTTGACTGACTTGGGATACGTCAGTTCCAACTTCACCGAAGGGCTAAGGGCATCCGGGTTCTTGACACCGATTTGGGTCAGATTGATGGAGTCCCGGTTGAACAGCTCGAAGCTTTGTTCAAGGGTCATGCCATCCTTTTCCAGCGGCTTGAACAGATCCTGATGGCTCAGGAAGAAGTTAAGACGCATTTCATAGGAGTCCAGCGCAGCGCCGACTTTCAACAGCGCTTCCTGCGGCGGCAGCTTGTAAACCTCGGAACGGTTCAACGCATCGAGCTCGTAGTTCTCTGCAGGGCGCAGCACTGAACTTGCCTGATAAATCGACGGAACAATCAACACATACCCGAGAGCAATAGCACCAGCGATCGCCGAGGTTGTGGCGATAAACTTCTTTTGCTGCCAAAAAAAGGCGAACAGGTCGACCAGATCGATTTCAGAACTGGAGGCTTTGGGCCGCGGATGTTCGGTATTTTTCAAAAATAGGCGCCTTGTGAGTAGATCATCTTGACCAGCCGCCTCTATGAATGAGGTATATCCATGCCGACCAATACGAGAGAACGTTTTAAAGACTCTTTACAAAATATTCCTAACCATAAGAATCAAGCAGATACGACGACAAAATCAAGCCATGCGCGATCATCGACGGCTTGTATTTGCGCGCAGCCTATCGCTTTTCATATTGATGCACGGTTTCAGGCACAAAAAATGGACATTCCAGCAACCGACGACGCTGTCGCCTAAAAAATCCTGCACAGATGTCAAGACGGCATCTTTCAGCGGTCTGTGTAATTATTGCCAACACCAAAAAGCACGCTCACGTGTGGGGTAACAATAAGTATGGACATTTTTCAGGCGATGCGAGTTTTCGTTCGCGTAGTCGAAACAGGCAGTTTTACCGCAGCAGCCCAGGCGCTGGGCTATTCAACCGCGCAAACCTCACGTTTACTCTCTGAGCTGGAATCGTCCTTACAGGCCCGTTTGCTGCAACGCAGCACACGCAGGCTGGCATTGACTGAAGTGGGCATGCGTTACCTGGAACGTTGTCGCCTGATTCTTGGAGAAGTCGAAGACGCCAATGCCGAAGCCGGTGGGGCTCATCTGGTTCCGCGTGGCCATTTGCGGGTGCAGTCCACGACCGGTATCGGGATTCAGCTACTCGCCCCCCTGCTCGCCAAGTACGCCGAACTCTACCCACAAGTTAACGTCGACTTGACCTTGTCACAGCGTCAGCCTGATCTGCTTGAAGAAGGCCATGACGTGGTGATTACCTTGTCCGCTCATCTGCCCGACTCGGAGTTGGTGGGCCAGGAATTGGGCAGCATTTACAGCGTGCTCAGCGCTGCACCTTCTTACTTGGAAAAATATGGTATCCCTCAAACACCGGAGGCGTTGAGCGAACACCGCTGCCTGCACCTGGTCGACCCTTTGTTCACTGACAGCTGGACGTTTCGCGATGAACAGGGCGAGCGCTCGATTCGTCCGGGCGAAGTGTTTCGCGTCAATGTGGCTGAGGCTATGGCCAAGGCTGCCGAGGCGGGGCTGGGGGTTTGCCTGATGCCGGACTATGTGAGCATGGCGTCTTACCGCAGCGGATCACTGGTTCGCCTGCTGCCGCAATACCGCCTGCATGAGAAAAGTATTTATGCGCTCTACCCTTCACGCCGTTTTCTGGATGCGAAAGTTAAAACGTGGGTCGAGTTCCTGAAAAACGAAATCCCTAAAGTCCTGCAAGAGCACCACGCTATCGTTAACAACCCGGCGCATTGGGCTTGAATCCAGGTCGCGATCCTGAGCTACAAAAGATCGCAACCTGTGGCTGCTCCGAAAAGCGGGGCTCCCGCCGTTATCAAATACCTTGCAAGGCAAGGTCCATGGCGAAGTAGGTCAGGATCATGTCGGCGCCAGCACGTTTGATAGAGCCCAGGGTTTCACGTACGACGCGCGCTTCATCAATGGCACCGGCTTGGGCACCGAATTTGATCATCGCGTACTCACCGCTGACCTGATAGGCCGCTAGCGGCAGACGCGAGGCTTCGCGTACATCGCGGATGATGTCCAGGTAGGCGCCAGCCGGTTTCACCATCAGCACATCAGCACCTTCCTGCTCGTCGAGCAACGACTCACGGATGGCCTCACGGCGGTTCATCGGGTTCATCTGATAAGACTTACGGTCACCTTTCAAGGCACTGCCGCCTGCTTCACGAAACGGGCCGTACAGGGCCGACGCAAATTTGGTGGAATAGGCCATGATCGATGTATCGATAAATCCAGCAGCGTCCAGCGCACTGCGGATCGCTTGCACCTGGCCGTCCATGGCGGCCGAAGGTGAAATGAAGTCCGCACCGGCAGCCGCCGCAGCCACTGCTTGTTTGCCCAGGTTGATCAGGGTCGCATCGTTGTCGACGCCGTGGTCGTGCATCACTCCGCAGTGGCCGTGAGAGGTGTACTCGCAAAAGCAGGTATCGCTCATCACGATCATTTCCGGGGCGGCGTCCTTACAGATACGCGCCATACGCGAAACCAGGCCATCTTCGCGCCAGGAGTCGCTGCCCGTCGCGTCCAGATGGTGCGACACACCAAACGCCATCACCGACTTGATACCTGCACGCGCATAACGCTCGATCTCGCCCGCCAGCTTCGACTCTGGGATACGCATGACGCCCGGCATGCTGGTGATAGGCACAAAGTCGTCGATTTCTTCTTCGACGAAAATCGGCAGCACCAGGTCGTTCAAGCTGAATTCGGTTTCCTGGAACAGGTCGCGCAGGGTTTGGTTGCGACGCAGACGGCGGGGACGAACGGAGGGGAACTGGTTAGGCATCATGGTTCCTGATGGGCAGGTTCATAAAGAAATAAGCCTCTGGCAAAGCTCAATGGCGCAACAAATACAGGATTGAACCCTCAATTGCAAAACTTGCAGGCCGCCTGCGTCGTGTTGTCGCGGCAGGGACCTGAGAGGCATCACGCGTTGAACATTTCGGATAAAAGCGTAACATTGTCGCCCATGATCCTTGAACAGCTTAAAGCCCTGGGCAATGACACTCGCATGCACATGATGCAGTGGCTAAAAGACCCGGTCAGCCATTTCCCGCCACAGGACCACGGTGATCCTGCTATTGGCGTGTGCGTCACGCATTTGCAGCACAAGGCCGGGTTATCCCCTTCTACCGCCTCGGCCCACCTGGCGATCTTGCAGCGTGCCGGTTTTGTGCTCACCACGCGTATTGGCAAGTGGACCTACTATCGACGTAACGAACAGGCGATTGCTGACTTTGCGGCTAGGCTGAAAATCGAGTTGTAATTTTTAACCTTTCATTTCGTTATTTCGCGGAATGTAAAAACATGAGGAACCCCCATGAGTAACAAAACCATCATCGTCCAGCCTGGCGGCGGTTATCAGAATGTTGTGGTCGGCAACAGCGCTGTTCGCGCCCCCGAGAGTGACGAGATCACTGTCCGCCTGCACGCCAACTCCCTGAACTACCATGATTTTGCGGTCGTCAGCGGCATGTGGGGGCCTGCCGAACAGCGCATCCCCATGGCAGATGGCGCAGGCGAAGTCATCGCCGTCGGCTCGGCGGTCAGCGAGTTCAAGGTTGGTGATGCCGTGGTCAGCACGTTTTTCCCGGAGTGGATTGATGGCACGCCGCTGGTTGAAGGTTTTATCACTGTGCCCGGCGACGGCATCGACGGCTACGCCCGTGAGCAAGTGACCGCCAAGGCTACTGCCTTCACCCTCGCGCCAATCGGTTATAGCCACGCCGAAGCGTCGACCCTGACCACCGCCGGCCTGACCGCCTGGCGGGCACTGATGGCCGATGACTCACTCAAGCCTGGCGACACGGTGTTGGTTCAAGGAACCGGCGGCGTTTCGATTTTTGCCCTGCAGTTCGCCAAAATGGCAGGGGCGACCGTCATCGCCACATCGTCCAGCGACGAGAAGCTGGAGCGCCTCAAGGCACTGGGGGCTGATCACGTCATCAACTACCGCAAAGATGCCAATTGGGGCGAAACGGCTCGCGCCCTCACTGGCGGTCGTGGTGTGGACCACGTAATCGAAGTCGGCGGCCCATCAACCCTCGAGCAGTCGATGATTGCCGTTCGGGTGGCCGGGCATATCTCGGTCATTGGCATTTTGAGTGGTGTGTCAGGCGCATTGAACTTCGTACCGGCCCTGATCAAGCAAGTACGCTTGCAGGGCGTGCTGGTCGGCAGCCGCGCGCAGCAACAAGCCATGGTGCGTGCGATCAATGCCAGCGGCATGCGCCCTATCATTGATCGCCACTTCCCGCTGAGCGAGATTGTTGACGCGTTCAAATACCAGGAAACCAATCAGCATTTCGGCAAGATCGTCCTGGATATCTAACCCTTGCCTGCGCGATGGCGCATTGACAGCGCGCCATCGCCATCATTAGATTCAAGATTTTGCCCAGCGAGCAGCCTTTTATGAGCCTTGAATCCGTACGCGCGTTCTTCGACGCCAACGCCCCTGACTTGCAGATCATCGAACTGGCCACCAGCACCGCGACCGTCGCACTGGCAGCTGAGGCGCATGGCGTGGAGCCTGGGCAGATTGCCAAGACACTGGCCTTCCGAGTCGGTGAGCAAAACGTGCTGCTGGTGGCTCGTGGCGATGCGCGGATTGATAACAAGAAGATCAAGAATGCGTTGGGCAGCAAGGCCAAGATGCTTGATGCTCAGACCGTTGTGGCGCTGACGAGCCATCCGGTGGGTGGCGTTTGCCCATTCGGGCTGGCCACCGATCTGCCGGTCTACTGCGATGTTTCCCTGCAGGCGTTTACCGAAGTAATGCCCGCCGCAGGCACGACCAATTCGGCAGTGCGCATTAGTCCGGACCGCATGGCGCAGTTGGTGAAAGCACAGTGGGTGGATGTCTGCCAGGAAATCGAGACGCCATGCGCGATGTAGCACACGCCTCGGATGCATCAAGACAATCTGGCCCCATTGCGGGGCCAGATTTGTTTAACGCGGTTTACGCGATGGCGTTATCAACCAGGACTTGAGCTTCTTCAACCAGACGGCCGAGGTGCTCATCGCTGATAAAGCTTTCAGCGTAGATCTTGTAAATGTCTTCGGTGCCCGAAGGACGTGCAGCAAACCAACCGTTTTCAGTCATGACCTTGAGCCCGCCAATTGGCTGGTTATTACCGGGTGCATGGCTGAGGATCTGGGTGATCGCTTCACCGGCCAATGTGGTCGACTTGACTTGCTCCGGCGAGAGTTTGCCGAGCAAGGCTTTCTGTTGCGGGGTGGCCTTGGCGTCAACGCGGGTCGAGAACGGCAAGCCCAGGTCTTCGGTCATTTTCTGATAAAGCTGTGATGGATCACGACCTGTACGTGCAGTCATCTCCCCTGCCAGCAACGATGGGATCAAACCATCCTTGTCGGTCGACCAGACTGTGCCATCCAGACGCAAGAACGAAGCACCTGCGCTCTCTTCGCCACCAAAGCCCAACGAGCCGTCAAACAGACCATCGGCAAACCATTTGAAGCCGACCGGTACTTCGTACAGGCGACGCCCCAGGCGTGCCGCCACACGGTCAATCAAACCGCTGCTGACCACGGTTTTACCCACCGCCGCATCGGCTCGCCAGTGCGGACGGTTCTGGAATAGATAGTCAATCGCCACCGCCAGGTAGTTGTTAGGGGCCAACAAGCCGCCGGACGGCGTCACGATGCCATGGCGATCGTGGTCCGGGTCACAGGCGAATGCCACGTCGAAACGCTCTTTGAGGCCGATCAGCCCCTGCATGGCGTGGCTGGACGATGGGTCCATGCGGATACGGCCGTCCCAGTCCACACACATAAAGCGGAACGTGGGATCGACCGAGGTGTTGACCACTTCGAGGTTCAACCCGTAATGCTCGCCGATTGCCGACCAGTAACGCACACCGGCGCCGCCAAGCGGGTCTACACCCAAACGCAGGTTGGTTCCACGCAGGGTGTCCATGTCGATGACGTTTTTGAGGTCTGCGACGTAGCTGTTCAGGTAGTCGTGACGGTGAGTATTGCTGGCTTTAAGCGCCTGCTCGTAGCTGATGCGCTTGACACCGGCAAGCTTGGCCGCCAGAAGTTCGTTGGCCTTGGCTTCGATCCACTTGGTGACATCGGTATCGGCCGGGCCTCCGTTGGGCGGGTTGTATTTGAAACCACCGCTTTCAGGGGGGTTGTGCGAAGGGGTAATCACCACGCCATCAGCCAGACCCGAAGTGCGGCCACGGTTGAAACACAGGATGGCGTGTGAAACCGCGGGTGTCGGGGTGTATTCGTCGTTCGCAGCGATCATGGTCTCGACACCATTGGCGGCAAATACCTCCAGCGCACTGGCGCCCGCCGGGGTCGACAAGGCATGGGTATCTATACCGACAAACAATGGCCCATTGATACCCTTGAACTGACGGTACAGGCAAATGGCCTGGCTGATTGCCAGAACATGCCACTCATTGAAGCTCAGATCGAACGAGCTGCCGCGGTGCCCGGATGTACCAAAAGCGACTCGCTGGGTAGCGATCGCGGCATCGGGTTGACCGGTGTAGTAAGCGGTCACCAGTCGCGGAATATCGACCAGCAGTTGAGCTGGAGCCGGTTTGCCCGCAAGAGGACTGAGTGTCATGCAAAACCTCAAAAAGAAATGATTCGGAGGAAAAACGGCAGTTTACTGTCACTTCGGGATTGGCGCGAAGCAATTGTCCTGACACAACGTATCAATTATGTCTTGTCAGTAATTTCTGCTTTATATGACGGCGCAATTTGCATCCTGTTCCCGCCTATGGCAAAAATCGACTCAACTCAATGCGTTTGCAATGATCAAGGATACGTATTTTTAAGTTCAAAAAAGGAAGCAGCATGAAACCACTCGTTATCAGCGCAGCCCTGACGCTCTCATTGAGTATGCTGTGCAGCGCGGCCAATGCCGCAAAACTGGAAGATGTGGCGCCCTACCCTAAAGCCGATGCAGGATTCACGCGCCAGGTGATTCGACTGCCTTCGCAAAAGAATGAAGAGGATTACAAAGTTCAAATAATTGCCGGGAAAACGCTTCAAGTTGACTGCAACCAACAGCGCCTCACCGGCAAACTGCAGGAAAAGACTCTCAAGGGCTGGGGTTACCCTATGTATCGCCTGGACAAGGTCAACGGCCCAATAAGCACAATGATGGCCTGCCCGGAAGGCAAGCCACACCCTGACTTTGTGCCAGTGGTGGGCGATGGCTTTATGTTGCGCTACAACAGCAAGTTACCAATTGTGTTGTATGTGCCCAAAGGCATTGAAGTGCGCTACCGCATCTGGTCCGCCTCCAAGCTGATCAAGCAAGCCACCACCGAATAAGTCTTTATAGATAGCACCGGGCGAACAGACACCACGCTGATCGCCCAATCAGTCAGTTACTGCAGACCGACGCGATACAGTCCGCCATCCGCCTCATCCGTCAGCACATACAAATACCCGTCCGGGCCTTGGCGGACATCGCGAATACGCGCTTTCAAGCCACCCAGTAAACGCTCTTCGTGCACGACCTTGTCGCCATCCAGTTGCAGGCGGATCAAGTCCTTGTCAGCCAGAGCACCGATAAACATGTTGTGCTGCCAAGGCTTGAAACGCTCGCCATCATAAAAAGTCATCCCGCTGATGCCGGGCGACTTTTCCCATACATGGTGGGGAGCGACTGTTCCCTCAACGATTTTGCCCTTGGCCTCGGGAATCGGCTTTGATGAGTAATCTATGCCATGAGTCGCGATGGGCCAGCCGTAGTTTTTGCCGCGCTCGATCAGGTTTATTTCGTCACCGCCCTTGGGCCCGTGCTCATGAGTCCAGAGCGTGCCGGTCCAGGGATTCAAGGCTGCCCCCTGTTGATTGCGATGGCCGTAGGACCAGATCTCTGGCCTGGCGCCTTGCTGACCGACAAACGGGTTGTCATCCGGGATGCGTCCATCCGGATAGATGCGCACCACTTTGCCTTGCAGTTTGTCGAGGTCCTGAGCCGTCGAACGCTGGTTGTTTTCGCCCAGCGCGATAAACAGATAGCCGTCGCGATCAAACACCAGCCGTGAACCAAAATGGTTACCGGTCGACAGCTTCGGCTCTTGACGGAAAATCACTTTAAAGTCGGTCAGTTTGCTCAAGTCATCCGATAAACGCCCGCGTCCCACGGCCGTGCCGGCCTTACCGTCCTTGCCTGCTTCTGCAAATGACAGGTACACCATTCGGTCGTTGGCAAAATCCGGGGACAAGACCACATCCAACAAGCCGCCTTGGCCTTTGGCCCAAACCTGCGGCACGCCCGATATAGGTGCCGACACCTTGCCCTCGGGGCTCACCCAGCGCAAGTTGCCCGCAAGCTCAGTGATCAACATGCCTTGACGGCCGGGCAAAAACGCCAACGCCCATGGATGATCCAGCCCTTGAGCCACGGTAGTGGCCGTGACAGGGCCCAGCTCAGACTTGAAAGTCTGCTCCTGCCCAACCTGGGCATGCGCCGTCAGACTCAACAATGAAGCGGCCAGACAAGTGGCCAAAAGCGTTTTTTTCAACATCCGATAGTCCTTATTCGATTAACGCTGATCTCTGGGCTGAAGCGAGGGAGCCGTTGGCTGCAGTGTTTGAGGCACGGGAGGGTTGCGCGGATAACCATTGCCGATCTGGCCATTTTCAAGCGATGGTCTTGGCCCACTGGGCACGGTAGCACCCGGGCGCACCAGCCCCGGCGCAGGGCCTGTGCCCTGGCGGCTATTGGGGTTTATACGCCGAATGGCATTGTTGTTATTTGGCGCCACTGCGGGAGTGAATGTGTTCTGCGCAAACAACAGGCTGGCCGGCCTCTGTGCCTGGCCAATACCATGGTTTTCAGATTGAGTGTGTATTGAGGCCTGGGCAGCCATTGCCGCCAGCATTAAAAGCCCAAAAGCACTGAGTCGCGCGCTGATCATCTTTTGCTCCATTTCAGGAATGCCTGAGCCTTGGAGTGCAGTGTGCCGATCAGGTTCGTTACTAATCCAGTGAACACTCGCGACTCATAAAGATAAATGTCACATCTTGTTGCTGTAAGACAAAATGCCGGTCATCCGTTGTCGTTTTCCGGACCAATGACAATCACTGTCGATTGCCTGGCCTCTTCCAGCAATGCCTGGCGGCAGACCTCATAACAATCATCAATATGCCCGTTGCCGACCATTTTCATCACGCCAAAACTGATGGTCGCAGCGACGGCCTGCCCCACAAATGGAACGAAGCGAACCACAGATTTGGTCGCCACTTTTGTGCTCATTTTTTTCAACATGGACATGACCAGCGTACGGCTGATGAATTTGCCGATCGCTTCACTGCCAATACTGCTGACCGCCACAATCACCAGACGTTTGGACCGTGAGTCCATCTGCGCGATCTGTTGCGGGGTCAGCCCGAATTTACTGTTGATTGCCGGCAGCATCTCTACCAGCAGTGCCACGTCGGTCCCCAGATCCAACCCCGGAACGGGGATGGCTGCGGCGCCTGCTGAAACAGCAGAACGCTTGGTGACCATGGACTTACATTCGTCACGAATGCGATCAAGCTCGGCTAATGACTTGATTAACATATGATTCCCCAACAAAAAGAGATAACACGAAGGCAGTCTACTACGTCATCCCTGCGTACCAGACAGCAGGTCTTTATATAGAGGGCATTGAGCTCAGGAAATTCAGGAAGGAGGTTGCAGTTTTTGGCGCAGAGGGTTCAGGCCGACAGAAGGGTGCAGCCTGTACTTGGGGAAAGTACAGGCTGAAAAGACGTTATACGTCTTTTTTAACCTTGCCCCATGCGTCTTTGATCTTGTGCACGAAGCTGGCTTTTGGATCTTGCTTGCAAGCAGTGATGACCTCTGGGGTCACTTTTGCTACGCCATCAACATCAAGCACGGCATCTTCTACCTTGCCACTTTTGTTAACGGCTTCACCCAGGCCGACGGCAACAGGTTGGAAGCTTTCATTGACGGCCAGAAAATCTTCGCAAGTCCACTGCGTCAATGGCTTCTTGGCGTCTGCCTGAGCCAGTGTCGACAACGCCAGCAGGCTTGCTGCGCCAATCATCAGAATGTGCTTCTTCATATGAATATTTCCCTATTATCAATGAGACAGTGACGGTTGTTCTGCCGCAAAAGACATTAGTAGCGGATATGGGTTCTGTCAAACCAACCGCCCGCCTTTTCTCTTTACAAAAAAAAGACAACTTTGCCAGGGCCTATCACCTACCTAAACACTAGGGATAACAGTGAGATAGACAATTAACGAGCTTAGAACAAGCGACTTCATGCCGCGCGAAAAGTTATAAATTCGGCAAACAGTTGTTTGCCGAATTCAGGGATTTAAAGTTGACTCAAGTCAACACTGCCAATAATTAAACACACGCTGAATGGAGGGCATGGCGCCTGGTCCTACTGGGTCAAAATGACCTTCATGGCCTTTTCATGCGCGGCATTACCAAACACCTCATAAGCCTTCAGAATATCGTTCAGCTCAAAACGATGCGTAAGTAGAAAACACCCGGCTCCACATCGGTAACAGAGCGCTTGGATAGAAGATGTTCAGCCTTGCGGCGACACCGAGAAATTGGTCTCGCCCCTGTCATCTGCCGTCATCACGACCTTAAAGGTTTTGGACGTACCGCAACCAGAAACCTGCCAGCTCTCCACCGCTTTCTGAATCGTACCCGTCGCCGACGGTTCGACACTCGCAACGCTGGCATCAACACTTTGGATAGAACGACACTGGGTAACTGCCGAAAACAAACGTTCAACAGTGGTAAATACGTCTTTACGCAACAGCGGATCCGTCACGGACTGCCCCGTAAACTGAGGCTGACTCGCACAGCCTGCCAACACTGCACCCGCTAAAGCGAGGGTACTCAGGATGCCCTGGTGTTTCGCCTTGAACCGCATATTCACTCCTTGAAACGGCCTATGCCTATGACTGCCAACTGATTCCCGAGTGGCTATTTACCTGAAGCCGAGCCGCACAGCAGGGCCACCAAATCTCGGGTCGCCGAGATCACTTCAGTCGTGACGCCACACACTTGAGAGCTGACGATAAGACCCTCACCGATGACAAAGAGTTGCATGGCAACTGAAGCAGGCTGGTAGAAATCCGCCTCGGAACAAAGCCCTTGCAAATAAGCCTGCACCTGGCTTTTGTGCTCGCGGGCCAACAAATGCGCAGGGTCGCTGGGTGCACTGTATTCCGCCGCCGCATTGATAAACGCACAACCATGAAAATCAGCAGACTGCGTCCAGGCAATGATGAATTCGATATAAGCCTGCGGTTTTTTTTGCGTCGGAGCCGCCTCCACCGCCTCTTGCATTTGCAGCAGGAAATCGTTGTGCCGCCGTTGCAGAGCAGCCTCGACCAAATGCTCCTTGCTCGAAAAATGACGGTATAGGGTTTTCTTGGTCACGCCAGCGTGCTGACTGAGTTGCTCAACTCCCGAAGCATGAAATCCCTGCCGATAGAACAACTCGAGCGCCGCCTTGGTGATCACATCTGAAGTGCTCATCACGATTCCCTTTTGAGTCAGTGCCGCCAGTGTATACCGAATGGTTGACTTCGAAGTATACCGATCGGTATCCTTTTGAAACACCCCACTGATCGAGTCATTGCTATGCCTATTCTGCGCCTGCCTAAATCCAGCGCTCCGCCCGCACCCGACCTGCGCTTCAGTCTGATGTCCTTTATCGGCGTGGTCATTGCCATTGGCGCAACGGGCTGGCTCAGCCTGATATCCGGAACACCTTGGTTGATGGCCTCATTCGGCGCCAGTTGCGTACTGGCCTTCGGCGTGCCTGATTCACCGTTGGCTCAACCCCGCAGCATCATTGGCGGACACATGATCTCGACGCTGGTCGGCCTGCTGGTGTTACACACGTTGGGCAATGAATGGTGGGCTTGCGCGCTGGCCGTTGGTTTGGCGCTGGTTGCCATGCAACAGACACGCACGGTGCATGCACCCGCTGGCGCCAATCCATTGGTGGTCATCACGGCCGGGGCGCCGTGGGGTTTTTTACTGACGCCTGTACTGGCAGGCTCGCTGGTCATCGTGATCACTGCCCTGTGCCTGAACAATGCACGCAGCAAAGGCAGTTATCCCAAATACTGGTTGTGACTTTATGGCGTTTATCGATGCGGATGAACCGTTATCGCGACCAGCTTGAGCACGATTGGCCGGACAACAAGGATGCACAGGAAGGCTGCTGGCATGGCCAGTTTGTAAGCCTCTAAAGCATTGCTCAAATAATGCGCATCTACGCCGGTATTGGCCGCCGTAATCACCAACGACATCAAGAACGCCATGATTGCCGACATGTAGAAGGCAAATACATAGGGCGTGGTTCGAACCGAGAGCTTCGGACGGCTGGAAGACAAAGGATTAGACGTGTGTTTTGAGTCCATGCTTGACCTATCGGGTACTGAATTGGATTGATAAGCACCTTAACAAGATCAAAAACACGTCACTAGACGGCTATTTCTAGTTTGTTTATAAAGCAGATCTTACGAATCGTGTCATTTTCGGGTCAAAACATGGATCTGTTTGCTGCAATCAATAGTTTTATCAAAGTAGTAGAAGCGGGTTCCATTGCCGGAGCGGCTAAAAACCTTGGCCTGAGCGCCGCCGCGGTGAGCCAGACAATCAATCGCCTGGAAACGCACCTGGGTACACGTCTGTTGCAACGCACGACCCGAAGCATGGCACTCACCGAAGATGGAAACATTTACTACGCCAAAGTGCAGCGCATCGTTACAGATCTGGAGTTGGCGCATCGTGCCATCAGCCACAGTGACACAGAACTCCAGGGGCGGTTCAGCATCGCTTCGACGGCTGCATTTGGACGACACGTATTGGCACCTCTCGTCGCAGGTTTCGCTAGCCGTCATCCCCGCCTGACCCTCGAATTGAGCATCACAGACAGCAAGATCAATCACATACAAAACAGCATTGATCTGAGCCTGAGAATCAGGCCTCAACTGGAAGACGGCATCATCGCCCGTAAAATCGTGTCCGTTCCTTTTATCATCTGCGCTTCACCTGCCTACCTTGAACGAGCGGGTTGGCCCAACTCACCAGAAGACTTGCAACAACATGCTTGCCTGGGCTTTCGCTATCCGCTGGATGGACGGTTTCTGCGCTGGGGCTTCATCAACAATGGGCAGCACGCTTATGCCACCCTCAATGTCACGGCCACCAGCGATGACATTGACGCGCTGGCACAAATGGCAGCACATGGTGCAGGCGTTGCCCGACTTGCAGAATTTATCGCCGCGCCTTACCTCGAATCAGGCCAGCTTATTCCTCTACTTCAGCGCAGCCATTCAACCACCGAGTCATATACCGAACCACTCGATATATACGCCTGTGTCCAGGATCGCGCGGCCATGACACCCAAAGTAAAAGCTTTCATCCGTTATCTGACTGAACACCTTGAGACGCGCTGGCCAAAAGCCAACATCTTTACCAGCGACCAGTAGCCATATACGGCGAAAAAAGCTCCGACAAAATCTAACGTCGGTTAATCCCCTCGAGTCCAACTACTCTTGCGCGCACCCTCTGGCACTGGCACTAAAATCGCCCGCAAACCCGCAGATTATCGTGACAGGCAATGAACCCAAACCTATCGCGATTGCACCAATCGGTATCCCTAAGATTCAAAGCACTCGGCGACCAGCGCCCTCCCCTCTGAAGATGCAAGCCAGGTTGTATTGACTATCTTTAGCAGAGTTGAGTACAACGACATAAGCGTTATCAGTCGTTAGCCTTGATAGAGTCAAAGCCTTGATAACACCGTTCATACCTACCATTTTGAAATAACTTCAATCGATTTATTCGTGCGCCAGCAAGTGTAATTTTTTAACGCTAGCCTCTAAAAAAAGAGGCTCCTTGTGCGAGGCTGAAGGTATGGAGACTAAAAGCAAACGGGGTTGGTTGTGGGCCTATCGCAAGATCCGCGGTCTGCAATGTTCCAGATTCACGGCTGCTTACCGGGCCACGCGGTACGCCTTGCGAAACGACACAGGCACCTTTCACAGCAAGATTACCTGGCAGAAAATTCGTATCTATCGATAACTGCTGATGGCCAATTCGTCATACTCCCTCGCAATTAGAGCGTGTCGGGGGGGCTGACAGCTGTCTGATGGGGCGGAGTCCCCACCTCTCCAAATCTGTCAGAAGCTTAAAGCACCTTAAGCCCTACAGGTCATGTGTATTCATTGCCATACCCTGATCCGGGCTTGAGGGGTTTGGTGATCGCCTGCCACCGCCAGAATGATAGCTATTTAACATCAATTAGCCGATTTTTTTTTGCAGCACGCCAACTCGATTTTTTGGCTATTTACGTTACATCAAAAACAACGTCCTCTAATCCCAACTTTTTTAAGTTTTTACTGGATTTTTTCGAAAGCTAATCTAGTGTTGCACGTGCACTGTCTTTACGACCATGCACAGCCTTAAAGATCTGGCAGAACATTGGAAGGTCTTTTAATAATTACAGTAATTCTTTCATAAAACTGCTGGTATCTGCGCATTAAAAAGGCTTGAAAAAAACTCACTAACGTTATCGTCCTGATCATGAAAAGGGTCTGACAGGTTTGCGCTCGGCTTTTTAAAATAAGCTGAACCAGTGAGCATCTAACAGTAAGTGCACTAACAGGGAGTTGTGCGCTTAACTGAACGTGTTGGTGATTATTATTCATACCATGCATTCCACATCAGCTAAGCCTACCCACAACGCCCACACGGTTATTATCCTTTTATTACCGAGGCATTGTATGTTCAAAAGAAAAGCTTTGGCGTGCCTGATCCTTTCATCTTCTGCTGTCAGCCTGAACAGCTACGCCGCAGATGGAATAATCAATTTCACAGGAAACATAACGGCCACCGCGTGCACCGTTAATAAAGACTCAAACAATCAGACTGTTACATTGGGCACAGTCAACCAAAGTGCATTAGCAGCCGAGGGTGTGACCGCGGCAGCAAAACTATTCACAATTGATCTAGAAGATTGTCCAGCCGGACTCACCGGTCATATTCGCTTCGATGGAAATGTCAACGAAGCCGATCCAAGGATTCTGGCTGTTAATCCTGGTCAGACAGCAACCAATGTAGGCGTTGCTATTTTTGACCGCGACAATCTTACTTTGGTCCCTATTGGAGAAGCCTCAAAAGACTATGTAATTTCAGATGCAGCGGCGACCACCAACACTGAGTACACATTTACCTACTACGCCAAATATATGGCAGTCGGCGGAGCTGCAGGACCGGGCTCAGCCAATGCAACAGCCACGTTTACGGTTGTCTACAACTAACACACCTGTTTAGCCTATCGATAATCGGCATTTTGCCGAGCAGGCAAAGTGTCGATTATCAGCACACAGCTATCGAACTTTAATCTGCAAAAACACTAATAACCAAGGAGCACGTGTGAAAGGCGCGCAAGGGATCAAATTATTAGCTGGGCTAATCGCCGCGGTTAGTTTCTTTACATCAGGGCAAGTCTATTCAGGTGTTGAAATCCAGGGAACCAGGGTTATCTACCCGCAAGCATCAAATCAGGTAGCACTGGATATAAAAAACCCAGACAATCGGGCTTATCTCATTCAGGCGTGGGCGGCAAAGAAACCTGACATCAACGATCATGATGACCAGGTATTTGTCATGACCCCGCCGCTCTTTCGGCTCGAGCCAACATCAACAAACTCAGTGCGCATTGTATACACTGGAAAACCATTGCCAGACGACAAGGAGTCTCTGTATTGGCTAAGTATTAAATCCATTCCATCGACTAATCCTGACGAGATAAACACGCTGACCATTAATGTCAAAAGTGTCATGAAATTGTTTTTCCGTCCAACGTCCATCAAAGGTGATCCTGCGACTGCTTATCAGGGCTTGAAATTTAAATTTGATGCAGGGCGTCTACACATCATCAATCCCTCGCCGTATTACATCACCTTGGCCACACTCTTGCTGGACAACAAAAAAGTTCCTGAACCACCGATGATCCCTCCCCATGCAGAAGTCATCCTGCCGGGTGAATATAAAGAAACCCAAAATATCTCTTGGCAGTCCATCAATGATTTTGGTGGCGTTTCCAATGAGATGAAGCTAGCAAATTTTAAATAACTCCATTTAGCTTGGGTTCTTCATGATTGACAATTCCTTTACTCGTGGAACAGCGCGTTCCTATGACGTGCTGATTTTACTGATTCTGTCAGGCTATTCAGCCTCAGTAATCTCTGAAGATTACTTTGAACCGAATGCAATTGATCGTATACCCGGCCAACACAACAGCATAGACCTGAGCTCACTGACACGCACAGGCGCTCAACCACCAGGCACTTATCACACGTATATTTATTTAAACGGCTCGTTAGTGGAGACTCGAAATATTGTTTTCACCGCGAAAGATGACACATTGCATCCTCAAATCAGCAAAGAAGATCTGGTCAACTGGGGCGTCTTTCCTGAAGCGACAACAGCGTTCATGCAGATGCACAATGGGGTCATGAAAGAATCCATAAGTGCTTATCTGCCTGACAGCTCCTTTGTTTATGATTTTGCCCAGCAAAAACTGAACTTGAGCATCCCGCAAATCTATATCAAGAAAGCTCCTCGCGGTGAAGTGCCCTCAAGTGAATGGAACCATGGGATTAACTCGGCCATCATCAACTACAACTATTCAGGCTCAAACAGCTGGATAAAGCACGGCTCCGGTGACAACCAGAACCACTACTTGAATGTACGCAGCGGGGTCAATTTTAACGAATGGCGCCTCAGAAATTACTCAGCATGGTCATCCACAGAAGATCACAACAGTTGGCGGAGCCTGACGACTTATGTTCAGCGTGATGTGACCTCATTGAAGTCTCAACTCACACTGGGAGAAAGCTATACACCCTCTGAAGTGTTTGACAGCTTTGCCTTCAGGGGGGCTCAACTCTACTCTTCCGACGCCATGATGCCGCAGAGCTTACGGGGCTTTGCTCCCGTGATTCGGGGCATCGCACAGACTAACGCGCAGATCACCATTCGCCAGGGCGGTAATACCATTTATCAGTCCTATGTACCTCCTGGCCCATTTTTAATTGATGACCTCTACCCCACCTCCGCCAGCGGCGAACTACACGTCTCGATAAAGGAAGCCAATGGAGAAATTCGCACCTTTACCCAAGCATTTTCTGCAGTGCCGGTTATGCAGCGTGAGGGCCGGCTAAAATATTCTCTGGCGGTTGGTCGTTATCGCTCTTCGGCGGGTAGCAACGATAAAAACCCGTCATTTTCTCAAATCACCGGGCTTTATGGCTTGCCGCATGCCACAACCCTGTATGGCGGCAATATCTATTCCGATAAATACAGTGCACTTAGTGTCGGTATAGGAAAAGGAATCGGCGATTTAGGCTCCATTTCACTCGATTCAACGTTTGCCAAGACTGAGTTGCCAGATAAAACCAAAAACGGTGGGTCCTTCCGTTTCCAATACTCCAAAGACTTCCTGGCCAGCGGAACCTCCTTGGCGCTCTCGGGGTATCGTTATTCAACGTCTGGGTATTACGACTTTAATGAAGCCAACGGCTACTACTCCAACCACCCTTCAGCGTATGGCCATGAAGCGCCTGCCGACACTGAGGAAGATCTCAGAAAGTTTTATCAATGGCGTGACCAGTTCAACAAACGCAGCAAATCACAACTTGAAATCAGTCAAACCCTGGGGGGTTATGGCAGCCTGTATGTGTCTGCCTATCAGCAGTCATATTGGGGAGTATCGGGCAATGAGAAAAACATCAACATTGGCTACAACGGCAGTTTTCGTTCGGCCAGCTATTTTTTAAACTACTCAGAATCTTCATCGCTCTACAATAACAACAAAGACAAAATTGTGTCGCTGTCCTTGCAAATCCCTTTCGATCGACTGTTATCGAACAGTTGGGTTAATTTTTCCGCCAGCAACAACAATCACGGCGATTCCATGGCCTCTGTTGGGGTTTCAGGAAATGCTTTAGCTGACAAACAGTTGAGCTATAACGTACAGCAGCGTTATGACAGCCAGGATCATGACGTAGCAGGCAGTGCATCTGTAGACTATAGAGCCAAATTTGGTCAATACCAGGCGGGCTATAACTACACCACTGACTCACAGCAACTCAATTATGGTGCTTCGGGGGGCATTGTTGTGCACCCTTACGGTTTAACGGTATCCCAACCGCTGGGAGATACTCTGGCGCTGGTAAAGGCAGACAAAGCCGAAAATATCAAGGTCTCCAATAACGTCGGCATCTACACCGACAGCGGTGGCTATGCCGTTGTTCCTTATGTCTCCCCTTATCAAAGAAACACCCTGCAACTGGATACAGCATCGCTGCCCAACAATGTCGATATCTTGAACACAACGAGCACCGTCGTACCGACAGAGGGAGCCTTGGTACTGGCCGACTTCCAGACTAAGGTGGGAGCGAAAATGCTGATCACGCTAAAAACTCAAACACTCATTCCATTTGGCGCAACAGCCCAGATCATCGAAAACGGCAATTCGATATCTTCCGGCATTGTGGATGCTCATCAACAAGTCTATTTAAGTGGTGCTCCACAGAAGGGTCAGATTAATGTCATCTGGAGCAGCGGTAAGTGTGACGCCAGTTTTGATACCCAGAACAATAAAGACCGTGTAAAACTCGTCACGGCATACTGTCAATAAGAGGTATTTATGAATTCCATAAAAACACTTAGCCCCTACTGTGTCGTTTTATTGACTTCACTGGTATGCACACAGGCCCTGGCCTATACCTGCACTACAAAAACACCGGCAACTTTATTTACGCCGCCCTCCATGACCATTGAGCGTGACTTGCCTGTGGGCGCGCCTATCGGCAACCCCATCTATATCAATAATATTCAGGCATTTACTTGCACCACCAATCCGAGCCCGAGCATCAGTTATCAGGAAGTGGCGGTAAAAGGCGTGGGTGATTACAGCCAACTTATCGATGACAGAAGTATTTTCAAGACTAATATTGCCGGCGTTGGCTATGCCATTGGGGGATACGCCTGCGGCAACTTAGGCCTGCTGTATGTTACCCGCAGAGCGACAGATATTGGTATAGAAAACGCTCGCCGTTTATGTTCAGTCAACGGCTTGTTCAATCAGCCGGTAACAGAAAACCTGGCGATTCAGTTTTACAAGACCGAACAAAACACTGGCATAGGCACAGTGACTGGTCGACAAGTTGCCTCAGTTTTACTGCGAGTCAACCAAACAGACTGGATCAACCCGGAATCCATAGTGAACATGGGACCTTTTTCGGTATATACCGTGGCTTGTACTGTCAATAGCCCGACGATCAGTGTGCCATTGGGCATCGTAAAACCCTCGGAATTCAAAGGCTACGGCTCCTCCCCCGATGACAGCCGAACCGCACAATTTTCCATTCCATTGACGTGCAACTCCGACGCCAATATCAATCTGGAAATAGGCGGCACTACGTTTGACTTTAAAAATGGCGTCTTGGCAACCGATCAGGGTGATGACGCAGCATCCGGTGTTGGCATACAAGTACTTTATAAAAACAAGCCGATTGTACTAAAGACACCCTTTGAAGTTGACTCCCCCACCAGCGAAGGACTTTTCAATATCCCGCTTCAAGCCCGCTATTTTCAAACGGCCTCCACTGTCGGCATTGGCAGCGTGAAGGCTAGCGCGACATTCACTATCACTTATAAATGACACCCCTGGAACCCTTGGTATTGATGCGCACTCTCTCGTCTCAAAGTCCTTAAATGACTGGGGCGCATCACACTCAAGTCGGAGATTTTGCTGGGCACGATGGTAGCAACCCACCCGTATATCGGGCGGGGCAGCCTTATTCTTTGTTTTTTTTTGAACTTTTCTTACAAGCTTCGTATCGTAAACCTCGTTCGATATTTTTCTAAGTCATGGAGACTCCCACCAATGTTCAAGACAAAACTGCTACGTCACTCCTGCGCGCTGGCCCTTTTCAGCGCACCGCTGGCAGTGATGGCCGCCCCCAGCACCGATCCCGTATTTAACGTCGGCCTGCTGGGCTCCTACACAGACTTCAAATTTGAAGGCGGTAGCAGGTCCGACAAGGAACACATGGGTCAAGGCGGCATATTCGCCACCTATGGCAACAAAATGACTGCCGAATCCGGTTTCGTTTACCAGATTGGCGGTGAAGCCAAATACAGCAAGAAAGATGGCAACAAACTCAAGGAAGCCCAAGCTGATCTCGACCTTGGCTGGCGTGCGGCGCTGGATGCGCGCAACTTCGTCGACGTTATCGTCGGCGGCGGTTACACCTGGACCCGTTTCGAGCCAGAGATCAACGATCTCGACACCAAGCTGACCTACAAGTCTCCGTTCGCCAAGGCCGCACTGGGCTACAACCACCAGTTCGATAGCTCTACCCTGCGCGTCGAAGTAGGTGCTCGCCAAACCCTCGACGGCCGCTCCCGCGTCAAGGTTCAACACTTTGGCAGCGAGACCGTGGACATGAAAGACCGCACCAACCCCTATGCAGAAGTTTCGCTGCTGATGAACCAGCAAGGCGACTTGCCGATCCAGGCGGGCGTTTACTACACCCGCACCGAGTACAAACTCGACGAACATACGCCGATTGCCGATAACACCAAACTCAAGCGTGACGAGTTTGGCGTCAAGGTCGGCCTGGTGTTCTGACCTGATCGACCAAGCCCCGGCAATGCCGGGGCTTGCTCCTTCGTTAACCCCCCACAACCCCGCCCCCGCCCCATTCTTTATTGTCCGATCAGCCATACGGCAGCAACCGCCATACAACTGTCGTCACACCTATGCGACAATGCGCGCCATGTCTGGCATGAACCCCGCATTTATTTCTCGGCAACTTGGTCTTAGCGCCCAACTGTTGCTGTCTACGTATGCGCGCTGGATCAACTCAAGCTCAGATTGGAGCCAGCTGGAAAAGCTCCAAATAGGTATCAAATCGATACCGGCTCAAACCAGCGAACTCCAAGCTATTGATAGGTAAAGCAATTGATCTCCACAGCTAACATCACGATGCAGTTCGGCGCAAAGCCGCTATTCGAGAACGTTTCAGTAAAATTCGGCGCAGGTAACCGCTACGGTCTGATCGGCGCCAACGGTTGCGGCAAATCTACTTTCATGAAAATCCTGGGCGGTGATCTCGAGCCGTCGGGTGGCCAGGTGATGCTGGAGCCGAACGTGCGTCTGGGTAAGTTGCGCCAGGATCAGTTCGCTTACGAAGAGTTCACAGTAATCGATACGGTGATCATGGGCCACGAAGAGCTCTGGAAGGTCAAGGCTGAACGCGACCGTATCTATTCGCTGCCAGAAATGACCGAAGAAGACGGTATGGCCGTTGCCGAACTGGAAACCGAGTTCGCAGAAATGGACGGTTATACCGCCGAGTCCCGCGCGGGCGAACTGCTGTTGGGGCTGGGGATCGGCATTGAACAGCATAACGGCCCGATGAGTGAAGTGTCGCCAGGCTGGAAGCTGCGTGTGTTGCTGGCCCAGGCCCTGTTCTCGGACCCTGAAGTACTGCTGCTCGACGAACCCACCAACCACCTGGACATCAACACGATCCGCTGGCTGGAAAACGTTCTGACTCAGCGCAACAGCTTGATGATCATCATTTCTCACGACCGGCACTTCCTGAACAGCGTCTGCACCCACATGGCTGACCTGGACTACGGTGAACTGCGCCTGTTCCCAGGCAACTATGATGAATACATGACTGCCGCGACCCAATCACGCGAGCAATTACTGTCGGACAACGCCAAGAAGAAAGCGCAGATCAGCGAGTTGCAATCGTTCGTCAGCCGTTTCTCGGCCAACGCATCGAAAGCCAAGCAAGCGACCTCGCGTGCCAAGCAGATCGATAAGATCCAGCTGGCCGAAGTCAAGCCGTCCAGCCGGGTCAGCCCGTTCATCCGCTTCGAGCAGACTAAAAAGCTGCACCGTCAGGCAGTCACCGTTGAGCATATGGCCAAAGGTTTTGACGGCAAGACGCTGTTCAAAGACTTCAGCTTTACCGTTGAAGCCGGTGAGCGCGTTGCGATCATTGGTCCAAACGGTATTGGCAAGACCACCCTGCTGCGTACGCTGGTCAATGAGTTGACCCCCGATGCCGGTTCGGTGAAGTGGACTGAAGCTGCCGAGTTGGGCTACTACGCCCAGGACCACGCGCACGACTTCGAAGATGACATGACCTTGTTCGACTGGATGGGCCAGTGGACACAAGGCGAGCAAATGGTGCGTGGCACCTTGGGCCGCATGCTGTTCTCGAACGACGAGATCCTCAAATCCGTCAAAGTGATCTCCGGTGGTGAGCAAGGTCGCATGCTATTCGGCAAGTTGATTCTGCAAAAACCGAACGTGCTGGTGATGGACGAACCGACCAACCACTTGGACATGGAATCCATTGAGGCGCTGAACCTGGCGCTGGAAAACTACCCGGGCACGCTGATCTTCGTCAGCCATGACCGTGAGTTCGTATCGTCGCTGGCCACTCGCATTATCGAGCTGAGCCCGAATGGCGTGATCGACTTCAGCGGCACTTACGATGACTACCTGCGCAGCCAGGGCGTAGTGTTCTGATGGCTGAAACTGCTTGTCGCTGAGTCAGATGCGCCAACAAAAACCCCGTCCTTGTGACGGGGTTTTTCGTTTTACCCTGCTCAATGTCCTGACTGCTGCTCAGCCAGTAGTCCGTCGGTCATTTTCTCTTGCGCTCTCCCTCGCCCTATCAGCCAGCGCTGGAAGGCTCGGCATTGCGCTTTGTGCAATGTGTTTGGGTGCCAACTCAGGTAATAAGACGAAGGAAGCGGCATGGCACGCGGCCAGGCAATGATCAGGCGGCCTTTGTCGATGTCGCGGGCAATCATTGAAAACTGCGCCAGTACGATGCCTTGGTGATCGATGGCGGCCTGAATCGCCATGCTGGATGAAGAATAACTTCGTCGTATGGCAATCGCCTGTTCAGCAGCGACGCCTTCCAGGCCAAACCATTCGGCCCATGAAGGCGGCGAGTCAAATTTCGGCCGCGAGTCAATGCGGATAAGGGGGTAGTTGAGTATGTCAGCGGGCTGCTCCACCGGGCCCGGCCGCCCCAGGAGCCTTGGCGAACAAGCCGGCACCACGCAATCGCGGAACAACATCACGCTGTGTGCACCGTATTGCCCCGGCTCGCCATAGCCTATCCGAAAGTCTGCGTTTTCTTCCTCTAACGTTTCCGCCAGCGTGCCATCCAGATAGATGTCCAGATCACTGTGGTCATGCTGCCATTCATAGATAAGCGGCCCCAGCCACTTGGTCATGAGAGAAGGCAGGCCACTGACATATAAATTGTTGGGGTTTTTCGAGCGCTCCACCTCGGACACGGCGGCCCTCAGTTCTTCAAATGCAAGAGAACACCGCGCGTGAAAACGCTGGCCGATGGCATTGAGCCGTAAGCGTTGCCCTTCTTTGACTGTCAGGTTCATGCCCAGCGCCTCATCAAGCAACTTCATCTGTTGACTCACTGCCCCGACTGAGATGTTCAAGCGTTTGGCAGCTTCGGAGATCCCGCCACAGTGACCGACGGTTTCAAATATTTGCAGGGCACGTAAGGGCGGCAAGCGGCTCATGGCGAGGTGAACATCTCATGGGATATAAAGTTTAGAAATTCTAATAAAACTCACAGAAATCACCATATTTTCTTCACACAAAAACCGCTTTAGCCTTCTTCCACGCTCAAACGAGCGCGATTTTACCGATCCAACCCCTCACTCAATTGGTTCCTGGGAGTTCGCAATGACAGCTCATCCTCAACAAATCACTCAGGTCGTCCTTGGCGATAAAGAGCCCTCCATCGAAGAGTTCGTGGCCGTCGCCCGTTATTCGGCCAAGGTGTCGTTTGCTGAGAGCTACAAGAACCGCGTCAATAAATCCCGTGGTCTGGTAGAGCGTTTCCTCGATGAAAACCGCTTGGTCTATGGGGTGACTACCGGGTTCGGCGATAACGTGCGGCATGTCATTTCTGCGCACAATGCCAAGGAGCTTCAAGTCAACATCGTGCGCTCCCATGCCGTCGCCGTGGGTGAGCCGCTCAAGCGCGAGCAAGTGCGGGCGATCCAGTTGATGATTCTGATCAGCCTTGGCAAAGGTTATTCGGGGGTACGCCTGGAGCTGCTGGAACTGATCGCCGGCTTGCTCAACAACGATGTCGTGCCTTTTGCGCCTGGCGAAGGCTCGGTCGGCTACCTGGCCGTCGAAGGTCACCTGGCCTTGGTTCTGCTGGGTGAAGGTAAAGCCCGGGTGAATGGCGGCGAGTGGGTCGACGGCGCCACTGCCCTGCAACAGGTCGGCCTGCAACCGACAGACCTGCAGTGCAAAGAAGGCCTTGCCATGCTCAATGGCACCACGTCGGTAACCGCCATCGCGATTCTGGCCCTGTACAACGCCATGCAGAGCGCTTCGCTGGCGGACGTCGGGGCGGCACTGTCCATGGAAGCCTTGAAAGGCACGATTAGGGCCTTCGACCCTCGCTATCATTCGATCAAGGCGCATAAAGAGCAGGCGCAAACTGCCAAAGATATCAAGGCAATGCTGCATGACAGCCAACTGATCGCTGAAAACATCGACTACCGGCTTCAGGACGCCTACAGCCTGCGCTCCATTCCTCAGGTGCATGGCGCTTCAAAAAGGTTTATTGATCACGCCCGCGAAAATATCGAAAACGAAATTCACTCCTCGGGCGACAACCCGATCATCTACCCGCTTGAGGATGGGGACGGGATTGCCATTTCAGGCGCCAACTTCGATGGCACTTACATCGGCATGTCAGCCGACTCCTTGTGCGTGGCACTGGCCAACCTGGCGAAAATTTCCGAGCGTCGTATCGATCGCATGGTCAACTCACACTTCAGTGAAATGCCCGCCTTTCTGGTACGCAACCCAGGCCTGAACAGTGGCTACATGATCCTTCAGTACACCGCGGCTGGCCTGTACGGGGAAATGAAGACACTGTCGTTCCCCTCTTCTGTCGACAGTTTCTCGACCTGCGCCAACCAGGAAGACCTGGTCAGCCTGGCTTATAACGCAGTCATCAAGGCCTATAAGGTGTCCGAAAAGCTTGAATCGGTACTGGCCATTGAGCTGCTGGTGGGTTGCCAGGCCCTGGATTTCCATGACGTGCACAAGGCCTCCAGCGTGACCAAAGCGGTATACGACCTGGTGCGCAGTCGCGTACCGGTGGCTGACCATGATCGCGCTTTCTACACAGACATCATCAGCGTCACCGAACAGGTACGCAGCGGCGAAGTTCTGGCCACCGTACAGAAAAACCTGAAGTAACTCGCCTGCTCTCAAATGAGGGCTGCCCAATGATGCGCAGCCCTCTTCGCCCACACTGGCCTTCCAGTCACACCCAGTAACGCACCACTTTAATCCACGCTGTCACCGCCAGTACCAACGTGGTGCACTTTCTGACCCAGGCACCCCCTACTGTGCTGCTCCAAAAACTCTCCGCAACAAACAAAAGACACTAGCTCATTGTTTTTAAACAGCTTTTCAAATTTATCAGCGTGATTGACTGATGAAAAAACAAGTTGGCCGATTGATTGCATATGCTTGTATGTACAAGTAAATATGTGTGCGCACGAGCCCTAATAAAGTGATCTTCATCACCTTGTTCAACGTGTACCGGGCGCTCCCTGCACAAGCACCCTTGCCCACTGCCTGGGCTGATTTGGATTGATCGCAAAGGAGTATTTTCGTGACTGACAAAAGCCAGAAAGCTACAAAGTACCGCGACGTAGTCATCCGCGCGGCCCGCGGCAATGCGTTGACCGCCAAGAGCTGGCTGACCGAAGCGCCCCTGCGCATGTTGATGAACAACCTCGACCCGCAGGTCGCCGAAAACCCGAAAGAACTGGTGGTTTACGGGGGCATCGGGCGGGCGGCGCGCAACTGGGAGTGCTACGACAAAATCGTCGAAAGCCTCACCCACCTCAATGACGACGAAACCCTGCTGGTGCAATCCGGCAAACCGGTCGGCGTTTTCAAGACCCACACCGATGCTCCTCGCGTGCTCATCGCCAACTCCAACCTGGTCCCGCACTGGGCAAGCTGGGAGCACTTCAACGAACTCGACGCCAAAGGCCTGGCCATGTACGGCCAGATGACCGCTGGCAGCTGGATCTACATCGGCAGCCAGGGCATCGTCCAGGGCACCTACGAAACCTTCGTCGAAGCCGGTCGCCAACACTACAACGATAACTTGAAAGGTCGTTGGGTCCTGACCGCCGGCCTCGGCGGCATGGGCGGCGCACAACCGCTGGCCGCGACCCTGGCGGGCGCTTGCTCGCTGAACATCGAATGCCAACAAGTCAGCATTGATTTTCGCCTGAACAGCCGTTACGTCGACGAGCAAGCCACTGACCTCGATGACGCGCTGGCCCGTATCGAGAAATACACCAAAGAAGGCAAGGCAATTTCCATCGCGCTGTTGGGGAACGCGGCTGAAATCCTCCCGGAACTGGTCAAGCGCGGCGTTCGCCCGGACATGGTCACCGACCAGACCAGCGCCCACGATCCGCTCAACGGTTACCTGCCCGCTGGCTGGACCTGGGATGAGTACCGTGCACGCGCCAAGACTGAACCCGCCGCCGTGGTCAACGCGGCCAAACAGTCAATGGCCGTCCACGTTAAAGCGATGCTCGATTTCCAGAAAATGGGCATTCCAACTTTCGACTACGGCAACAACATCCGCCAGATGGCCCAGGAAGTCGGCGTGGAAAATGCATTCGACTTCCCAGGCTTCGTACCGGCTTACATCCGCCCATTGTTCTGCCGTGGCATAGGCCCGTTCCGTTGGGCGGCGCTGTCGGGCGAGGCACAAGACATCTACAAGACCGACGCCAAGGTCAAAGAATTGATCCCGGACGACGCGCATCTGCATAACTGGCTGGACATGGCGCGCGAACGTATCAGCTTCCAGGGCTTGCCGGCCCGGATCTGCTGGGTGGGTCTGGGGCTGCGCGCCAAGCTGGGCCTGGCGTTCAACGAGATGGTACGCAGCGGGGAATTGTCAGCGCCCATCGTAATTGGCCGCGATCACCTGGACTCCGGCTCCGTGTCCAGCCCGAACCGCGAAACCGAGTCTATGCAGGATGGTTCCGATGCTGTGTCCGACTGGCCTCTGCTCAACGCGCTGCTCAACACCGCAAGCGGCGCAACCTGGGTTTCCCTGCACCACGGTGGCGGTGTCGGCATGGGCTTCTCTCAGCACTCGGGCATGGTGATTGTTTGCGACGGCACGGACGAAGCCGCCGAGCGCATCGCTCGCGTACTGCACAACGACCCGGCCACCGGCGTGATGCGCCATGCCGACGCGGGCTACCAGATCGCTATCGACTGCGCCAAGGAGCAGGGCCTGAACCTGCCCATGATCACCGGCTGACCGTATTTTGAAGTTTTGTCGTGTGTACCCACACAAAGCGGCGGGTACCGACAATGGAGATCCGGCCTGAGCCGGATCAGATCGCAACACTCATTGATTAGTCAGGGAGTATCAAGATGTCCAAGAAATCAAGCTGGTTGGGTTCTGTAGCGCTCAGTGCAATGGTTCTAGCCTGTGCTCCGGCACTGCAAGCCAAAGAGTGGACCTCGGTCAATATTGCAACAGAAGGCTCCTATGAGCCCTGGAACCTGACGCTCCCGGGTGGAAAAATCAGCGGCTTCGAGCCGGAGTTGATGGAGACCATCTGCCCGCGCATGCAGCTCAAGTGCAACATCGTCGTACAAAACTGGGACGGGATGATCGCCAGCCTCAACGCAGGTAAATTCGATGTGTTGATGGACGCAATCGTGATCAACGATGAACGCAAGAAAGTGATGGCCTTCTCCACACCCTACGCGCAGACACCTGCCAGTTTCGTTGCACTAAAAGCCGATTTGCTGCCGGGTAAAACCGGCGCTGACGCAGCCATCACCCTAGGCACCGATCAAAAGGAAGTCCGCGCAGGTGTGGAAGAGCTGCGCAAAGCACTCAAGGGCAAAACCATCGGGATCGCCTCTGGCACCATTTACACCTCATTCATTGATCAAAACTTCAAGGATGTGGCGACTGTCCGTGAATACGGCAGTTCGGCCGAAGCCATTCTCGATCTGCAGGCCGGCCGTATCGATGTCGTCTTCGATGACGTGACCTTCTTCAATTCGCTCATGGACAAGCCAGAGAACAAAGCACTGGTTTATACCGGCCCGATCATCGAGGGTCCGATCTGGGGTGAAGGCGAGGCACTGGGCTTCCGCCAGAAAGATCCCGAGCTCAAAGCCAAGTTCGACGCGGCGCTCAAGGAGGCCATGGCTGACGGCACGATCAAAAAACTCAGTGAGAAGTGGTTCAAGCAAGACCTTACCCCTAAGCAATGATCCGAATGGCCCGGCGGCGTGAAGGTTGCCGGGCTGCTTAAGCCTTTTGATATGTGGGACCCACTATGGACCTCTTGCAGCTACTCAGTTTTGGTGATTCAGGTTGGGGGATGGCGCTGCTCAAGGCAACGGGCATGACCGTGATACTGACCCTGGCAGCGCTGCTGGTGGGGGCGGTGTTTGGCAGCCTGGTCGCAGCGGCCAAACTCTCTCGCCACCGCAGTTTGCGCTGGGTGGGCAATCTGTACTCGATACTGTTCAGGGGGATTCCCGAGTTGCTGGTGATCTACCTGTTCTACTTTGGCGGAGCCAGTGTAGTAACAGCCGTTGGCCATTGGTTCGGCGCAGAAGGCTACATCGATGTGCCGCCCTTCCTGATCGGGGCATTGGCGGTCGGGCTGATTTCCGGCTCTTATCAGGCTGAAGTCTACCGGGGAGCATTTCTCGCGGTATCGCGGGGCGAACTGGAAGCCGGCCTCGCCATCGGCATGAGCCGAGCAATGCGTTTCAAACGAATTCTGGTGCCCCAAGTGCTGCGCTTTGCACTGCCTGGGTTGGGCAATGTCTGGCAGATGAGCCTAAAGGACTCCGCCCTGATCTCCGTCATAGGACTGGTGGAATTGATGCGTGCCAGCCAGGTTGCCGCAGGTTCCACACGTCAATATTTCACGTTCTACATCATCGGGGGTGCTGTGTATCTGGTTCTCACCGGCCTGTCCGGCCGGCTTTTCAACATGGCTGAAACTCGCGTGCGCCGCACGCGTCAGCGCAGCCCAGTTTAGTTCGAGTCCGGAGCCATACTTATGATCGATTTTGCGTTCCTTGCGGACACCATGCTCAAACTTCTGGGCGCACTGCCGACAACGCTGACGCTGTTTTTCAGCTCTCTGGTGATCGGCCTGACCTTGTCTGTCGGCATTGTCAGCCTGCGTGTCAGCCGCTGGTGGTTTTTCAGCTACCCGGCGCGTTTCTACATCATGTTGTTTCGCGGTACACCCCTGCTGATTCAAATGTTCCTGATTTACTACGGCCTGGGCCAGTTCCCGGCCATTCGCGACAGCTTCGCCTGGGTGGTGCTCAAGTCACCCTATGGTTGCGCCGTCGTTTCATTGGCCATGTGCACCGCCGGTTACACCGCCGAGATCATTCGCGGTGGGCTGCTTAGCGTGCCCCAAGGGCAGATCGAAGCCGGCAAGGCCATCGGCATGTCGCCTTGGGAACTGCTGCGCCGGGTCATTGCGCCGATCACACTGCGCCAGGCCCTGCCGGCCTACTCCACCGAAGCTATTTTGCTGGTCAAGTCCACTGCCCTGGCCAGCCTGGTGACTGTCTGGGACGTCACTGGCGTCGCGCAACAGATCATTCAGCGCACGTATCGCACCATGGAAGTGTTCATTTGCGCAGCCTTGATCTATTTGGTGCTGAACTTCCTGATCGTGCGGGCTGTTGCCTGGCTCGAGTATCGCCTTTCGCCGCACTTGCGTGAGCGCCCTGTTGATGTCGTCAAAAAATCCAGCGCTTCACTGCCAACCCATTCCTGATTTGATACGGAGCACGCCATGAATACTCAGCCCGCTTCAGCCTTGTCGATCACAAACATCCAGAAGTCTTTCGGCAGCGCCCATGTGCTCAAGGGCATTTCTCTGGACGCCCACAAGGGCGATGTGATCTCGATTCTCGGTGCCAGTGGCTCCGGTAAAAGCACGTTTTTGCGTTGCATCAATCTGCTGGAAACCCCTGATCAAGGCATCATCAGCGTCAATGGTGAAGTGATCGAAATGAAAAAACATGCCGACGGCCGCCAGACGCCAAGCAACAATCGGCAGGTCGAGCGCCTGCGCAGCAGCTTGGGCATGGTGTTCCAGAGCTTCAATCTGTGGTCGCACATGACCGTGCTGCAAAATGTCATTGAAGGCCCGATGCGCGTGCTCAAACGCCCCCGTGCTGAATGCATCGAGGAGGCCGAGTCCCTGCTGCACAAGGTCGGTCTGTACGATCGCCGCGACTATTACCCTGCCCACCTGTCCGGCGGCCAGCAGCAGCGTGTCGCAATCGCCCGCGCGCTGGCGATGAATCCACAAGTTATGTTGTTCGACGAACCCACTTCGGCACTAGACCCTGAACTCGTCGGGGAGGTGTTGCGGGTGATGCGCTCCCTGGCCGAAGAAGGCCGCACCATGCTGGTTGTCACACACGAAATGGGCTTTGCCCGCCACGTATCAAATCGGGTAGTGTTCATGCACGGCGGCTTGATCGACGCACAAGGGACGCCCGCCGAGCTGTTCGAAGGCTTACCGACCGAGCGATTCCGTCAGTTCGTCTCCAGCCATAACCACAGAAGCGCTGAGTAGATATTAAAACGCCCAAGGCCAGCGAGGCCTGGGCATCTACAATCTTCAAGCCCGGTATCCAGTTAATCGAAATGCAGCTGCGTTCACGAAAACAACAGCTCCAGTAACTGGATGCCAGGGATTTCCTTTGACAAGCACCGCAAATTCAGGGAGCTGCCTTTAATTGCAAAGAAGGCGGTCGAGTAGATATCGGTGTCATTGCTCAGGCGAAGAAAAAGGCTTATCCCCAGTTCACTGAGCCATCAAGCATATCGTTAGCCTGCTTTCTTTTATCCAACGGGCACGCCATCATAGCGCCGACCAAATGTTAGCCGGACTCGCTGCTCATGCCTGCGCAACACCCTCCCCCCGAGAGTTCTCTGTCGGTTACCCTGCAAATCCTGTCGATTGTTTTCTATACCTTCATTGCCTTTATCTGCATTGGTCTGCCCATTGCAGTCTTGCCGGGCTACGTCAATGACCAATTGGGTTTCAGCGCAATAGTTGCTGGCCTGACCATCGCGTCGCAATACCTGGCTACCCTGCTGACGCGACCTTCAGCCGGACGCATCGTCGACAAGCACGGCACCAAGCCGGCGGTGGTCTATGGGCTGATCGGCATCGCGGTCAGCGGCGTCCTGACTTCACTGGCCGTAATGCTGCAAGACATCTCTGTTTTGAGCCTGAGTATCTTGATAATCGGCCGGGTGTTTCTGGGGATTGCCCAAGGGCTTATTGGCGTTGGAACGATCAGTTGGGGCATAGCCCAGGTGGGCTCACAACATACCGCCCGGGCCATTGGCTGGAACGGTATAGCCTCTTATGGCGCCATTGCCCTTGGGGCGCCGCTCGGTGTGCTGATGATCGACTCCCTGGGTTTTGCCAGTCTGGGCGTGGCGCTGCTGGGCTTAGCCTTGCTGGCATTGCTGATCATCCGCAACAAGACCTCCATTCCTGTGATCGCCGGCGTGCGCTTGCCCTTTTGGTCGGTGTTCGGCCTGATCGCGCCTTACGGTCTGAGCCTGATGCTGGCTTCTATTGGCTATGGCACCCTGACCACTTTCATCACGCTGTTTTATATCGACCGCGGCTGGACAGGCGCCGCCTATTGCCTGTCGGTCTTTGGCGTGTGTTTTATCCTTGCCCGGCTGATCTTCACCAACAGCATCAACCGCTTGGGTGGGTACCGTGTCGCTATAGCCTGCATGGCCCTGGAGACTCTTGGCCTGATCCTGCTTTGGCTGGCTCCGTCGACCGTCTTCGCCCTGCTCGGCGCTGGATTGGCAGGGTTTGGCCTGTCACTGGTGTATCCGGCGCTGGGCGTTGAAGCCGTCAAACAAGTACCGAGTTCGAGTCGAGGTGCTGGCCTGGGTGCTTATGCCGTGTTTTTTGATCTGGCGCTGGCCATCGCCGGGCCGCTTATGGGAGCCATCGCCTTGAACCTGGGCTACCCCTGGATCTTCTTCTGTGCCGCCCTGCTCTGCATAGTGGGGATGCTATTGACTCTCGGGCTATCACGGCGGATCAACTAGTGGTCTGCCGTTCTCAGCATGCGGTGGGAATTGTTATTAAGGGCCTTGCTGAAAAAGCGTCCTGACTCGTAAATCAGGTCGCGATGGATGTCCTCACGATCAACCCCTTCGGCATCAGTACAGGCCCATGCCATGGTCGTCCGCTGTTCATCGGAGCAAGGTGCCATAAACACAAAGTGACCGGCGCCAGGGATCAAGTTGAATTGTGGGGCAACCGGCAACTTGCGCGCCAAGGCCTCGGCATTTTTGTCCGGGAACACGGTTTGATCGCCCTCACCGCTGTACAGCAATACCGGCACATGCACCTGCGCCAGAGTGTCGCGTCCGAACATCAAGCTCAGCGGCGCCATCAGCAGCAGCGCCCGTACCCGCGGGTCGGCGACAGGCAGCAAATCATTGCGATCAGGGATCAGCTCACCTTGCGTGGTGCACGCATCACGATCGTCTGGCCGCTCTTGGCAATAGTGCCGCAAACGATTCAAATCCGGCTCGGCGCCCGCCAGGATCAACGCCGTTTCGCCACCCGCTGAATAGCCGATAACCCCTACCTGATCGGCATCGACATAAGGCGACAAGGTGTTTTCATCGAGTACAGCGCTAATCGCTGCCGATATCTGCATAGGGCGCCCGTAAAGATTACTCAGGGTTCCCGTGCGGCTGTGATCTTTGAAGTTATCGCCAGGATGCAGCACTGCCACCACGACAAACCCTTTGCGAGCCAGCGCGGTGATCAGATCGTGCAACGCCAGCGGCGTGCCGACATTGCCGTGTGACAACACCAGTAATGGGTAATGGCCTATGGCAACTTTCGCATCTTCAGTGGCATCAATGTCATAGACGCCCATCCTGCTCCTGGCCTCCTCGTCGGTCGACGGGTAAAAGGCAATGGCGTTCATTGGCTGCCCATCCACCGGATCGAGAAAGCTGAGGCGATGAAACCCCACACTCCACTCAACTGCAGGTTCGGCGTGCACCACCACAGGGCAAGTTGCCATTATCAGGAGTAATACAGCGCATAAACGCATCATGGCGGCTTACCTTTACTAGCGCGCAACTTACTGCGGGCAATCAAAAAGGAGGGTCACCCTCTTCTCTGCATAACCCAAGCCATTGAAGCCAGATGCAAAAAACTCCGTACTCTGGCCAAGACGTTCACCAGAATACAGAGTTTGGGGGTACAAGCACTACACGGGTTTATGCGGCGCTGAACAGACCCTGACGGATGTGCTCATTCGCTTCGTTCAGGGCCTTGCCGCGAATTTCGTCGCCACGGCTCAAGCCTTCAGCGCGCACGAACTCGATATCCGTGATGCCCAAAAAGCCCAGCAGCACTTTCAAGTAGGCTTCGTGCGCGACACCGGTGGCTTGACCGGCATGGATGCCGCCTGAGGTCGAAACCACGATGACTTTCTTGCCGCCGCACAGGCCGACCGGGCCGGTTTCGGTGTAACGGAATGTCTGGCCGGCCACCGCAATGCGGTCGATCCAGGCTTTGAGCTGAGTAGGAATAGTAAAGTTGTACATCGGCGCACCGATCACCACCGCATCGGCTGCCAAAAACTGCGCCAGGGTGTCTGCACTCAATTGCGCTTCAAGCTTTTGTGCGGCATCGCGAAGTTCAGCCGGGGTACCAGCAGCCACCAGGGTTGCCGCCGAGAAATGCTCAATGCTTTCGCTGGCCAGGTCGCGGTAACTCACTTCAACACTCGGATCAGCAGCTTGCCAAGCCTTGACTACTTCACCACTCAGCTGACGCGAAACCGAGTTGTCGCCCAAGATGCTCGAATCGATATGCAAAACTTTCATGCTGATCTCCAAATAAAGACCGCCGCCAGGCGATCAAGTGAGGGTGATGCTACCGATGAAAGCAATCGACGATAAGTCAGCGAGCATGCGATAGTTCGTCCCACCTGTAGGACAGTGAGAACAGCAATGCAGGATCTTAATGATCTGTACTACTTCGCCAAAGTGGTCGAAGCCGGTGGGTTTGCCGCGGCCGGACGCCTTTTGGGGATTCCCAAATCACGTTTGTCGCGGCGAGTGGCCGAGCTTGAAGAACGCCTGGGTGCACGCCTGTTACAGCGCACTACACGCCAGTTGAAACTGACAGCGGTAGGCGAACGTTACTTGAGCCATTGCCAGGCAATGCTGCTGCAAGCAGAAATGGCCGACGAGGCGGTGGCCAGTATGTCCAGCGAACCCCGGGGGCGGCTGCGCGTATCTTGCCCGGTGGGCTTGGCCCACCAGTTCATGCCTGAAGTCGCCAGCTCTTTTCTGCGCGCCTATCCGCATGTGCAACTGGAAGTCAGTTTGCTCAACCGTCGCGTCGACTTGATCACCGAAGGCATTGATGTGGCCATGCGCGTGCGTGAACTGGGGGATGAAGACCCGCTGCTGGTAACCCGGCGACTGCGCAAGGCCGTGACGATCATGGTGGCCAGCCCCGAGTTCGCTGAACAATGGTCAATCACCACTCCGGACGACCTTAAAAATGCACCGGTGCTGGGTGCACTTGAGGCCGATCGCATGGTGCATATGCGTATGCTCGACGAGCACGGCAAACAGTGCGATCTGGTGCTGGAAGCACGCCTGGGCATTGATGACTTCAATGTGCGTAAAGCCTGCGCCCTCGAAGGCTTGGGCTTCACGATATTGCCCTTGATCTATTGCGAGCAGGAGCTTGAAAACGGCCAACTGGTGCAACTGCTGCCCAAATGGTCATTGCCCGGCGGCTGGCTGCAAGCTGTGTATCCACACCGGCGCGGTGTCATGCCTGCAGTGCGAGCCTGGATCGAGCACCTGGCTGAAACCTTCGAACGCTGTGGAGAAAAAACCCTATGACCCGTACATCCAACACCCTGACCAAAGCCCAGGTCGCCGAGTTCTGTCGCAGCCTGCCAGGCGTCAAAGAGGATGTTAAATGGGGCGGGGTCGAAGTGTTCTATGTCGATCAAAGCAAGATGTTCGCCCTGTTCAACCTCAACAGTAATGGCTTGTCATTCAAGGTCGAAAAGGAGCTGTTTTTGGGCTATGTCGATCGCCCCGGGATTCGCCCCTCGCCTTATCTGGCGCGGGCCCACTGGATCAACATGCAAGCGCCCTTCCCGATGGACGCAGAAGAACTGCAAGACCTGTTGCAACGCTCCCACCAGTTGGTGGTTGCCAAGTTGCCGAAAAAGCGCCAGATCGGCTTACTGATCTGACGCCATCGGCAGACGCTTACAGGTTCAGAAAGGTGTTTTTCAAGAACAATACGTCAACCCAGACTGCTTGATGGACGGCTACGATCAACCAGAACCAGACCTGAAAAGACACCTTGCGCGTTTTGTGGCGAAACACCTGTTGCGCCACCAACGCACCCGGCCAGCCGCCCAGCAGTTCAACCCCGTGCAGCACTTTTTCCGGGGTGCGCCAGCGGCCATGCCTGGCCTGTTGCTTGTCATACGCATACAGCACGAATGCCACCCCGCTGGCCAAGCCATAAATCAGCAAGGGGACCCGCGTAATGCCGGTGAGCAACAGGCTCAATGAGCCGCCCAGTGGCATCGCGCACAGCACCAGCCACACCAGCAACTTGAGTTGCCAGCTACGCACCGACACCGCTTGCGCTTCGGGCATCGCGCCCGTGTCGCGCCGCCCCTTGGCCGAGGGCTTCAACCTGCGGCCGACCAATCAATCCAGCCGAACTTCCAGGTCGCCAGAATCAGCATGCCGAACGCAATGCGATACCAGGCAAACGCTGCATAGCTGTGGTTGGAAATGAACTTGAGCAACGCACGTACGGCAATCATCGCGAAGATGAATGCCGTCACAAAACCGATTGCGAAGACTGGCAAATCGTCTGGCTGGAACAGCTCACGGTACTTGTAACCCGAGTACACCGCGGCACCGACCATGGTTGGCATCGCCAGGAAGAAAGAGAACTCGGTCGCCGCCTTACGCGACAAACCAAACAACAGACCGCCAATGATGGTCGAGCCCGAACGCGAAGTCCCCGGGATCATGGCCAGGCATTGCGCGAAGCCGATCTTAACCGCGTCTTTCCAGGTCATGTCGTCAACGGTTTCTGCGCGGATCACATGCTTGCGACGCTCAGCCCAGAGCATGATCACACCGCCGATAACCAGGGCCGACGCCACGGTAATCGGGTTGAACAGGTACTCGTGAATCATGTCGGCGAAGATCACCCCCAGCACCACCGCCGGCAACACCGCGATGATCAGGTTGACGGTAAAACGACGCGCGCTGGGCTGAGTCGGCAAGCCCACGACAACATCGAGGATCTTGCGGCGAAATTCCCAGACAACCGCCAAAATGGCGCCCAGCTGGATAATGATGTTGAACGCCATGGCACGTTCGCCGCCGAAGTTCAGCAAGTCCGCCACAATGATCTGGTGGCCCGTACTTGAGACCGGCAAGAATTCAGTAAGGCCCTCTACTACGCCGAGTATCAACGCCTGTGTGGCAGTCCAAAGATCCATCGTTCCCCCATTGAAGCCCAGCTTCATGCCGCGCTGATTAGTCAAAAATTAAGTGTTCGCAATCACTGCCATGCTGTGGTTGCCGGTGTTGCATGTTCACTACCGTGATGTGAAATAACTGTCAGAAATCAATAAAGATTCAGCTTTCTGAATTTCGGCCGAGATCCTATCAGACACGTTCCACTTTCGCTGCTATCACTACGAGCGATGACAACAAGAAAAATCAAGGAGTGACCGTTGTATGAATACCCTGCGCAAGTTGTCCATTAGCCAGCGTCTATGGCTGATCCTGATTGTGGCCATGGCCATGCTGCTAGCGTTGGGTTTACTGATGCTAAAACAGATTCATGACGATTTGAATGAAGGCAAGGCGCAGAAAACTCGGCATGTGGTGCAGGCTGCCAGCGGGGTTCTGGATTATTACCACGGCCTGGAAACGGCCGGAACATTGAGCCGTGAGGCCGCGCAACAACAGGCGCTGCTGGTCATCGGCAAGATGCGTTATGACCAGGATGACTACTTCTGGATCAACGACCTGCGCCCTTTTATGGTCATGCATCCCACCAATCCAAAACTCGACGGCACGGACCTGTCGACCATCAAAGACCCGGACGGCTTTGCGATCTTCAATGAGATGGTTGCTTTGGCCAAGTCCAAGGGCTCAGGGCAACTGGCCTACCGCTGGCCAAAACCCGGGGCTGACCAACCGGTGCAAAAGACTTCCTACGTTCAGTTATTCGAGCCATGGGGCTGGGTGATCGGCTCGGGGGTCTATATGGACGACCTGCAGGCCGAGTTTCAAACCCAGATCTGGAAAGCCAGTGGTGCAGGGCTGACGATTGCCCTGATCATGATCGTGCTGGTCCGACTGATTGCCCGCAGCATTGCCCGTCCGTTGAAAGAAGCCGTGCACGCAATGACCAATATCGCCAGCGGTGAAAGCGACCTGACCCGCAGCCTCGATACCCACGGCCGCGATGAGGTCACTGAACTGGCACAGCACTTCAACACCTTCACCGCCAAGCTGCGCACGGTGATCAGTCATTTGCAGTCCACCGCCAATGCGCTGGAGCAATCCTCAACGGAACTGGGTAGCAACGCAACGCAAGCGCAACAACGCAGCCAGCAGCAAGCTTTGCAAATGGATCAGGTGGCCACGGCCATCAACGAAGTCACTTATGCTGTGCAGGAAGTCGCGAAAAACGCCGAACATGCTGCTGACGAAATGCGTGGCGCCCAGACCCAGGCTGAACTGGGGCAACGCAACATTGACAGCAGCCTGCAGCAGATCGACCAGTTGTCGCTCACCATTGACCAGGCGGTCGAGGTGATTCGCACGCTGGCCACACAAAGCAGTGGCATCGGCAGCGTCCTTGAAGTGATCCGCTCCATTGCCGAGCAAACCAACTTGCTGGCGCTTAACGCCGCAATCGAGGCCGCACGGGCTGGTGAACAGGGGCGTGGCTTTGCCGTGGTCGCCGATGAAGTGCGATTGCTGGCCCAACGCACGCAAAAATCGACTGCAGAAATCCAGACCATGATCGAGGCGTTGCAGCAGCATTCCGAAGCGGCAGTGAACGTCATCGCCAGCAGCAGCCAAGCTTCGCAAGCCACCATCGAACAAGCGACTCAGGCTGGCAACAGTCTGACCACCATTGGGCAGGCGCTGAGCAATCTCAATGGCCTCAACGCCTCGATCGCCAGCGCCACCTTGCAGCAGGCGCACGTCGTGGAAGACATAAATCAGAATGTGACCCAGGCGGCCGGGCTTTCACAAAGCACCGCCCAGGCCGCAGAGCAATCGAGCGCCGCCAGCCTGCATCTCAAGGAATTGAGCGTGCAACTCAATGGGCTGTTGCGCCAGTTCAAGGTCTGATCGTGTAGTCGCTAGCGAAAATGAGGCTGTGATGGGTTGCGTACTCGCAGCCTCGTTCTCCGTCAGCAACTACAAGCACACGCCAATCAGACACTGGCCACTGCACAAACCTTCTAGACGTACCCCGCTCGCCTCATGGTAAAACTCGGACTGCAACAGTACGAGTACCCATCATGACGTCTAACAACTGGATCAACCTGGCTCAGGACGACGAAACCGGCATCGAAACCCTGCATGCGCATTTTGAAGGCCATGCCTATGACCCGCACTGGCATGACAGTTACCTTGTTGGTGTAACTGAACAAGGAGTCCAGCAGTTCAACTGCCGCCGCAATCGTCATAACAGCACGCCCGGAAACGTTTTTTTGCTTGAACCGGGTGAAATCCATGACGGGGATGCGCCCGAAGATGCTGGCTTTACCTATCGGATGCTGTACCTCGAGCCGCAGTGGCTCGAAGATGAATTACGCTCAGTGTTTGATGAAGCACCCGCCAACACCTGCCTGACCTTTGCCAGCACACTGAGTACGGACCCGCGACTGACTCAGGCCACTGCTCGCGCCTTTGAAGTCATGCATCAGCCAGAGTTGCGCATCGTCCGGCAAAATGCCCTTAACCACCTGTTGCAAGCCCTCACGTCCAACCTGCAATGGCGCCAAAAATACTCGCAAGACCCACGCTTGCCGCGCGTAGCACATATGGCGCGTGACTATCTGCACGATCATATGCACCACAACGTGGGTATCGATGACCTCGCCACCCTCACGGGTGTAGACCGCTTTCGCTTGAACCGTGCATTTAAATCGGCCTACGGGTTGGCCCCCCATGCCTATCTGGTGCAACTGCGGCTGGCCAGGGCGCGGCGCCTGCTGGCATCCGGTGAAAGCTGTGCAGACGTCGCAATCGCCCTGGGTTTTGCCGATCAAAGCCACTTGGGGCGCTGGTTCGTTCGTGCGTACGGCATGACGCCAGCGGCTTACCGAAAACGCTGCACAAACGTTCCAGACAGGTGACGGCACGCCACAGAAAATGAGCACCTTACTCATATTTTTGTGGAGCCTTTGTATGTGGTTGTCTTTGACCGGCCTGCTGCCGTTTTTGCTGTTCGCTTTCGTGGCCTCGATTACTCCCGGCCCGACCAACATCCTGGTGCTGAGTAACAGCCACCGTTATGGCGTCAACGCCGCACTACCGATCATTTTCGGCGCCAGCGCCAGTGCCGCAGCCCTGGTGCTGGTGGTCGGCAGTGGTTTCGGTCAATCCATCAGCGGGTTGCCCTGGGTGCAGCACACGCTGCAAGGGTGCGGTATTGCCTGGTTGAGTTACTTGTCCTGGCAAATCTATAACGCCCCCGTCAGCGCACCACATGAGACCGGCACTCCCCAGCGTCGACTCGGCATGTGGGGCGCTGCCAGCCTGCAATTGATCAACCCGAAAACCTGGATGATGGCGGTTGCCGTAGTCAGCGTGTTCGCCACTCAAGGCGCGGACCAGCAAACCCATATTGAAATATTGGCGCTGGTGTTCTTTGTAGTGTCGATGCCTTGTCTGGGCATGTGGGCCTTGCTCGGAGCCGGTTCGGCGCGTGTCTTGCAAACCCCGCGGGCCATGCAGCGTTTTAACCGGTGCATGGCGTTGTTGTTACTGGCCTCGGCGTGGCTCAGCCTGTTTATTTAAATAACTGTTCATACGAGACACTTGACGAAACCGGGTGATTTGAGTTTTCCTGAAACCGGTTTCAAAACCTCTCTATAGAAACCGCCTGCGATAACACCCATAAAAGGTTCAGGCCGTGAACAGCTTTTCTGCAGCCCAGCGCACCCGCGTGACCATGCTTGATGTTGCTCAACGCGCTGGCGTTTCCAAAGCCAGTGTGTCGCGCTTTATCGGTGATGACCGAGCCTTGTTGTCGGAGGCGATTGCCGAACGCATCGAGCAAGCCATCAACGACCTCGGGTATCGCCCCAATCAAATGGCCCGCGGGCTGAAACGTGGCCGTACGCGGCTGATCGGCATGCTGGTGGCCGACATACGCAACCCCTACTCGATTGCCGTGATGCATGGCGTTGAAACCGCCTGCCGTCAACATGGTTACAACCTGGTGGTGTGCAACACCGACCGCAACGATGAACAAGAACATCAACACCTTGCCGCGCTGCGCGCTTACAACATCGAAGGTCTGATTCTCAATACCCTTGGGCATCATCCAGACGTGCTGCAAGCGCTGCACAACGAAATGCCCATCGTGCTGATCGACCGCAAAGTCGAACAACTGCACAGCGATCTGGTTGGCCTGGACAACACCGGGGCCGTGCGCATGGCGCTGGAGCACCTGCAGCAACAGGGTTATCGCGACCTGCTGCTGGTTAGCGAACCGATTGACGGCACCAGTTCACGCAGTGAGCGCATCGAAAGCTTCACTCAGCAATTAACCGGGCACCCGACACTTGCCGGCGCAGTGGTACACACTGGCCCGCACCTACGCGCCGGCCTGCAATCCTTCCTGCAGGCCCCTGGCCCCGGGCCCAAAGCGATCTTTTGCGCCAACGGCGTTGCCGCACTGGCCTGCACCCAGGTCTTACGCGAAGTGAACTGCGGCTTGTTTAACGATATTGGCCTGATTGCCCTGGATGACCTGGACTGGTTCCCCTTGGTTGGCAGCGGCATCACCGCCCTCGCCCAGCCGACGCAACAGATAGGTGCCAGCGCTTTCGACTGCCTGCTCAAGCGCCTGAAAGGTGATACCGCACCTGCCCGCCATCTGGACTTCGGCGCACAACTGATCATTCGAGGCTCAACGCAGCGCGCAACCTAACACCGTTTTAGGGGCTGACGACCGTTATTCGGCCACCCGCCCTTGACCCAGCACAAAAATGAAACCGGTTTCAGAGAACAATGACAATGACTACATTTCCCGTTTCCATCAGCCTGTCGAGCTACGGCGCCGACCTTGTTCGCGAACGCGGCCAAGCCGATTTTATTGAGCTGCTGGCCAAAGCCGGTGCGACACGCATCGAGCTGCGCGAAGAGCTGCTGACCGTTGAAGACCCCGCCAGCTTTAGCCTGGCCACACAAGAGCACGGTCTTGAATGCCTGTTCTCCTCCCCGATGGAGTTGTGGGAAGCCGGCCAGTCGCGCCCCAATCCGCAATTGATCCCGACCCTGCAGCGCGCTCAGGCGTTCGGCGCGCAATGGCTGAAAGTCTCACTGGGCTATTTCACCGAACATTGCGATCTAGCACAGCTTGCTGCCTGCCTGAACCAGCAACCCGTGCACCTGCTGGTGGAAAACGACCAGACCTCACAGGGCGGGCGTATCGAACCCATGTTGCGATTTTTCGACACTGTCGAGCAGGTGCAGGCGCCAATCAGCATGACATTCGACATTGGCAACTGGCACTGGCAAGACCAATCGGCCAGCACCGCAGCGCGCCTGCTGGGTCACCATGTGACTTATTTGCACTGCAAAGGCGTAGTACGACGCCCGGATGGCAAATTGATCGCCACCCCGCCCACGGCCACCGACCTGCAAGCCTGGGGGCAGCTCATGACTCACATGCCACACGGGCTGACTCGCGCCGTGGAATACCCGCTGCAAGGCAACGACCTGACCTGGCTGACCCGGCAACACGTGCAGGTGCTGGGCAGGCTCAACCACACACAACGGGAGCTGAGCCATGTCTAAGGTCGATGTACTGTCATTTGGTGAAACCATGGCCATGTGGGTGGCCGAGCAAACCGGCGATCTGGCCCAAGTGGAGCTATTCCACAAACGTATCGCCGGGGCGGACAGCAACGTTGCCATCGGCTTGTCACGGCTGGGGTTCAATGTGCAATGGTTGAGCCGCGTAGGCGCCGATTCCCTCGGGCGCTTTGTGCTCAACACACTGCAAGGCGAAGGCCTGGACTGCCGCCATGTCGAAATTGACCCGCAGCACCCGACGGGTTTTCAGCTCAAATCCCGAGTGGATGACGGCAGTGACCCGCAAGTGGAGTATTTCCGCCGTGGATCTGCCGCCAGCCATCTCAGCCGCTCGGTTATCAACGACACAGTGCTCAGCGCCCGGCATTTGCACGCCACCGGCATCCCGCCTGCCCTTTCCCCGAGTTGCAATGAATTGTCTTTTGAACTGATGCGTGCCATGCGCGCTGCGGGCAACAGCGTGTCGTTCGACCCCAACCTGCGACCGTCCTTGTGGGCTAGCGAGCAACAGATGATTCGCGACATCAACGCCCTCGCCGCCCACGCCCACTGGGTGTTGCCGGGGCTTGAAGAAGGCCGCCTGCTGACCGGCTACGGGGCACCGAGCGACATTGCCGCGTTCTATCTGGACCAGGGCGCCGAGGCGGTCATCATCAAACTCGGCGCCAAGGGAGCCTTCTTGCGCACTGCCACCACTGAGCAATTCGTACCGGCCGTACCCGTGGCCCGCGTGGTTGATACCGTGGGCGCCGGTGATGGCTTTGCCGTGGGTGTGATCAGCGCCCTGCTGGAAAACCTCGACTATTGCGAGGCGGTCAAACGTGGCAACTGGATCGGCAGCCGTGCCGTGCAGAGCCGTGGCGATATGGAGGGTTTGCCGACCCGCGCCGAACTGGATCACTACACAACCACCGCCTGATTTATTGCTCTAACCGTTACCTGCTGCGACAAAAACAACAAGCTCAGGAGCATCGCTATGCACTCACTGAAACTCGCCACCCGCCGGTGGTGGTACATCATGCCGATCGTGTTCATCACCTACAGCCTGGCGTACCTGGACCGTGCCAACTATGGCTTTGCCGCTGCCTCGGGCATGGCCGAAGACCTCAATATCACCCCGGGCCTGTCGTCATTGCTGGGGGCGCTGTTCTTTCTGGGGTATTTCTTTTTCCAGGTGCCTGGCGCGGTTTACGCGCAACGCAACAGCGTTAAAAAGCTGATTTTTGTCAGCCTGATTCTCTGGGGCGGCCTCGCCACCTTGACCGGCGTGGTGTCCAACGCCTACAGCCTGATCGCCATTCGCTTCATGCTCGGTGTGGTTGAAGCAGCGGTAATGCCGGCCATGCTGGTGTACCTGTGCCACTGGTTCACCCGTGCCGAACGCTCGCGCGCCAACACCTTCCTGATCCTCGGCAACCCGGTGACCATGCTGTGGATGTCCGTGGTGTCGGGTTATCTGGTGCAGCACTACAGTTGGCGCTGGATGTTCATCATTGAAGGCTTGCCTGCAGTGCTCTGGGCATTTATCTGGTGGCGTCTGGCCGATGACCGCCCTAGCGACGCCAAATGGCTCAACGCCCAAGAGAAGCAAGACTTGCAGGACGCGCTGGACGCCGAGCAGGTCGGGATCAAGCCGGTCAAGAACTACGCAGCGGCTTTCCGCTCACCCAAGGTCATCCTCCTGGCCTTGCAGTTCTTTTGCTGGAGCATCGGCGTGTATGGCTTTGTACTGTGGCTGCCGTCGATCCTCAAGCAAGGTGCGCACATGGACATGATCGAAGCGGGCTGGCTGTCGGCCCTGCCCTATCTGGCCGCAGTGATTGCCATGCTCGCGGTGTCGTGGGGCTCGGACAAACTGCAAAAGCGCAAACGCTTTGTCTGGCCGCCGCTGCTGATTGCCTCAATCGCTTTCTACGGTTCATATGCCTTGGGCGCCGAACATTTCTGGTGGTCCTACGCATTGCTGGTCATTGCCGGGGCTTGCATGTACGCCCCTTACGGCCCCTTTTTCGCCATCATTCCGGAAATCCTGCCTTCTAACGTAGCAGGTGGTGCCATGGCGTTGATCAACAGCATGGGCGCACTAGGCTCGTTTGGCGGTTCTTATCTGGTGGGATACCTGAACAGCGCCACCGGTTCGCCAGGTGCGTCCTACTTGCTGATGAGCGGCGCTCTGCTGATTTCGGTGCTGCTGACCCTGATGCTCACCCCCAGCAGCAAAGACCCGGTTGCCCCGAAAACACGCGCGCCCCAGCGCTTGGCCCACTCCTGAATTGAACCTCGGTGATTCCCGTGAAAAAACATGTCGTGCTGTACAAAGAACTGTCCGAACCGCTGATGCAGCGCCTGCAAGCCGAAACAGACGTCACGCTGATCAAGCGTCTTGACGCCCAAGGGCTGGAACAACTGCGCGCAGCCCTGCCCCATGCCCACGGGTTGCTGGGTGCCAGCCTCAAGCTCGATGCCGAACTGCTGGATCTGGCGCCACGGCTTGAAGCCGTAGCCAGTGTGTCGGTGGGTGTCGATAACTACGACATCGACTACCTGACACGCCGCAAGATCGTGCTCACCAACACCCCGGACGTACTCACCGAGACCACCGCAGACACCGGTTTTGCCTTGATCCTGGCCAGCGCCCGGCGTGTTGTGGAGTTGGCGATCAAGGTGCGCAATGGCCAATGGCACAAGAACATCGGTGCGCAGTCGTTCGGCACCGACGTGCACGGCAAAACCCTGGGCATTATCGGTATGGGCCGAATTGGCGAAGCGTTGGCCCAACGCGGCCACTTTGGTTTCGGCATGCCGGTGATTTACCACAGCAACTCGCCCAAACCTGCGGTTGAAGCCCGTTTCGATGCGCAGTACCGCAGCCTCGAAGCGTTACTGCAACAAGCCGACTTTATTTGCCTGACGTTGCCACTGACCGCGCAAACCGAGGGTTTGATCGGCGCCGAAGAGTTCGCCTTGATGCGCCCCGAGAGCATCTTTATCAATATTTCCCGAGGCAAGGTGGTGGATGAGGCAGCAATGATTCACGCCTTGCAACACGGCCAGATCCGCGCTGCCGGGCTGGATGTATTTGAGCGCGAACCACTGGATGCGGGTTCGCCGCTGCTGCAACTGGATAACGTGGTGGCCACACCGCACATCGGCTCGGCCACCGTCGAAACCCGCGAAGCCATGGCACGCTGTGCGGTCGACAACCTGCTGGCCGCCTTGGCCGGTAAACGCCCAGCCAATCCGGTCAATTAACCAGAGGCCCTGTAGGGATGAGCTTGCCAAGCGATCTTTTGATCATTTAGAAGATCGCGAGGCAAGCTCGCTACGGGATGTGTTATTCGCCCGCCTTGATTTTGGTCCACAGACGGGTGCGAATCCGGTCAATTTTCAGTGGCATGGCTTCCAGCGCGAACAACTTGCCCATCATCGCAGGGGTCGGGTACACCTTGGTGTCAGCCTTGATGTCGGGGCCGACCAAGGCATCGGCCTGCTGGTTGCCGTTGGCGTAATGCACATAGTTGGTAATACCGGCCATCACGTCCGGGCGCAGCAAGTAGTTCATAAAGCTGTACGCCGCTTTCTCATCCGGGGCATCGGCGGGCATCGCAACCATGTCAAACCAGATCGCCGCACCTTCCTTGGGAATCGAGTAACCGATGTCGATGCCGTTCTTGGCTTCCTTGGCACGGGTTTCGGCTTGCAGGATGTCACCCGAGAACCCTACCGCCACACAGATATTGCCGTTGGCCAGGTCGCTGGTGTACTTAGAGGAGTGGAAGTAGCTGATGTAAGGCCGCACTTTCATCAGCAGGTCTTCAGCTTTTTTGTAGTCGTCGGGGTTTTTACTATGGGGCGGCAAGCCCAGGTAATTCAGCGCGGCCGGGAGGATCTCCGGCCCATTGTCGAGGATCGCTACCCCACACTTGCTGAGTTTTTCCATGTTCTCGGGTTTGAAGATCAAGTCCCAGGAGTCGACCGGCGCGTTATCGCCCAATACCGCCTTGACCTTGGCCACGTTGTAGCCAATTCCGGTACTGCCCCACAAGTAAGGGAAACCATGTTCGTTGCCCGGATCGTTGACTTCAAGCGCCTTGAGCAGCACCGGGTTGAGGTTCTTCCAGTTCGGCAACTGGCTCTTGTCGAGTTTCTTCAGCGCCCCGCCCTGGATCTGCCGCGCCATAAAGTGGTTGGACGGGAACACCACGTCATAACCGGAGTTGCCGGTCATCAACTTGCCGTCCAGCGTCTCGTTGCTGTCGAACAGGTCATAGGTAAAACCGATGCCGGTGTCGCGTTGAAAATTCTTCATTGTGTCGGGGGCAATGTAGTCCGACCAGTTATAGACCTTCACCGTTTCGGCGGCCTGACACAACGTACCAACAAGCATGAGGGGCAACAGGGTCATACGTATCATGGTTCGATTCCTAGCAATTTTGGGCAGCTTTTTTATAGGCAGGTATCGGCAGGTTTAAACGATCAAAAGATCAATACATACGTCTTGCGCACGGTTTCCTGAATGTCCCAGATACCGGTGCTGTTGGCAGGCAACATCAGTGCATCACCTGCTTCTATGGTCAGGGGTTCACCACCATCAGGGGTGAAGGTGCAGCGGCCCTGGATAAAGTGACAGAACTCTTGCTGGACGATTTGCCGACGCCAGCGGCCCGGCGTGCATTCCCAAATCCCGGTTTCAACGCCGTCGCTGCGTTCAACACAGGTGACCGACGTCACCGCTACGGGCGTGCCCAGCGGTACGGCCACCTCGAACGACTCTTGCAACGCGACCTGTCCGGTGTTTTTAAAGTGCGTGATGCTCATGAAAAACTTCCTGATAAAGACAACAAGGGTTACTGCATGAAACCTTCCATAAAATCCGCCATACGACTGGCAAATTGCCGACGCCACGGCGGGCTGTTTAGATTCGCCAGGGTTTTGTCTTCATAGACAAAACTGCGAATAATTGCGTTGTAACCCAGCCAGCGGCAGGGTTCTGGCTCCCAGGCCTTGAGGGCATTCAACCCACCTTCAGTCAAGACCCAGGGTTGCTTAACTTCCAGGGTGTCACGCTGCAGCATCAGGTCAGCCAAAGTCCGACCACCCAGGTGGCTGGCCCCTACGCCTTCGCCACCATAGCCTCCAGCTAGGGCAATACCCTGCTTGCGGTCACAAAGCATGTGCGGCTGAAACCGTCGCGACATCCCCAGATTGCCGCCCCAGGCGTGGCTGATTTCAACGTCTTTTAATTGTGGGAAAAGTTCGCTGAACAGGTAGCGACGCAGTTCTACCTCACTCGTGGTCAGGTCGAAGTTTTCCCGCAGCCGCCCACCGAACTGGTAGCCACCACGGGCACCGAACACCAGTCGGTTGTCGGCGGTACGCTGGCCGTAGGTCACTTGGCGGCTGCTTTCACTAAACGCTTGCCCCTGCGACAGGCCGATGGTGTCCCATAAAGCGGCGGACAACGGCTCCGTGGCCACAATCAGGCTTTGCACTGGCAACTGATAACGCCCCAGCGGTGCCAGCGTATTGGCATATCCCTCCACTGCCGGTACCACCCAACGGCTGCGGACGTGTGCCTTGGCCGTTCGAGCACTACCGGGCTGCCAGTGTTGCACCGGGCTTTGTTCAAAAATCTGTACACCCATGCGCTCAACGGTGCGGGCCAGCCCTCGCACCAGCTTGGCCGGGTTAATCGTTGCAATATGCGGGGTAAAAATGCCACCGTAAGGCTTGGCCACACGGATCTGTTGCGCCAACTCGTTCGGGTTGAGCCAGCGATAATCGGCTTCGTTCAAGCCCAGGCCGCGCAATTTGGCCAGATAACTGCGCATGCTGGCCTCTTGTTCGGGATAACGCGCTGCACAGTAAAGAGCCCCGCCTTTTCGGTAGTCGCACTCGATGCCTTCACGGTCAATCACGGTTTTCACTTCATCCGGGATGCCGTGCAGCAGGTCGAAGGCGGTACGCCGTTGCTCGACAGACAGCCCGGCAAGCATGCGGTCCTCGCCGAGCAAGTTGCCCATCAGCCAACCACCGTTACGGCCTGAAGCACCGAACCCGACGGTCTGCGCTTCAACCATGGCAATGCTCAATTCGGGCGCCTGGCGCTTGAGGTAATAGGCAGTCCACAGACCCGTGTAACCCGCGCCAATGATCAGCACATCGACATCCAGGTCGTGCTCGAGCGCAGGCCGAGGGTTCAGCGGTTCCTCAAGCTGGTCCATCCATAAACTGATCCCGCGCCATGCTGGCATTGCCGACTCCACCTTGTGTTCAAGAATGGGTCGATCCTAGCGCCAGTGCTCAGCAAGCGTCTTGCGTGCGTACCCGCAAAGAAATTTGCTTGGCGTACGCCTTGGGCGACTGCCCAGTGTGTTGGCGAAAGCAGTTATAAAACGCCGAAATGGAGTTAAACCCCGCCGAAAACGCGACCTCATCGACCTTGATCGGCGAAGCTGCCGCATCCATCGCTGCCAGCACATGCCGCAATCGCGCCTGATTCACATAGCGATAAAAGCTTTGGCCCAACACTTGATTGAGCAAATAGGACATTTGGTTACGGGTATAGCCACAGGCTTTGGCGACCTGCTGCAGGTCCAGGTCGGGATCAAGATACGGTTGTTTGCGCTCGAAATAGCTCTGCAGGTCTTGCGCCATAAAGCTCAATTGGCGAGCTGAGAGCCCGAGCCGACTGACCGCCGGGCGCAGAGGCGGCTGCTGCGCTGTCGCTGCGGCGGGTTCGTGCACCAAAGAGGCATATTCATTGACGCGCCAGATCAGGCCATCGCGCACGGTAATCGCCTCACTGGCCCGAAACGACACTAATCCCTGGCTTCCACGCAACGTCATGCGGTATTGAATGAATGCCGTATTGCCATCCAGGCGAATCCGGTCGCTATGCTCCAACGCCTCGTCCGGCGCTCTGGGCATCGACATCTGCACGTACTCACGCAATTCATCGAGCACCATGACCCTGTTCTGAAAGAAATCGTGGTAACGCACGTCTGGGTGATACAGCGCCATCACGCCGTCCAGATCACGGTACTTCCAGCACAAGTGATAGCGCATGACCGTTTCGCCAGTCGCCTGGGTATTTTCGGGACCGTCGTCGGGTAGTGACATAGGACGCTCTGCGGGGCAAAAACACAGCATGCCGAGTTTGAATCCACGCTTCAATAACAGCCCTTGGGGTCTGTCAATCTCATCATCGAATGATTTGCATCAAAACTGGCGCTATTAAATCGACTTATCGAAAAATAAGGCTTATCGCCATCACTCAGGGGTGGTAGGTTAAACACGAAAGACTCGCAAACACTCAGGGAGAGGTTCGCGCTTCTCCATCACGTCAGAGCAAAAGGAATCGCTCTTAATGAACCCAGTAAGCTCCATCGATAAATTCAGCTTTCCCAACGCTTGCCAATTGATGCGCTGGCACTTTCACCCAATCGGCTTCGAGGCCACCATGGACGCGCCCAAGAGCATGGTCGCACGCCTGTTTGACCGAGCTACCGGTGAAACCATGATCGCCATCGCCGGCATCCCCTGCGCCTCCATCATGAGTACCGGCGAAGTGGCCCGAATCATCCAGGCCGTGGAGGACGAACTCGAAAGCTTTATACCGCCCCTGGCCTGGCAGGCGTAAACCTTGGCCGGGTAGAAGCGAGCGCGTTTTGCGATCTTTTGCCCCTATACAAGATCGCGAGGCTAGCCCGCTTCTATTCAGGCGCCTTCGAACGACGTAAATCCTCAAAAAACGCCTTCCCCTTGGGAATCCGGTCCGAGGCCTTGGGCATGTTCGGCCCTTGAGCGTCCTGGCTTTCCAGATACCAATAGCAATGGGTCACGGCACGGGTAATGCCGACATAGGCCAAACGCAGGATTTCGTCCTTTTGCGCCGAGTCATAAGGCTCTGGATCACCCTCCTTGCCCAAGCCCGCCATGCGGTAGACCTGGTTTTTATAGGGTGATGAAGTCAGGTGCTGGCAATCGCCCAGCAGGAACACTGCATCAGCCTGCAGACCCTTGGAACTGTGATAAGTCAGCTGTTTGAGCCTGCGATCCTCGGGCGCCAATCTAGAATCCACATTAACTACTGACTGTATATCCTTTTCAATCAGTAACTTATCGCTGCTTTTTCGATACAACATCAAGATCCGATCACCCGCATGGTAGTGTTCGGTCAATCGTGCAGCCAAATCCTGCTCATCCCGATTCAGCACATTAACGGGCACGGCCTGCCTGGGTACTCCACTGGCCTTGGCCCGCTTGCCGGCAATCGACGGTGCCGCACGCACAATGTGTTCAGCCGCGTCGATGATGTGTTGATGGCTGCGGAAGTTGTCACTGAGCATTACCCGCGTCGTGGCTGGCGACGGGAACTCTTTGTTGAATTCCATAAAGTACTTGGGCGAGCTGCCACGCCAGCCATAAATGGATTGCCAATCATCACCTACACACAACAGCGACGAACGCTGCGCACCCCGCCCGACGTGCATTGCCGGGCCACGGCTGCGGATTTCCCGCAAGCTGGCCCGCAGCCACGAGACGATCTGCGGTGACACGTCTTGGAACTCATCGATCATCAAATGCGATAACGGGCGCAGTTGATCGTGGCTCAGTAGCTTGAAGTTTTGCGGGGTATTCTCGCTAAACAACGAGAACATGCGGTTGTAGGTCATCACCGGCGGCGTTTGCGCCAGCAGGTGGTCTTCCAGGGCACGCCAGTAGCGGCTCAAAGCTTCAAAAAAGAAACGGTCCGGGTCATCCTTGGCAAAACGCATCTCGCCCACCGCCGCGGCCACATCAAGCCCCAGGTTCTCGATAAAGCTGGCAGCGGCGACAAAACAATCGAGCAACGGTGCTGAAGTCAGCTCGCCCTTGAGCTTGTAATCAAAGCCAGGACCGGCACTGGCGTCCCCTGCGAGGGAGGCAATGACTCGTTTGGCATCCGCATAACTTTCTAACCAAATCAATGGCTTACTACAGAAAGCTCGAAATAGTGTGCGTTTTACCGCCCACTCAGCCCGTACCGTAAGCTTGGCCCCGGGCCGAGCGATCTGCGGGTTCTCACGCGGATCAAAGCCCAACACGACCCAGGCATCCAACTGCGGGATATAACCGTGGCAATGGAATTGCGAACCGTTGATCTCCAGAGTTTCGCGGTTCGGCTCGATCCCTTTGATCGGCCATGCCCCGGCGGCAAACCACAAGTCTTCAAGGGTGTCACACAGCTCTTCATCGCGCTTGGCAGCCAGTTCAGTCACAGCCATGCGCTTTTGTACATCCGGGTGATCGCGCTCCAGTTCCTTAAGCTGCAAGGCATGCCGACACAACGGCGCCAGTGTTTCGCGGAAACGCTCATCGCGGGTGTACAGCCCGTGGTAACACGCATTCAGTTGTTGGCGTTGGGCGTCGTTGATACGCAGATCAAACGGGTTGCTGTCGGCGTCGTCGTCACTCAGCAGACTGCGAGAATTCAGGGTTTCGAAGGCTTGCAACTGACCATAGCCGGGCAAACTGCGCACCATCGGCAAGATACGCGAATGGAAGGTCCGTACCACCTCACGGGCTTGCTTCAGGCTCAAAGTGCGGCCCCACAGGGCGAAAATCTCTTGTAGCTTGCTGATGAAGTCCTTGCGCGACTCGCGGGTGAAGGTCACTACGGTCATTGAATCAAGCTCAAAGCCCAAGTAGTGAGTCAGCAACAGAATGCGCAAGACCAGCGACGTCGACTTGCCCGCCCCGGCCCCCGCGACCACGGAAGTCGACGGTGTGTCACTGAAGATCATCTTCCACTGCGCCGCACTCGGCTGTGCGTGTTCGGGCAGCAGTGCCGCGACATCGGCCTTGATCTGCTTTTTCAGCTCAGGGCTCAGCGGCAGGCGCCAATCATCAAACAGATGGTCATCAACTCCTGGAGCACGAAGCTCCTGCGAACGAGTGTCACTGATAAGCAGTACCTGGCGCCCTTCCTCGAAACCTTCGCTGTGGCCTTCCTTGAAGCCATAGTCGAAGCCTTGGGTGTGCCCGCTGCGAAATCCGTCGGCCTGCCCTTGTAACCAGGACGCCGCATGCTGGGCGCGCAAACGACTCAAACCGCTGCCAAACAGGCGTGCGGCCAAGCGTTTAAACCACGGCAGTTGAGTTTCTGGGACGAGTTGTTCCGGCAGATCGGGGGTGTGTTGCGTCACGCTGACTCCATGGGTGAGGCTGTCTGGGCACAAAGGCTATGGTCGCCCCATTGCACACAGATTTCTAGCTAATTGCTTGGCCGTCAGCCATTTAGAGGATGTTGTGAAGGTGAATCTGAATATGCCGCCCGACGTATACATCTATTTAACTGATCTTTTTTAGGCATTTTTTGCGCTTTTTATCGATATGTTCTTGCCGGAGAATCAACGCCATCATCAATCAGGTGGCCATTTACCTATCTTGCGGGCGACCTGAAACAGGAGAAGCTTCATGCTTGAACTCAGACCCTTCAACACCCTGGGCGGCGCAAACCACGGTTGGCTGGATGCCCATCACCATTTTTCGTTCGCCAACTATTACGATCCCCAACGCATGAACTGGGGCAACCTGCGGGTCTGGAACGATGATGTGATTGCTCCCGGCACCGGTTTCCCGCAACACCCGCACCGCGACATGGAAATCATCACCTATGTGCGTGAAGGGGCGATCAGCCATGAAGACAATCTGGGTAACAAAGGCCGTACTGAAGCCGGTGACGTGCAGGTCATGAGCGCGGGCACCGGGATTGCCCACAGTGAGTACAACCTGGAGTCGACACCAACCAAGATCTTCCAGATCTGGATTATTCCTGATCAAGCAGGTGACGCTCCGTCATGGGGCGCAAAGCCATTCCCGAAAGGCCATCGTGAAGGCTTTGTAACCTTGGCCAGCGGTAAACAGGGCGACCATGAGAGCTTGACCATTCGCGCGGATGCCCGTTTGGTCGCAGCCAACCTCAAAGCCGGAGAAACCGCCGAATACCGCCTGGACAGCGACCGCCGTGCTTACTTGGTCCCGGCCACCGGCGTGATCGAAGTCAATGGCCTGCGTGCACAAGCCCGCGATGGTGTGGCCATCTTCGACGAAAGCGTAGTGAGGGTTACGGCCATAGAAGACAGCGAAGTCGTGCTGGTGGACGTGGCCTGATATCACCGACTCACTTGTAGGAGCTGGTCTGGCGATCTTTTGATAGTTAAAAAGATCGCGAGGCTAGCCCTACAAAGTGATAAGGGCTTCAGGACGTTGCAAGCGCCTCGGCATTGGCCTTGCGCCGCTGGATAACATACCCCAACACCGCCAGAGGCGCTGTCGCCAGCATGACTTCGACAGTAATTTGCAGCGGCTGGCTGATGTAGGCCGATACCAGCAGGCTACTCAGGAAACACAACCCAAGCTGCAGGGTGTTTTGCAAGCCTGCAGCCTTGCCAGAGTTCTCGGCAAACGGCATCAGTGCATTCGCCACCACAATCGGATAGCTCGCGCCATTAACCATGGCCATTAGGCAAAACGGTATCAACAACGTGGCCAGTGTCGGTTCGGTCTGGGTCGCCACCCAATACAAACCCAGCATGCTCGCGCAATAGGCCACCATCAGCCAAGGCAATAGCGTGCGCCCCTTGATGCGCTGCAAGACACTGCGGCAACCATACCCACCGGCCATGAACGCCAACGTCGGCAAGGCGTAACTCAAACCAATATCACTCGGGCTGTAGCCCATATTCCCTAATATGAATGGCGATGCGGTCAGCCAAGCGAAGAAACTCGCGGAGCACGCAGCGAAGATCATCACGTTGCCGCTAAAACTTGCCGAGCAGAGCAGCGCCCAATAGCTAACCCGGTTTGCCTGAGGCTCGCTGACTCCTGTTCGGGCTTGCTCCTTGAGCAGCAGTGTCGGAACGATCAGCAACAATGCCAATCCCATCAACACGGCAAAAATCGCCTGCCAGCCCAAATGATTCAACACCACAGCGCCCAACAGCGGCGCCAATGCAGGCGACAGGCTCATCAGTGGCATGATCCCGGCAAACACCCGATTGGCCTTGTCCGCCGGGTATCGGTCAATCACCAATGCCTGCCAGGTCACTGCCGCCGCGCAGATACCGATGGCCTGGATAAACCGCAGTGCCAGCAACAGCGCTGCATTATCAACAAACAGCATGCCCAGACAGCCCAGCGCAAACATCGACAGGCCTGCCAACAACACCGGCTTGCGCCCCAAGCGATCCGACAAAGGCCCCCAGAGCAATTGCCCAAAGGCGAAACCGGCCAGAAAGATGCTCAGACTCGCGCCCACTGCCCCCGCCGACAGCCCCAGCTCACTGCCCAGCGTACCGAAAGCCGGCAGGTACATATCCATGGCCAAGTAGCCCAGCATGCTGAGCCCCGCCAAATAACAGGTAAAACCAAATGAATTTTTCATGCGCACCCAAAAACTTGCCATCAAACAATTTGTTGACTGACGCGCATTATCCGGCTGAGCATTGGCTTGTGAAGCGATAATAATTGCCTGATGGCATCAAATTTTTAGAAGGCAATTTATGTGGTCCGAATACTCTCTGGACGTGATTGATGCGGTTGCCCGACACGGCAGCTTCAGTGGGGCCGCGCAAGAACTGCACCGCGTTCCCTCAGCCGTCAGCTACACCGTGCGCCAACTGGAGCAATGGCTGGCCGTGCCGCTGTTTGTGCGACGTCATCGGGATGTCGAACTGACTCCAGCCGGCCAGGTATTCGTTAAAGAAGCCCGCGACGTGATGAAAAAAATGCTTGGCACCCGGCGCCTGTGCCAGCAGGTGGCCAATGGCTGGAGCGGTCAGTTGCGCGTGGGGGTGGACGCCATCGTCAAACAGCCTCGATGCCAGCAGATGGTGCTGGACTTTTATCGACACTTCCCCGACGTGGAACTGTTCGTTCACTACGAAGTGTACAACGGCGTGTGGGATGCTCTGGTCGACGGGCGCACGGACCTGGTGATCGGCGCTACCCGGGCGATTCCGGTTACGGCCAGTTTTGCGTTCCGCGACATGGGAGCATTGGACTGGCTGTGTGTCGTCAGCCCGGCACATCCCCTGGCCTCGCTGGAGGGCCCGCTCAAGGACGACCAACTGCGACCTTTTCCATCGCTATGCCTGGACGACACCTCACGCAGCCTGCCAAAACGCGATACCTGGACCCTGGACAACCAGCAACGCATGATGGTCCCCGACTGGACCACGGGGCTCGCGTGCCTGAGTGACGGGCTGTGCGTCGGCATGGTGCCAGCCTATATGGCCCGGCCCTTGATCGGACAAGGCCGCCTCGCGGCTCTGCAGTTGCAACGGCCCTTCCCTTCTAGCCCTTCGTGCATTGCCTGGGACCCGTCTCACCACTCTCCTGCCCTGAGTTGGCTACTGGAATATCTGGGCGACACTCAGACCCTGAACCATGAATGGCTCAACGATCAGTGCGTGGCAGAACAGGATTTAGGGGGGCAAACAGGCTGATCCGGCGGGTTAGCGTTTTGACGACATGGTTTTCACACCACTTTCACATCGCCAACGCTACTTTTAACTCACTCCTTTAGTGAATCCCGTTCGGCCCGCTCCCCCCAGCGGGCTTTTTTTTGCGTGCGTAATAAGGCGGTCAGTCTTCCAGCGCCTTTGGCTGTTTTGCAGCCTTGACGGCCTTGCCCGGTGCCGCTGTCTTGTCGGGAGCGGCCGTCTCGGCCGGTGGTTGGGTTTGTTTTTCGCTGGCAGGCAAAGCATCGATGGTGGCGAACAGTTTAGGGAGATCGGCATCGCCCTCGCCTTCGAATTTCCTTTCACCATCCTTGCCGATCAAAATCACCTTGGCCTTATCAATGATCATTCCAGGCTTGAGCCCGCGTATCAGTGACATCGTGGACTGCGTTTCGAGGTCTTTGCCATCGCGTTTTCCAGAGATACCGACAACTTCATAAAGCACCAGATTGCGCTCCTTGAAGCCCTGCGCAACAGCCGGATCCTCAAGCTCCTTCTTGAGTGCGGTCAGGGTCGGGTCAACCTGTGTTCGAGCGACAATGATCAACGGGCGGGACTTGCCACGATCCTGTTCAAGTGGGCTTGGAACCTCAACAGCCTGCACCGAGCTCGTTGCCAGCAAGCTGGCGAGGATCAATAAACGGATAAACATCCAGATCTCCTTTTCTTATCGGACCGGGTCCGCGAATGTACCGCCAAGCGTCTCAAACCCTTGGCGCTGAGCCTGTTTCAGAAAGCATAAGCGCAACCGGGTTCCCGGACTTTGCCTTCCATGTTTATTTATTGCAACCGCAGCTAAATATCTTGAAATACCTGCATTCTCAGAGTGACTTGGCTGCAGTGCGACGCTTGGCCCGGTGATGGCGAATCAGGCCAATGCCAACCATCACTGCAATAACGCACAGCGCTATCGGTAGGCGGTAGGGCTTGAGATCGCCAAACACCCTTTGCAAAAATTCCCCAGCCCAATACCCGGCATTGACGAACAGCGTCGCCCACACCACCGCGCCTAACAGGTTAATAACACTGAATTTGAGTGGTGAAACCTTACTCGCGCCGATCACCACCGGCCCAACCAGACGCATGCCATACAGAAAACGAACAGAAAAGATGGATACCGTCGGGTATTGATTGATCAACTGCGACACGCGGTCGATGGCCGCTTGTTGTTTGTACAGGCGCGGCAGGAGCCGCTCCCCGAAATAGCGTCCGGCCCAGAACAGCAACTGATCCCCCAGCATCCCGGCCACACTGGCGTAACCGATCACCGGCAAGATTTTGAGGACATGCTGGTGCGCTGCCATGCCACCCAGAATCAGAATGGTTTCACCTTCGAGCAGACAACCGATAAAAATGGCCAGATAGCCATAGGTCGCCAGCAAGTGGTTGAGATCGAGGTGTTCAAACATGTGCGCTCTGACGCTCCTTAACGTGAAAAATGTCACTGCTTCCTGCAAAGCGTTCTGGCTCAGTGCGTGTGCCGGTGATGAATATCCGGAAAATGCGGGTGACTGTGCTGAATGGGCAGATGTTGATGCATATGACTGTGGACAATGCCAGAGGGTTCATCCCCGGCATGCTCATGCTGATGATGCACGTCATGGGTATGCCGGTGCGCATGCTCCAGCGGCTCGTGCAGGTGCATGTGTGCATGGGTCTCGGTCAAGTGCAGCCACACTCCAAAAAGCATGAAGGCTGCGGCCAGCCAAAACAGCAGCGACACTGACTCCCCGAAAATCAGGATCGAAATCGCCGCCCCCAAAAAAGGCGCCGTCGAAAAATAAGCCCCGGTACGCGCGGCACCCAAGCCGCGTAATGCCAGCACAAACAGCACCAGGCTGACGCCATAGCCTAGAAATCCGATCAGCAAGGTTGGCGTCAATACGTGCACGGGCACACAGTGCGCGCCCAATGCCAGCGCAATTGCGCAATTCACCAGCCCGGCAAACAAGCCTTTGGAGCCCGCGATAAACAACGAGTCTGAAGCCGATACCTTGCGCGTCAGATTGTTATCTATTGCCCAGCACAAACATGCAAACGCCACCGCAATCGGCCCTAGCCATGACTGCGAAACACCACTCGCATGCCCTGAGGGCCATGACAGAACAATCCCGCCCGCGATAATCGCCAGCATCCCCACTACGATCCTGCGATCTGCGTTCTCCTTGAACACCACCCAGGCCAGCAGAGCCGTCAACACGGGCTCAATGTTCAACATCAGCGACGCAGTGGCGCCACTGGTGCGTGTCAAACCAAACATTAAGGCAACCGGCCCCAGCACCCCGCCGAATACAATGGCTCCGAGCAGCCATGGCCATTCGCCTGCCAGTAGCCCGGAACGCTTCCAGCCTCTATCCCTTATACAACGCACCAGCGCCAGGCCCGCTCCGCTCCCCAGATACAGCAAACCCGCCAACAGCACCGCAGAGACCTCTGCTCCCAGCCACTTGGCCAGCGGCGTACTGGCACCAAACAATGCGGCCGCTGCCAATGCATAAATTACGCTGGTATTCATCGTATGCCGCCTGCTCAAAGGTTCACAAAGCCTACCCATACAGCCCTGAACAGCAGCTAAAGGCAGTCATGACTTATTGCGTTGCAGCCAGCCGGTCAACATAAAAACCAGACCAGGAATCAACAGGCCTGGCGCCATGTAGGCAAACGTCCTTTCAGTCAACAAACCGGTCAGGCCAAAGCTGAAACCGCAGATCACCAAGGGTATTCCGACCAGAAACATTGGATTTTTAAATGCCTTGCCCATAGCCATGACTCCCGCCAAACATGTCGTAAAAAATCGTTACACGTTACTAGCTCGAAGAGTATCCCGGTAGAAAAACAAGCGCAGCAAAATCCGGCGCTGCCATCCTTCATTGAGACGCCGTTTGCTCCGTGCCCCCAACCAAGCGCCGGACATACCGTGCCAAAAACAGGAATCGTCTTAATGACGAGGGTTTCTTGTCTATTTACATTCGCAGATAGACAAGGAGTTAGGTCATGAAGACGTTGAGTGTTGTTATCTTTTGTGCAAGCCCCGTGAAAAACAAAGCCTTTACCGGACTACTGAAAACGCTCGGCATCACCAATATTCATGCGTCCTGTAATGACACAGGCGCAGCTACCTTCACACCTCCATTCCAAGAACTGGACGTGGTTATTTGCGATTCATTTTATTCCCTCGATGAACTCAACTACTTTAAAAGACTGTGCGAGCACTTCCCCTTTTTTTCAATCATCGAGTCAGAAAAACTGGAAGACTCCCTGAAGTGGGGTACAGACAATTTGGTAACCCACTATAAAAAATATCACTTGGGTCTTTATGAAGATGACCTCAGCAAAGCCAAAATACACAGCCTGCTGAAAAAAGCGCTCACTCTGAAAGACATCACCCAAAACAACATATACAAGGCCGACATCGCGCAAGAAGCGCTGAATTCCCTGTTGCACGAGCACTTCAATCATCAGGATGCACTTGCAGACTTGCAGACCGACAGCGTGACAACCTACTTTCAGCCTCAGTACTGTACGCAGACAAAAGCGCTGACAGGTATTGAAGTCACGGCCACCTGGGGTTATCCCGCCCCCAGCAAGCCTGGCAATCACGAGCCATGCCCCCCTGAATACACCCTTCACTGGAACCAGTTTTTCACTGTCTTAGCCAATGCCACCCAGTTGCACCGGCACACACTGAACATCGATCCCACTATTATTTTCACGTACATCATTGATGCATCCCTTTTAAAAACAAAACATTTTGCAAGCAATGCACTTGAAACGCTAAAGCTGCGCGAAACACCGTTGAACAAAATTGCCTTTGAGGTCTCTGGCCACATAGAAATCCCAATGAGCCTTGAGTGCATCGATAACATAACGACCCTGATGAATAGCCATATCGGATTATCACTGGGCAATTTTGGTGCTGGAGACTCACCGTTCGATATCCTTGCAGACATGCCTTTCACGCAAATCAAGCTCGACACGACCTTCGCGCTCAAAAATGGCTCGCCCAAAAAAAATCAAATCATCAGCTCCATTGTCTCGCTTGCAAAATCACTGCACCTCAAAGTGATTGCCAACGATGTCAGGACAGAAAAGCAGTTCGTACAGCTTCAACACCTGGGTGTTGATGCAGCACAGGGCAACTTCTTTCACGCGCCCATGACCGGCGAAAAACTGCTCACGCTTTTGTTGGACATGCACATGCCCCGTTGAAGGCTTGTCACTCGCTATTCGCCACTTGAACAGGCGCTGGCCTGTAAATTTCAGACAAAAAACTGGGCCTGGTCCCGCTTCATTGATCACAATGAAACAAAACCAGACCCAGCGTGTGTAACGGTAACTAGTCAATCTTGCGGATTATTTTCTTCCAGGGTTTTGTTCAGAAAATCCTTGATTGCAGCCTCAGGCGCCCCCAGCAGTTGCGTATTGAAGGAACGATCATCGGTCGACCGTGTTGCCAACAATCCCCAGGCTTTCTTTTTGTCCGGGCTGAAAACAACAATCAATTGATTGTCACCACAGTCATGTGGCTTGCACATTTGCCCAAGTGTGTATTTTTGCCCACCAATTTCTACCTCTTGCAACGGGGTCGAAGTCCCTTGCCCCGTTCGGACCCAGTCCGGGAAAGCCAGCATTTGCTGATAGGCTTGTTTATAAGGGCTCTTGTCAGTCACATCAAACAGGTACTCAGCCGCCTGCGCGTCAGAAAGCCCCAAGGTCGATGAAGCACCAATAAAAGCCAACGCTATCAATGTTTTCATATGCTCGTCCCTTCTTATCAAAATCCGATTATTCATACCGCTCAATCCAACAACTGATAACTGAAGGTATGACACTGGTTAAACTCGCACTGCACTCCTACCGAGACAAAATTGATCACTGCGATTGCAATCACATAAAGGCTCAACATCACCGCGATCGTCTTCAAGGCCGGATACATTCCGATAGATTTATCGGCGACCGCCTTATTGCCTCCCCAGATCAGCAATTGCAGGGCCAGAGCAGTCAACAGGCAGGCCGCAATAATCACCGACCAGACCGGCATATGCAGGCCAAACACCGCACTGCCCACGTAGGCATGCCCCGGCCGCGGGTAAATATCAAGCAGGGTTTGCCGCACAGAGACAATCAGCAGAAACACAGAGAACGCCAGGCAAACCCCGACATTGAAATAGGAATACCCATGCCTGAACTGCTGGATAATCCCGAAACACACTCCCAGCATGGCGGCGCGTTGCAACAGGCACAGCGGGCAAGGCAATTCACCCTCGACATATTGCAGCGTCATGGCGGTGGTCAATATCCCCGCAATCACCGCCATCATGCCCAACAAGTAGACATAGAGCAGAGGTGACACATAATCACCCCAAACTGCAGCTACCTTGTTAGAAGAATTATTCATAACATCCCGCGCTCCATCGCTGATTTATTAGTGAGTCTGTTCACACCGCTGAGCTGGTGGGGTATTCATTGAAGGCATTATTCACCTGAATCCACGGCATTCTGTAGCCGTAGTCCGGGCTGTAGATTTCCCAGAGAAACACCTTGACCGCCAAAATAAAGAATACAAGCAGCAATAACAGAGAAAACTTCCTGTTCCCGAACCATCCCACAACGAGTGCCAATGCCAGCACACCAAAAACGACAAACATCATAGTGGTCTCAACTCCCTTTGATTAACCTGTACCCTTAGCTTTTAATTACGATGCAGCATGTTCTAAATAGAACACCGCTAAATGCTCATCAGTGCTAATCAGGAAACGTCAAAAAGTCAGGTTAGACCAGCACTTTTCAAATGCAAGAAGTCGCTGTGCATGCCTCTCTGCGTGCCAGAAAATCATGAAATGCGACGGTACACCCCTGACGCTAGAGGTTCGCGGGCAGCTGACTTTTATGACATACGCCCAGCTCTGATTACCACACGTTCGGTTACTGAGCGTGTCCATGTACGCTGGCAGTTCGCCGCCGAGCATCTCCAGGCAGGCGAGCTTGAAGTTGTCCTAGAAAACTGCAGCCCGCCCAATGAGTCGTTCTATTTCTAACACCCACAGCGCACGAAAATACTCCCCGAGGCTAAAAGTATTCATCATGGACAAGAATAAATCGGGTTGATGATCAATTTCACAGGACGCTGATTATCCAATCAATTCAACATCCGGAATCGCCGCTGCCGTGGTTTCACGGAGCAACGAAATAAACTCCACCACATAAGGCTTGCCGCTCTCTGCCGGTAATGTAGCCGCCCAGATATCCGACATCAGCCCCTCAGGAGTGATAGGTCTGGCTGTCACATACTGGCGTTGCAGATACGTTTGCACTGCCCAGCGCGGCAGTACGGCGATACCGCGACGTGCTGCCACCAGCATCAAAATGGCCACAGTCAGTTCAGCTGTCCGGCGGACGGGTTTTATCCCGGCTGGGCGCAGCAGAGACCTGACAATGTCGAGTGCCTCCTCTTCGACGGGATAGGTGACGAGGGTTTCGTCACGGAAGTCTTCAGCCACCAAATACTCGCTTTGCCCCAGGCGATGATCGTTGGCCACCAAAGCGACCAGCGGGTATCGAAACAACGGGTGAAAATCTACGCCCTCCTCATCCTTTTCAGAACAGGAGACCAAAGCAAGGTCTGCGGTGTGTTGATGAAGCAGGCCGACGGGGTCGTCGTGATAACCGGACACCAGGTCGACCTCCACTTCCGGCCAACGCGCCCGAAAAGCATCGACGGCCGGCATCAACCAATCGAAACAAGTATGGCACTCCACGGCGATACGCAACGTACCGCTGGTGCCATTGGCCATTTTCAGCACATCGCGGGTAGTTTGGTTGAGGAGCGGAATGACTTTGTCTGCGGCCTCAAGTAGCTTTTTACCTGCTGGGGTAAAGGCCACCGGTGATGATTTGCGAACAAACAAGGGCGTGCCGAAAAAGTCCTCCAGCGCCTTGATGTGATGCGACAAAGCACCTTGGGTCAGACGCATCCATGAGGCGGCACGAGACACGCTACCACTGTCACGCAAGGCCACGAGGGTTTGCAGGTGGCGTACATCTATCGGGATTCTGTCCATTAAAATTACTGATGATGAGTCTATATATTATTTGTTTGAATAATATATCAGCAATTCTCATACTTTTCGCCTCGACTTTAAATACATGGGCTGAGGCCATACTCAGATGAATAAGACACAGATGCACCACCAGGTAGGTGTTCTGGCAGGCGCACAAGCACTATTCCAGACTGTCTCCGTATTAGTTATGACCATTGGCGGACTGGCGGGTGCACAAATGACATCCCGTGCGGAACTGGCAACTTTGCCTATTGCCAGCATGTTTTTGGGAACAGCGCTGGCGATGTTCCCCGCTTCATCATTAATGGCCAGGGCCGGGCGACGGTTCGGGTTCATGCTCGGATCGCTACTCGGCATTCTCGGCGGAACCGTGGCCGCCTACGGTATCTGGCTGAACTCGTTGGCGCTGCTTGCGCTGGGCACTTTCTTTGTCGGAACCTATCAGGCTTTTGCACAGTTTTACCGCTTTGCCGCAAGTGAAGTCGCAGACGATAGCTTCCGGCCAAAAGCCATTTCACTGGTGCTGGCGGGGGGAATAGTCGCTGCACTGGCAGGGCCCCTTTTGGCACGCCTTGGTCAGTCCTGGCTGGTACCGCAATATTTCGGTTCGTTCGTCCTGTTAAGCATCACCGCAACGCTCGCATTGGGTGTGCTGGCGTTTTTGAAAATGCCAAGCACCGAAAAGATCGCCATTTCGCTCGATAAAGGCCGTTCGTGGGGGCAGATTGTGTCGCAACCTGCGTACCTGGTTGCGCTTTTCGGCGCGGTGACCGGCTACGGTGTAATGATTCTTGCAATGACCGCCACACCGCTGGCCATGGTTCATCACCACCATTCGCTCTCGACTGCCGCGACGGTGATTCAGTTGCACGTGCTGGGGATGTTTCTGCCTTCTTTTTTCACTGGCGCACTGATTTCTCGCATAGGCACCTTGTGGGTGATGCTACTGGGCGTTTTGCTGCTGACGTTGCATGTCATGACCACCTGGACAGGCACCGGTTTCAATTCCTTTGCCAGCGCTTTGGTTCTGTTGGGGGTTGGCTGGAATTTCCTGTTCATTGGCGGCACCACCTTGCTGACTACCACCTACAGCCCGGCGGAAAAAAGCCGGGCACAGGCAACCAATGACATGGCTATTTTTGCGGTGGGCCTGGCGTGCTCATTTGGCGCCGGCGGCTTGCTCAACATGTTTGGCTGGCAGACGCTGAACGCTCTGCTGCTGCCGTGGCTTGGACTCTCGGCCGCAGTGATTGTCTGGCAACTCTTCGCCAATAAGCGCCCGCTCCGCAAAGCAGTCCGCCAACCTTGAACAAAGGCCGCCACGCATCATGGCAAACGCTGAACACTTTTGCGTATTCCGTTAACCCGTCACTCACCGAGGTTACTGCCGCATGCCATGCCGTCGTTGCTCCGGCGTGGGCAATTGGCCAATTGGCAGCTACCGGTGGCCTGACAGATCCGCAAGCTCTGGCCGATCTATATGCCGCCGGTGCCGCGCCATATTTGTTTGCCAGCATTTACACTGACTTATTCATCCACTTGCTACAAGGCAGAGCGCAGCAAACACTCGAGGCCTATGAGGCGGTCTATTCCAAGGAGCTGTCCCATGAGCAGTCCGTAACAAGAGGTGCCACTGGTCTCGATGTACCGGCTCTGGCGCTGATGGACCGCTACATTAAAGGCGACAACGTGCATGCAGACGGCCAGACCGGAGGACGTGAATACCTGCGCGAAACTGAACTGGCCTACACCATTCAGGAGGGCGCCCTGAAAGACCTCGACCTGCGCTGGCGTAACATCACAGAACGGCGCAGCTGGATGCCGTATAACTTCGATGAAAACCGGCTGACCTTGTCTTATCCCATCTCCCTGTTCTGAAAACCCACAAAGCCTCGTACATCCGAGTTCCGTCTTCATCCACCTTTACGAGGTGAATTTGCCGGGTGTTACGCCAAAGCGTTTTTTGAACATCGCGATAAAAGCGCTGAGATTCTCATACCCCAGGTCTATCGCAATGCGGGTCACCGGCTCGCCACGCGCCAGCATTTCCAGAGCTCGCATCAGCCTGGCTTGCTGGCGCCATTCACCAAAATTGAACCCCGTTTGCTCGACAAATAAACGGCTCACGGTTCGCGGCGCGATGGATGTCCAGGCCGCCCACTCTTCCAAGGTACGCTGGCTGGTCAAGTCCGCGAGGAACTGAGTTGCAATCCGTAAAATCCGGCTATCAGAGGGCATCGGCAACCCAAGGCGTTCTTCAGGCAAGTTGCCGATTTCATCGAAAATGACTTCCACGAGGTGCATTTCGGCGCTGCCCAGTGTGAGTGTCTGCCAGGTAGCTGCCCGGCCAACCGCCTCCCGCAACAGTCTGGATACGCGAAACGTTCGCGGCGAAGCAGGCAAGCGCGCGCACGCCTGCTCATCAACAAACACGCTCCAGCCGTGAAACGGACCGTGAGACACCGAAGAGTGGCGCATATTGGGCGGGATCCAGACCGCATGGATGGCCGGGACAATCCACTGCTGTAAATCATCGCCAATACCGACTGTCGCCAAGCCCGTAAAGGTGCCGAGCAATTGACCATGAGGATGGCTGTGGGGCGGAACCTGGCGAACATCATTTTGCTTTCTCTCTACAGCCAACAGGACAGGTGCCAGAGGCGAATTAATTTCATGGCCTTTCACGATCGGGTCAAACATGACCAAACCTCCGTACTGTTTGACTGATTCACCGCAGCCCTGCAACGCATGAGCATTTAAATTCTCCAGGCTTTACAGCGCAGGCTCCAGGCCGCCAGGCACTGCCCTGATGACACGCGCTTCACTTCAGGATTTCCCGCCCTTTCTTCGACTGCTTTCGCTCGGCAATACCGAGTGAGGGGGCGCTTCGAACAAGACGCTAATAGTAATAATTATCGTTGGCTTTAGCACCATATGAATTAAACAGGGGAACATGATGCAAAATCTGTTGAAGCTACCCACCTCAACGCAGAACCACTTGGCATGCGCAATCGGGCTGGCAATCGCAAGCCAGACCTCTATGGCCGCTGCAGTCGACAAACCGCTCGAGTTGAGTGTCACCACTGTCGACGGTCAAAAAGATGCTCCGTCCCTGCAACCGCAACCCTCCTCCCCCAAGTACACCGAGCCGCTGCGCGATATACCGCAGACCATCACCATCGTCCCGGAACTGGTGATCAAGCAGCAGAATTTGCTGTCATTGCAAAACGTACTGAGCACGGTGCCTGGCATCACCTTCAACGCCGGTGAAGGCGGTGGTGGCTTTGGAGACTCGCTGAACATGCGCGGGTTTTCAGCCAGCAACGACATCACTGTCGACGGGATTCGTGACAGTGCCCAATACAGCCGTTCAGATACGTTCAACTTGCAGCAGGTGGAAGTCATCAGCGGCGCCAACTCGGTGTACTCAGGGGTAGGCGCCATTGGCGGCACCATCAACTTGGTCAGTAAAGCCCCGAGCTTGACCGACTTCACCCATTTGAGCGCGGGTATCGGCACAGACAGCTACAAACGCACCACGGCCGATATCAACCGTCAGATAGATGACACCACTGCTTTTCGCCTCAATCTGATGGCTCACGGCAACAACGTTTCAGAGCGCGATAAAGTGGATTACAACCGCTGGGGCATTGCACCGTCGATCGCCTTCGGCCTGGGCACAGATACTCGATTTACACTGAGTTACCTGCATCAAGAAGACAAAAACACGCCCGATTACGGCATACCCTTCTTAAAGGGTGGAACCTTGCCCGGCGTTAAACGCAGTAATTACTACGGCTACAGCAACGTTGACCAACAGATTGATCAGGTCAACTCTCTGACCGCCAAGTTTGAACATGACTTCAGTGATGCCTTGAAGGTCAGCAACATCACGCGCTACAGCGTAACGGATCAAAAAGCCACGGTTAACCCGCCCCAAGGCACATGGTGCCTGAGCTCGGGCGTGACACCCGGGGGCGCGAGATGCTCATTGCCCGGCACATTCACCCCTGCCGGCCCGCGGGGTACGGTTCTGGATACCCAGAACACCATGTTGTTTAACCAGACCGATATGACGTCTAAATTCGCCACCGGCTTTATTGATCACACGTTGGTGGTGGGCGTGGCGTTAAGTAAAGAGCTCTATGACCTCAACTCCGGTAACGCGCAACGCACTGCCAACGGCGGAACGTATAGCTATGTGCCAATGGATATCCGCAACCCGAACTCACATTACGACGGTCCGCAAAACTACTACCGCAGCGGGCACAACGACGGCGACCTGACCAATAACGCGCTCTATGCCTTTGACACTCTCAAACTCAATGAACATTGGGAGATCAATGGGGGCATGCGGTATGAACGCAACGAAGACACAATGATCGCCAAAACCTACGCTACCAACGGCAACCTGCAATCGCGCACGCGGTCTGAAAATAATGAAGACCTGTTCTCCTGGCGTGCCGGGCTGGTTTACAAACCCGTTGAAACAGGCAGCTTTTACTTCGCCTTCAGCAATTCAAAAACACCGTCCGACGCGACTGTTAACGGCTCATGCCTGAACGCACTGGCCCGCGCCGATAACTGCAATGTCGCGCCTGAAACCGCCAAGCTTTATGAACTCGGTACCAAGTGGGACTTGCTCAACGAGAAGCTGTCCCTGACCGGTTCGATCTTTCGCAATGAGCGTACCAACTACAAAGTCAGCTCCGGAGACCCGCTCATTCCCGAGCAACAGTTACAAGGGCGTGCACGCGTAGACGGGATCACCCTTGGCGCATCGGGCCTCATCACTAAAGATTGGTCGATTTTCGCCAACTACACCTATCTCAAAAGTGAAGTGCTGCAAGGTGTATCCGATCTCGTAGCGGCTACCTCAGGAGACCCAAACAAAGGCAATCCGCTGCCCTTCACACCTCGTAAATCGTTGAACGTCTGGACAACCTATGACCTGTCCCGTGACTGGCAAGTGGGCTATGGCTTGACTGCTCAAAGCTCGCAGCGCGTCGACAGCACTGACGAAGACTCAAACATTCAGGTAAAGGGTTATGTCACTCATCGAGCCATGGTCGACTACAAGATCAATCGCAATCTGGACCTGCAATTGAATGTAGACAACCTGTTTAACAAGGATTACTACACCAACGTGCGCGGTGGCAGCAACACCGCTGCGGGCTGGGCAACACCGGGTGCCGGCCGCAGTGCCACCCTGACCGCCAACTACAACTTCTAACCCCTCAAACCCCTCACTAAGCCTTGAAGGCTGCTGGCGTCTGACCCGGCACCTCTGGCATCTGCGCTCGGGCGCTGTTGACGGTTGATGGCAGAACGGTCAACAGCGCCTGGTACTCAACAGCCATAACAATGCCGGGTGTTTGCCGTGTGGAAAAAGCGTTTGTTTCACATTCATGGATTGCTGAGCCTTACGCTGGGAGCCATTCTGACAGTCGTCGGTATTTCGGGAGCGATACTGTCCTTTCAAGACGAACTGATTGATCTGCTCAACCCGGGTTTGTACCACTGCGCGTCTAGCCATTTGTCCCCTTTACCACCGGCTGAACTGATTGACCGTTTGGAACACTCAACAGGTTTGACGGTTACATCACTCGGGAGCAACGGACGCGTTGTGTTCGCGGCCCCCACAGGCCACACCCCACCGACAGTCAGGTATTTCGACCGCGATACCGGCCAGTTACACGAAAAGATGCACCGCCACTCAAGGGCAATGCGGTGGTGTCCGGCAATTACGAGGGCCTGCGTCATGTGCGTCCCGTACGGCCCGCCACTGAGCCAGCGCAAAACACCTCGTTTCAGATCGACAAAACAACCTTGCGGGAAGACATTTCACGTGCTGTCGGCCCGCAACTGGGCGAGTGGAGTTTGCGGTTACCCGAGACACAGGGCCAACCTGTGATTCTCTTTTATGTGCTTACTGCACCTGAACATCCAGGCGCCCTCAATGAGCTTATCGTCGATCCGCAAACAGGTGAGGTTATGACTCATAAACGCTACACGGATCAACCCGTTATTGATCGGCTCCTGATCAGCAATTTCACACTGCATGTCGGCAGCTACTTCGGCATCGCAGGCCGGATTGCAGTATTAATGGCCTCTGCCTGCATGCCGCTGTTTTTTGTGACAGGCTGGCTTCTATACCTGGCACGTAGACCTGTACCTGCAAAGACAGTGTGACCCCTCCCCTACAGGGCACCGCACGCCAGAATGGCGAAAGGCACGCGCAATGACACGCCGTAACAGAAAGTTGAGCGATGTCATCACTCAGCGGCCAGATCATCACGAGCAGCCAATCAGTGTGGGCAATCGACCTTTAACAGTACGCAACGCTGTTTTTTCTTGACTCCCCAGCCCACTCCACATTATTAACCCAGACCGCCTCTCGACCTCTTCAAGAGTGACCTGATAGTCGCAAAAGTTCGCGGTGCGCGGCGTATCTTGATCCATTAAAAAAGAAGCAAACATTCCATCATCAGGACGGCTACCGGTAAAAATGACTTTCCAGTAACCGCTGGGAATCGTGTGTAATTTAGTTGTTCCAGGCAAAGTCCCAATATAACGCTCATACAAAGGACCCGTTAGCACATAAACATGCTCAATAGTGGTTCTATTACTGAGCTCCCGTTCCTTGACCTCAAGTTTCTCCCACGGCCCTTGATTCAAATCTGCTTTCTGCGGGGTGATATTGGACAAGTAGTTCAGAGATTCCCAATCTGGCATTACAGCCATGGAAGCGAGATTCGCCTGATGGCCGCGGTTGATTTTCAATGCGGCGCTTGCGCCTTTGTAATCCGCGGGGCTGAGCGTCTCTCCTACTGGGATGTCAGGATCCGTAAGCCAGTGACGCTTACGCCCGAAGCCCTGGCCGGATTTAGTGATTTTATATGCCACCCAATTAGCAAACTTGGTTGAAGCATTGTTATTGAGCGTATAACTGTGCCGGTAAATATTTACCGCACCGCCTCCCAGCGGACAACCCACTGAGCAGTTATCAATCAATGCGGGGCTAGCAGGAACTTCAACAATCGCGTCCGGCCCATGACTTGATTGTTCTGCTTCCTCTCGCATACCCTTTGAAATACAGCCGGATAACAGCGGCATGAACAAAAACGGCAGCCATTTACATCTCGCCTTCCTTTGCATCTTGATTCCTTAACGTCGTGATAATTAACGTTTAATCGCCAAAGATTAGTTCGCAATAGTGTCAGCCTCATGTAAGAAACTGTTTCCGAACAAGTCACCTCCCCTGTGCATCAGCGACTACAGCCAGTTAAAAGTTATTGTCATGACCGCAACGCCAGCAAAGTGCGGCAAATGCGGTCTGTGCTCCACGTAAATCGGACGGAGCAGACGACCTCATGTGACTTGATGCATGTTTTTATCTGCGCCCCTAGGGCGAATAATCCATCACGAGGCTTCCCGGATTCACCTAGCCCTCTGATTTTTCGAGAGTTTTAATCGCGACAAAAACTCAAAAAAGTCACTAAAAATGCAATTACCAACTTGCCTCATCGGCGCAGGCTCTATATATTCGTCCACCTGTCACGCAGGCTACTGAGTCAACCGCGCACAGCGCACCGCCTGCTTGACCCGCTTTACAGCGCTACCGCCCGAATGGCGAAATTGGTAGACGCATGGGACTTAAAATCCCCCGTTCGAAAGGACGTGCCGGTTCGATTCCGGCTTCGGGCACCAAACAATTCAAGGGCTTGCACGCTTTCAGCGCGCAGGCCCTTTGTTTTTTGTTCCGCAATTCTGGAAGCTGTTCCGCTTTCAAGACCTCGATTTTTCGCACGCCTCCCTGAGGCGCTGCATGGCGTCCGGCGCCATGGGGGCGGTCATCATTGAGCGGTAGGTCATGCACTCTCGGGTTTCCTGATATTCCGTCTCTTTGGACTGATTAGCCGAACACCCAACCAACATGCCCAGCGCCGCCAAGCCTAAGATTTTCTTCATACTCATCCTCCAGTTGAACGTTGATTGTAGACCCGCTGAAGAAAGCTTAAAGCGCCGTTGAACACCTGATGCCAGCTCTCTGACGGTTCACTCATCAACGGATGCCAAAAGAATCTGAATTCATGGCCTCCGTCATCTTGCGCAAAATGCACCCAGGTATCAGGAAGTTCATGAGCAACATGGCATTCATGAAACGCCCATACATGCCCAGTTGACGTCGAATACCACGCGCCCAACGCTTGTTTGGCCGAGGATCGAATCCCAGCTTCTTCCATCAGTTCTCGCACCGCTGCCTCATCGGATGATTCACCCAGCTCTACGCTGCCTTTGACCAATTGCAATCCAGCCAAAGGATGCTCAAAGGCCAGGATTTCCAGCGTTTCACGGTTTCGCAGAACCACTGGGCAAGCTTTGTCCGCTGTCATTCCAAGACCCCTTTCATATGAATTTCAAGTGCGTGATGAGCACTCCAAGCGTCTGATCTAGCATTCAACGTCTGTCATTTTCAGGCTGCTCCTGCGGCACTCACAGGGCCGTCCGCGGGCGGGCCAAAATAGTCCAAAAACACCCTGAACCTCCCGTATCCATTGACTTTCTTAAATTTAATTTCATCTACCAAAACCCGCTTTTGACTCAGAACTGTCACATGAGAATCGCCTAATTATGTGAAGCGTTTGACGCTTTCATTTCAGAATAATGTCGGAGACCGGGATCAATGAAGAAGTTAGCAAGCCCTATGGTGGGGGTCGCCATGGCGAGCTTTATGCTGTCAGCACACGCAGACTTTATCGATGACAGCCATGCCGATTTAACCCTGCTCAACCGCTACCTCAACCAGCAAGGCCGCGATGTGGTGAACAGCAACGCCAAGGCCCACAGCGTTCGTGATTGGGGTCAGGGCTTTGAATTCAACTTCAAGTCTGGTTATACCGAAGGCACCGTTGGCTTTGGTCTGGACTTGCAGGGGTTCTACGGTCTGAAACTGGACTCCGGTGGTGACTTGAATGACAAGTCTCACCAGGGGCGCTATCCAGGCAGCATGTTTCCGCTGGACGACGGCAAGTCCGCCGACCAGTTCGGCGTGCTGAGCCCAACCTTCAAAATGCGCTTTGCCAAAGATGAACTGCGTGTCGGCACGCTATTCGGCAACAACCCGGTTCTGGCCAACACCGACGGCCGCTTGTACCAGCAGACCAACACCGGCGTGCAACTGGTGTCCAAGGACTTGACCGACTTCACCTTCACCGCAGGTGACATCCTCAAGAGCAAAATCCGCAACGAAACCGGCGACCAGGGCATGATCACCGCTGGCGGTACCAAAGAAAGCGATCGCTTCCTCTACGGCGGTGCCGACTACACCGGCTTGCCGGGCACCACCCTCAGCCTGTGGTACTCCAACCTTGAAGATTACTACCAGCAGTTCTACTTGGGGGCCAAACGTCACGACGCGGTGGCAGTAGGTGCATTTGACACCGACGTACGCTTGTACCGCAGCCTTGGAGTGGGCGGCAACGCGGATGGCGACAAGGACTATTCCGCTGCCGGCCTGTACGACAATGGCGTCTCCAAGGGTCGCATCAACCAGTCCACTGTCAGCCTGCTGGAAAGCTACACCCTGGACGGCCATACCGTCGGGCTCGGCATACAGAAGAACAGCGGCGACAGTGACTTCCCGTACCTGGATTCCGGTTTGAACAGCGGCGACAACCGTCAAGGCCCTGGTTCAGGTGCCGACACACCGACCATCACCAACATGCAACTGAACAAGTTCCAGCATGCGGGCGAACGCACCTGGTTGGCACAGTACAAATATGACTTCAGCAAGCTGGGCATCAATGGTCTAACCTTCGCAACGTCCTACGCCCACGGTGATGACATTCGTACCGCGCAAGGCACCACCACCGAATGGGAACGCAACATCACCGTTGCCTATCAAGTCCCGACCGGCACCTTTAAAGGCCTGGGCGTGACCTGGCGTAATGCCCACGCCAGCCCGGATATCACAGGCGCCACCGAACAAGACGAAAACCGCTTCTATGTCAGCTATGTAGTTCCACTCTGGTAGTAAAACCGGCAGCACAGTAGTTGCTGATCAAACATGAGGCGGCCTGCCGTCCGCATCGCAGCCCCACACTTGGTCAGCGACTACAAAAACCGCAATAAAAAGGGCCTGCACGTTGCTCACGTGCAGGCCCTTTGCACTTTTAGTGGCGCTTACATCCCGAGCCAGTTCGGCAGTGCCAGCGACACAAACGGTACGTACGTCACCAGAATCAAGAACGCCAGCATCACCAGCAGCCACGGCGATACTGCGCGCACCACACGTGTCAGTGGCATCCCTGTCACGGCCGAGGTGACAAACAGGTTGAGCCCGGTTGGCGGAGTGATCAGCCCGATTTCCATGTTCACCACCATGATGATGCCCAAGTGGATCGGGTCGATACCCAATTGCATGGCAATCGGGAACAGGATCGGCGCCAAAATCAAAATGATCGCCGACGGCTCCATAAAGGTGCCTGCCACCAGCAAGACGACGTTCACCACCAGCAAAAACTCAATCGGCGTAAAGCCCTGCTCAACGACCCAGGCGGTGATCGACTGCGGGATCTGTTCTGTGGTCAGCACGTGCGCGAAGAGCATGGCGTTGGCGATGATAAACATCAGCACCACGCTGAGCTTGCCGGCTTCGACAATCACCTTCGGGCATTCGCGAAAGGTCATGTCTTTGTAAATGAAGATGGCCACGAACGCGGCATATACCGCCGCCACAGCCGCCGCCTCGGTCGGTGTGAACATGCCTGAATAGATACCGCCCAGAATGATCACGATCAGCATCAGGCCCCAGCCTGCCTTGCGGCCCGCCGTGACGATTTCCTTGAAGGATGCACGAGGCAAAGCGGGCATGTTTTTGATCCGCGCCAGGATGTAGATGGTGATCATCAACACGACGCCCAGCAACAGCCCTGGAACAACACCGGCCATAAACAGCTTGCCTACCGAGGTTTCGGTGGCCGTGGCGTACACCACCATCACAATCGACGGCGGAATCAGGATGCCCAAGGTACCGGCGTTACAGACGATACCGGCGGCAAATTCCTGTTTGTACCCAGAGCGCACCATCCCGGCGATGACGATAGAGCCCACCGCAGCCACCGTAGCCGGCGATGATCCGCTCAATGCGGCAAACAGCATGCACGCCATGATCGCCGCAATGGCCAGGCCGCCCTTGATATGGCCGACGCAGGCGTTGGCGAAGTCAATCAGGCGGCGAGCCACACCGCCGCTGGTCATGAAAGCGCCCGACAACAGAAAGAAAGGAATGGCGAGCAGCGTGTAGTGCTCACTGGTTTCGAACAGTTTGATTGCCAGTGAACGCACCGAGTCGTTACTGAAGAACAGGATCGTCATGGCCCCGGACAGTCCCAGGGAAATCGCCACCGGAATGCCGATGAACATCAGCACGAACAGAGCGACAAATAGAAAACTGATAGTCATTTGACGGTCTCCGACGTGTCGTTTTCGGCCAGCTTCACGGCCTCGTCCACTTCACTGTGCATGCCCAGCCCTTGCTGTTTACCCTGGATCACACGGATAAACACTTGCAGGAACCGCAGGAACATCAGCGCAAAGCCGATCGGCACGATCATTACGATCTGCCACTGTCGAATACCGAAACGGTCCAGGTCTTCGGCGCTGGTCCCGACGCTGTACAGCGTGGCGACCCACTGTTCGCTGGAATAAGCCATCAGCGCGCAGTAACCCAGGCAGATCACCAGTGCCAGCAACGCTACGCGACGCTGGTTTTCAGGGCGGAACTGGCGCACCAGCAAATCGATGCCAATGTGAGCGCCAATGCGCACGCCCCAGGCCAGCCCGACAAAGATCAACCAGCCAAACATGGCCTTGGTCAGCGCCACGCTCCAGGTCATCTCCTGGGCGATATACAAAATGCCGTCACCCATGCTGAGCATGGCGTCGTTGGCGAAGGGCAAAGAGTCGCCCAGCGAATAAAAAACACCGTAAAGGTTGTTGAACACCACGTACGAGAACGTCACCAGGGTCATGCCTGCGAGCAGGAACGCCACCAGTATTTCTTCCACACGGTTCCAGACACGAAAAAAGGCGTCCATGGGCTATCTCCCTTGATAGAGCGGTCACAAAGCGACGACTAAAACCAATCAAGCCAAGGCGCGACAGGCCTTGCAGGCTGTCGCACCTTGGCAATGCCGCCGGTAAGCGCATCTGTGAATACCGGCGGCAATTGAGGCCTTAACTGCTTTGGTTGGATTGCTCCGCTGCCTTGATCAGGTCGACACCAATGTCGTTTTCAAACTTTTTCCAGACCGGGCGCATCGCATCTCGCCATTGCTCACGCTGCTCCGGCGTGAGGGTGATGATCTCGCTGGTTCCCGAGTCAACGATGGTTTGCTTGGAGGAGCGGTTCAGCTCTTCAGCTTGTTTGTTCACCTCAACCGTGACCTCGGCCATGACCTCGTCCAGCGTGGTGCGCACGTTTTCGGGCAGGCTGTTCCAGAACTTGGTGTTGGTGATCACCATGTAGTCAATGGCGCCGTGATCAGACTCGGTGAAGTACTTTTGCACCTCATTGACTTTCTGGCTCTCATAGTTCGACCAAGTGTTCTCTGTACCGTTTACCACACCCGTTTGCAGGCCTTGATACACCTCGGCGAAGCTCATCTTGCGCGGAGCTGCTCGCAGCGCCTTGAACTGCTCATCCAATACAGCCGACGCCTGCACACGGAACTTCAAACCGCGTGCATCCTTGGGCTCGTGCAGCGCCTTGTTGGCCGACAATTGCTTCATACCGTTATGCCAGTAATTAAGGCCGGTAATCCCCTTGCCTTCCATGGACTTGAGCAGCCCTTGGCCTTCAGGACTTTGCTGGAAGCGATCAAGCGCATGGATGTCGTTGAACAGAAACGGCAGGTCAAAAATCTGGATGGGCTTGGAATAGTGCTCGAACTTGGCCAGTGACGGTGCCAACAACTGGACGTCGCCCAGCAAGAGCGCTTCCATTTCCTTGCCATCACCAAACAGCGAGGAGTTCGGATAGACCTCCACCTTCACCTGACCCGGCAGACGCTCCTCCGCCAGTTTTTTAAACATCAGGGCGCCCTGCCCCTTGGGGGTATGTTCGGCAACCACGTGGGCGAACTTGATACTGATGGGGTCTGCCGCGCTAGCCAGACCAGCGAACAGTGGCAAGGCGCAAACCAGAGCTTTAAGGGTGTGTTTAAACATGGGGCATGTACCTCTTGTTGTTATTGTTTGGTAGTGCTGAGTACTGCAGGGGTTTCTTTCGGGTCAGGCAGACGTCACGCCTGCCCGATTTAGAACGTGCCGGGCATGCCCGATCACAGGTGCATCGACCATCTGCCCATCAACGACATAAACCCCGCCCCCAGTGGCGACCGCGTCCAGTACCCGACGGGCCCAGTCCAGTTCTTCGGGGCCAGGCATAAACGCCGCATGAATCAATGCCACCTGGCTTGGATGAATGCACAACAGGCCGCCAAAGCCCATGTCTCGGGCATCTTCAGCCATGCGGGTCATGCCTTCCGGGTTTTTAATGTCGGGAAAAACGCTATCCAGCGGCGGCGCCAAACGGGCCAGCGTGCTGTGCAGCAAAATAGCGTAGCGGGCCTGGTCAAGCATGCGCTGCGCCGCAGCCGTGCCGCTCATCAATCCCAGGTCCAGGCCCAGATCCAGCGCCCCGAAACTCAGACGCTCAACCTGGCGGGCCCGGGCAATTTCAGGCAACGTCTGCAAACCTTTAGCGCTCTCGATGAGGGGCCAGACAGGTTTGCCGCAAGACGCGGCCAGCTCAACCTGTGCCGCGCTTTCGGCCTTGGGCAGCAAGACCGCGACCACACCTGGGTAACGCGCGCACAGCGCCAGGTCATCGGCCTGCTGCTGGTGCTGCGGCGCATTCACCCGCACCAGCACTCGAGCCTCAGGGTTGGCCTCCAGGCAGGCCTGCAGATTGGCGCGTGCTTGAACTTTGAAGTCTTCTGCCACGGCGTCTTCGAGATCGACGATCACGGCATCGGCGCCGCTGTCCAGCGCCTTGGGAATGCGCTCCGGCCGCGTGGCTGGCACAAACAGCGCCGAGCGAATCAGGGTTGTGTGCATGTATCAGCTCCGTGCTTGCAAAGTGAGGCGTCGGCCTCACACCGCTCCTTGTTGATGGAGGCGCTGAATCTCATCCGCCTCATAACCCAGTTCCGCCAGCAGGCTGTCGGTGTGTTGCCCCAACTCTGGCACCGCATCCATACGCGGCTCGAACGCCGTGTTACGCCCCGGTGGCAGTAGCGCCGCCAACTTACCGGCCGGGCTATCCACCTCACGCCAACGATCACGCGCCTCAAGCTGCGGATGCGCCCAGACACCGGCCATGTCATTGACATGCGCGTTGGCTATCAACGCCGTGTCCAGCCGTGCAATCACTTCATCAGCCGTCATTGCGGCAAACGTCTGAACAATGATTGCCCGCAATTCGGTACGGTTCTCAGAACGTTGCGCGTTTGTATTAAAGCGTGTGTCAGAGACAAGATCAGGTCTCAGCAACACCTTGTCGCAAAACTGCCGCCATTCACGCTCATTCTGCAGACCGAGCATCACCGTACCGCCGTCACCGGTCGGGAACGGGCCATAGGGGTAAATGGTCGCGTGGGCCGCCCCGGCTCTTGGCGGTGGCGTCGCGCCTTGGTAGGCGTAATACAGCGGGTAGCCCATCCATTCCACCAGGCTTTCCAGCATCGACACATCGACGCGGCCGCCCTCACCGGTCTTATCGCGCAACAACAGTGCCGAGAGCACGCCTGTGTAGGCATACATGCCGGCAGCAATATCGGCAATCGAACAACCGGCCTTGGCCATCTCGTCATCACCCGGCCCGCCGGTGACAGACAAAAAGCCGCCTTCGCTCTGGATCAACAGGTCGTAGGCTTTTTTCTGCTCGTAGGGGCCGCCTTCGCCGTAACCCGAAATATCGCAGACGATCAATCGCGGGAAGCGCTTATGCAGGTCGGCAAAAGACAGCCCCATGCGCTGTGCCGCCCCCGGTGCGAGGTTCTGCACCAGCACATCGGCGGTGCTCAGCAGCTTGTCGAGCACCTGCCCCGCTTCCTCCTGCTTGACGTTCAGCGTCAGGCTTTCCTTGGAACGATTGGTCCAGACAAAATGCGAAGCCAAGCCATTGACTCGCTCGTCATAGTCGCGGGCAAAATCGCCGGAACCGGGACGCTCAATCTTGATGACTCGCGCGCCCAGATCAGCCAGTTGCCGGGTACAGAACGGCGCAGCGATAGCGTGTTCCAGGCTGACAACCGTAATACCGTCAAGCGGGCGAGGTTTAGTCGTGAGGGTGTTCATACTGCGCTCCCTGCATGCGTCGTGGTTGTGGTCAGCGCGCCCAAATCGTTCAGCTCACGCAGGTGCCAGACCAAGCCGATCAGCTGCGTCGCCTGCTGCTCGGTGCGCGCGCCGGAGAACGCCAACAGGCGTCGAAACTTGTCTTCCAGCTCGGCACGACTCAGGGTATTGCCCGGATCACCTTTGGGTTCGTCGATGCGCCCGTGCAAGGTTTGCCCTGCAACCGTGGTCACCTCCACGCGCCCCAGCCAACGCTGCGGATAGGCGCCGTCAACCTCCTCATCCAGCACCATGCGCACCTTGTCGCGGAAGTCGGCCACACGAGAATCGGTGAGCGCATGCTGATGAAATTCGGGTAACCCGGCCTTGCCGTACACGGCAATCAAGCCCAGCACCGTGCCCATCGAAAACTTGGCCTGGTGCACGCTTTGCGGCACCTGCACCCGCCCCAGCACATCGATGGCGCCCTGATGAACGCGCGTGGTGACGCCAGCGATGTCGTCCGCGCCGAGGTTTTCGCGGTGCATCAGCGCCAGCAATGCGTCTGCCGCCGGGTGGGTGTGACGACACGACGCGTGATACTTGAACGAAGTCTCAACCAGCGCCCAGCGCTCGCCCAAGCCATCCGACAACTTCTGCGGATCGGCATCGCTGGACATCCCGGCCGCCATACCCTGCTCGCCTTCCAGAATGTTCTGCGCGCCAGTCAGCCCTTCAGCCGTCAGGTAGGCGGCCAGCAGGCCGTCAGCGGCGGCTTTTGCGGTATGTAACTGCTTGGAATCCGCCGCGTCGCGCAAGAACTCCCACAAGCCTGCCGCTTGCGTCCCGGCAGTGCCGAGCAGACGGGTGAATTGCACTTGATTGAACGCCATCAACTTGCCGACACCTACGGCGGCCGCCAGCGTGCCCACCGTGGCGGTGGTGTGGAAGATGCGATAGTGCGAGCGGCCAAGAAACTCACCGATGCGAATCCCCGCTTCATAGCCCGCTACCGCTGCAACGATGAGCTCGCGCCCGGTTTTACCCAGTGCCTGGGCTGCCGCCAGCACGGCTGGAAACACCACCGTTGCCGGGTGCAGCACCGAGCTGTTGTGCAGGTCATCCTGTTCGACCAGGTGCGAACTGGCGCCATTGACCAACGCTGCGAAATACGCCGAGGTGGTTTTGCCGCTGACCACAATACCGGCCGGGCCACTGGCCGGGCCCATCATCGCGGCGTAACGCTCGAACAGCGGGATCGGGTGCGCCCCCTGGCTGGCCAGCGCCGAGCCCAGCCAGTCGAGAAACAAATCTTCGGTGCGATCAATCACCGCTTCAGGCAACTGTGCGTACTGCAGATTGGCCAAAAACTCAGTAAGCGCTTGAGTGTGCTGACTCATACAGCGTTCTCCATGCAAAACGTTAAAACGTGGTCAGAAAGAACGCGGCAGCTCGAGCAGGTGCTCAGCCACGTAAGACAAGATCAGGTTGGTCGAGATAGGCGCTACCTGATACAAACGGGTCTCGCGAAACTTACGCTCCACGTCGTACTCGTTGGCGAAACCAAACCCGCCGTGGGTTTGCAGACACGCGTTGGCGGCCTCCCAACTGGCCTTGGCTGCCAGGTATTTGGCCATGTTGGCCGCCGCGCCGGCATTGCGCCCGTTGTCGTACTCTTCACAGGCACGCCAGCGCATCAAGTCGGCGGCCTCCAGCTCGATATGGGCTTCGGCGATCGGAAATTGCACGCCCTGGTTTTGACCAATCGGGCGACCAAAAACCACGCGATCACGGGCGTACTGCGCAGACTTTTCGTTGAACCAGCGACCATCGCCAATACACTCGGCAGCGATCAAAGTACGTTCGGCATTCAGCCCATCAAGGATGTAGCGAAAGCCCTTGCCTTCTTCACCGATCAGACTGCTGGCGGGGATCTGCAGGTTGTCGAAAAACAGCTCGTTGGTTTCGTGATTGACCATGTTGGCAATCGGCTGCACGGTCAGGCCGTTACCAATGGCTTCACGCAAGTCGACAAGGAAAATCGACATGCCATCGGCCTTTTTCTGCACCTCGGCCAGCGGCGTGGTGCGGGCCAGCAAAATCATCAGATCGGAGTGCTGAATCCGCGAGATCCAGACCTTTTGCCCATTGATGACATAGGTGTCGCCATTGCGCACGGCCGTGGTCTTGATCTTCGTCGTGTCAGTGCCCGTGGTCGGTTCGGTCACACCCATGGACTGCAGGCGCAATTCACCGCTGGCGAGCTTGGGCAGGTAGTAACGTTTTTGTTCCTCACTGCCATGACGCAACAGGGTAAACATGTTGTACATCTGGCCATGCACAGTGCCGGAGTTACCGCCACAGTGGTTGACTTCTTCCAGAATGATTGACGCTTCAGCCAGCCCCAATCCTGAGCCGCCGTACTCTTCGGGGATCATCGCCGACAGCCAGCCGGCCTCGGTCATGGCCTTGACAAAGGCTTCTGGAAAGCCCTTTTCTTCGTCGATTTTGCGCCAGTATTCCGCCGGGAACTCGGCGCACAAGGCACGCACACCCTCGCGGATCGCGTTGTAGTCGTCGTTCAGATACGGATTCATCTCTGATCCTTATTGTATTTATTGTGCTGAAAGCCATTGGCTGACGGTCAGTCGAAGGTCACTTCACCTTGCTGTGCGATCCCTTCGGCATTTCCGGCCCACAACTCAGCTGTGCCCTTCGCTACGATTCGCCCGCCCACGACAAAGGGCTGCGGCGCTATCAATGGCCGCAAACCGCGATAAGCAAAACGGCGCAGACGCGCGTCAGGGTGGGCACGGCAAAACGCGCGCAGCGCGAGCGTGGCGATCAGCGGCCCATGCACTACAAGCCCCGGATACCCCTCGACTTGCGTCGCGTAAGGCCAGTCGTAGTGAATGCGATGCCCGTTAAACGTGACCGCCGAATAGCGGAACAACAACGTTGGATCGGGCGCAACCGACTCCTCCCACGTACCTGTCGGTAACGGTGCGCCGCCAGCCAGTTTGGGCGGCGTAGGCTCGCGATACACGATGTCCTGTTCTTCACGAATCGCCAATTGCCCGTCTTGGAGGTAGTCATGCTGGACCGTGACAAACAACAACGAGCCGGTCCTGCCGTGCTTTTCCTGAACATTGGTGATGGTGGAAAGACGCGTGGCGTCGGCCCCTACTTTGAGCGGGGTGAAAAACTCGAAGCGGCCACCCGCCCACATACGATTGCGGTTATGCGCCGCAGGAAGGAAACCGCCGCGGGCCGGATGCCCGTCGCCGCCAAGGCCGCCCGCTTCAACGGCAGGCTGGAAGAAGCACCACTGCCACAACACGGGCAAGGGCTCACCGGCTTGCGGAACGCGCTCACCCAATGTCGCGGCAATGCGGGTAACCAGGTTCAGACTGAGATGATCATGGATCTGCTCGGTGCGACCGATCCAGGTGGACAGTTCGTTATCGCTCATCGGTGATGTCTCGTGGCTTGTTGTTTTAACCAAGATTGCTAAAAGCCCGGCGATCTGTGAATCTGCGATTTCGTAAGGGGGCGTTCGGATCTAGTTAACGCCAACTGTGTTGAACAGCATTCAAGCCCAGTGGAAACCTGCCATGCACTTCGATTTAGTCGACCTGCGCCTGTTCATTCAAATCGCCGAATCCCCCAGCATGACCCAAGGCGCGCGCAAGGCATTCATGTCGCCAGCGGCGGCCAGTGCGCGGATCAAAAGCCTCGAAGAAAGCCTCGCCAGCAGCCTGCTTTATCGGGACAGCCGGGGCGTCGAACTGACGCCGGCTGGCAAGCTGTTTCTCAACCATGCGCGGGTGATCATGCGTCAGGTGGACTACATGAAAAATGAGTTCACCGAATATGGCGCCGAAGCCAGCGGGCATATCAGAATCTTTGCCAACACCACCGCAGCCACCGAGTTCTTACCGGAAATCCTCGCTGGCTTTCTGGCCGAACGCCCCGGCGTGACAGTCGATCTTCAGGAGCGCTTGAGCCGCGATATCGTGCGGGGCGTGATGGACGGTACGACAGACATGGGCATCATCGCCGGCCCGATCAAAGCCGATGGATTGCAGGTGATCCACTTCAGCACCGACCAACTCATCTTGGTCACCCCCCTCAATCACCCCTTGGCCAAACGCAAAAAGGTCAAACTGGCCGAAACCCTCGCCTACCCGCACATTGGCTTGCACGAAGGCACCACACTGCTGCGCTTCTTGAATGAACAGGTCGCCTTGAGCAGCCAGACCTTGAACATGCGGATCAAGGTCTACAGCTTCGAAGCCATGTGCCGCATGGTCGAAGCTGGCGTGGGCCTGGCCATCCTCCCCGAGTCCTCGGCGCTGCGCCATCAGAAGACCATGGGCTTGTCGATCATCGAACTGGATGAACCCTGGCGTATCCGCGAGCGCAGCATTCTGGTGCGCGACCTCGAGGCATTGCCCAACGTGACACGCACCCTGATCAATATTTTCTTGCAGCAAAACATCGGCGCCGAGCGTCGCTCCTGACTACGCCGAGGGCACTTTTGAAGCGCTCCTGCCATGCAACAGCCTCGATAATCGGTTAATCACTGACGAACGCTCGAGGCTCCCATGGCAACTACCACGACTGGGCAAGTCAGCCCGAAAACGCTCAAAAAAGTGATTGTCGCCGCTTCGATCGGCAATTTTGTCGAGTGGTTTGATTTCGCCGTGTATGGCTTTTTGGCGACCACCATCGCGCAGCAGTTCTTCCCCAGCGAAGATGCCAGTGCAGCACTGCTCAAGACCTTTGCAGTATTCGCTGTGGCTTTTGCCTTTCGCCCGCTGGGCGGAGTGATTTTCGGCATGCTCGGTGATCGCATCGGCCGCAAGCGAACCTTGGCCATGACCATCCTGCTGATGGCTGCCGCCACCACGTTGATCGGCGTGTTACCCACCTATGCGGCCATTGGCGTGATGGCGCCGATTTTATTGACGCTGATCCGTTGCGCCCAGGGCTTTTCCGCTGGCGGCGAATACGCAGGCGCCTGTGCCTTTCTGATGGAGCATGCCCCGGACCATAAACGAGCCTGGTACGGCAGCTTTGTACCGGTATCAACCTTTTCCGCGTTCGCCGCAGCCGCCGTGGCGGCCTACGCCCTTGAGGCGACCCTTTCGGCAGACGCAATGAACAGCTGGGGTTGGCGCGTCCCCTTCCTGATCGCTGCACCATTGGGACTGGTCGGCCTTTATATGCGCAGCAAACTGGATGAAACCCCGGCGTTCCAGGCCGTCACCCAAGAGCATGACGTCGCCCACTCCCCGCTCAAAGAGACCTTGCGCAACCATGGCGCGGCAATCTGCTGCCTGGGGGCCTTTGTCTCACTCACCGCATTGTCGTTATATGTTCACCACCTACTTCGCCACCTACCTGCAAGTGGCTGGCGGGCTGAGCCGTGCAATGGCGTTGCTGGTGTCGTTGATCGCCCTGGTATTCGCCGCCGCCATCTGCCCGCTGGCGGGCTGGTACTCAGACCGGGTCGGGCGTCGTGTCACGGTCATGACCGCTTGTGCACTGTTGATCGTGGCGGTGTACCCCTCCTTTTTAATGGCCAGCTCCGGAGGGTTCGCGGCGTCGGTTATCGGCGTCATGCTGCTGGCCATTGGCGCGGTGCTGTGTGGCGTGGTGACCGCCGCTTTACTATCCGAAACCTTCCCAACCCGTACCCGCTATACCGCGTCGGCCATCACCTACAACATGGCCTACACCTTGTTTGGCGGTACGGCACCGCTGGTTGCCACCTGGCTGATCAGCACCACCGGCAGCAACCTGTCACCTGCGTTTTACCTGATGGCGGTTGCCGTGCTCGCGTTGGCAGGTGGTTTGGCGCTGCCGGAAACATCGCGGATATCACTGCACGATGTGCCTGGCGCAGAAGGGAAAATCGCCTTGCGGTCTGCTTCTTTAAATCTGTAGTCGCTGCCCAAGGATGCGATCTGGCGCGAAGCGCTTTTATCGGGGCGGTGTATATATCCGTAACCCAAAGTGGCCATTACCCATCGAATGGATATGTACCCAATTACTCAATCGTTATCCCGGTGTACATATCCATTGGATGCGCAACGGCGATCTACGGGTTTCGCCCTTACGGCGAGGCACTTTTGTCAAACAGTCACAAAAGTACCAAAAAGGCCTCGCCCACAGCGTACGGCCTTCGCTGCGCTCAGGTTCCCTCACTCCGGCCCCGCTCACGCCGCCACGGGCCATCCATGGCCCATCGCGGCTCTCCCGGCATC
>NZ_JANLNV010000074.1 GCF_025465935.1 Pseudomonas sp. 7P_10.2_Bac1 | reverse complement strand
CGAACGGGCTGTGTTTGAACTGCCGTGGCCCGGTGAATCGCAGTTGCTTGTCCAGCAGGTTGCGGCGGGTCGGTGTATCGGCGCAGGCCTTCGCAGCAGCTACACGCCGGGCTTGCCATTCCTGAAGCTGGAATTCGTTCAGCGGTTCGCCGGGGCTGAGCGGCTTGGGCAGCGGCACTTCAATCTGCAAGGGGGGCAGCGGCAGGCTCAGCCGTACACCGGCGTCCCATGTCGAGGCGGGTTGGCCCTGCGGCGCATGTGCCCGGCCCACCACGATCACATCGCAGCGCGGTTTGAAGGGGGCCAGGTCGCTTTCTTCGTAAACGCTGCTGGTGCCTTCATCGCCGTAATACGTGTCGCCGGTACACAACGGCACGGGATCGTCGTCCATCACTTCGGCCCGCCACTGCCCCGGCTGGCCGTCGATAGGCAACAACCGGTAGCCGACCTTCATGGCCAGCACCGGATACTCTTGATCGTCCACACCCAAGGCACTGAAACACAGCGCATCGAAGGGCGTCAGATTGCGAAATTCCATGACGCCTCCTCAGTTGATGTCCACGTCTTTGCCGTTGATCTGCACCGCGCCCGTTGCACTGAAATCGAAGGTGCGGCCGTTGATCAGCACCGTGCCGTCGGACTTCATCGTCAGGGTGGATTTACCCACCGTGACGGTGAATTCATCACCGGCGTCGATGGTGAAGCGCTTGCCCACCACGACCGACTTGTGA
>NZ_JANLNV010000028.1 GCF_025465935.1 Pseudomonas sp. 7P_10.2_Bac1 | reverse complement strand
TTGCCGGCCTCGATCAGAGTGAAAAATCACACCATGATCAACTGGCGCTTTAGTCCAGGCGTTCATGAACGCCTGTTGTACCAAGCCCTCGGGCATACGGTCCGACAGGCTGTATCCAAGCACCTGCCGGGTCTGAACACTCAACACCACAGCCAAGTACAACCACCCCTGGCGTGTCGAAATATACGTGATATCACCCACCCAAGCGGCAACGGGACTTGTCACAGAAAAGCGTCGTTTCAACACATTGTCAGAAATGGGTTGGATATACCGGTTATCCGTTGAATGTTTGAACCGGGCTTTGATTTTTCCTCGCAGCATCTCCTCTCTCATCAACCGAGCTACCCGCTTGTGCCCTATCGTGTAAGAGCGGTTATGAAGCGCCTGAACCATGCGCGGACGCCCATAAGTGCCGCGGCTTGCTCGATGAATCGCCCGAATCTCCAGGCGAATCGCGGCGTCTGGATCCGGACGCTCCTGGCGCTTCAAATAGCCATGAAAGCCCGACACCGAGACCTCCATCACTCGACATAACAGCCTAACCGGAAAGCGAGTCCGTTCACGGGCAACGAAGGCGTATCTCAGTTGGACTCTTTGGCAAAGAACGCCGTCGCTTTTTTTAGGATTTCTCGCTCCATTTTGAGCGTGGCATTTTCAGCTCGAAGCCGAGCCAGCTCGCTTTCCAGGTCAGAGACCGGATGCCGGGCAGGAGAACTGAGAGGACGCCCGTTGCGTGCGGCGTCCAGCCAATTACCTAAGGTTTTGACCGAGATATCCAACTGTCGGGCAGCTTCTCCTCGACCAATGCCTTCAGCAAGTGT
>NZ_JANLNV010000032.1 GCF_025465935.1 Pseudomonas sp. 7P_10.2_Bac1 | reverse complement strand
AGCATGTCCGTGGAATCGAGTGGCCCGTCGGGGTGTTTGGCTTTGTCCAGGTGCAACACGGGCGTGTCGGGCGCTTCGATCTGCGGCGCGGGGAGTTCACGCAGCGGCGCATCGAGTTTGAAGCCCAGTTGCTCCTGACGCTTCTCGATCCAGCCACGGCCCAGCGGGTTGCTGTAGCAGACCTCGTTGAGCAGGTATTCGGGGCTGTCGGGCGCCAGCGGATGCTCGGGATTGCGCACCACGCTGCTGCCGCCAAAGGCGTATTCCCAGCGCAGCGCAACGGCGAGGGCGGGCTGCGGTTCGGTCAGTTGCCAGCCGCCGAACAGGCTGTGTTTGAACTGCCGCGGCCCTGTGAATCGCAATTGCTTGTCCAGCAGGTTGCGGCGGCTCGGTGCATCGGCGAAGGCTTTTTCGGCCGCTATACGCCGGGCTTGCCATTCCTGAAGTTGGAATTCGTTCAGCGGCTCGCCGGGGCTCAGCGGCTTGGGCAGCGGCACTTCAATCTGCAACGGGGGCAGCGGCAGACTCAGCCGTACACCGGCGTCCCAAGTCGTGGCGGGTTGGCCCTGAGGCGCATGTGCCCGGCCCACCACGATCACATCGCAGCGTGGTTTGAACGGCGCCAGGTCGCTTTCTTCACAGACGCTGCTGGTGCCTTCATCGCCGTAATACGTGTCGCCGGTACACAACGGCACGGGATCGTCGTCCATCACTTCGGCCCGCCACTGCCCCGGTTGACCGTCGACGGGCAACAACCGGTAGCCGACCTTCATGGCCAGCACCGGATACTCTTGATCGTCCACACCCAAGGCACTGAAACACAGCGTATCGAAGGGCGTCAGATTGCGAAATTCCATGACGCCTCCTCAGTTGATGTCCACGTCTTTGCCGTTGATCTGTACCGCGCCCGTTGCGCTGAAGTCGAAGGTGCGGCCGTTGATCAGCACCGAGCCGTCGGACTTCATCGTCAGGGTGGATTTACCCACCGTGACGGTGAATTCATCACCGGCATCGATGGTGAAGCGCTTGCCCACCACGACCGATTTGTGC
>NZ_JANLNV010000050.1 GCF_025465935.1 Pseudomonas sp. 7P_10.2_Bac1 | reverse complement strand
GTGAGTTCAAACTCAAGGCTGCCAGCATGGTGCTGGACGAGGGGCAGTCGGTTCCCGAGGTCTGTGCCAGCTTGGATATTGGCCCTACGGCCTTGCGCCGCTGGGTCGATCAAGTTCGCAAGGAACGCTTGGGCTCGACTCCGGTGGGAGCCAAGGCGATTACCGCGGATCAGCGAGAGATCCAGGAACTTAAAGCCTTGCTCAGGCAAAGAGACCGGGATATCGAAATCCTAAAAAAGGCCAGTGCTCTCCTGCTTTTGGACGCCAAAGATCACTCTCGTTGATCTGTGAGCTGGGCGAGCAGTACGGCGTTAACGATTGCTGTCGTGTGTTCGGAATAAACCGCAGTAGCTTTTACGCATGGCGTCAGCGCCAAGGCAAGGTGAGCCCTAAGCGAGAGAAACTCAAGGCTATGCTGGTCAAGCACCACAGGGCGTCGAGAGAGTCTGCGGGCGCTCGTACCTTGGCTAAACAGCTGCAAGCCGGCGGGCATGATGTCGGGCGGTTCATGGCTCGCAGCTTGATGCGAGAAGCAGGCATTGTCAGCCGTCAACGCCGGCGCCATAAGTACAAGTCACCTGGCGTGGAGGCTTTGGTGGCACCGCATGTGCTCAAACGCAAGTTTGATGTTGCGACGGTCAATCAGGTGTGGTGTGGGGACGTGACGTACATCAAAGTCGGCAAGCGTTGGCTGTATTTCGCGGCGGTTCTGGACTTGTTCGCTCGCCGGATTGTGGGCTGGTCGTTTTCGATGATCTCTGATGCCACGCTGACCTGCGAAGCCCTGCGGATGGCGATTGAACTGCGCGGTCGCCCAAAAGACGTACTGTTTCACTCCGACCAAGGTTGCCAGTACACCAGCCATAAATTCAGAAATGAACTGCTGGAACATGGACTCCGACAAAGCATGAGCCGTAAAGGCGAATGCTGGGACAACGCTCCGATGGAGCGTTTCTTTGGAAGTTTGAAATCAGAGTGGGTGCCAGAAGCAGGCTACGGGTCGGAACATGAGGCCCGAGCGGATGTGCAGCGCTATGTATCGCGCTACAACATCACCAGGCCGCATAGCTACAACGACTAT
>NZ_JANLNV010000066.1 GCF_025465935.1 Pseudomonas sp. 7P_10.2_Bac1 | reverse complement strand
CATATTCGGGCGCTCGTGATTGTATGTCCAGATCCAGCTTGTGCCGTAATTTTGAACTTCCGCTATCGATCCAAACAAGTAATGCCCCAGCCAGTCGTAACGTACTGTGCGGTTATAGCGCTCGACGTAAGCGTTTTGCTGCGGGTTGCCCGGCTGTATATAGTCCAAACGAATGCCCCGTTTTTCAGCCCAGCCCGTGAGTTTGGCACTGATGAATTCCGGGCCGTTGTCACTGCGGATGACTTGTGGCTTCCCGCGCCACTCAATGACCTGATCCAGCGCTCGCACCACACGTTCAGTCGGAAGCGAAAAATCAATTTCCATACTCAGGGCTTCGCGGTTGAAGTCGTCGATCAGATTGAAAACTCGAAAGCTGCGTCCGTCCGCCAATTGGTCGTGCATGAAATCCATCGACCAGCACTGGTTGCTGGCTTCAGGAACAGCCAGCGGCTCGGGCTTCTCGCGCACAATACGTTTGCGCGGCTTGATACGCAGATTCAGTTCCAGCTCGCGGTAAATCCGGTACACCCGCTTGTGGTTCCAGCGATAGCCTTTGACGTTGCGCAGGTACAGAAAGCATAAGCCGAAGCCCCAGTTTCGCTGGTTGTGTGTCAGGCGGATTAAATGATCGGTAATCTCGGCGTTTTCATACGCCAAACGCGGCTGATAGCGATAGCACGTGGTGCTGACCCTGAAGGCCAAGCACGCCAGCTTGATACTGCACCGACCTGAGCGAACCACCTCCTGCGCCATCTCTCGTCGCCGAGATGGCGTCACCACTTTTTTGCCATGGCTTCCTGGATGATTTCGGCTTTGAGGCGTTCTTCGGCGTACATTTTTTTAAGCCGCCGGTTTTCTTCCTCCAGCTCACGTAAACGAGCCATTAGCGAGGCGTCCATGCCGCCGAATTTGGTACGCCACTTATAGAACGTGGCCGAACTGATGCCGTGCTCACGGCATAGTTCTGGGGCTGGGGTTCCAGCTTCTGCTTGCTTGAGAATGGCCATGATTTGACTGTCTGAAAAACGCGATGTCTTCACGCAAAATTTCCTTGATCCGGTCAGGAGAAAATTCTACTTCTGATGCGTACTTTTTTCAGGGGGGATTACCC
>NZ_JANLNV010000016.1 GCF_025465935.1 Pseudomonas sp. 7P_10.2_Bac1 | reverse complement strand
GGAAACTCCGAACAAGTTGCCCATCAGCCGGAAATGAACGGCTTGGAGATGCCGAAAAGCCCGATTTTCAGCCGCTAATTATTGGATAACCAAGGCACAGCCTTGGTTATCTGCCCTCACGGGCGCACCTCTCCCGCTCCAGGCAATAATTGCCGACGCACCATCCACAAATTCGACAGGGCAAACAGCGTGGTCAGTTGCGCCGTGTTCTTGGCCAAGCCACGGAAACGGGTTTTCACATAGCCGAATTGGCGCTTGATCACACGGAATGGATGTTCGACCTTCGCTCGCGCCTGCGCTTTGACCTTCTCGATCTTGCGCCTGACTTTGTAGAGCACGCTTCGTTTGCTCAAGTGTTTATAGGTGCTACGACGAGCCGCAATCTGCCAGATTACCGGCCTTCCTTCATGCTCCGGCCGCTTCTCCACGCCGGTATAACCCGCGTCGGCACAGATAACATTTTCATCGCCATGCAACAGGTGAGCGACCTCCGTTACATCGGCCACATTCGCCGCTGTACCGTGGACGTGGTGCACCAGGCCCGACTCAGCATCGGCACCGATATGCGCCTTCATGCCAAAGAAATACTGATTACCTTTCTTCGTCTGATGCATTTCAGGATCGCGCTTGCCGTCCTTGTTCTTGGTCGAACTGGGTGCGTGGATGATGGTTGCGTCGACAATGGTGCCCTGGCGCAACGACAGGCCCTTGTCTCGCAGGTAGTTGTTGATGGTTTCCAGAATGCCCGCCGCCAACTGATGCTTCTCCAGCAGGTGCCGGAAATTCATGATCGTCGTGTCTTCGGGGATCGGAGCGCTGAGCGTCAGACGAGCAAACTGGCGCATCGAAGTAATCTCGTACAGCGCCTCTTCCATGGCTGGATCGCTCAACGAGAACCAGTTCTGCAGCAGGTGAATGCGCAGCATGGTTTCCAGTGGATACGGCTTGCGGCCACCACCAGCCTTTGGGTAGTGGAGCTCGATCAACGCCACCAACCCGCTCCACGGAACCAGCTGTTCCATCTCGGCCAGGAAACGCTCGCGACGGGTTTGCTTGCGCTTACCGGCGTACTCGAAATCGGAAAAGCTCATCTGGCTCATGGGATGGCGGGCTTGTAGAAGGCAGTTGGACGGAGGGCTATTTCAGCACAGGTCAGATGGCCTGTGCTGACTTGATCGGAGAATCCTT
>NZ_JANLNV010000046.1 GCF_025465935.1 Pseudomonas sp. 7P_10.2_Bac1 | reverse complement strand
ATCATAGCGATAACGCGTTTGCAGGGTTGGCGCCGAACCGAAACCGGAGGCTGCTGGAGTGACTGTTTTGCTCTTGAGAGAGCGCACAAATTTTTGCGGGTCTGCTGGGCAACCATAGTGGCCTTCTTCACTATCTGCTTCACCGTCCCTGCTGTACCACGTGTTGGTTTCGATCACACCATTGGCGTTGGTCTGGGTCAGCAAGTTGCCATAATCATCATAAGTGGCCGTCACTGTCTCGGTGTGTCGTGGCTCAGTGGCGTTGGCGTTTCGCCAGATCTTGGTGACTGTTTTTGGCAATTGGCAATAAGCGGGTTGATCTTTGAAACTCTTTTGCGGGTCGATGTAGTACTCGGTCTCGGTCACTGACAAGGTGTCTTCACTGCCCGCTTCGGCCTTTTGGGTAATTTGCTCGCGTACCAGCAAATGGTATTTATTGAATACCCGGTGGGTGCTTCGCACCGCTTGGTTGCGGGTGGCATCCCAAACATTTTCGGTGGTTTCGTATTGATAGTCGGCGCTGATTTTATAAAGGTTGTCCAGCCCATCGTCACTCCACGCGATACCACTGCCAAAACCCAGGAAGTTTCGATCCTTCGAGTCGTATTCATAGCGGGTTTCACTGACTGGCTGGTCGAAACCCGGATCGCGCTTATGTATCTGCACCCGTGGCAGTTTGCGCCCGCTCAGCCCCGGAAACGAATGCCCCGCGGCTGAATAGGTAATGGTTTCGTGACCACCGGTGGGGGTATCAACGCTGGTGAGACAGATCAGATTGTTATACATGCCGTAGACGAAGCGCCAGGAGGCGTTGTCGTCGGTTGGCAAAACGATAGCCCTGGTCTCACTGCCAATGATTTCAAGTACAAAGTCGGCTTCATACACCGTGCCGGGGTGCAGCGAGATCTTTAGCTCATTGTTAGTGCGCACCAAGCTGATGAGCTCAGTGCCGTCAGCATTTTTTATGCTGCTAAGCAGCGGCTCAGTAAAGAAGGGCGTGTACTGTAACGTCACGCTATGGCCCTGAGGTGAAAGCATTTGCACCGGCATGGCCAATCCGCCTTGGCCGACCTCAAGGATTTCGATGAGTCCAGACTTATGCTCGATGCGATAGTGCCTGTCGTCCAAAATATAAAAATGAAACGAGTCGATCTTCTTCTCTGGAATAAATTTCCCAATACCTTCGGGGGTCTCATCCAGGTTAACTTTAAATGTTTCACCGGTGTACAGCGATAGCACACGACTGTTGGGATTGTATTGTGAAAGCTGCAAGTTCCAGCCG
>NZ_JANLNV010000011.1 GCF_025465935.1 Pseudomonas sp. 7P_10.2_Bac1 | reverse complement strand
TAAAAGGTGGGAAGCGCTACAGCCAGATGACTCAAGTCCAACTGCAACGCGCAAAGCCATTTAAACTTGAATGGTCACCACTTATCACAGGATCGATCAGCCTGAATGAACAATACCTAATAACAATTAGTTAGTTCACGCAAACACGTATATTCAATAGTCACCATGTTGAACACCTGACAACCAGTAAGCCTTATTTAATCACAGTGCTTAAATTGCAATATCGAGCATCAAACAGGTTGACCGCTTTGTGCAGTGAGTTAAATAAAATGGCTTTTATTGGGAAGCAATAAAGATTATCTGGCGCGATGCACTGATTCCTCGAAGGACGTTTCACTGATAGGTAACGGGGTTATATCCCCTTGCCATTTAGCAATGACCAACGGCGCCAAAGCATTACCCAGCACATTGAGTGTGGTTGTCGCCATGTCGATAATGCGATAAATACCGGCGATAAACGCAATCCCTTCCAGGGGAAGTCCAGCACTGGCCAGCGTAGCCGACAAGATGATGATCATAAAACCCGGCACACCAGCAGCGCCTTTGGACGTTAAGACCATGGTCACCACCAACATCGCCTGCTGAGCCAGTGTCAGCTCAATGCCATACAGTTGTGCCACGAAAAGAGTACCAATACCCAAAAATATTGCCGCCCCATCAAGGTTGAACGAATAGCCGATCGGTACAACAAAACTGACCAGCTCTCGCGGAGCACCGAACGTTTCCAACTTGACCATTAACTGGGGCATTACCGCCGCAGAACTGGCCGTGGAAAATGCCAGCACTATTTCATCTTTGATATGGCGTATCAGCGCAATCATGGAGATGCCGAAACACTTGGCCACAGAGCCCAATACCACCGCCCCAAACAGGAACATCGAAAAGTAAGCGACGATAACCAGTTTGGCCAGAGGCAGTAACGAGGAAAAACCAAAGTTGGCAACTGTGACCGAGATCATTCCGAAGACGCCGATGGGCGAGTAAGCCATCACCAGCGACGTCACACGGAACATGGCATCGCTGATGCCTCGGAATACATTGAGCACCGGTTCTTTGCGTTCACGCGGCAAACTGGAAAGCCCCACCCCGAACATCACTGCAAAGAACAGGACCGGAAGCAAATTGCCTTTGGCCATTGCCTCTACGATGTTTTCCGGAACAATACTCAGAATCAGTCCGGCCCCGCTTTGCTTAGTACTGGCGGGAAGTGAAACCGCCACCGCATGCAGACTACTGAGATTGGTGCCCGTACCAGGCTTGAGCAGATTGCCCATGACCAGGCCGTAAACAATGGCAACCGTGGTAACACAGAAGAAGTAAATGAGTGTTTTTGCCCCCATTCGCCCCAACGATT
>NZ_JANLNV010000006.1 GCF_025465935.1 Pseudomonas sp. 7P_10.2_Bac1 | reverse complement strand
TATCGGCTGATCGGGGTCCCCGTCGAAGTACTGGATGATTAGCTCCTGACCGATGCGTGGTATGGCCATCGCACCCCAAGTGGTGCCCGCCCAGCCTTGGGCCACGCGGATCCAGCAGGAGCTGTGTTCGTTGTTTTGGCTGGCGCGATCCCAAGGGAAGCTGACTTTCACGCGGCCCCATTTATCGCAGAAGATTTCTTCGTTGGGCGGGCCGACCACGGTGGCGGTTTGCGGGCCGTCGATGCGCGGTTTGGGGCACAGTGGGGCTTTCCAGTCGAACACGGCAGGCGCCAAGGTGGCGTTGTAATGATAGCGGGTGCCCGAGGCGCTGTCGGCAGCTTCTTCTTGTTGGCTGCAGTGTTGGGTGCCGGTGTGCTCGATGCTCACCGTGCGCCAGCGGATGTTCATGTCGTCGCGTGGGTGGTCGATCAGATCGAAGGATTTGCCCGGTTGCAGGCGGGCATCGTCGCCTTCGACCTCGGCGATGCGGGCATCGCTGCGCAGGGCATTCAACCGGGTTTTTGTAAAGGGTTTACCGGCAACATCGCGCTTGTAACGGCCGGGATAATCGAATCGCTCATAGTCGCGCCCCTGGTGCTCAAGCTGGGTGCCGGTGGCGATGTGTTCCTGGTCGTAGCGGGGGTGGGTAAAAGTGTAATCGCGCTGCACCTGGCGGGCGGTGCGCACGTGTTCGGTGTAGCAGAAGCGGTGCAGCGCCGGGCCAGTGCTCCGAAAGTCAGCTGTATGCTCAGTTATGAGCGTGACGTCAGCAGACCGGTCAGCGACCGGCACTGCTGATGGCTTTGTTCAGGCTCTCCATAATTACGAGGTGCTTTTATCAGGCACTCATTGGGGGCAGTGATGTATTGTTTTTTAGTTAGGACCAATCAATTTTTGCTGCTTCACCAAGGTGTTTTTTTATCCATGCTTCACGTCGCTCGGGGCTCAGTCCAAAATCAGATATGTCATCGTAACCTAGCTCTAGATTCATGCTGTAAGTATTGGTTAGGTTAAAAGTTGCTGTGCTCCATGTTTCGTTGTTTTTATCTTTAAGCAAATCTCTGAGTAGGCGAAATTTATCCTCTATTACATGAAGTTCGTCATTTATATATCCGTATGTGTTTTCGGATTTTTTATAAAAAATCTCGGCACCCCATACGTCGTCAATCATCTCCACGCTAATCCAGGCCTCTTGAAAGTCATCTGGTAGTAGGTTTATGAGAAGTTGTCCTATCTCAGGATAAATTTCATCTATATTTTTGGTGGTGGATTTCATATTTTTTCCTAGAGTTTTCCGCCTAAATTATTGCCGTATGTAATTGGTCGTTGGGGTACGCCGTCTATCCATTGTTTAATTGTAACTTTGTCTGGTCGTAAAGAGTCGCCAGTATACTTTGGGGATATTTCTATGCGTACACACTTTCCATTT
>NZ_JANLNV010000055.1 GCF_025465935.1 Pseudomonas sp. 7P_10.2_Bac1 | reverse complement strand
GGCGGATTCAACCGGTCGTCGCAACACTGGATTGTTGTACAGACTTTAGATACTCATTCAGTGCTTCGGCAGGTGTTTTCCAGCCGAGTGTTTTTCGAGGTCTAGTGTTAAGTACATGAGCTACCGCCTGTATTTCTTGCGCACTCCAACGAGAGAGGTCAGTGCCTTTCGGGAAGTATTGCCGTAGAAGGCCGTTCGTATTTTCGTTTGTGCCGCGCTGCCATGGACTATGTGGATCAGCAAAGAAAACCTTTACTCCGGATTCGATGGTAAATCGAGCGTGATCCGACAGTTCCTTTCCACGATCCCAGGTCAAAGATCGCCACAGTTCGATGGGAAGGTCAGCCACTGTTTTCTTCAATGCGTTGGCCATACTAACAGCCCCATAGCCGGCCAGCGCCGGGCCGTTCTTTGTGCGGGGAATTAGCCCATAACCTTTCTCGCGAGGCAGATGGACAAGCATGGTAAATCGAGTTGAGCGCTCGACCAGAGTTCCAATCGCAGAACGATTCAGGCCGATGATCAGGTCGCCCTCCCAATGCCCGGGCACAGCCCTATCTTCTACCTCAGCAGGGCGACTGGAGATCATGACGTCCTCGCTGACGTGTGCCCACGCTTTGGCCTGCGCTCTGGCTCTTGGCACACGCAATGCGCGTCCTGAGCGCAGGCAGCTCACCAGTTCGCGCTTGAGTGCTCCTCGCCCCTGAATGTAGAGCGCCTGATATATGGCTTCATGAGAGATGCGCATGGACTCATCATCCGGAAAATCGATTTGGAGCCGGTTGGTGATCTGTTCGGGCGACCAGCCATTGACCCATTTACGGTCACTGCGATGCGGTTTATTTCGGCCTTTGAAGGGCGCTGGTCGAGGCCCAGAAATTTCACCGCCATTGGCGTCTTGAACCTCGCCCTCAAGATGATCGCGTACGTACTGATGCAGTCGCAGGTTAGTGACCAGTTTCGCTGGTTTCGGCCTCTTGGCCACCAGTTCAGCCTTCCATTGCGCGACTGACGCTCGATACTCAAGCCGACCGCAACGAGTTGCAGCGTTACGTATCAGCTCCCGTGAAATTGTCGATGGGCTTCGTCCAAGGCGACGGGCAATCTCACGAACGCCAACACTTTGCGCTCTAAGCAGCCCAATCTCTTCTCGCTCTGCGAACGATAAGTATCGTCCTGAAATGTGGTTCGACATGAATAATGGCATCCCGCCTCGATGACGGAACCAGCGTGTACCCACCGCTGTTGATACGCCAACGGCTTGTGCTGCCTTTTCGCTTGTGATGCCTGTCGCTATCTGCACCCAAAACAGCCGCTCAATCTCATTACGAAGTGACGGCGCACCTGGAGAACGCATCGCTCCCCGGCCCGTCAATTTTTGCATCCATCCTGCGGGTCGTCCCATAAACACCTCGATAAAGGTGTTGCGACGACCGGTTGAATCCGCCCA
>NZ_JANLNV010000007.1 GCF_025465935.1 Pseudomonas sp. 7P_10.2_Bac1 | reverse complement strand
TTAAAAGAGCGCGAGCAAAGCTCGCTCCTTCAGGACGTGGTGATCTTTATTCAGCGATTATCCATTCCATCTGCCAGCCACCCTGGGTTTGGCCCAGTGTCTTGGCCAGCCACGGCAGCAGTTCGCGCAGTTCTTCTTCCAGACCCCATGGCGGGTTGGCGATCGCCAGGCCCGAGCCGTTCAGGCTGTTGGGGGTGTCCAGCGGGTGCACAAACAGCTCGACCTGCAGCAATTTCGGGGCGCCGGAGGCGGCCAGGTCCTGATAGAAGCGGCGCAGTTGGCGCTTGTCCTTGATCGGGTACCAGATCGCAACCACGGTCTGACGCATACGGCTGATGGCGTCTTTCAACGACTCCACGCAACGCTGCATTTCGTCGAGTTTTTCAAACGGCGGGTCGATCAGCATCACAGCCCGCTTTTCGGCCACGGGCAGCAGCGCACGCGGTACGTGCCAGCCTTCACCCAGGTGCACCGCCACGCGACGGTCGCCCTTCATGTTGGCCTTGAGCATCACGCCGTCTTCTGGGTGTTTTTCGTTCAGCAAGACGCGGTCTTGCGAACGGGCCAGACGACGCGCCAGCTCAGGCGAACCCGGGTAGTAACGCAATTCCCCGTCCGGGTTCATCTTGTGCAGCACTTTCATGTAGTCCGCGGTCATCGCCGGCAGGTCTTTTTGTCCCCACAAGCGTGCGACGCCTTCCAGGTACTCGCCCGTGCGCGTGGCCTGATCGCCCTGAAGGTCATACAGACCCAGCCCGGCGTGGGTATCAAGGTAAGCAAAAGGCTGCTCTTTACGCGTCATCAACGCGATGAGGCGGGTCAAGACGATATGTTTAAGAACGTCGGCGTGATTACCGGCGTGGAAGGCGTGACGATAGTTCATGGTTGCTCCTGCGCAGGGGGCGAAGTTTACCCTGTGCAGCGAATAACGTCAGGGGTTAAGCCATGCTCCACGCCAGACGGTGCCTTGCTCAAATCGCTCGCGACACCAATACCAGGTTATGCACGCTCACCTCACTCGCCACCCAGTCAATCGCGAATTGCTCGCTGGCATCGGCAATCAGCACGTCTTTATCCAGCACCTGAACGCGGATCTGATGGGCCTCAACAGGCTCCGGCGACTCATCGTCATCGACGTGAAAGGCGAACGTCCATGGCGTTGGAATGGCGTAATAGCCGTGCGCAGCGCACTGTCTTTAGCGAGCCCCACTAAAAACGGCCCGTGTCCATGGGAGACGGGCCGTTATCTGTGGCCCATCAAGTAGGCCGCAACTCAACGCACTCAGTGGTGGAGCTTGAAGTCTTTTTCAGCCGCTTCGAAACGCTCGACCATCTTCTTGCTTGGGCCTTGACCCAGAGCACTGACCACCATGATTGCGATGCTGGCGAAGATGAAGCCCGGAATGATCTCGTACAGCCCCAACAGGTTGAAGTGCTTCCAGACGATCACCGTGATGGCACCCACCAGAATCCCTGCCAGCGCACCGTTGCGAGTCATGCCTTTCCACAGCACCGAGATCAGCACTACCGGACCAAACGCCGCACCGAAACCAGCCCACGCGTAGCTCACCAGACCCAGCACTCGGTTGTCCGGGTTAGCAGCCAGCAAGATGGCAACCACGGCCACCAGCAGCACCATGGCACGGCCGACCCACACCAGTTCGGTCTGGGAAGCATTTTTACGCAGGAAGGATTTGTAGAAGTCTTCCGTCAGGGCGCTGGAGCACACCAGCAACTGGCAGCTCAAGGTACTCATGACCGCCGCCAGAATAGCCGACAGCAGAACACCGGCAATCCATGGGTTGAACAGCAGCTTGGCCAGCTCAATGAATACCCGCTCTGGGTTTTCATTGACCGGGCCCGCCACGTCCGGGTGCGCCGAGAAGTAAGCGATACCGAAGAAACCTACGCCCACCGTGCCGACCAGACACAGGATCATCCAGGTCATGGAAATACGACGCGCGTTGGCAATCGACTTCACCGAGTCTGCCGCCATGAAGCGCGCCAGAATGTGCGGCTGGCCAAAATAGCCCAGGCCCCAGCCCATCAGCGAGATGATGCCGATGAAGGACGTGCCTTTGAGCAGGTCAAAGTTAGCCGGGTTCTTGGCCTCGATGGCCATGAACGTGGTGTCGATGCCACCGGTTGCCAACAGCACGATAATCGGCGTCAGGATCAGCGCGAAAATCATCAGGGTGGCCTGCACGGTGTCTGTCCAGCTCACCGCCAGGAAGCCGCCCACGAAGGTGTAGGCAATAGTCGCCGCAGCACCGGCCCACAGGGCAGTTTCGTAAGACATGCCAAAAGTACTTTCAAACAGACGGGCACCGGCTACAACGCCTGAGGCGCAGTAAATGGTGAAGAACACCAGAATTACCACTGCCGAAATGATCCGCAGCAGCCCGCTCTTGTCTTCAAAACGGCTGGAGAAGTAATCGGGCAAGGTCAGCGCATCGCCGTTGTGCTCGGTTTGCACCCGCAGGCGACCGGCCACAAACAGCCAGTTCAAATAAGCACCGACCACCAGGCCGATGGCAATCCAGCTTTCGGACAGACCCGACAGATAGATAGCGCCCGGCAAACCCATCAGCAACCAGCCGCTCATATCAGAAGCGCCAGCAGACAACGCGGTTACCACGCTGCCCAGACTACGACCACCGAGGATGTAATCCGACAGGTTATTGGTGGAGCGATAGGCCATAAAACCAATCAGCACCATTGCCGCGATATAGATCACAAACGTGATCAGAATTGGGTTACTTACACTCATTGCATTAAGCCCTGGCATTGTTTTTATCGTTGACGGCCGCCTGGCCGCACGTTCACAAACGTTTTGTCTGAGACGATTAAGCAGGCTGCGCATTTATGACTGACGCTTCTCCAGGAAAACCGTCAGCCGAAGAACCTCGTAGGTTCAAAGGGTCACACGTAAGTCGCGAATGCTATGCAACAACGTAAATCAGGTGCAACCAGTTTCTGCCTTGCCAGTTGCACCTTATCGCGCCTTTCGCTTCTTTTTCGACGCAAAAGTGCGCTGTATCCACTGAAAACCCACATTCTTTGTAGGAGCGAGCTTGCCTCGCGATCTTTTAAAAGAGCACACAATCGCGAGGCAAACTCGCTACTACACGTGAGAGAAAAAATTCTGACGAAACCGGGTTGCACCTAGTTGCACCCCAATCAGCGCAGCGCTAATCTTGCCGCCAGCTGCTGCCGCGCAAATGCGGCACCCATGAGGATATAAAAATGGCTACCACCACCCTTGGGGTCAAACTCGATGACCCAACCCGCGAGCGCCTGAAGGCTGCCGCGGCCTCGATAGATCGCACTCCACACTGGCTGATCAAACAGGCAATTTTCAATTACCTGGAAAAACTCGAGGGTGGTGCAACCCTGGCCGAGCTCAACGGTGTTCCGGGTAACACCAGCGATGACGCCGACGACGCCAATACCGATCACACTCACCAGTGCTTCCTGGAGTTTGCCGAAAGCATCTTGCCGCAATCGGTCCTGCGCGCAGCGATCACATCGGCTTACCGCCGCCCGGAACCCGAAGTGGTGCCGATGCTGCTGGAACAGGCACGCTTGTCTGCACCGATGGCCGAAGCCACCCAGACCCTGGCTGCCTCGATTGCCGAAAAACTACGCAATCAAAAGAGCGCCAGCGGTCGCGCTGGCATCGTCCAAGGCCTGCTGCAAGAGTTCTCGCTGTCGTCCCAGGAGGGCGTAGCGCTCATGTGCCTGGCCGAAGCGTTGCTGCGTATCCCCGATAAAGGCACCCGCGACGCCCTGATCCGCGACAAAATCAGCACCGGCAACTGGCACCCACACCTGGGCAACAGCCCATCGCTGTTCGTCAACGCCGCCACCTGGGGCCTACTGCTGACCGGCAAACTGGTATCGACACACAACGAAGCGGGCCTGACCTCCTCCCTGAGCCGCATCATCGGCAAGAGCGGCGAGCCGATGATCCGCAAGGGTGTCGACATGGCCATGCGCCTGATGGGCGAGCAGTTTGTGACTGGCGAAACCATCGCCGAAGCACTGGCCAACGCCACCCGCTTTGAAGCCAAGGGCTTCCGCTATTCCTACGACATGCTCGGCGAAGCCGCACTGACCGAGCATGACGCACAGAAGTACCTCGCCTCCTACGAACAAGCCATCCACTCGATCGGTAAAGCGTCCAACGGTCGTGGCATTTATGAAGGCCCGGGCATTTCGATCAAGTTGTCGGCCCTGCACCCACGCTACAGCCGCGCCCAGTACGAGCGCGTGATGGACGAGCTGTACCCGCGCCTGCTGTCGCTGACCTTGCTGGCCAAGAAATATGACATCGGCCTCAACATCGACGCCGAAGAAGCTGACCGCCTGGAACTGTCCCTCGACCTGCTCGAGCGCCTGTGTTTCGAGCCGCAACTGAGCGGCTGGAACGGCATCGGCTTCGTCATTCAGGCGTACCAGAAGCGCTGCCCGTACGTCATCGACTATGTCATCGACCTGGCACGCCGCAGCCGTCATCGCCTGATGATCCGCCTGGTGAAAGGCGCCTACTGGGACAGCGAAATCAAGCGCGCCCAGGTCGAAGGCCTGGAAGGCTACCCGGTGTACACACGCAAGGTTTACACCGACGTGTCCTACGTTGCTTGCGCGAAAAAGCTGTTGGCCGTCCCCGAAGCGATCTACCCGCAGTTCGCCACGCACAACGCCCACACCTTGTCGGCCATTTACCATATCGCTGGCCAGAACTATTACCCCGGTCAGTACGAGTTCCAATGCCTGCACGGCATGGGCGAGCCCCTGTACGAGCAGGTCGTAGGCAAGATTTCCGAAGGCAAGCTGAACCGTCCGTGCCGCGTGTACGCTCCGGTCGGCACCCATGAAACCCTGTTGGCTTACCTGGTGCGTCGCCTGCTGGAAAACGGCGCGAACACCTCGTTCGTTAACCGCATTGCTGACCATTCGATCTCGATTCACCAATTGGTGGCCGACCCGGTCAGCCAGATCGAGCAAATGGCCACGGCTGAGGGCAGCTTTGGCTTGCCGCACCCGCGCATCCCCTTGCCGCGTGACTTGTATGGCAGCGAACGCGCCAACTCCAGCGGCATCGACATGGCCAACGAACACCGCCTGGCGTCGCTGTCCTGCGCCTTGCTGGCCACCGCTCACAATGACTGGAAAGCCGCGCCGATACTCGGTTGCACCTCCAGCACCCAAGCCCCGGCCGCCGTGCTCAACCCGGCAGACCTGCGTGATGTGGTCGGCTATGTACAAGAAGCCACGGTTGAAGACGCAGACAACGCGATCCAGTGCGCGCTGAATGTCGCGCCGATCTGGCAGGCCACCCCGCCAGCCGAACGCGCTGCCATCCTGGAGCGCGCCGCCGACCAGATGGAAGCCGAGATCCAGCCACTGATGGGCCTGCTGGCCCGCGAAGCTGGCAAGACCTACGCCAACGCCATTGCTGAAGTGCGTGAAGCGGTGGACTTCCTGCGTTACTACGCCGTGCAGGCGCGCAATGACCTGACCAATGACGCCCACCGCCCATTGGGCCCGGTGGTGTGCATCAGCCCGTGGAACTTCCCCCTGGCGATTTTCAGCGGCCAAGTCGCCGCAGCATTGGCCGCCGGCAACCCGGTACTGGCCAAACCAGCCGAACAAACTCCGTTGGTGGCAGCCCAGGCCGTGCGCATTCTGCTGGAAGCCGGTATTCCTGAAGGCGTGCTGCAATTGCTGCCAGGCCGTGGCGAAACCGTGGGCGCGCGCCTGGTCGGTGACGATCGGGTCAAAGGCGTTATGTTCACCGGCTCCACCGAAGTCGCTCGCCTGCTGCAACGCAACATTGCCGGGCGCCTGGATGCACAAGGTCGCCCGATCCCGCTGATCGCTGAAACCGGCGGCCAGAATGCCATGATCGTTGACTCCTCGGCCCTGACCGAACAAGTGGTCATCGACGTGGTGTCCTCGGCGTTCGACAGCGCCGGTCAGCGTTGCTCCGCACTGCGCGTGCTGTGCTTGCAGGAAGACTCGGCAGACCGCGTGATCGAAATGCTCAAAGGTGCCATGGCCGAATCGCGCATGGGTAACCCCGAGCGTCTGAGCGTAGACATTGGCCCTGTGATCGATGCCGAAGCCAAGGCCGGGATCGAGAAACACATCCAAGGCATGCGCGACAAAGGCCGCAGCGTGTTCCAAATGGCTATCGCCGATATCGAAGAGTCCAAGCGCGGCACCTTCGTGATGCCGACCCTGATTGAGCTGGAAAGCTTCGATGAGCTGGAGCGCGAAATCTTTGGCCCGGTTCTGCACGTGGTGCGCTACAAGCGCAAAGACATCGACCAGTTGATCGCCCAGATCAACGCGTCGGGTTACGGCCTGACGTTGGGCGTGCATACCCGCATCGACGAAACCATTGCCAAAGTGGTCAACAACGTCAACGCCGGTAACGTCTACGTCAACCGCAACATCGTCGGCGCTGTGGTCGGCGTGCAGCCGTTCGGCGGCGAAGGCCTGTCGGGCACCGGCCCGAAAGCCGGAGGTCCGTTGTATCTGTTCCGCCTGCTGTCGACTCGTCCAAGCGATGCCATTGAGCAATCGTTCGCCAAAGTCGACACCGTCAGCGTGCCGGACATCCAGGCCCGCGAAGCCTTGCTCAAGCCGCTCAAAGCACTGCACACCTGGGCGCAAAGCAACCAGCAAACAGCGCTGGCCGAACAGTGCGACGAATTCGCCGCCCATTCGCAAAGTGGCATCACCCGCCTGCTCAACGGCCCGACCGGCGAGCGCAACAGCTACGCCATCCTGCCGCGCGAACATGTGCTGTGCCTGGCCGACACTGAAGGCGATCTGCTGACCCAACTGGCAGCCGTACTGGCCGTCGGCAGCTCGGCGGTTCTGCCAGAAAACGAGGTGAGCAAAGCCTTGTTTACCCGCCTACCAAAAGAGGTTCAGGCACGCATCAAGCGGGTAGCGGACTGGAGCAAAGACGAAGTGATCTTCGACGCGGTCTTGCACCACGGTCACAGCGACCAACTGCGCGAGGTATGCCAGCAAGTGGCTAAACGTGCGGGTGCCATTGTGGGCGTGCAAGGCCTGTCCCAAGGCGAAACCAATATCGCTCTGGAACGCTTGGTGATCGAGCGTGCACTGAGTGTGAACACTGCGGCTGCCGGCGGTAACGCGAGCTTGATGACCATCGGCTGATTGCTACCTGGCTGAACCAGAAAAACCGGGCCCCCTTGCAGGGGCCCGGTTTTTTTATGCTCGCCGTTCAGACCTCTTTTTAAACGTCGAGCACAAAGGCGCGGTAGGTCACCAACACCAGGCCAAACGATACAGCGCCCATCCACGCCAGGTTGGCCAGACTAAAGCTGCAATTGCCACGGCCAGTTGGGTCGCCGCTCAACAGGTTGATCGCGCGCTGGGCGCCGATGAACAGACAGACGCTGCTTAAGATCAACACGCCATTGGCCAGCAAGACATAGGGGGTATCCAGAGGCCGACTGAAAAAGGTGAATGTCAGTACCGAGGTCATGACCATCAGCATGATCAATAACCCCCTGATCTCGGGATGCCATCGACAACTCAGGCCTTGTCGGTCCAGTTCATGCTGAACCTTTTCAAACAGGGAAAGAATGCAAAAGGGCCAGAACAGCCCGCGCGCCACCGGTGTGATTGCCACGCCAGAGGCCTTTTTGTAAGACATCCAGTTAAGGTAAGACCAGTAAAACAAATACCCGCCACCCGTCATCAGATACAACAGCACAAACTTGTGGATAGACACGATGTACAGCACGCGGGGTCTGCCATCCGTCGCAGTTGTCGGCTTCATGACTCGTCCATGTTTAATCGGAGCCCGAAGTAGACACAATTTGCCCAACATAAAAATGCAGGCCTGCTCCATATTTCGTGTAAGGAAAAACCAATTTAGTAGTAGTCAAAGACTGACACCCGGCTCAAAAGCTTTTTGACAGCGCGCTGACAACGCGGGTTAGAATCGCTGGCACGTAGCCTGCATGGCTACGCCCTGTCTTTTAGTCTTTTCTGGAGTACTGCCTTTGAATGCGACGACCATCAACAGCCTGTTCTTGATCGGCGCGTTGCTGGTAGGCGCAAGTATTCTGGTCAGTTCCCTGTCTTCACGCCTGGGCATTCCGATCCTGGTGATTATCCTGGCCGTCGGCATGGCCGCCGGGGTGGATGGCGGCGGCATCATTTTCGACAACTACCCGACCGCGTACCTGGTGGGCAACCTCGCGCTGGCGGTGATTCTGCTAGACGGCGGCTTGCGCACGCGGGTGTCCAGTTTCCGGGTAGCCCTGTGGCCCGCCCTCTCACTGGCCACGGTGGGGGTGATGATCACCACCGGCCTTACCGGGATGGTGGCGGCCTGGCTGTTCAACCTCAACCTGATCCAGGGCCTGTTGATCGGCGCCATTGTCGGTTCCACCGATGCCGCGGCGGTGTTCTCGCTACTCGGCGGCAAGGGCTTGAACGAACGGGTCTCGGCCAGCCTTGAGATCGAGTCCGGCAGTAACGATCCCATGGCGGTGTTTCTCACCGTCACCCTGATCGATATGCTCGCCAGCGGTGAAACCACCCTGCACGCCAGCCTGCTGCTCGACCTGCTGCGCGAATTCGGTATCGGCGGGATCGTCGGCCTGGCCGGGGGCTGGCTGATGCTGCAAATGGTCAACCGCATCCACTTGGCCAATGGCCTGTACCCGATTCTGGTCATCGCTGGCGGGCTGGTGGTGTTTGCCCTGACCAACGCCCTGCACGGCAGCGGCTTTTTAGCCGTTTACCTGTGCGGGCTGGTGCTGGGTAACAGCCCGATCCGCAGCCGCCACGGCATTTTGCACATGCTCGACGGCATGGCCTGGCTGGCACAGATTGGCATGTTTCTGGTGCTGGGCCTGCTGGTTACGCCCCACGACCTGCTGCCTATCGCGGTGCCCGCGCTGCTGCTGGCCCTGTGGATGATTCTGTTCGCGCGCCCGCTGTCAGTGATCGTCGGCCTGCTGCCTTTCAAGGCGTTCCATGGCCGCGAAAAAGCTTTTATCTCGTGGGTCGGGTTGCGCGGCGCGGTGCCGATTATTCTCGCGGTGTTCCCGCTGATGGCCGGGCTGCCTAATGCGCAGCTGTATTTCAACCTCGCCTTCTTTATCGTGCTGGTATCCCTTCTAGTACAAGGCACGAGCCTGCCGTGGGTCGCCAAGCTGCTCAAGGTCACCGTACCGCCAGACCTCGCACCGATCTCCCGTGCAGCATTGGAAGTGCACGTGACCAGCGAGTGGGAACTGTTCGTTTATCGGCTGGACGCACAAAACTGGTGCATCGGCGCGGCCCTGCGTGAACTGAAAATGCCAGAAGGCACACGAATCGCGGCGTTGTTCCGCGATCAAAAACTGCTCCATCCGTCGGGCAGTACCACGCTCGAAATTGGCGATTTGTTGTGCGTCATCGGCCATGAACACAATTTGCCAGCCCTCGGCAAACTGTTCAGCCAGCCGCCAACTCGTGGCCTGGACCTGCGTTTCTTCGGCGACTTCGTCCTCGAAGGCGATGCTCAACTGGGCGCGGTGTCGGCGCTCTACGGCCTGAAGCTCGACGGCATCAACCCCGACATTCCGCTCAGCAGCTTTATCGCGCAAAAAGTCGGCGGCGCACCGGTGGTCGGCGACCAGGTCGAGTGGAACAACACCATCTGGACCGTCGCGGTCATGGACGGGAACAAGATAGGCAAAGTGGGCGTCAGATTCCCCGAAGGAAGTGCCCCAGGACCGGGGTTGTTCCTCTAAACTCCCAATTTCCTACGCTTGCTTGACCGGATTCTATGCCAACTCTGCGCACGTTTTTCGCAACAGTCCTGCTCGGTCTGAGCCTTTCCGTTGGCCCGGTACAAGCGGGTGATCCGCCCACCGCCGAGGCCGTGCAGCTCAGCCTGGACAAAATAGCCGACCGCAAACTGCCCGACGCTGACCAGAAAGCCTTGCAGACGGTGCTGGAACAAACCCTATCGCTGCTGGCCAACAAAACCGATTACGAACAGCGCCTGAGCGAAGTCAAGGATCAGCTCAACAGTGCGCCACGCCAAACGGCCGATAACCAACGTGAACTGGCGCGCCTCAAGGCCAGCAAAGTGGTGCCCATCGAACAGCGTTACGCCAACCTGTCGGTGCAGCAACTGGAGCAAATGCTCGCTGACCGCACCACCGAACAAGGCGAGCTGCAAAAGGCGCTGGCCAGTGCCAACACCCAGAGCATCGCCGCCCAGACCCGTCCTGAGCGGGCGCAAGCCGAGATCAGTAACAGCCAGACACGCATCCAGCAGATTGGCAGCATCCTCAAAGTTGGCCGCGATAACGGCAAAGTGCTCACGCAGGACCAGCGCAACCAGCTCAGCGCCGAGTCGGCGGCACTCACCGCGTTGATCGCGCTGCGCCGTCAGGAACTGGCCGGCAACAGCCAACTGCAAGACTTGAGCGGTAGCCAGCACGATCTATTGCTGGAAAAAACCACACGCCAGGACCAGGAAATCCAGGACCTGCAGACCCTGATCAACAAGAAGCGTCTGGCGCAGTCGCAACAGACCGTGACCGAACAATCGATCGAGGCTCAAAAGTCTGGCAGCAGCAGCCTGCTGGCCACCGAAAGTGCCACCAACCTCAGGCTCTCCGACTATCTGTTGCGCAGCACTGACCGGCTCAATGTGGTCACCCAGCAAAACCTTGAAACCAAGCAGCAACTGGACAACGTTACCCAAAGCGACCAGGCGCTGGATGAGCAAATCAACGTCCTACGGGGCAGTTTGCTGCTGTCCAAGATCCTCTATCAGCAAAAGCAAGCGCTGCCGCGCCTGCAAAAGATGGACAAGAACCTGGCAGACGAAATCGCTGATATTCGCCTGTACCAATTTGAAATCAATCAACAGCGCGAGCTGATCAGCAGCCCGATTGTTTATGTCGACAACCTGCTATCGACCCAGCCTGCCGACCAGGTGACCCCACAACTGCGCAAGACCCTGCTCGAACTGGTCAACACCCGCAGCGACCTGCTGGACCGCTTGAATCGCGAGCTCAGTTCCCTGCTCAGTGAGTCGATCAACCTGCAACTGAACCAGAAACAGTTGCTCAGCACCGCACAAGGCCTGCGGGCAACGCTGGAAGAGCAGATGTTCTGGATCCCCAGCAACAAGCCGCTGGACCTGGATTGGCTGGAGTCGGCCCCGCGCCACCTCAAGCAACAGATCGTCATGCTGCCGTGGGGCTCAAGTGTTACCGAGCTAGCAGAAGGCCTGATCCAGCGGCCATTGTTGTTTTTGCCGTTTGTCTTGGTGGTGGTGGGCCTGCTGTGGAAGCGCCGTTACCTGTACAACAAACTCAACGATATCCATAAGGACATTGGCCACTTCAAGCGTGACAGCCAGTGGCACACGCCGTTGGCGATTCTGATCAACATTTTGCTGGCGATGCCGATTTCATTGGCCCTGGCGCTGTGCGGCTATGCCTTGCAAACCGACGCCCGCGGCATGAATGCCAACACTGGCGCGGCATTGATGCAAATGGCCGAAGCCTGGCTGGTGTTCTACACGGCTTATCGGATTTTGGCACCGGGCGGCGTAGCCGAATTGCATTTCCGTTGGGAGAAACCGCTGGTTTCCTTCCTGCAGAACTGGATCCGCAAGCTCGGGCTGGTGGTGCTGGCATTGGTCGCGGTGGTCGCCTTTGCCGAACAACAACCGGCGGCGCTGGCAGACGACGTACTGGGTATCCTCGTGGTGTTGACGTGCTACGCCGCCATGGCGTGGCTGTTGTGCCGCCTGATCCTCAACGACCAGACCGAGAAAAAAGCCTACCGCGTGCGCAAACTGCTGGGTTTCGCCTTCGCCCTGCTGCCTCTCACGCTGTTTTTGGCGGTGTGTTTTGGCTACTACTACACCGCACTCAAACTCAGCGACCGGCTCATCAACACCCTCTACCTGCTGATGCTATGGCTGGTGGTTGAGGCCACCTTTGTACGTGGGCTCGCCGTCGCCGCTCGTCGTCTGGCCTATCAGCGGGCGCTGGCCAAGCGCCAGGCCGCCAAGGAAGCGGGTGAAGGCAACGATGCCATTGTTGAAGAACCGACGCTGGACATCGAACAGGTCAATCAGCAATCGCTGCGCCTGATTCGCCTGGCATTGCTCGCAGCCTTTATCGGGGTGCTGTATTGGGTATGGGCCGACCTGATTTCAGTGTTTTCTTACCTCGACAACATCACCCTGTACGAGTACACCAGCGGTACCGGCGCAAACATGAGCATGGTGCCGATCAGTATTGGCGACGTGATCGGTGCGCTGGTTATCATCGGCATCAGCATCGCGCTGGCGCGCAACTTGCCCGGCCTGCTGGAAGTCTTGGTGCTGTCACGGCTCGATCTGGCCCAAGGCAGCGCCTACGCCACCACGACGCTGCTGACTTACGTGATCATCGGTGTCGGCTTTGTCGCCACGTTGTCGACCTTGGGGGTGAGCTGGGACAAGTTGCAATGGCTGGTGGCGGCACTCTCCGTTGGCCTGGGCTTCGGCATGCAAGAAATTTTCGCCAACTTTATCTCCGGCATCATGATCCTCTTCGAGCGCCCGGTACGGATTGGCGACACAATCACCATCGGCAACCTGTCGGGCACCGTAAGCAAGATCCGCATCCGGGCCACCACCATCACCGACTTCGACCGCAAGGACATCATTGTCCCGAACAAAACCTTCATCACCGGGCAACTGATCAACTGGTCGTTGACCGATACCATCACCCGCGTGACCCTCAAGCTGGGTGTCGATTACGGGTCGGACCTGGATTTGGTCAAGCAGTTGCTGCTCAAGGCCGCGCAAGACAACCCGCGCGTGCTCAAAGAGCCCGAGCCGCATGTGTACTTCTTGAGCTTCGGCCAAAGCACGCTGGACCACGAACTGCGCATGCACGTGCGTGACCTGGGCGACCGCAACCCAGTAGTCGACGAAGTGAACCGCTTTATCAACCGCGAGTTCAAGAAACACCACATCAACATCTCGTTCCAGCAGATGGAGGTGTACCTCAAGAACACCAGCAACCAGGAATACAAACTGGTGCCCATGGACCTGCCAGCGCCGGAGCAAAAGCCCCAACCGGGTAAACCCGACTAGCAGGACGCCTAAACGTCTGTAGGAGCGATTTTTTGATCCTAAAAAGATCGCGAGGCAAGCTCGCTCCTACACGGGGTGTTTACCCTCACACTTAGCGGGAGACGGCCATTGAAAGCCCTCGACGAACTGACCTTTGACAACCGTTTCGCCCGCCTGGGTGACGCGTTCTCAACCCACGTGCTGCCCGATCCGCTCGACGCACCACGGCTGGTGGTCGCCAGCGATGCGGCCATGGCCTTGCTCGACCTCGACCCCGCCGTGGCCGACGATCCGGTATTTGCCCAACTGTTTGGCGGCCATACCTTATGGGCTGATGCCGAGCCGCGAGCGATGATCTATTCCGGGCATCAGTTCGGCTCGTACAACCCGCAATTGGGCGATGGCCGCGGGCTGTTGCTGGGTGAGGTCTACAACCAGGCGGGCGAGCACTGGGACCTGCACCTCAAAGGCGCCGGCATGACGCCCTACTCGCGCATGGGCGATGGACGTGCAGTGTTGCGCTCGTCGATCCGCGAGTTTCTCGCCAGCGAGGCATTACACGCACTGGGCATCCCCACCAGCCGCGCCTTGTGCGTGATCGGCTCCGACACCCCGGTGTGGCGTGAAAAACAGGAACGCGGCGCCATGGTACTGCGCTTGGCGCACAGCCATATCCGCTTCGGGCACTTTGAGTACTTCTACTACACCCAGCGTCCGGAACAGCAAAAGCAACTGGCCGACCACGTCCTGGCCCTGCATTACCCTGAGTGCCTGGAGCAGCCGGAGCCCCACCTGGCGATGTTCCGCGAAATCGTTGAGCGCAACGCAGAACTGATCGCCAAATGGCAGGCCTACGGGTTTTGTCACGGGGTGATGAACACCGACAACATGTCGATCCTGGGCATCACCTTCGACTTCGGCCCGTTCGCCTTCCTCGACGACTTCGACGCCCAGTTCATCTGCAACCATTCCGACCACCAAGGGCGCTACTCCTTCAGCAACCAGGTGCCTATCGGCCAGTGGAACCTCAGCGCGCTGGCCCAGGCACTGACGCCGTTTATCAGCGTTGAGGCCCTGCGAGAAACATTGGGCTTGTTTTTGCCGCTGTACCAGGCCCACTACCTCGACCTGATGCGCCGCCGCCTGGGCCTGACCACCGCCGAGGACGGTGATCAGAAACTGATCGAAGACCTGCTGCAACGCATGCAAGGCAGTGCCATCGACTACACCCTGTTCTTCCGCCGCCTGGGCGACGAACCGGCCGAACAGGCCGTGGCTCGCCTGCGCGAAGATTTTATCGACCTCAAGGGCTTTGACGAATGGGCCGCGCAGTACCTCGCCCGCATTGCCCGCGACGGCGAGCCAGACCAGCAGCAACGCCGCGAACGCATGCACGCGGTCAACCCGCTGTACATCCTGCGCAACTACCTGGCACAAAAAGCTATCGACGCAGCCGAAGCCGGGGATTACAGCGAAGTTCGGCGCTTGCACAACGTCCTGACCCAACCGTTCACCGAACAATCGGGCATGCAACACTACGCCGAGCGGCCACCTGAGTGGGGCAAGCATCTAGAGATCAGTTGCTCGTCTTGAAAAACTAAAACCGTGTAGGAGCGAGCTTGTCTCGCGATCTTTTGATCTTAAAAAATCGCGAGACATGCAAATGATTGCTCAGGACTGATTGAGCTCAATTATTTATTTTTTGTAGACACTATGAAATTTACTATTCCTAGCGAAGCTGCAATAGAGCCATCTATTGAAAGATGAAATGAGTCTGAATATAGAATTTTCCCAGAGCTCACCATCCCACACTTACTTTCTTTACAAAAAGCTTCAGTAGCATCTACATAATACGTACGGGGATTAGAAGCCGCAAAATTCTTTAGAACTGAATTTATCGACAAGGTCGCAGAAGCACTCTCAACGTATTCAAGAAGGCTTTCACAGTGCTGCGCGATGTAGTTGGGCCTCAATAGGCATGTTGCCGGGCTAATGAGTTTAGCGGGATATGGCTGATTACCGATGATGATAAAGTCTCGATCGCCTATGTCTTTTCTTGTCGCAGTGAGTATTTTAACTATTAATGCTTGATACTCAGAGGCATTGTCAACAGGCACAAGTGCTCCTGTAGAGTCTGTAATTGTGCCTAGGTAACCATCCCAACTTTGTGCCTGAATAAACGGTAGCAGGTTACCGTCTAGCTTAAGCATTGCTTTTTTGTAAGCCTCTCGACATGCAGGCCTCGGAGACTTGTTTACTTGGTTTGAGTACTCTCCGGAAAATATGCACCCATGTAAAAAAGTAGCATCAAGCATTAACCCTTGTTTTTTAAGTTCAGCGTCCATTCCTACTGCATATTGGTGAGCGAAGCTATCGCCTCCGAAAACGGCAATTTTTTCACCGTTCTCACTTCCTAACTGGCTGTCTAAATCAAACCCGTATCCACCATAATTATTGGTATGAAAGTTAACTGGATCGGCCGCAAAAGAAAGGTAATCAGCGGGCACTCTGGAACCTACACCTCTGGCCTGCACAATAAGTATGCAAATAAACGTGACAATAGCAACAGACACGGCAACGAATGAAACACCTAACGGCTTTATAGCTTTCTTTGACCTCATAAATATTCGCTCAACCGTGACGTACAAAACGTAGCCGAGCACAATAGATAAAGCGAGCAGGATTAATTTTTCTTCTACATTGAGCGATCTAAAAATATAGTATTTATAGAATACTGCGGTAGGCCAATGAACCAAATACACAGAGTAAGAAACCAGACCAAGCTTAACCATTGGCCAAATGCGCAACACTGAGCCTGATGTCGAATGCCCAGAATAAATGCATGCAGCAGCTCCAAAACATGGGATCAGCGCGAGAATTCCTGGAAAAGGAGAGGCCGCATCCAACACAAATGCCGAAATAAATATTAATGCAAGACCCAGCAAGGTGATAAGTGAATTTACAACATCCCCCACTCTATATCTTGATATGAACACTAGGCTTGCGCCAATAGAAAGTTCAAAAATTCTCGAAGGCATCATAAAATAAGCAGCGGGCGAGTTGTAAGAAAGCATATATTGAGAAAGACCCAACGAGCCTATCGCCATTGCGATCAACAGCCACACAAGAAAACGTTCCGATATTTTCAGCGTGCCCCAGACGACGAGCGGCCAAACAATATAAAACTGCCATTCAGCAGCTAACGACCACGTATGAAGCAATGGCTGCGTTTTAGCCGAAGCATCAAAATAGCCCTGATTAAACAAGAAATAGAAATTTGACGCAGAGAACAGAGAATACGTGGCAGAATTGGCAAGTTCACTAAACGAAGCAGGATCCATCAGCACATACCCGGCAATCAGGCAGAGGCTAATGGTCGCTATGAGCGCGGGGTGCAACCTGAGCAGTCTTCTTGAATAAAAATCAACGAAGGAAAATCGTCCAGCGGACACGGAGTTTTTGATAACTTCAGTGATCAGATACCCCGAAATCACAAAGAAAACATCAACACCGACAAACCCACCGGGCACACCAAGCTCAAAGTGATACAGGAGAACAAGGATGACAGCAAGTGCTCGTAGCCCGTCTATTTCCGGCCGGTAAGTGATATTTTTGTTCAGCACTAATCAATCCCCTTCCCAATTTTGATGCGCAGCTTTCAAAAAACCTTCCCAAACCATACGATGCTACGGACTCGCAAACGCGATAATTACTGCCCCTTGGCACCCACGCCTATACGTCGATAAATATAGATATTTAAATGCCACCCCCTGCACTTAAATTTATATACAACACTACCGTTAGAGACGAATACCCATATTGACCCAAGAGCATATTAGATCCACTCTAAGCATGGATTTCTGCCAAATTCGGACAATAACAACCATCTGATTATTAGGCGCTGGAGAGTAAAACTATCTGCAAGCGTAATATGTAAGGCAAAAAGCAATTATTTGTAGGAAAATTCTAAATCCCTCGAAGATTCATCAAAGACACATCGGTCCGGCCGCCAACTTGAAAATCTGTCGCACGTTGAACTGAAAGTTTCCTCTGAGTATTTCGAATACCCACGACTGCGTATCCGGCAGGTCACTTTGCTTTGCGGTGGGCTCTTGCATCAAAGAGCGCAGTGACTGTCAGCCAGTGGCGGGCGGGGGCAACATCTGCTGAACTGCACCTTTTACGCAACGCGCTCATTGCGAACAGGGGCGCGCCACAGCAATTTCCGGAGTTTTTTAAATGACTGATCCGCTGCTTATACCCTGCCCTCACTGCAACGGCCTTAACCGTATCCCCGCTGCGCGCGTGGGCGAGCACCCCAAGTGTGGGCGCTGTAAGAACGAAGTGCTGACCGCCAAGCCCTTCGATTTAAAGCAAACCGATTACGCCAGCCAGATCAAAGGCGATCTGCCGCTGCTGGTGGATGTTTGGGCTGATTGGTGCGGGCCATGCAAGGCCTTTGCGCCGGTATTCGAGCAAGCCGCCAGCCAATTGGTGGGAGTGTGCCGACTGGCCAAGCTGGACAGCGATGCCAACCAGCAACTGTCCGGGCAATTGGGCATTCGCTCGATTCCAAGCCTGATCCTGTACAAAAACGGCCAGGAAGTCGCCCGCCAAAGCGGCGCCTTCCCGTTGCAACAGCTCAAGGCCTGGCTGCAAAGCCACGGCGTGAGCGCTTAAGCGTTTTGATCCAGGTAATCGTGCAGCTCAATAAATTGCTGGGTCAGCTTGTGTCGTGGTTCGAAATACACCAGCGGCTGGCTGGCCTGGTGCGACTCGCGCATTTTGACTGAGCTGGTGAGGTACACCGGCAGCACGGGCAAGCCTTCGGCAATCAACTCATCGAGCATTTGCTGCGGCAAGCTGGCACGGGCCTGAAACTGGTTGACCACAATGCCTTCAACCAGCAGGTCTTCGTTGTGGTCGTCTTTCAACTCTTCGATCTCGGTCAACAGACCATACAACGCCTGACGCGAAAAGCTGTCGCAGTCGAAGGGGATCAGTACACGATCAGAGGCGATCAACGCGGATACCGCATAGAAATTCAAGGCGGGTGGCGTGTCGATGTAGATGCGGTCGTAATCTTCGGCCAAGTCATCCAGCAGCTTCTTGAGCTTGTTGATCTTGTGCTTGGCCTCAAGCTTGGGCTGCAAGTCTGCCAGTTCGGGCGTGGCGGTAATGATGTGCAGGTTTTCGAACGGTGTTTCGTAAATATCGACCCGATTCTTCTTCGACCCCACGCCCGCAGACAAGCTTTGCTTGAAGAACTCTGCGATGCCCATCGGAATGTCATCACCTGTCAGCCCGGTGAGGTATTGAGTGGAATTGGCCTGGGCATCCAGATCGACCAACAGAGTGCGATACCCCTCGCTGGCACTGACAGCCGCCAGGTTACAAGCGATGCTGGACTTGCCCACACCACCTTTTTGGTTGAACACCACGCGACGCATTTCAAAACCTCCGTGTATCAATAAGTGCTCGAGTGTAGATGCCCTGTAGATAACTTCGCTACCTTGCGGCGAAAAGAGCTACGAGCAAGGCAGATTTATCCTTATAAACGCCGGAACGAATCTCTTTATCAATGTGATACAGGCACCCATAGTTTAACGATTACTAAAAGATAGCGATTTCGTCCGATAAACCAAAAAAACTGCTACAAAAATGTAAGCGATAATTGCTACGAGCCAATAGCACCGGGATAATGCTGCCTCGTAATTAATAGTGCCGCATTGACCGCTGCCTAATTTCGCATCAAGGAAGCCTGCAAGGGCGGGATGAACCTCCAGTGATTAACTTCAATATTGCCGCTTGGCGAGCCTGGGCACCGGGCCTCGACAGCGTGGCCGATTGGCAGGCCTGGAGCCAGCACCCCCACGCAATCGCCGCCAGCGATGCCAACCCAGACGTATCGTTTTTACCGGCGATGCAACGCCGCCGTCTCAGTCGCTTGGCGCGTATGGCATTCAGTGTCGGCTGGCCACTGGCAGAAAGTCATGAAGCCCTGCCACTGGTGTTTGTTTCCCGTCATGGCGAAACTCCGCGCACCTTCGACATGCTGAGCGAACTCGCAGCCCAGCAGCCCTTGTCACCCACCCAATTCAGCCTCTCGGTGCACAACGCCGTCATTGGGTTGTGGTCTATCATGCGCGGCGAAACCAGTGAAATGACTGCCCTTGCTGCCGCCGGGGATGGCCTGGAGCATGGCCTGATCGAAGCTTGTGCGTTACTCAATGATGGCGCGCCAGCCGTGCTGCTGGTGATCTCTGAAGAAGAACCGCCCGAGGCTTACCGGCCCTGGATTGACGACGTGCCCTTTGCCTATGCCGCGGGCCTGCTGCTGACTCGCGGTGAGCAGTGGCACCTGTCGTTGTCCACACGACCTGCTGGCGTCGCCCAAACCCGGTGGCCTCATGCACTGCAATTGTTACAGCACCTGTTCAGTGGCCAGACGTCGTTTCAGCACGCCTGGGAAAACCGGCTCTGGCAGTGGCAACGTAAGTCGTGAAGCTTGGTAATGCTTACTACTGGCGCCTAATGGCCACGGCCATGAGCTTCGTTCTCTTTGGATTAGGGTGCCTGTGCCTGCGACTAATCATCTTCCCGCTGCTCAGTTGCTTGTCGGGCGATGCCCTGCGTCAGCGCGAGCGGGCGCGTTACACCGTCAGCCAACTGTTCTGGTTGTTTATCCGGTTCATGGCCCGCATGGGCGTACTGACCTATGACGTGCAAGGTGCCGAGCGCCTCGGACGTCCCGGCCAAATGATCATTGCCAACCATCCATCACTGATTGATGTGGTGTTTCTGATCGGACTGGTGCGTAACGCCAATTGCGTGGTCAAGCAAAGCCTTTGGCAAAACCCGTTCACCCGCAGCCCGGTGCGCGCCACGCAATACATCAGCAATGACGGTAGCATCGACATGCTCGACAGGGCTGCAGAGGCCCTGCAACAAGGCCAGACGTTGATTATTTTCCCGGAGGGCACTCGCACCTCGCCCGGCCAGATGCCGACCTTACATCGGGGGGCATCCGCCATCGCTTTGCGCGGTGCCAAAGTCCTGACCCCGGTGGTGATAAAAGTCAGCCCCACCACGCTGACCAAAGCCGAACCTTGGTACCGCATACCCAAACGCCGCGTTCACTTCAGTTTTTGTGTCGGGCCCGATATAGATCCAAGCAGCTTTGCAGCTGCAGGCCCGCCGCCCAAGGCATCGCGCCTGCTTAACGACTTCGTGCATGACTACTTTATTAAGGAGCTCGCAACAGATGAGCGATCTACGCAGTGACATCAAACAACTGATCATCGATGCCCTGGGCCTTGAAGACATCAGCATCAGCGACATTGGGGATGAGCAAACCCTGTTTGGCGAAGGCTTGGGGCTGGACTCGGTCGACGCCCTGGAGCTAGGCCTGGCGATCCAAAAAACCTATGGCATCAAAATAGATGCCGACGCAAAAGACACCCGTGATCACTTCTCCAACGTGACCAGCCTTGCGGCTTTTGTCACAGCCAAACAGGCTGCCTGAGACCGAACCATGCAAACCCGTGAAGACATTTTCAACATCCTGCGCGACGCTCTGGTCGAACTCTTTGAACTGGAACCCGAACGCGTCACGCTGGAGGCCAATTTGTATCAGGACTTGGAAATCGACAGCATCGACGCTGTCGACCTGATCGATCATATCAAGCGCAAGACCGGCAAAAAGATTGCCGCCGAAGCCTTCAAGTCGGTGCGCACCGTCAATGATGTGGTTGATGCGGTCTACCACATGGTGCAACCGCACGCATGAGCCGATTGATCGGCCTGGGCCTGCTGCTGGCAGGCCTGCTGTACCCCTTCGCGGTGCATTTCGGTATGGCCCACTTTGCTCCGTGGCAGTTCGCGTTACTGCTCGGCGGGCTGTGGCTCGCGCGAGTCCTGACCGGCGAACGACGCCCTGGCAGCCTGTGCATCGCCGTGGTCGCGCTGGTGTTTTGTGCGTTGCTGGCACTTTTTAACAGCCCGGCTCTATTGCGCTGGTACCCGGTACTGATCAGCACACTGATGCTCAGTCTGTTTGGCGTGAGCCTGAGGTTCGGCCCGCCGATGGTAGAGCGTCTAGCTCGATTGCGTGAACCGGTACTCCCCGATAGCGCAATTCATTACACCCGCCAGGTAACCAAGGTCTGGTGCCTGTTTTTTATGTTCAACGGTCTGGTCGCGGCCAGCCTGACACTGTGGGCGCCACTGAGCTGGTGGACGCTATACAACGGTCTGATCGCTTACGGATTAATGGGGCTGTTGTTTGCCATTGAATGGCTGATACGACAAAAGGTAAGAGACCAGGCATGAAGTGGATAAAGCTTGAGCAACTATTGCTCGAGGGTGATGCACATCGCATCGTCAGCGTTGAGCCAACGCTCACTCATCACGCCCTCTGCGCGCAGGCCCTGAGCCTGGCGGGCGGGTTGCAGCAACGCGGTATACAACGCATGGCCGTGCATCTGGACGATGCAGGTGAACTGGCCATTGCGCTGCTAGGCGCCTGGCGCGCCGGGGTCAGTGTGTTATTGCCCGCAGACCTGCAAGCCCACACCCGTGAACGCTGGGACACCTACGTCGATGTATGGCTGACCGGTAGCCTCGAGCTGCACGCCTTGTATGGCGCCCCATTGGTCCCTGACGAGCTGGACCTGGACGCGTGCCAACTGAGCCTGTGCACTTCAGGCTCCAGCGGCGAGCCCAAGCGCATCGACAAAAGCGTGCGGCAAATGGCCAATGAGGTAGAGACCCTCGAACAACTGTGGGGACATGAACTGGGCGACGCGTGCATCATCGCCAGCGTTGCCGCGCAGCATATTTATGGGCTGCTATTCCGCGTGCTGTGGCCGCTGTGTGCGGGCCGGGTCTTTACTCGCGAGCAACTGGCCTTCCCCGAAGACATGCAGCGCGCCAGCCGCGAACACGCAACATTTGCCTGGGTAGCCAGCCCCGCCCTACTCAAGCGCATGACCGAAAACCTCGACTGGCAAGCCTTGAGTCAGGTGCGCCGGGTGTTCTCTTCGGGCGGCGCATTACCTGCCGAGGCGGCTCACGCGCTGAATCAGCGCCTGGGCCAATGGCCGACCGAGATTTTCGGCAGCTCTGAAACCGGCGGCATTGCATGGCGGCAAGGCACCACCTTATGGCAGCCATTTGCCGGAGTTCACCTGAGTCAAAGTGAAGACGGCGCACTGCGCATCGCCTCACCGTACCTGATCGCAGGCCATGTCGAACAAACGGCCGATGCAGCACGCATTGAAGCCGACGGGCGCTTCGAACTGCTGGGACGCCTGGACCGCATCGTTAAAATCGAAGAAAAGCGCATCTCGCTACCCCTGCTGGAGCAGGCCTTGAGCACACACCCATGGATCGCGGAAGCACGCTTGGGCGTGATCAATGAAAACCGCGCCTCACTGGGTGCCTTGCTGGTACTCACCGACAGCGGGTTGTTTGCCATGCGGGAACATGGCCGTCGGGCCCTGACCCAGGCCCTGCGCCAATACCTTGTCCCCTATTGCGAAGCCCTGGCGTTACCGCGTCGCTGGCGGTTGCTGCGGCAAATGCCGCTTACCAGCCAGGGCAAACTGCCGCAAGCGCAGGTTGATGCGTTGCTGCTGGCTGTACGACCATCAATGCCTGAAGTGCTCAACCAACACTCCGATGATGACGGCTGGAGACTTAACCTGTCGGTCCCGCCTGACCTTACGTACTTCAGCGGGCACTTCCCCCAAACCCCGGTGCTGCCCGGGGTGGTGCAAGTGGAGTGGGCCATCAATTTAGCCCAGCAACTGCTCGACCTGCCGCCCCGCTTTGCCGGAATGGAAGTGCTTAAGTTCCAGCAACTGATACGCCCCGGCGATGAAATCGAGTTGACCCTGCGCTTTGATCGCGAACGCAACAAATTGCATTTTGCCTACCGCAATGCCAATGCCGCCTGCTCCAGTGGCCGTGTCGTGCTGGAGGCCGCCTGTGCATAATTTGATCTGTGAATGCTGTGGGAGCGGGCTTGCTCGCGATTGCATCAACGCGCCGCTTCAGAAAATCCGCAGCGCCTGTATCGCGAGCAAGCCCGCTGCCACAAAGGCCGACCGTCATGCATAACCCTTGCGCCGTGATCCCGGTGTATAACCATGAAACTGCCGTGCCCGCCGTGGTCGAGGCGTTGCAGGCCGCAGTTTTGCCCTGTGTATTGGTCGACGACGCCAGCAGCCCCGCGTGCAGCGCCGTACTCAACGAACTGGCCCAGCACGAACGCATCTACTTGGTGCGGCTGACCGTCAACCAAGGCAAAGGCGGCGCCGTCATGGCCGGTTTGCGTGAAGCCTCACGCCTGGGCTTTACCCATGCGTTACAAGTCGATGCCGACGGCCAGCACGACCTGAGTGATGTAACGACCTTTATCCAAGCATCACAACACAGCCCAGAGGCACTGATCTGCGGTTACCCGCAATACGATTCCAGCGTGCCCAAAGGCCGCCTGTATGCACGCTACCTGACCCATATCTGGGTGTGGATCAACAGCCTGTCATTGCGCATTCCCGATTCGATGTGCGGCTTCAGGGTGTACCCGCTAGCACCGACAGTGGCGTTGATCGACTCGGTCAAGGTGGGCAAACGTATGGACTTCGACCCTGAAATACTCGTGCGCCTGGCGTGGCGCAACCAGCCAATGCAGTGGCTGGCGACCAAGGTGCATTACCCGCAAGACGGTCTGTCGCACTTTCGCCTGTTCCATGACAACGCCCTGATTTCGGCCATGCACACCAAGCTATTCTTCGGCATGTTGGTGCGTTTACCGAGCATTCTCTGGAGGCGCTGGCAGGCATGAGCGATACACCACAGCATTGGGCCGAGCATAAAGAGCGAGGCAATTTTTGGCTGATGAAGCTCACGGCCTTTGGGGTCAAAGTGCTCGGTCGCCGCCTGCTGGCTCCCGTTTTATACGGCATCGTGCTGTACTTTTTTGTCTTCGGCCGTAAAGCCCGACGCAGCATCTGGCACTACCAGCAACACTTGGCCGACTGGAGTGGGCAGCCCGCTTTGCGCCCCACGCCGTGGCGGGTGTTCGGCCAGTTCATTGCGTTTGCCGATTCGCTGCTCGACAAGCTCGACGTATGGAACGGCCGCCTCAAGACGCAAGACATCGAGATCATCGACCCTGCCCGGCTGCGTGAGCAAATGCGCAATAAGCGTGGGCAAATGCTGGTGGGTGCACATTTGGGCAACCTAGAGGTGTGCCGTGCCCTCGCCGAACTGGGCGAAAAAATAACCCTGAACGTGCTGGTACACACCCGCCATGCCGAGCAGTTCAACCGTTTGCTGGGCGAAGCCGGAGCCACGCATGTGCGGCTGATTCAAGTCAGCGAGCTTAACCCTGGCGTCATGCTGCAATTGAGCCAACGCCTGGAAAACGGCGAGTGGCTGGCCATTGCCGGTGACCGCGTGCCGCTGCATGGCGCACGCACCGCGCAGGTCAAATTTCTCGGCCTATCGGCACCCTTCCCGCAAGGCCCGTGGTTGCTGGCCGGGTTGCTTAAGTGCCCGGTCAATTTATTGTTTTGCCTGAAACACCAAGGCCGCTATCGAGTGGTTATCGAACCCTTCGCCGAGGCCATCGAATGGCGGCGCAGCGACCGCGAACAGGTGATCGCCGAGTGGGCGGGGCGCTATGCCGAACGGCTTGGCCATTACTGCCTTGAGGCGCCGCAACAGTGGTTTAACTTTTACCCTTTCTGGAAAACCGATGACGACGCATCAGCATAAGCCAGTAACCTTCGGCCAAACCCCACTGTGCATTGAAGACGTGCTGGCACTGGCCAATCGTCAGGTGCTGACCCGTTTGCAAGACGATGCCGAGTACCGTGAACGCATCGCCAAAGGTGCGCGCTTTCTCGATTCATTGCTCGACAAAGAAGGCGTGATCTACGGCGTGACCACTGGCTATGGCGACTCGTGCGTGGTGGCGGTGCCGCTCGAGCATGTCGAAGCACTGCCACGTCACCTCTTCACCTTCCATGGCTGCGGCCTGGGTAAAGTGTTCGACGCTCAGGCCACTCGCGCCGTGCTGGCCGCACGGTTGCAGTCACTGTGCCACGCGGTGTCCGGGGTACGCGTTGAACTGCTGGAGCGCCTGCAAGCGTTTATCGCCCACGACATTTTGCCGTTGATCCCCGAAGAGGGCTCGGTGGGCGCCAGTGGCGACCTGACACCGCTGTCTTATGTGGCGGCCACCTTGTCGGGCGAGCGGGAGGTCATGTTCAACGGCGAGCGCCGCCTGGCAGCTGACGTGCACCGCGAACTGGGCTGGACGCCGCTGGTACTGCGGCCCAAGGAAGCACTGGCGCTGATGAACGGTACGGCCGTAATGACCGGCCTTGCGTGCCTGGCGTATGCCCGCGCCGATTACCTGCTCAAGTTGGCAACCCGCATCACGGCACTCAACGTGGTGGCGTTGCAAGGTAACCCTGAACACTTCGATGAGCGCCTGTTCGCTGCCAAGCCGCATCCGGGACAGATGCAAGTGGCGGCATGGTTGCGCCAGGACCTCGCCATCGACGCCCCGACGGCGCCTCTGCATCGCCTGCAAGACCGTTACTCGCTGCGCTGCGCGCCCCATGTGCTGGGTGTTCTGGCTGACAGCCTGAGCTGGCTGCGCGGGTTTATCGAAGTCGAACTCAACAGCGCCAATGACAACCCGATCATCGACGCCGAAGAAGAACGCGTGCTGCACGGCGGGCACTTCTATGGCGGGCACATTGCCTTCGCCATGGACAGCCTCAAAACCTTGGTGGCCAACGTGGCCGACTTGCTTGATCGCCAACTCGCGCTGTTGGTAGACGTGCGTTACAACCACGGCTTGCCGAGCAACCTCTCGGGCGCCAGCGCCGAACGGGCGATGCTCAACCACGGCTTTAAAGCGGTGCAGATCGGCGCCAGCGCCTGGACCGCCGAAGCCTTGAAAAACACGATGCCAGCCAGCGTCTTCTCGCGCTCAACCGAATGCCACAACCAGGACAAAGTGAGCATGGGCACCATTGCCGCCCGTGACGCCATTCGTGTGCTGGAGCTGACCGAGCAAGTGGCCGCCGCGACATTGCTGGCTGCCAACCAGGGTGTGTGGCTGCGCAGCCGCGACGCAGACGCCCGCCCATTACCCACCGCACTGGCCGACATGCACGCTGAACTGGCCAAGGATTTCGCCCCCGTCATTGAAGACCGCGCACTGGAAGCCGAACTGCGCTTGTGCCTGGCCCGTATTGCCCAACAACACTGGAGGCTGCATGCGTAGCAAAGGCGTTTTGCACGTCGACACCGAAGTCCTGGTGCCGTTTTTCGACATCGACACGATGCACGTGGTGTGGCACGGGCATTACGTCAAATACCTCGAAGTCGCCCGCTGCGCCTTGCTCGATCACATCGGGCATAACTACACGCAGATGCTCGACGCAGGCTACGCGTGGCCGGTGATCGACCTGCAACTGCGCTATGTGCGCGGTGCCACCTTCGGCCAACGGATCAACGTGCGTGCCAGCTTGGTGGAGTGGGAGAACCGTCTGAAGATCAATTACCTGATTACCGATGCGGCCACCGGCGTACGCCTGACCCGCGCCTGCACGGTGCAGGTTGCGGTCAGGATTGCCGACCGGGAAATGCAACTGGCGTCGCCCAAATGCTTGATCGATGCGATTGCGAAGGTGCTGGCATGATCTTTTCTTTGCGATCAAAAAACCCTCTACCGGAGGGAGAGGGTTGGGGTGAGGGCAAGTTGGTTCGCGTTTTGTGCACGGCGCTGCTGCTCGGATTATCGCCATTGGCCCACGCCTTCGACCTACAACAACTAAGCGATCAACTGGCAAGGCCGCAGGTGATCCACGGTGATTTCATCCAGGAAAAACACCTACGCGCGTTACCCAAACCGCTGACCAGCACCGGCACGTTTGTGCTGGCCAAAGATCACGGCCTGTTATGGCAACTCAACACCCCGCTGAAACAGGACTACCGCATCACCGCCCTCGGCATTGCCCGGCGCAATGGCAGCGAGTGGCAAATGCTCCCCGGCAAGAGCGCAGGTGCTGAGCAGAACCGTCTGTTCCTCGCCGTGCTGCAAGGCGACAGCAGCGGGCTTCAGCGTGATTTCGAGCTGCGCCTGCAAGGCCAACCGACGCATTGGACGCTAATGCTCACGCCGCGCTCGTTGTTGCTCAAGCAGGTGTTCACACAGATCAATATCGACGGCGGCGAGCTGGTGCAACGCATCGAGTTGCAGGAAGCCCAAGGCGACAGCACTGTGCTGAAGCTGCAAAACAGCACCCGTTATTCCCCCTTGAGCGACGCGGAGCAGCACGATTTTGCGCAGTGAACGCTGGCTGCCCCAGGGCTTTTTGATCCTGCTGCTGGTCGTGCTCGCACTGGCCGGTTGGCAATGGCGGCATGGCCCGCCGCTGTCGGCCAACCTGATCGAACTGGTGCCCGGCCACACCCCGGATGCACTGCTACAGAGCGCCGAGCAGCGCATGCAAGACCCCCTGAACCGAGAGGTTCTGCTGCTGGTGGGCAGCGCTGATCGCCAACAAGCCATTACCACCGCTCGCCAGTTGGGCGAACAGTGGTTGGCCAGCGGGCTGTTTGAAAAGGTCCAGTGGAACCTTAAAGCCGACTTGCCCGCCCTGCGCGAGCAACTGCTGCGCGGGCGCCTGGCAATGCTCGCGCAAGCTGACCGCACACAACTGATCGAACACCCTGATGCCTTTATCCAACAACGCGTTCAAGCGCTGTTCGACCCGTTCAGCGGGTTTAGCCTGGTGCCCAGCCAAGACGACTGGCTGGGCCTGACCGGGCGCATCCAGAACAGCCAGCCGCAACGCGGCGCGGTACAGCTGGACATCGGCAGCGGCGCCTTGATCGCTGACGACGACGGTAAAAGCTGGGTATTACTGCGCGCACGCACGCAGGGCGATGCTTTTGATATGAAGCTGCCCCTGCAAGTGGCCGCACTGGTTGAAAACAGCCGCGAACTGGCAACCCGCCAGAACGTGCAGCTACTTGCCGCCAGTGGCCTGCTCTACGCCGCCAGCGGGCAACAACAGGCCACCCGTGAGATCACCTGGGTCGGCGGCGGGGCTACCTTCGGGATTTTGCTCTTGTTGCTGCTCGCGTTTCGCCGCTGGCGCGTGCTGCTGGCATTTGTTCCGGTGCTGGTGGGCATGCTGTTTGGCGCCGTGGCCTGTGTCGGTTTGTTTGGCAGCCTGCACGTGATGACATTAGTGCTGGGCTCAAGCCTGATCGGCGTGGCCGTCGATTACCCGCTGCATTACCTGTCCAAAAGCTGGAGCCTGAAACCTTGGCTAAGTTGGCCTGCCGTGCGCCTGACATTGCCCGGTTTGAGCCTGAGCCTAGCCACCAGTTGCATCGGTTATCTAGCCTTGGCGTTTACCCCCTTTCCAGCGTTGACCCAAATTGCCACCTTCTCGGCCGCAGGCTTGGTCGGGGCGTATTTAAGCGCCGTGTGTTTGCTACCCGCGCTGCTCAACGGTATGACGTTACAGCCCGCGCAATGGCCGTTGCGCCTCGCACAACGCTTGCTGGATGCGCGAGCAGCACTTTTGAAAAAAATCCCCACACCGGTGCTATTGGCCTTGTTGCTAGCCTTTTGTGCAGCGGGCGTGTGGCAACTGACCAGCAAAAACGATATTCGCCAATGGGTTGGTGCACCACCTCAACTGACGGCACAAGCCCAGGCTATTGCACGGATTACCGGCTACCAACCGACCAGCCAGTTCTTTTTGGTGCGTGCTGACAATGAGCAGCAACTGCTTGAGCGCCAAACCGTGCTACGCGAACGGCTGGATCAACTGGTCAGCACCGGCACGCTGCAAGGCTATTTGTCCCTGGGCCAATTGGTCAGCCTGACGAGCGAGCAACAACACCTGCGCGCTGCCTTGAAGCAACTGCCACAGCACTGGCAACCGCTGCTGGAACTGGGCGTGCCCGAGGTCGCGCTGCAACATGAACTCGCACAGTTAGAGGCTTTGCCCGAGCAAACTATCGACGCCGCGCTCATCGGGCCATTGGCCGAACCGTGGCGCGCGTTGTGGTTGGGCAAACAGGGCAACGGCGTGGCCGCCATGGTCAGCCTGCAAGGCTTGAACAACCCCGACCTGTTGCACGAACAAGCCCAGGGCCTACCCGGCGTGCAGTGGGTGGACCGTTTGGGCGACTTGAATGGCGTGTTCGCGGCCACCCAGATCAGCGCAGCAGAATTGAAGCTGTTGTCGTGCGTATTGATCGTCTTGCTGTTGATCGCGCCCTTTGGCTTAAGTGGCGCGCTGCGCATTGTTGCACTGCCGCTGTTAGCCGCACTGTGCAGCGTGGCCAGCCTCGGCTGGTTGGGGCAGCCGCTGACCCTGTTCAGCCTGTTCGGGTTATTGCTGGTGACGGCGATCAGCGTCGATTACGCGATTTTGATGCGTGAACAAATCGGCGGGGCTGCCGTCAGCCTACTCGGCACCTTGCTCGCGGCGCTGACCACTTGGCTGTCGTTCGGTTTACTGGCGGTGTCCAGCACGCCAGCGATCAGCAACTTCGGGTTGTCGGTCAGCCTCGGCCTGGCCTTCAGCTTTATGCTCGCGCCGTGGGCCGGTCAACAAACGCCGCACACCCAGCGTTACTCTTCATTGCCACGGAGGCCCCATGAAACCCCTTAGCGATACCTACGTAGAAGAAACCCGGTTCGGGTTTTGGTTTTTGCGCAGCCACACCTGGCAGCACCATGTACTGCGGGTGGCGATCAATGACTTGCGCGGTTTGTTCAGTGAGCCGCCGCCGTCTGCACCGGTCATCCTGGATGCCGGTTGCGGGCAGGGCAAGTCGTTTCAGTACCTGCATAAAACCTTCGCTCCGAAACGTTTGATCGGGCTTGATGCGGACCCGCTTAGCCTTGAGCTAAGCCGTGAGGAAGCTCGCCGCCAGGGTTTCGACATTGAGCTTATAGGTAGCGACTGTGCTGAACTGAACGTGCCAGATGCCAGCATCGACCTGCTGTTCTGTCACCAGACCTTCCACCACCTGGTGCAACAAGACCGGGCGCTGGCCGAGTTCTATCGCGTGCTCAAGCCGGGCGGCTATTTGCTGTTCGCCGAGTCCACCGAAGCCTACATCGACACCTGGATAATTCGCTGGCTGTTCCGCCACCCCATGCACGTGCAGAAAAGCGCGGCGCAATACCTGGAAATGATTCGCGACCAAGGCTTTGAATTTGACGCGCAGAACGTCTCTTACCCGTACCTGTGGTGGAGCCGTGCAACCGATTTCGGGCTATTGGAACGCTTTGGCTTGCGCCCTGCCAAGCCGGTGGGTCAACGGGAAGAAACACTGGTCAACGTGGTGGCACGCAAACCGTTGCAAGGCAAAGCTCAATGACACATGCGAAAGCTGTAGTCAATGCCGCAGGCTGGGATGAGATCTTGGGAGACTTCAAAAAACGAGTTGCTCCGCAACCCTTCGCAGCCTTCGGCAGCAATTACACCATTTTTGTGGTGCTTGGAATGTTCCTGTTTGTGCTGTTAAGTGGCTGCACCAGCTTGCCCTTGCCCAAGCACACGCCCAGCCTGGCGTTGCCGATGCAGTTGCATGTCCAGCGCCAACAGGCCGACGAACGCCAGGACTGGTTGCTGGTGATTCAGCAACAGGACGCCGGGATACGCTGGTCGTTAATGGACCCGCTGGGGATTCCGCTGGCGCGGCAAGTACTGCAGAGCAATCACTGGCAAGCAGACGGTTTGCTGCCGCCAAACCCCGAGGCCCGGGAACTGTTCGCCGCGCTGCTGTTTGCACTCACACCTGCTGACCAGTTGGCCGACAATTACCCGCAGGCAACCTTCGATACTGATCGTCGTGCGCTCGAGCGCCGCTGGCAGGTGCACTATTCACAACCGCAGGTGTTTAGCATCAACATGAACAATGGCGTGCACTACACCCTCAGCCCACTCAACACCGAGACGGCCCCATGACTGCGTACCTGAATGCACTGGGCATTGCTTGTTCACTGGGCCGTGGGGCCAAGGACGTCGCGCAGCGCCTGTTTGCCGGGGACTGTTCGGGCATGCAGCAAACAGCCGGTTGGATCCCTGAGCGCCCGGTCGCGGTGGCGCAGGTGCAAGGCGAGTTGCCAGCAATCCCCGCACACCTTGCCCGCCACAACAGCCGCAATAATCAACTATTGCTTGAGACGGCGTTGCAGATTGGCGATGACATCGAGCAGGCGATCCAGACCTATGGCCGTGACCGCATCGCTGTCGTGCTGGGCACCAGCACCTCGGGTATCGACGAAGCCTCCCATGGCATTGCCCACTACGCGCAGCACCAGCATTTCCCCAGTGATTACGACTACCGCCAGCAAGAGCTGAGCGCACCGGCTGAGTTTTTGGCCGCGTGGCTGAATATCAGCGGGCCGACCTATGTTATTTCGACGGCTTGCACCTCAAGCGCCCGCGCCCTAATGAGTGCCCAGCGCCTGCTGCACATGAACCTGTGCGACGTGGTGCTGTGCGGCGGCGTCGACAGTTTATGCACGCTGACTCTCAATGGCTTTGCCGCCCTTGACGCAGTGGCCAATGAGCGTTGCAACCCGTTTTCGGTCAACCGTCGCGGCATCAATATTGGCGAAGGCGCGGCCCTGTTTTTAATGAGCAAACAGGCCCGCGGCGCGCAACCGATCGCATTACTGGGCGCAGGCGCCAGCTCGGATGCGCACCATATTTCTGCCCCCGAGCCCAGCGGCCGGGGCGCGGTCAACGCCATGCAGCAGGCCTTGAAGCTTGCAGGGTTGCAGGCCAGCCAGATCGGCTACTTGAACCTGCATGGCACGGCAACCCAGCATAACGACGCCATGGAAAGCCAGGCCGTGGCCCAGGTGTTCCCACAAGGTGTACCGTGCTCGTCAACCAAACCCATGACCGGCCACACCCTGGGTGCGGCCGGTGCGCTGGAGGCCGCGTTTTGCTGGTTGAGCTTGAACCACGGCAACACGTTGCCCCCACACATCTGGGATGCTCAGCCCGACCCGCAGTTGCCCGCGCTGAACTGGGTCACCCCCGGCCAAACCCTGGCCCCCACACATTCACGCTGCCTGATGAGCAACTCGTTTGCCTTCGGCGGTAATAACGTCAGCCTGATTATCGGAGACGCTCCATGATTGATTGGCCGCTCGCCGAATTACTGCCCCACGCTGGCGACATGATCTTGATCGATCAGGTGCTGGCATTTGATGAAGAAACCATTCAGACCCGCTTGACTGTCCGCCCAGGAGGGCTGTTTAACCGCGCAGACGGCAGCCTGCCGGCCTGGGTCGGCGTCGAGTTGATGGCGCAAAGCGTGGCCGCTTATGCCGGCTGCCGCGCACGTCTGGCAGGCAACCCCGTGGCGCTGGGCTTTTTGCTCGGCACCCGCAAGTTTGAATGCAACGTGGAGCACTTCCCGCTCGGCGCCGAGTTAAAAATCCACGCCGTGCGCTCGCTCGAAGACGACAACGGCATGGGCGTATTTGAGTGCCACCTGACCGGCCCACAGATCCACGCCACCGCACGCCTGAATGTGTTCCGTCCGCCTCAGGCTGAAAACTACCTTGCTCAGACATCTCAGGAGACTCGCCATGACTGAGGCCATTTTGGTCACCGGCTCTAGCCGTGGCATTGGTCGTGCTATCGCGTTGCGTCTGGCCCAGGCCGGTTTCGATCTGGTGCTGCACTGCCGCAGTGGGCGCAGCGAAGCCGACAGCGTAATGGCTCAAGTGCAAGCAATTGGCCGCAACGCCCGTGTTCTGCAGTTCGACGTGTCGGACCGTGCTCAGTGCCAGGAACTGCTAGAAGCCGATGTTGAAGCCCACGGCGCTTATTACGGTGTGGTACTCAATGCTGGGCTAACCCGTGACGGGGCGTTTCCGGCCCTCAGCGAAGACGATTGGGACGTGGTGATGCGCACCAACCTCGACGGTTTTTACAACGTCCTGCACCCGGTCATGATGCCCATGATCCGCCGTCGTCAAGCCGGGCGCATTGTGTGTATCACCTCGGTATCGGGCTTGATCGGCAACCGCGGCCAAGTCAATTACAGCGCCTCAAAAGCCGGGCTGATCGGCGCAGCCAAGGCCCTCGCCATTGAACTGGGCAAGCGAAAAATCACCGTTAACTGTGTGGCACCGGGCCTGATAGACACCGCCATGCTTGACGAGAATGTTCCCATAGAAGAATTGATGAAAATGATCCCTGCCCAACGCATGGGCACCCCGGAAGACGTCGCTGGGGCGGTCAACTTTTTGATGTCGGCCGAAGCGGGCTATATCACCCGCCAGGTGCTGGCCGTCAACGGAGGCTTGTGCTGATGAAGCGCGTCGTCGTTACCGGTATGGCCGGCATCACCTCGCTGGGCAGTGACTGGGCCAGCATTGAAGCCAATTTTGTGGCGGAGCGCAGCGGCATTCGGCGCATGGGCGAATGGGACCGCTTTACCGAACTCAACACCCGTTTAGCAGGGCCGATTGATGACTTTGCAGTGCCCCAACATTGGACACGCAAACAACTGCGCAGCATGGGTCGCGTCTCACGCTTAGCGGTCGGAGCGGCCGAACAGGCCCTGCAAGACGCAGGCCTGCTGGGCAACCCGATCATTCGAGACGGGCGCATGGGCGTGGCGTGCGGGTCGTCTACCGGCAGCACGGACGAAATCAAAGCCTTCGGCAACATGTTGCTCAACTCAGTCGCCGAAGGCCTCAACGCCAATAGCTACGTGCGCATGATGCCGCACACCACGGCGGCGAATATTAGTATCTTCTTTGGCCTTACAGGGCGGTTGATCCCGACCTCCAGCGCCTGCACCAGCGGCAGCCAGGGCATTGGTTATGCCTACGAAGCCATCAAGTTCGGCCGCCTGCCATTGATGCTTGCAGGAGGCGCCGAAGAACTGTGCCCTACCGAAGCCATGGTGTTTGATGCGCTGTACGCCACCAGCCTTAAAAACGACGCTCCGCACACCAGCCCGCGCCCCTACGACAGTGGTCGCGATGGCCTGGTGATAGGCGAAGGTGGCGGCATGCTGGTGCTTGAAGAGCTGGAACATGCGCTGGCTCGCGGTGCGCACATTCATGCTGAAATCGTCGGTTTTGGCAGTAACGCAGACGGCCAGCACACCACCCGTCCCGAGATCAGCACCATGCGCAGGGCAATGGAACTGGCGCTTGAAGATGCGGGCATTGCCGCCCAGGCCATCGGCTATGTCAACGGTCACGGCACCGCCACTGAACAAGGCGACATCGCCGAAACCCAGGCCACTCATGAAGTGTTTGGCAAACACATGCCCATCAGCTCGCAAAAAAGTTTTTTAGGCCACACTTTGGGAGCCTGTGGCGCACTGGAATCGTGGTTCAGCATCGAGATGATGAACCGCGATCGCTATGTGCCTACGCTTAATCTGCAAGACGTTGACACACGCTGCGGTGAACTGGACTACCTGCGCGGCGAATGTCGCGTGATGCACAACGACTATGTGATGAACAATAATTTTGCCTTTGGCGGCGTCAACACATCGTTGATCTTTCGCCGTTGGTCATGAGGTCAAGGAGACCCCTATGCACATCAAAACGCTGGCGGCTGCCGCCCTTCTGCTGTCCGCCCTGCCTGCCGTGAGCCAGGCCCGCGACACTACCTTGTACCTGCCGTTTGATCAGGTGGTCACTGAAGCCATCAGCACCGGCAAAATCGACGGCAGCGTCAAGTTTTACCTGGCTGGCAATACGCCGAGCGGCAAGGTCAGCGTACTCAGCCCCGGCGCTGTGACAAACAAAAAGACCAACGCCTTCAACAAAACTGACTACCAAGCGTGTTCATGGGCGCTGCAATCGGCGTTGATCACCCTGCATGACGCGGCCAAAAAGGCCGGTGCCAACGCCGTGACCGACATCACCAGCTACTACAAACGCAACGAACGCAAAGACCCGAAAACCTACGAATGCCACGCAGGCGCGATCATTGCAGGCGTGGCGCTGAAAGGCGATTTGTCGAAGGTGAATTGAGGTCTTACGGCCAGAGGAACAGCGAGCGACACCACCCCCCCTGTAGGAGCGAGCTTGCCTCGCGAGCGTTTAAAAGATCAAAAGATCGCGAGGCAAGCTCGCTCCTACGGATTTACGATGTTCTGTGTAATTGGGGTATTTCAGATTGATCTCTGCGCGAGACTGACCTCTTTCCTTTGCAGGACTATTCCTAGAGAGTCCCTTTGCCTTGCGCCTGCCTGTTTCGATCGCTAGCCTGCGGTTCGTCATGCCTCATGGATGGCCGGACTTGCAAGTTCGAATAGCAAATGGTGAATCAAGCGTCACCGCCAAATACTCAGGTTTTATGGCGGTTGTGCGTGGGAGATCGTCAGGTCTGCCGGGTTCCTTTTGCCCCGGTCTTGCACACCCGAATACGAACAAAACCTCGAACACACTGACGAACTGTTGCGGTGCGCGCTTGCGACGGCGCATGCGTCGGCCGATAACATGCAAGGCCTGAACCGCGACGTGGCGTTGGCGGTAGTGCATTTGATTCATCGGGTCAAAGCGTCTGTGGATAAGTTATTGGCTGGGTAAAAACGTTCACAGGCTGCGATCTTTTGATCGTGGCCGTTGTGGAGGGCTTTACGGGGAGTGGCGCTGCCGATCGCAGCCTTCATGCCTCGCCAGCGACTACAGGGTTTGTATGCGCTACGCCACCCTGTAGGAGCGAGCTTGCCTCGCGATCTTTTGATCTTGGCCGTTGCATCCAAATACACCGCGTGGACGGGTTTACGGCCACCGCGCTGCCGATCGCAGCCTTCGTGCCTCGTCAGCGACTACGGGATTTGTGTACGCCTACCGTTATGCGTTGGAGGGTTTCACCATCTTGCGCGTCACCAGTTCCGCAAACGCTTTGGCCATTGGCGAGGGGTTGCCTTTGCGTTGCACCAGCCACACGGCGGTGCTGGCGTCTGCGTCGAGCAAGGGCCGATAGACTACGCCTTTGATGCGCATGTGCTGGAACGACGCGGGCAGTACGGAGACGCCCAACCCCGCTGACACCAAGCCGATAATGGTCATGGCTTCGCCCGCTTCTTGGGCGATGTGCGGGCTGAAACCGGCTTGGCGCGCCAGGCTCAGCAGTTGCGCATATAACCCGCTGCCGTAACTGCGCGGGAAGAAGACGAACGGTTCATCCGCCAATGCCCCAATGTAAAGCCCGTTTTCACTGCCTTCGGCCAGCGGGTGTTCGGCCTGAATAACCGCCACCAAAGGCTCGCTGAATAACTCCACGGCCACCAGCGAGTCTGCCAAGGGGAACGGGCGCATCACGCCGATTTCAATCGATTCTTCTACCAGTGCCTGCGCCACGTCGCGGCTGCTCATTTCCAAAAGGTTTAAGTGCACCGCCGGGAAGGCTTGGCGGAAGGCAAAAATGGCCCGCGGAATGCTTGAGTTGAAGGGCGCTGAAGAGGTGAAGCCAATTTTCATTTCGCCCAGTTCACCCAGTTGCGCACGGCGGGCGACGTCGGCGGCTTTGTCGACTTGCGCCAATACCTGGCGCGCTTCGTCAAGGAACAATCGTCCGGCTTCGCTGAGGGCGACCCGACGGTTGGTACGGTCGAAAAGCCGCGCGCCCAACTCTTCTTCAAGGGCCTGTATTTGCTGGCTCAAAGGGGGTTGAGAAATACCCAGCAACTGGGCGGCACGGCCAAAGTGCAGCTCTTCAGCGACGGCGATGAAATAGCGTAAATGGCGCAGTTCCATGCAAACTCCATTGAGTCGTTAAACCTATCAAACAGGTCGAATAATATATTGGAAAGAATCGTTAGCTGGCTATATTCTTTTGTCACTGCCGTTTGGCTGCTCGCGTTATGAGGTCCCCGTGAAAACTGCTGTTGCCCCGCTCGCTCACGAAATCCCGCCCACTGCGCTGGATGAAGTTGTCGCTCAACTCAATGAAGGGTTTATCGAGAAAGGCACACCGATGTTCATGCGCACGGTGCTGGCGCTGTTCTCGGGGGGCTTTGCAACGTTTGCCCTGCTCTATTGCGTACAGCCGATGATGCCGCTGCTGTCCCACGAATACGGGATTAACGCCGCGCAAAGCAGCCTGATTTTGTCGGTGTCGACGGCGATGCTGGCCATCGGCTTGTTGATCACCGGACCTATTTCTGACGCCTTCGGCCGCAAGCCGGTGATGGTGACGGCGTTGTTCAGCGCCGCGATTTTCACGATGCTCAGCGCGCTGATGCCCAGTTGGGAAGGCGTGCTGATTACCCGAGCGCTGATTGGTTTGTCGCTCAGCGGGCTGGCCGCCGTGGCCATGACCTATTTGAGTGAAGAAATTCATCCGCAACACATTGGTCTGGCGATGGGCCTGTACATCGGCGGCAACGCGATTGGCGGGATGAGCGGGCGTTTGATCACCGGCGTGTTGATCGACTTTGTGAGCTGGCACACCGCAATGCTGGTGATCGGCGGGCTGGCGCTGATCCTGGCCATGGTGTTTGTGAAGATCCTGCCACCGTCGCGTAATTTCCGCGCACAGACCATGAACCCGCGCAGCCTGTTGAATGGCTTCACCCTGCACTTTCGTGACGCCGGTTTGCCGTGGTTGTTTCTCGAAGCGTTTTTGTTGATGGGCAGCTTTGTGACGCTGTTCAACTACATCGGTTATCGCTTGCTCGCCGAGCCTTACAACATGAACCAGGCCGTGGTGGGCTTGCTCTCGGTGGTGTACCTGTCGGGCATTTACAGTTCGGCGCAAATTGGCGCACTGGCTGACAAGCTCGGCCGTCGCAAGGTGCTGTGGGCGGTGATTGTGCTGATGTTGGCCGGTATCGCATTGACCATGTTTGAGCCTGTCGCGGTGGTGATTATCGGCATGCTGCTGTTCACCTTCGGCTTCTTTGGGGCACACTCGGTGGCCAGCAGTTGGATCGGCCGTCGTGCAACCAAGGCCAAGGGGCAGGCCTCGTCGCTGTATCTGTTCTGCTATTACGCCGGGTCGAGTGTGGCCGGTACTGCGGGTGGTTTTTTCTGGCATTACGCCGGCTGGAACGGCATCGGCGCGTTTATCGGCGGTTTGCTGGTGCTTGCCCTGCTGGTGGCGCTGCGCCTGGCCAAGCTGCCCGCGTTGCCCGGCAATACCAAGAACGCGTAAGAACGCAGCAGCTACAGAGGTTATGGGTTGTTGATCTGTAGCTGCACCTGCAGAGCCTGGCCGCTTTTTTCCAGGCTCAGGCTTTCGAACTCGGCGCCTTCTTGTTCGATACGGTTAAGCCACTCCAAAGCCACTAAGGCATTGCCACTCAAGGTGATGCGTAATACCTGGTTGTCCATCTCAAACTGCTGCACGTTCAGCCCCGCACTCGCGGCGCTTTCGCTGAGGCGGCTGCTCAAGGGCTGCGTGTAGACCCGGGCCGCGCGCGTGGGCCGCGCTCGCTGAACATCCGCCGCCTGGGCAATGCGTTGGGCATACAGCGTTTGCGCCGCCGTCAGCCGTTGCTGCGCGGGTTGCCATACGCCATAGAAGGCAAAGACGGCCAGTAGAAATACCCCAAGCACTGCGCACAGTTGGCGGTCACGGCGTGGCAGTTGCAGCCAGCGCTCACGCACACGGGCCTTCATAAAACGTCCTCCAGGGTGAGTAAAGCCTGCACCCGATTGCCCTGCTGGCTGGCGTTGCCCACGGTAATCGGCAGTGCACTTTGCAGGCCACGCTCACGCAATTGCTCAAGCTCGGTAAAGCTGTTGGCGGTGATGTTCAAGGTCCAGCCAACAGTAGCGCGCCACTCCATGCGTTGTACGTCGACGCTGCTGGCACCAATCACTTGTTGTGTTAACTGCAGCAACCGGGCCATGTGCCCGTTTTGCAGGGCCGCGCTTTGTTGTTGCAGGGCTTTGAGTTGCGCAGACAAATCCACGATGCGGGTTTGCTCGGGGTACAGGCTTTTAAAGTGCTGCTCGCTGAGTGCGTAAACGCGGGCCGCTTCGTTCTCAAGGAAACGGCTGCGCAGCTGGCTCGCACCCACGGCCATGGTGAAGATCAGCAATGCGGCAACACTGACACCCCGCCAAGGCAGCCGTTGTGACGTACGCCGAAACTCACCTTGCAGCAGGTTGATGGCGCCAAGCGGCGTACTACCAGGATTAAAGGTGTGCTCGACCGCTGTACCGAGCGGCCCGTCTTTCAAGGCCTCCAGCGTCTGAGGGTTTAACGCCAGGCGTAGGTCCAACGCGCCACCCGCCAACCAGCGCCCGTCCCACCATGCGATGCTCGGTTGCTCGCGCGGCAACAGATCGGCATCCACGTACACGCTGACAACGTTTAAACCGCGCTCATGCAACAGCGCCAACAGGTTTTTGAAACGCTGGCGATGAATCACCAGCAACGGGTACCGGCGCTGTGCATCAACAGGTCCGACGGCGATGTGCAGTTCATCAAGGTCGTCCGCCAGTTGATCTTCCACCGCAAAGGCCAAAGCCTGAACGCTGGGGCGGCGTCTGCCCGGCCAAGGTTCGGTCAGCAGCCAGCTGCACATTTCCATGGGCAGAATCAGCTGCACTTCGTGCGCGCCCAGCCTCTGGGCGGCCTCGCTCAGTGAGGTTTCGTGCGCGGCTTTTTCGCCGTGCCATAAGTAGACCCGCGCATCGCTATGAGCGCTGAGATAAAGCCGGCTGTTCATCAAGAAGGTTCGCTGTGTTCAGGCGCTAAAAAGCGCCGCTGGAGAAGGTGCCATCGGCCGGTTTTGAGGTCGCGGGCCATATCGCTTTCGAGGCGCAAACGGCTTTGCCCCATACGTACGTGGGTGGTGATGCGAAACCAGCGGCTGCCGGTGCCAAGCCCTGCGGCCTGAAGCCCCTGGCCGATCAACGCCGGAGTAAAGGTGAAATCCTCAACGCTGGCGTACCCCTGCAACGGGCGCTCGCTCAATAAGCGACGGGCCATGCTCGGTGTCACACCTTCTAGAGTGGCGAGCAACGTGGCGCCAGCGGTGTTGATGTTGAGCGTCGCGTCTTTGCCCAACAGGGCGATCCAGGGGTGCATACGCGCGTACCAGCGGGCGTCGACGCCCGGCACACTGCGCAATTGGCTGATGTCGCTGAGGTTCAGGCCTTGCAGCGCGCTGGTATCTACGGGCGGCAGGTCGAGCTGGGTTTGCAGGCGTAACCAACGCTGTTTCAAGGCCTCGTCGACAGCACCTTGAGTGAGCAAGGCGCTGATGTTGAAACGGGCGGCCAAGTCTTCGATTTCGACTTCAATGTGACCGTTGTCGATCAGCCATTCGGGCTGCCCGATAGCCCAGGCCTGGCCTGCTGCAACAGGCAGCTTGGGGTCTGCCAGCAACGTGTACAAACGCTCTCGCCCCCAGGCTTCACCGGCAAACGCCGACTGGCGCAATTGCAGTTGATGGAGTTGCTGAGCGCTGCTGTGCAAGGCCAAGCGGTGGCTGCGCAGCATGCCGGCGGTCACCAACAGGGCAAGGCTCATCACCAGCAGCACAGTGAGCAATGCAATGCCTTGCTGCCCCTTGCGCATCATTGCCCCTCCGGCAGCAGCATCACGCGGCGAAGCTGTTCAAATCGCCCCGTCGAGAACTGCATTTCAAGCGCCTGTGGCAGACCCTTGGGAGCCGCTTTGCCAGTAGGCCAATCGGTGCGCCAACCCGCAGCGGGGTCGTACAGCCGCCAGCGCAGATCGCGTACGTCAGTGAGCAGTTTCTGCTTTTGCAGTTCGCCGCCTTCCAGCCCCTGGCTGTAGCGCCAGAGCTCGCCATTTTCGAGTTTGTAACTGACGTCTTGCAGTTCGCTGCGCGGCTGGCCCAACGGGTTGCGCCAGTTGGCGCGGCGCACGTTGAGCTGGTTGGGATAAAGCGCTAGCCCAGGCGACGTGACCGAGGTCTGCAGGTGCATCACATCGCGCTCAATCAGCGCCACCGCGCGCTGCAAACCGCGCAAGGTTTGCTCGTGGACGCTGCTGCTGCGTTCGGCGCGCAGCACGCCGTCAAACAGCCGCCAACAGGCCACGCCCAGCAAAGCAAAAATGGCAATGGCGATCACCAGTTCGAGCAACGTAAAGCCCGCCTGCGGCTTAGTCATGCTGGCGCGCCAGCCAGTGCGTCACGTTGAGCAAAACCTGATCACTGCCCGCCGGGCTGACGCTCAGTTGCACCCGTAACAGGCCCGTCGCGGGCTCGCTGGCGATGTGTTGAAGCAGGCGCCAGTCACGCTGGGCAAAACGCTGGTGGAGTGTTTTTGAGCCCATGACCAGGGTGGCGCTCTGCAGGTGCAGTTCGCTCAAGTGGTTGTCTGCCAACCAGCCCGCCAGCAATCGGGTTTCAACCCGGGCACTTTGCCCCACAACGTATTGGCTGGCCGACATGACGGCTGCCGACAGGGTCGCGAACACGGCCAGGGCGATCATGACTTCCAGCAAGGTAAAGCCTTTTTCAGCGCGCATCCGTAACCTCGGACGCTTCGAGCAACGGGTTGCCCAGGCCATCGCTGTAGAGGCTCTGCCAGCGCAGCGGCGGGCTCTCGAAGTGCAAGGCAAAGGGGGTGTTTTCATCACTGCTGAGCCATAGCAGTTGCGGGGTTTGATCACCTGCGGCAAGGCTGTGCACACGCCCCTCCAGCACTAGGGTCAGTTGCACGCCAGCGGGCAGTGTTACCGGCGCTTCGATGGCCTGCCAGGTCGTCCCTTGCAGGCGCATCTGTTGATAGGCTTCGGGCTCCAGTCGCAAGCCGTACTCCTGCCCCTCCAGCACGGCCTTTTCACGCAGCCCCTGCATCAGGGCGAGCATGACCTGCGCTTCTTGCCGCGCATCACGGGCCCGTTTGTCACCCTGGCTGATGTGCACCATTGAGACCAGCACGCCAATCATCACGATCACCACCATCAGTTCGATCAGGGTGAAGCCCAGCGATGAATCGCGCATGCCTCAGTTGCTCCAGTTGCCAATGTCCGCGGCATAGCCTTCACCGCCCTGCACACCGTCCGCCCCCAAGGAGAACACGTCATACCCCGCCGAGTGGGTGCCGGGGTTGAGGTATTGGTACGGCGTACCCCAAGGATCGACCGGCAGGCTTTTGAGGTAACCCTGCGGGTTCCAGTTTTTCGCCAGCGGCGTGCCGGACGGGCGGGTCACCAACGCCTCCAGGCCTTGCTGGGTCGAGGGGTAGTTGAAGGTGTCGAGGCGGTACATTTCCAGGGCAGTGCTGATGGCCTGGATGTCGGTGTGCGCCGCAGTGACTTTGGCCTGGTCAGGGCGACTCATGAACTGTGGCACGACAATGGCGCCCAACACGCCGATGATGACCACCACCACCATGATTTCAATCAGGGTAAAGCCACGTTGAGTTGATTTTCGAAGGGTGTTCATCGGTCAATTCACCAGTTGATTGAGGCTAAGGATCGGCAACAGGATGGCCATGACGATCAGCAAAACCACGCCGCCCATCAGCACCAACATGATCGGTTCAAACAAACTCACCACCAGCGCGATGCGCGCCGCGAGGGTTTTTTCCTGCTGTTCGGCGGCCCGCGCCAGCATGCTGTCCAGCTCGCCAGCACGCTCACCGCTGGCAATCAGGTGCAGCATCATGGGCGGGATGTCGCCGCTGCGTTCCAGGCCTCGGGCCAGCGTTGCGCCTTCGCGAACCGTGCGGGCGACATCGAGCATGCGATGGCGAATGGCGAGGTTGGCAATCACCGTGGCCGAGATTTCCAAGGCATCCACCAGCGGCACGGCGCTTTTGCCCAGGATCGACAAGGTGCTGGCAAAACGCGCCGCTTCCATGGCCCGCAGCACCCCGCCGACCATAGGCCAATTGAGCAGCAGCGCATGCCAGCGCAGTTTCAAGGCTGGCTGCTGCAACGCCCAGCGCGCCGTGCCAAGACCGGCGAGCAACAGCAGCAATAACAACCAGCCGTAGTCACGCAAACCATTGCTCAGGGCAATCATCGCTTGGGTCAGCGTGGGCAGCGGCTGGCCGCTGTTCACGAAAATCTTGACCACGTCCGGTACCACGTAGCCAAGCAGGAAGCCGACGATGGCAAACGAAGCAATCAGCAGAATCAGCGGGTACACCAGCGCCAGCTGGATCTTCTGACGCGAGGCATGACGGGCTTCGGTGTAGTCAGCGAGCTGTTCGAGCACGTGGGCCAAATGGCCGCTGCGCTCGCCCGCCGCGACAGTGGCGCGAAACAACTCCGGAAAGGCCCGGGGGAACGCTGACAGCGCCGTCGCCAGCGCATGGCCTTCGGTGACGCGGTTGCGCACAGCGAGCAGCACGGTGCTGACGTGGCGCTTGGCACTCTGCGCCGCCACCGCGCCCAAGGCTTCCTCAAGGGGTAAACCGGCATGGATCAAGGTCGACAGCTGCCGCGTGACCAAGGCCAGATCGGTAACACTCAGCCGCCCCCGTGAACGCGCCGCACGGTGTGTTCTGGCTTCGCTCAATTGGCTCGGGCGCAAACCGCGGTCGCGCAACAGTTGACGCGCATGGCGCGCACTGTCGGCCTCTAACTGGCCTCGGCAGTCGCGCCCGTTGGCGTCCTGTGCCCGGTACTCAAAGGTCGGCATGTTCAGTCCTCCAGGGTCACGCGCAGCAGTTCGTCAAAGCTGGTCAGGCCTTGGAGCACCAGGCGCTGGCCGTCTTGAAACAAGCTGGGGCCGTGCTCGCGCGCCACGCGTATAAGGTCCGGCTCGCTGGCCCCTTGGTGAATCAGCTCGGCCAGTGCCGGGGTGATGCCCACCAGTTCGTAAATCCCGGTGCGCCCGCGATAGCCCTGCTGGCAATGGCGGCAGCCCTGCGGCTGGTACAAGGTGACGCCAGCCTGTGGATCGAGCCCCAGCCGCTGGCATTGCTGCGGGTCGGCGCGGTAAGGGGTTTTGCAGTCGGCACACAGGGTGCGCAGTAAGCGCTGGGCCAGTACACCGACCAGCGAGGACGCCAGCAGATAGGCATCGACGCCCATGTCGACCAGGCGGGTGACCGCGCCTACAGCGCTGTTGGTGTGCAGGGTCGACAGCACCAGGTGCCCGGTGAGCGAGGCTTGTACGGCGATGTCAGCGGTTTCGTGATCACGGATTTCGCCGACCATGACCACATCCGGGTCCTGCCGCAAAATCGCCCGCAGACCACGTGCGAAGGTCATGTTGGCTTTGGTGTTGACCGGTGTCTGGCCGATGCCGGGGAGGTGGTATTCCACTGGGTCTTCGACGGTCAGGATGTTGCGGGTCGGGGCGTTGAGATGGCTGAGTGCGGCATACAGGCTGGTGGTTTTGCCCGAGCCGGTAGGCCCGGTGACCAGGAATATCCCGTGGGGACGGGCCAGGATGTGTTCAAAGCGGCTCAGGGTGGGTGCGGGCATGCCCAGACATTGCAGGTCCAGACGCCCGGCCTGTTTGTCGAGCAGGCGCATCACCACGCGCTCGCCATGGGCTGAAGGCAGGGTCGAGACGCGCACATCGACTTCATGCCCGGCCAATCGCAAGCTGATACGGCCGTCTTGCGGCACGCGTTTTTCAGCGATATCCAGCCGCGCCATGACTTTGATCCGCGACACCAGCAGGTTCGCCAGCTCGCGTTTTGGCCGCAGCACTTCGCGCAACTGGCCATCGATACGCATGCGCACCGACAAGTAATGCTCGAAAGTTTCCAGGTGCACATCCGAAGCTTTCTCGCGCATGGCTTCACGCAGCAGCGCGTTGATCAAACGAATGATCGGCGCATCGCCCTCCTGCTCCAGCAGGTCGGCGGTTTGTGGCACTTGCTCGGCCGCGCTCATCAGGTCGAGCTCGCTGTCGAGCCCCTGCGCCACTTGCTCGGCCGCGCTTTGCCCGGCGCTGTAGCTGTGGGTCAGGCGCTCACTGAAGAGCGCATCCGGCACCCGCTGCAGCAGCACCTCTTTGCCCGCCCAGCGCTGCACTTCGGCCAGCACGGTCAGCGGCGTATCGCTGCGTATCAACAGGCTCGCAGGCTGGGTCGAGGTGTCCAGCAGCACCCCGAAACGTCGAGCAAAGCTGTAGGGCAAGCGCACCGGCGGCTGGCTCATGGGCGGTCAGCTTTGGGCCGGCGCAGATCGACGGCATCCGGGTCTTGCAGATTGCCGTCAAACATCTGGTGCGGGTCTTTGGGCAGCAACAGCGAGTTAGTGTCTTTGGACGACGGTTGGCTGAGGTTACGCAACGCGTTGTAACGATCTTCGCTGATCTCGCGGATATCGTTTTTGCTGCGCACGATGGTCGGGCGCAAAAACACCATCAGGTTGGTTTTGGTGTGGGTGTCTTTGTTCCAGCGAAACAGCGCGCCCAGATAAGGAATGTCGCGCAGCAACGGTACGCCGCTGACCTGAGTGCGCACGCTGTCTTTGATCAAGCCGCCGATGACAATGATTTCGCCATCTTCGGCGAGGATGGTGCTTTTGAGGGCGCGCTTGTTGGTGATCAGGTCAGATGAATCCACGCCTTGCAGTGAAGGGGCCAGTTCGGAGTTTTCTTGTGCAACCTCTAAGCGCAAGGAGCTGCCGTCATTGATGTGCGGCTTGATTTTGAGGCTGATGCCGATGTCCTGGCGGGTCACTGTGGTGAACGGATTTTGCGAACCTTCGCCCGTGCCCGTGTAGGAACCGGTCTTAAAAGGGACGTTTTGCCCCACCAGAATCTCGGCTTCCTGATTGTCCAGCGTCAGTAGGCTGGGTGTGGACAGCACGTTGTTGTTGGTGTCGCTGGCCAACGCTGAAATCAGCGCATTGAAGCGGTCACCGCCCAGTTGCAGCACCGCCCCTTCGGGCAGCGTGGGAGCGGGCCCCGAGAGTGCACCGATCTGGATATTGGTGCCCGGGAAGGTGATCGCGCCTTGAGCGCTGCCACTGTTCACTCCCCATTGCACGCCCAGGGTATTCACAATGTCGCCGGAGATTTCAACGATGGCGGCATGGATCAACACTTGTGAGCGTGGTTGGTCGAGCTGGCGCACGATACTTTCCAGGCTACGCACTTTCGCCGGATCGGCCATGATCACCAACGCATTCTGGCTTTCATCGGCGGCCACCATCACCTCGCTGGCCGAAGCCTTTGGCATGGCGACGGCCAGCGCGGTGTCTTGTTGCATGCCCTTGGCGACGGTGTCGAGCACCTCGGCCAATTGCTTGGCATCACTGTGACGAAGACGAATGACCCGCGAGTTTTCGGACTGCCGGGTCGGCTTTGTGTCCAGCGAGTGCGCCAGCCTGCTCAGGCGTTCACGCACCGCCTTGTTGCCCAGAATCACCAGGCGGTTGGCCGACGCATCGGCAATCACCTGGCTGCTCGGCCCTTCACTTTTTTTGCTCAGCGACTGCTGCATCACCTTGGCCACATCACTGGCCTGCGCATGGCGCAACTCGACCACCGAATAGTCATGCCGCGTGCCGCCATCCAGTTGACGTACCAGCTCGGCAATACGCCGGGTATTGGAGGCGGTGTCGGTAATGATCAGCGCATTGGCCGAGGCCGAAGGCCCGATATAACCGTTAGTCGATACCAGGGGGCGCAGCAGCCCCGCTACATCAGCCGCCACGCTGGCGTTAAGCTCGATAACCTGGGTGACGAAGGCCTGCTCGGAGCCATCGGGGTTGCCTGCGCGGGCTTTGGCCTCGGCGGCGGGGATGATCAATAAACGATCACCTTGGTCAACCACGGCAAAACCGTGTGCCTCCAGCACCGCGTAAAACAACTCGCGCACGCCTTCACGGCCCAGCGGTGCTTCAGACATAACGGTAATACGGCCCTGCACCCGAGGGTCGAGCACGATGGTGGCGCCCAATACCGATGACATTTCCTGCACGACATCGCGCAGCTCGGCGTCTTTCATTGCCAACTGCCAATACGGCTCATCGGCCAGCACATCGCTTTGCAACAGCGCAGTACTTAGCACAACGCTGCACAGTAAAAGACGGCCGATGCCGAACACGTAGTGCCTGGTCATGATGCTTCTCTAAGGTTGTTCGGCAAAGGGCCGCAGATATAGGGAGGTTGCCTGGGCCGGTGTGGCAGGCGTTTGGCTGGCGGGTAAAACATGTCGGCTCTGCGGTTTGAGCAACAGGCGTTCCTCGCGGTTGTTGCGCCACAGCACCACGTGCGACACCTCGACCCGCCGCAACACGCTGCCTCCCGGCAGCCGTTCGCCGACGCGGTAAAAGCGCGCTAGCTGGCTGCCCACCAACAACGCCTGCGACGCACCATGGCTGGACACAAGACTGGCCCGCAGCTCCAACGGCTCAGTGCTGTGTGCCAATGCGCCTTGAGGCGCAAGGCCCAGTACGCTGGCGATGGCCTCTGGCTGAAAGGGCTCAAGCGCAGGTACAGGCGCCGGGCGAGCGGGGACGATCATCGGCGCAGCCAGCGCCTGGCGGTATAACCACTCTTGCCAGGCTAAATGCACGCCATATCCAAAACACGCCCCCCACAGCAGCACCTTCAAGATGAGCGGTAAGTGGCGAGTGATGGCACCCGAAAAACTATTCAAAACCTTTTCATCTGCAAGCCATTAATAAATAAAAAACACTCACTGTTAAAACGAACCGTGTAGGAGCGAGCTTGCCTCGCGATCTTTTGATTGTTTAAAAAGATCGCGAGACAAGTTCGCTCCTACAGTTGTCGGTGGATAACGCTTAAATTAAAAACGTTATCCAGACTTGATCACGTGGAGTTACTTTTCAGTCCACGCCATGTTCCAGCTCGCACCAACACCCGGCTCGAAACCATTGGCGTTTGGATTGTATTGAATGCAGTAGCCCGAATTCGGGAACGGCTGGCACTCATAGACTTTGTCGTTCTTAGGTTGAAGTACCAACGTGCCGGCCTTGTAACCGGCAATGCCTTCAGGGAATACAAAGTCGTATTCCTGAGCACCGCCTTCACCGGTCAGGTTGATGGACTTGAGGTCCTGGAAGGTCTCACGCCCATCCTGGCTGCTCGCAATGAGCTTCAAGGAGTGCTCACCCGGTGCGCTGGTCACTGCAATGCTGACCGGCGACGTGGTGGCGTTGACGGTTTGCTTGGTGTAGCCCACTTGCTTGTTGGTAGCGTTGAACACCGTCGCTTCCAGCGTGACATTTTTGTTGGTCATGACGGTGAAGCCAACGGTGCCACGGCCTTTTTCCAGCACGTACTCCGGCGCGACGTCATGCAGGTGCAGGTAAGCACCCGGATCTGGCACCATCACAGTCTGCATCTCGTAGCGGGTCACACCGCTCTCGGGCTTCACGTAAAGGGTGTTCGCGCCTTTGATCGGCTCGATGTCACCGTTTTCATTACGCACGCCTGCACGCACTAAAGGCTTGTTCGCCGCGTTCACGGTTTCTGCCAATTTGTAGGACCAGTTGGCCGGCTGGCCTTCTTCCGGCTTTTCAATGGTTACGCCGAAGCTGTATTCAGCGCTCTCGGAGCTGCCGGTAAAGGCACGTGCCTTGACCGAATCACCTGGCTGCAGTGTTTGAGTTTGCGAGATGGAACCGACGTTTTTCCAGCCATCCGGGTCTGCGCTCTGCGCGGTGATGTTGACATCCACTACGTCATAGAACGAAGCGGCGGTGTCATCCACCGTCCAGACACCCAGAATAATGTGGTGGCCGCTGCGATCTGACGGGATCGAGCAACTGTGTTTGTCTTTGGCCTGGCCTGTACCGCCCGCAGCGCCGTCGATAGGCACGCCGCCGCCACCTTCAACCTGGCAGAACGGGGTCAGCTCAAAGCTGTCGCGGGAGATCGGCAGATTGGGGTTCCAGCCACCTTTGGTGATGAAGTACTGCCAGCGTGTACTTTTATGGGCAGCGGTATAGAACCAGCTGAATTCGATGTTGTGATCCTTGATTTCAGTCAGGTGCCAGCGATTGGCCGACTGGGCATCCAGTGCCGCGAAACTGGCATGACCGCCACTGGCGATCTTGCCGTCGGCTGGGCCGAACTCAGGGAATCCTTTTGGGGCTTCACCCACGGTCTGCGGTTCATACTGAGCCGGACCGCAATCAATGTTCAGCCCTTGCTGACAAGCATAAGCCCGTGATGGCGGTGAGTTCATGTAACCATGGGCAGCGGCTTGTTGAGCCGTAAACAGGGTTGCCATCAGCGTTAACGATGATGCGCACAGCATCAAGTTTCGAGACTTTGACAGTGCAATAGCCATATAACCCTCATTCTATTTTTTATATAAAAGATAAAACTTGCGCTTTCTGCTCAACGCACAGCGATATAAACAATGAGATATGACAGAAAGCGCCCTACCACGGGCAACCACAAAAAACTAAGAAACTTCCTACGTGACATCCTGAAAGCGTTAAATGATTTATGACTGCCCGAAATCAGGGTGGGAGATTTTGCCTATTCTGATAATTTAATATGTAGGACTATTCCCAAATACATATAAGAAAGATCCTAATTATTTTAAATGATAAAAAACGCCCGACTTTAGCCGGGCGTTTTAGGGAGGAGCGTTCTAGAGCACTGCACTTACTCGTGATATTGCCCCGAGAACTCATGCACAGCGCTGATAAACGCGCCAGCGTGTTCAGGTTTCACTTCCGGGGTAATACCGTGGCCCAGGTTGAATACATGCCCCGAACCTTTGCCGTAACTGGCGAGAATGCGCTTAACCTCGGTGCGGATCGCCTCGGGATTCGCGTAAAGCACGGTGGGGTCCATGTTGCCTTGCAGTGCCACTTTGTTGCCGACACGGCGACGGGCTTCGCCCAGGTCGCAGGTCCAGTCCAGACCCAGCGCATCGGCGCCGGCATCGGCAATGCTTTCCAGCCATAGGCCGCCATTTTTGGTGAACAGGATCACTGGCACTTTGCGGCCTTCATGCTCACGGATCAGCCCGCTGACGATTTTGCGCATGTAGGCCAGCGAAAACTCCTGATACGCCGCCGACGACAGATTGCCGCCCCAGGTGTCGAAAATCTGCACCGCCTGCGCGCCCGCGAGGATTTGGCCGTTGAGGTACGAGGTAACCGACTGCGCCAGCTTGTCGAGCAGCAAGTGCATGGCCTGCGGGGTGTCGTAGAGCATGGCCTTGGTTTTGCGGAAGTCTTTGGACGAACCGCCTTCAACCATGTAGGTGGCCAGCGTCCACGGGCTACCCGAGAAACCGATCAGCGGCACACGGCCGTTGAGTTCACGCCGGATGGTGCTGACCGCGTTCATCACGTAACCGAGGTCTTTTTGCGGATCCGGGATCGGCAGAGCTTCGATATCAGCCAGGGTGCTGACGACTTTTTTGAAGCGCGGGCCTTCGCCGGTTTCAAAATACAGGCCTTGGCCCATGGCATCGGGAATAGTCAGGATGTCGGAAAACAGAATGGCCGCATCCAGCTGAGGGTAGCGGTCCAGAGGCTGCAGCGTGACTTCGCAGGCGAATTCGGCGTTCTTGCACAGGCTCATGAAGTCACCGGCCTTGGCGCGGCTGGCGCGGTATTCCGGCAAGTAGCGGCCGGCCTGACGCATCATCCAGACAGGCGTTACGTCTACGGGTTGCTTGAGCAAAGCGCGAAGGAAACGGTCATTCTTGAGATCAGTCATGTCTGCATCCGGAAAAAAAGTGCGGGCATTTTCTCAGAGACAGACGCAAAAGGCACGGCAAGAGCCGTGCCTTTTATCTATGGGGTCGATTTGACGCGGGGTAACGCACTGTTTGCTGTAGGAGCGAGCTTGTCTCGCGATCTTTTAAACGATCAAAAGATCGCGAGGCTAGCTCGCTCCTACAGGGGGCGGGTTAGACGCCCAAGTAATCCATGATCCCTTCAGCCGCAGTACGGCCTTCGAAGATAGCGGTCACTACCAGGTCTGAGCCACGTACCATGTCGCCGCCGGCAAAAATCTTCGGGTGGCTGGTCTGGTGCTTGAACTGCGACTGCTCGGGCGCAATGACACGACCTTGGCTGTCAGTGGCAATGTCGAACTGCTCGAACCACGGCGCCGGGCTAGGACGGAAGCCGAATGCGATGATCACGGCATCTGCCGGGATGATCTCTTCGGAACCCGGAATCGGCTCCGGGCTGCGACGGCCACGGGCATCCGGCTCGCCGAGACGGGTCTCGACCACTTTCACGCCTTCAACCTTGCCGTCACCCACGATGGCAATCGGCTGACGGTTGTAGAGGAACTTCACGCCTTCTTCCTTGGCGTTTTTCACCTCTTTGCGCGAGCCAGGCATGTTGGCTTCGTCACGACGATAGGCACAGGTCACCGATTTGGCGCCCTGACGAATCGAAGTCCGGTTGCAGTCCATGGCAGTGTCACCACCGCCCAGCACCACGACCTTTTTGCCTTTCATGTCGACGAAGTCTTCCGGCGACTTTTCAAAGCCCAGGTTGCGATTGACGTTGGCGACCAGGAAGTCCAGCGCGTCGTGCACGCCCGGCAAGTCTTCACCGGCAAAACCGCCCTTCATGTAGGTGTAGGTGCCCATGCCCATGAAGACCGCGTCGTACTCGGCCAGCAGTTCTTCCATGCTGATGTCTTTGCCGATTTCGGTATTGAGACGGAACTCGATACCCATGCCGGTAAAGACTTCGCGACGGTTGCTCAGCACGGTTTTCTCAAGCTTGAACTCCGGGATGCCGAAGGTCAGCAGACCGCCGATTTCCGGGTTCTTGTCGAAAACCACCGGGGTCACTCCGCCACGCACCAGCACGTCAGCGCAGCCCAGGCCCGCAGGCCCGGCGCCGATGATCGCCACGCGCTTGCCGGTCGGCACCACTTTGGACATGTCCGGGCGCCAGCCCATGGCGAAGGCGGTGTCGGTGATGTACTTCTCGACCGAACCGATGGTCACTGCGCCGAAACCGTCGTTCAGGGTGCAGGCACCTTCGCACAGACGGTCTTGCGGGCACACCCGGCCACACACTTCGGGCAGGGTGTTGGTCTGGTGCGACAGTTCAGCGGCGGCGAGGATGTTGCCCTCGGCCACCAGCTTGAGCCAGTTGGGAATGAAGTTATGCACAGGGCATTTCCATTCACAGTACGGGTTGCCGCAGCCCAGGCAGCGGTGGGCCTGGTCGGCCGACTGCTGGGGTTTGAAGGGTTCGTAGATTTCCACGAACTCTTTTTTGCGTTGACGTAACAGTTTCTTCTTCGGATCTTTGCGCCCGACATCGATGAACTGGAAGTCGTTACTCAGACGTTCAGCCATTGTTAAAACCTCATCAAACTCTTCAGGCGCATATCACTGCGGGTTGGCACGGATGCTGGAAAGCAACGTTTTCAAGCTGGCAGCCTTAGGCTTGACCATCCAGAAACGACGCAGGTAATCATCAAGGTTTTCCGAGAGGTTACGGCCCCACTCGCTGTTGGTTTCCTCGACGTATTCGTCCAGCACGTGTTGCAGGTGGTTGCGATAGGCTTCCATCGCTTCGCCGCTGATACGCTGGATTTCCACCAGTTCGTGGTTCACCCGGTCGACGAAGGTGTTGTCCTGATCCAGCACGTAGGCGAAACCGCCTGTCATGCCCGACCCGAAGTTGTAACCGGTTTTGCCCAATACGCAGACAAAGCCGCCTGTCATGTATTCGCAACAGTGATCGCCTGTGCCTTCAACCACGGTGTGAGCACCGGAGTTACGCACCGCGAAACGCTCGCCTGCGGTGCCCGCGGCGAACAACTTGCCGCCGGTGGCGCCGTACAGGCAGGTGTTGCCGACAATGGCGCTGTCCTGAGTTTTGTACACGCTGCCGACAGGCGGAACGATCACCAGCTTACCGCCGGTCATGCCTTTGCCTACGTAGTCGTTGGCGTCGCCTTGCAGGTACAGGTTCAAACCACCGGCGTTCCACACACCAAAGCTCTGACCGGCAGTGCCTTTGAAGCGGAAGGTGATCGGTGCCTTGGCCATGCCCTGGTTGCCGTGTTTACGGGCGATTTCACCCGAGATGCGCGCACCGATCGAACGGTCGCAGTTGCAGATGTCGAGGTCGAACTCGGCACCGCTCAGGTCGTTGATCGCCGGGCGCGCCATGTCGAGCATTTGCTCGGCCAGCAGGCCTTGGTCGAACGGCGGGTTGCGGTCAACCTGGCAGAACTGAGGCTTATCGGCCGGAACGTGATCGCTGCCCAGCAATGGCGTCAGGTCGAGGTGATGCTGCTTGGCCGTTTCACCTTGCAGGATGTCCAGCAGGTCGGTACGCCCGATCAGCTCTTCCAGGCTGCGCACACCCAACTTGGCCAGCCACTCGCGGGTTTCTTCTGCCACGTAGGTGAAGAAGTTGACCACCATGTCGACGGTGCCGATGTAGTGGTTTTTACGCAGCGATTCGTTCTGCGTGGCGACACCGGTCGCGCAGTTGTTGAGGTGGCAAATACGCAGGTATTTGCAGCCCAGCGCGATCATTGGCGCGGTCCCGAAGCCGAAGCTTTCAGCGCCCAGAATCGCCGCTTTGATCACGTCGAGACCGGTTTTCAGGCCGCCGTCAGTCTGCACCCGCACTTTGCCGCGCAGGTCGTTGCCACGCAGGGTCTGGTGGGTTTCCGCCAGACCCAGTTCCCACGGTGCGCCCGCGTATTTGATCGAGGTCAGCGGCGATGCACCGGTACCGCCGTCGTAGCCGGAGATGGTGATCAGGTCAGCATAGGCCTTGGCCACGCCTGCGGCGATGGTGCCGACGCCTGCTTCGGCTACCAGCTTGACCGAAACCAGCGCGCTTGGGTTGACCTGCTTGAGGTCAAAGATCAGCTGCGACAAGTCTTCGATGGAATAGATGTCGTGGTGCGGCGGCGGCGAAATCAGGGTGACGCCCGGCACGGCATAACGCAGTTTGGCGATCAGGCCGTTGACCTTGCCGCCCGGCAGTTGTCCGCCCTCACCCGGCTTGGCGCCTTGGGCGACCTTGATTTGCAGCACTTCGGCGTTCACCAGGTATTCCGGGGTTACCCCGAAACGGCCGGTGGCCACTTGTTTGATTTTCGAGCTCTTGATGGTGCCGTAACGCGCAGGGTCTTCGCCGCCTTCACCGGAGTTGGAGCGTGCGCCCAGGCGGTTCATGGCTTCTGCCAGGGCCTCGTGCGCTTCTGGCGACAAGGCGCCGAGCGAGATACCGGCCGAGTCGAAACGCTTGAGGATCGAGTCCAGCGGTTCGATTTCGTCGATCGACAATGGCGTGTCGAGGGTTTTGACCTGGAGCAGGTCGCGGATCATCGACACCGGGCGCTTGTCGACCAGTGCGGTGTATTCCTTGAACTTGCTGTAGTCGCCCTGCTGTACCGCCGCTTGCAAAGTGGCGACGACGTCCGGGTTGTAGGCGTGGTATTCGCCACCGTGGACATACTTGAGCAAACCGCCTTGCTGGATGGCTTTGCGCGGGCTCCAGGCTTCGGCCGCCAGCAGCTTTTGCTCGGCTTCGATGTCGACAAAGCGCGCACCCTTGATGCGGCTTGGCACGCCACGGAAGCTCAGGTTGCAGACTTCTTCGGACAAGCCGATGGCTTCGAACAGCTGCGCACCGCGGTAGGACGCGATGGTCGAGATGCCCATCTTCGACAGGATCTTGAGCAAGCCTTTGGTGATGCCTTTGCGGTAGTTCTTGAATACTTCGTACAGATCGCCCAGCACTTCGCCGGTGCGGATCAAGTCGCCCAGCACTTCGTAGGCAAGGAACGGGTACACCGCCGAGGCGCCGAAACCGATCAACACGGCAAAGTGGTGTGGGTCGCGAGCGGTCGCGGTCTCTACGAGGATGTTGCTGTCACAGCGCAGGCCTTTTTCGGTCAGGCGGTGGTGCACGGCGCCCACGGCCAGCGAGGCGTGAACCGGCAACTTACCTGGCGCGATATGACGGTCGGTCAGCACGATCTGAGTGCGGCCCGCACGAGCAGCCTCTTCGGCCTGATCAGCGATGTTGCGCACAGCTGCTTCAAGGCCCGTCGCCTGGTCGTAGTTGAGGTCGATGATCTGACGCTCAAAGCCCGGTAGGTCGAGGTTCATCAGCGAACGCCATTTGGCAGGCGAGATCACTGGCGAGCTGAGGATCACCCGCGAGGCGTGCTCTGGGGATTCCTGGAAGATGTTGCGCTCGGCACCCAGGCAGATTTCCAGCGACATGACGATGGCTTCACGCAGCGGGTCGATTGGCGGGTTGGTGACCTGCGCGAACTGCTGGCGGAAGTAGTCGTAAGGCGTACGCACACGCTGGGACAGCACGGCCATCGGCGTGTCGTCACCCATCGAGCCCACGGCTTCATAGCCTTGCTCGCCCAACGGACGCAGCACTTGGTCGCGCTCTTCAAACGTGACCTGATACATCTTCATGTATTGCTTGAGCTGGTCGACGTCGTAAAAGGCAGAACCGTGGTCGTTGTCTTCGATGGTGGCCTGAATGCGCAGGGCGTTCTTGCGCAGCCATTGTTTGTACGGGTGGCGCGACTTCAAGCGATTGTCGATGGCATCGGTGTCCAGCACCTGGCCGGTTTCGGTATCGACCGCCAGAATCTGGCCCGGGCCAACTCGCCCCTTGGCAATCACGTCTTCAGGCTTGTAGTCCCACACGCCGATTTCGGAGGCGATGGTGATATAGCCATTGGTGGTGGTCACCCAGCGTGCCGGGCGCAGGCCGTTACGGTCGAGCAGGCAGACCGCGTAGCGGCCGTCGGTCATGACCACGCCCGCCGGGCCGTCCCACGGTTCCATGTGCATGGAGTTGTACTCATAGAACGCCCGCAGGTCGGGGTCCATGGTTTCAACGTTCTGCCATGCTGGTGGAATCAACATGCGCACGCCACGGAACAGGTCAATACCGCCGGTGACCATCAACTCGAGCATGTTGTCCATGCTGGAGGAGTCAGAACCCACGCGGTTGACCAGCGGGCCGAGCTCGTCGAGGTCGCCGATCAGGTCATTGGCAAACTTGGTACGACGGGCCTGCGCCCAGTTGCGGTTGCCGGTAATGGTGTTGATCTCGCCGTTGTGGGCGAGAAAGCGGAATGGCTGAGCCAGCGGCCATTTCGGCAGGGTGTTGGTGGAGAAGCGCTGGTGGAACACGCAAATGGCGGTTTGCAGGCGCTCGTCGCTCAGGTCTGGATAGAAGGCGGTCAAGTCCGCCGGCATCATCAGGCCTTTATAAATGATGGTCTTGTGAGAAAAGCTGCAGATGTAGTGATCGGTGTCAGCCGCGTTGGCCACCGACGAACGACGACGGGCGCTGAACAGCTTGATCGCCATGTCCTGATCGCTCAGGCCATCACCCGCAATGAACACTTGCTCGATTTGTGGCAGGCGCTCCAGTGCCAGACGACCCAGTACGTTGGTCTCAATCGGGACTTTGCGCCAGCCCACCAATTGCAGGCCCGCCGCGAGAATTTCGCGGTTCATGTGGGCACGGGCCGCTTCGGCCTTGATCGGGTCCTGGTTAAAAAACACCATGCCGACCGCATATTGTTTAGGCAGATCAGTGCCGAACTGTTCCTTGGCGACTGCGCGCAGGAACTGATCGGGCTTCTGGATCAGCAGGCCACAACCGTCACCGGTCTTGCCGTCTGCGTTGATCCCACCGCGGTGGGTCATGCAAGTCAGGGCTTCAATGGCGGTTTGCAATAGGGTATGACTGGGTTCGCCCTGCATATGGGCTATCAGGCCGAAACCACAGTTATCCTTGAATTCATCGGGGTGGTACAGACCTGCTTTCATAGACACTTTCTCACCAGGCTGCCCCAAAAAGGGGCAAATTTCTTTTTAATTCAACCACCTGCTTTCCGCGCTGAACGTTCGCCAGCTTAGCGGTAGCAAAAGGGTGGCCATTTTACACACCGTCGCAAAGGCCCACAAATTAAGCGGCGATTGACCGTAAATTTATGTCGCATTAATGAAGGTTTAAAGCGATTGCTCGTGCTAGTCAAAACATTTTTGATGTTGACCGCCGCACGGCGCAGACACCACAACGCATGCAACTCGGTAAAGTCGCATGCTGGGGCGAATATGTTGATGGGCTAGGGCCAGTACGAAATGTCTTCGAGCGTAGGTCAGACAAGGCGAAAACAGGCGAGGGAGCGGAGTTTACGGGGTGTAAATGAGCCTTCCGAGCCTGTTTTCAACGCCGCATAACCGAGCGCAGATACATTTTGTACAGAGCCTAGAACGGCGACCTGGGTAAGGTCGCCGGTTCATCAGCGAGCTGCTGCCAGTTCTTGTTGGACGCTGGCTACAGTGCGAGGCCAAGGTTTACCAGCCTGAGTCTTCGCTGGCAAGTTCTTGATTGCCGCAGTGGCTGCGGCGTGGCTTGGGAAGTTGCCGTAAGTCACGACGTACAGCGGCTTACCGTTCAGGGATTTCTTGAAATAACGGGCTTCGCCACCCAACTCTTTCGCGACATTTTGCGCCGACGCTTCGGAGCTGGTGCCGACGATCTGCACGACATAGTTGCTAGCTGGCTGGCTGGCGTACCAGTTACCGCCCGGCGCGGCCTTGGCCACGGCGACCGGCTTCTCGACCGGCTTAGGCGCTGGCTTGGGAGCCGGGGCCGGAGCAGGTTTAGGTGCCGGCGCAGGCGTTGGCTTGGCCGCTGCAACCGCTGGCGCCGGACGCGGCGCTGGGGTCGGAGCAGGTGCCGGACCTGACGGCACACCCACAGGTGGCGCGGTGGTGGTCACGGTTGGCGGGTTGGCGACACCGCCGTCGACCGCTGGCGCACCGCCATCATCGCCCTCGGTGATACCACCCGCGGCCTCAGCCAGCGGGCCACGCATCACCGGTTGCGATTGCCCTACGAGCGGCAACGGCATCGGCTGTGAGGAACCAGCGAAATCAATCGACGGGTTGGCGCCATTTTTTGGCGTGGCCTGACCCAGCGGCAATTGCCCCTGTTCAGCGTTTGGCGCGGTCGGCGTTTTGCCCCGGCCCGGAATCAACACAGCTGCGGCAACTGCCACGACCACAACGGCACCAATGGCCAATACGTGCTTCTTCGGCATTTTGAACCCCATACTTGGACGCTTGACCGCTGAACGGCTCGCAATCATGGCTTCGATCATTGCATCGCGGGCGACCTGATTGATGATGCCAGGCCAGCCTCCGGAGCTCTCATGTATATCTGAGATCTGCTGCGCGCTAAAGAGTTCGATCCCGCGCCCTGCACCTTCAAGGCGCTGAGCCAGATACTCACGGGTTTCTTCTTCGGTATACGGCTGCAACTCGATGACGTGGAAGCGCTCTTCATCACCGCTGAGCTGTTCAAGTCCGGCGATCATCGACGGCTCGCCAAACAGGAACACATGCGGACGACCTTCGGGCGTACCCGCGGCCAGCGCCAGCAGCGCTTCCTGGGCAGAATCGTCGAGCTGTTCGGCATCATCGACCAGCAAATAGACTTCTTGCCCGGTCAGTGCCAATTGCACCACTTGAGCCAGAATCGCGCCGACTTCGGGGCGGGCAACGTTCAGGGTCTGCGCCACCTGGCGCAAGATCCCCGCTGCATCGCCAGCACCGCGTGCCGACACCACCACGCTCTGTACGGACTGCTTGTTCGTGCTGGCCACCAACGCCTGGCGCAGCAGGGTTTTGCCGCTGCCCTCAGGGCCGGTGACAACTAGCAGCAACTGGCTGTAACGCGCCAGATGATGCAACTGCCCCAGCACGGGCTTGCGCTGTGCAGGGAAAAACTTGAAACCCGGCACCCGAGGGGCGAACGGATCGTGAGTCAGTTGGAAGTGACCGAGGAACGCCTCGTCGGCATGCAAACTAGTCATCGGGATCTTATTAACCTTTAAGCTGAGCCAGCGCGCGGTAATCCGCACCCAGCGTGGCTTGTAGAACCTCTTGTGGATAATCGTCAGTCACTGTGGCTTCACCGATGCGACGCAAAAGCACCAGGCGCATACGACCGTCGATCACTTTTTTATCTACTGCCATGTGCTGCATGAAATCAGACGGGCTCATTTCAGCAGGCGGCACCACCGGCAAACCGGCGCGCTCGAACAGGCGAATCCCGCGGTCACGTTCGGCGTCTGTGATCCAGCCCAGGCGGGCGGACATTTCCAGCGCCATCACGGTGCCTGTCGCCACCGCTTCGCCGTGCAACCACACGCCGTAACCCATGTGGGTTTCAATCGCATGGCCAAACGTATGCCCCAGGTTGAGCGTGGCGCGTACGCCCGACTCACGTTCGTCAGCGCCCACCACGGCAGCCTTGGCCGCACATGAACGGTGAATCGCCGCCGTCAGGGCTGCCTGATCAAGGCCGCGCAGCGCGTCCATGTTGTCTTCGAGCCAGGTCAGGAACGGCTCGTCGCAGATCAGGCCGTATTTGATGACTTCCGCCAAACCTGCCGACAGCTCGCGCTCAGGCAGCGTATTGAGCGATTGGGTATCAATCAGAACCAGATTGGGCTGGTAGAACGCGCCTACCATGTTTTTGCCCAACGGATGGTTGATGCCGGTCTTGCCGCCGACCGAAGAGTCCACCTGGGACAGCAACGTGGTCGGTACCTGGATGAAATCAACACCGCGCTGGTAGCACGCAGCCGCAAAGCCGGCCATGTCGCCGACCACGCCACCGCCCAGGGCGACCACGGTAGTGCGACGGTCATGACGAGCGGTCAGCAGGCCATCAAAAATCAGTTGCAGGGTTTCCCAGTTTTTGTGGGCCTCACCATCCGGCAAGATGATCGATACCACAGAATACTGCGCGAGGCTGCGAGTCAGACGCTCGAGGTAGAGTGGCGCAACGGTTTCATTGGTCACAATCGCCACTTGGCGACCGGCGATGTGCGGGGCCAGCAACTCGGGCTGATCCAACAAACCTTCGCCAATATGAATTGGGTAACTACGCTCGCCTAGATCAACCTTCAGTGTCTGCATGAAACCCCGTGCCTTGTTTCGCAATTATCAAGTGATGGCATGCCGCTGAACGGGCATGACCGGCGCCGAGGATAGCGCATTTCGTGGCGCACTTTAACGGGGGGGAAGCTGCGCCAGTCGGTCGAGAATATCCAGAACCACCATTCGTGGCGGCCGCTCATCGGTTTCTACCACCAGGTCGGCGATTTCCCGATAAAGCGGATCGCGCATGGCCAGCAGGTCACGCAGGGTTTTCTCGGGGTTGGCGGTGCGCAACAAAGGCCGATTGCGATCGCGCGCTGTGCGGGCAACCTGCTGTTCAACTGATGCATGCAAATACACCACTCGCCCGCCGGCACGCAGCGACACGCGGTTTTCCGGCCGCATCACTGCACCACCGCCCGTCGCCAACACCATGCCATCAACTTCGCAAAGCTCGGCAATCATGGCCGATTCGCGATCACGAAAGCCCGGTTCGCCTTCTTTATCGAAGATCCACGGGATGTTGGCACCGGTGCGCACTTCAATTTCCTTATCGGAATCTTTGAACGGCAGGTGCAGCTCTTTAGCCAGCAAACGTCCGATGGTGCTTTTACCAGCCCCCATGGGCCCAACAAGAATCAAATTTCGCACAGAATCAATGACTCACAGCAATCGCCTGGTTGCTCATAATACGCGGAGTAAGGAACACCAGCAGCTCGGATTTTTTTTCCAGAACGACGTCTTTACGGAAAAGTCGGCCAACATACGGCAGATCGCCCAAAAATGGCACTTTATCTACCACTTTGCTCTGAATATTTGAGAAAACACCCCCGATAACGATGGTTTCGCCATCTTTGACCAGCACCTTGGCCTTGACCTCGTTCTTTTTGATCGGCGGCACATCATTGACCATGTTCATAAAGTCGGGCTCGTCCTTGGTCACCAGCACTTCCATGATGACGCTGTTGTCCGGGGTAATTTGCGGCGTCACCTCCAGCGACAGGGAGGCCTCCTTGAAGGACACGGAGGTGGCACCACTGGAGCTCGACTCCTGATAGGGAATCTCGGTGCCTTTAAGGATCTTGGCGGTCTCCTTGTCGGAAGTAACGACTTTGGGCTGAGAGATGATTTCGCCATTGCCAGTCTTTTCCATCGCGCTCAGTTCCAGGTCCAGCAATACATTGTTGGTAATAAAGGCAATGCCCAACCCCGAACTGTTGCCCTTGACGCCCAGATCCACAAAGGGCGCGCTGACATTGCCTGGTTCCGCGCCCGCTTGGAGCGGGCTCGTGATCCCACCGGCACTCCATTTACCCCCCTTATTCAAGGCGCCACCCCAGCGCACCCCCAGATTACGTTCGAAATCCACCCCGGCCTCCACCACGCGGGCTTCAATCATCACCTGCCGGACCGGCACATCCAGTTGCGCCACAATGCGCCGCAGCTCAGCCAACTGCTCGCCGGACTGAAACGCAATGATGTTGTTGGTACGTTCATCCACCGTGATTGAGCCGCGAGTGTCAGTGCTGGCCAAGCCGCCGGTCACCGACTGAAATAACTTGGCGATATCGGTCGCCTTGGCGTAATTGACCTGCACCAGTTCGCGGCGCAAAGGTGCCAGCTCGGCCAGTTGATTGCGCGCCTCCAACGCGTATCGCTCGCGGGCGGCTATTTCTTCAGCGGGGGCGATCAGCAGCACATTACCTTCGAGACGCTTGCCCAGCCCCTTGCTTTGAAGCACCAGATCCAGCGCCTGATCCCAGGGCACATCCTGCAAGTTGAGGGTAATACTGCCTTGTACGGCATCGCTGACCACCAGATTAAACCGGGTGAACTCGGCCAGTAACTGCAGTACCGTGCGCACCTCAACGGCCTGAAAGTTCAGTGAGACCTTGTCCCCTACATACACTGGACCGGGCACTGTAACCGATTGTTTTAAATGAAGAATGTCGCTCATCCCCGAGACGGGCAAGGGGTCATGAGGCTGAATGACAGCCAGCACTGACGGCGAATTCAGCGCACTCCATAGCGCCAGTCCGCAGACCGGGAAAATCCTTTTCATGGTGTCTATCCGTTAAGACTGCTGCTTTAAAGGGATGCTCAGGGATCGTTCCAGCCAACCGTCCTGACCATCTGAAATCACTTCAAACACTTCAACGTACGCGGGGTGAATGGAGACAATCTGCCCGTTATTGCGCCCCAGATAGTCGCCGACCTTCAAACGGTGGACGAGCCCATTGGCGCGCAGCAAGGCATTGGTCTCTTGGTCATTGGAAAACGTGCCGACCATCTCGAACTGGCCAAGCTCAAGCCCTTCGAGAAAATGACGGGGCCGGTCGTTGTCCAGCTCCTCAGCGGTGAGCAAGCTAAGCTGCCAGCTCCCGGCACGCCCATCGAACTGAGCCTGAAAAGGGCTGCGCAAGCCGGCCGCTTCATAGGCGACCACCCTCGCAGTGTCGACACGCGGGATGGGCGGCGGCGCCGTGGTCGACCCAGCCGGAGCAGCCTGCAGAAAAACCTGGAGTTGCGCAGTGTCTTGCGCGTGATCGCAGCCCGTCAGCGCCGCCAGCAAGCCGACACTGAAAAGCCGAAAGCCAACACTCATGGGATCTATCCTTGATCGTGGGTGCGGTATGTCTTGGCCAGCAGCGTCATGCGTAAATGGCCGTCGTTTATCTCATTGGCAGGGGCAAGGCTGAAATCATGCAGGGTGACGATGCGCGGCAGGCTCGCGAGTCGGCTGACGAACAGCCCAAGGTCGTGATACCCGCCAATCAGCTCCAGCTTTAGCGGCAGTTCGGCATAGAACGGTTGCAACACCTCGGGCGACCACTGAATGTGCTCCATGCGTAGGCCGCTTGTCTGACTCAGACGTGTTATGTCGTCCAGCAGGCCGGGCACCTCTGCCTCGCCGGGCAATTGTTTTAACAAGCCACTGAACACGGCTTCAAGCTCGCGCATATGCAACAGGTAGGCTTCCAGGCCCGAGGCCTGAGCCGCCCGTGACACATAGTCGGCCTTAAGCGTGACTTCAGCCTCACGTTGCTGCGCAAGCTGCTGGATCGGCGAGCGCAGCAACAGCCAGTAGCCCATCACTAGCACTACGCTCACCAACACCAGTGCAACCAATGCCTTGAACCCTGACGACCAACTGCCCACACGTTCGATGTCAATGTCGCGCAGATCAAATTGGTTCAGGCGCGACAGCCATTGAGCCAACATCAAAACTGAGCGCCTGTGCGCACATGCCGGGTTTGGCGCACGGTCATTTGAAACAACCGCTGCGGCCCCTCACTTGGGCCAGGCCCGGCCTGCACATCTATCAACACGGGTGCTTCCAACCAGTGCGAGGCGTTCAGATTGCGCATCAGCTCGGCGACCAGGCTGTTGGACTGAGCGACCCCCGTGATCACCAGAGTCTGGTCCGACATTTTCACGTCGGTGAAAAACACACCGTTGGGCAGGCTGCGTGCCAGCTGTTCCAGGATAATCCCGCTATCAGACCGGTTGCCTTGCAGCGTTTCGATGGTCTGCATGCGCTCCAGCAACTGTTCGCGGCGCACTTTCAACTGATCGATCTGCTCAGCACGACCATCCAATTGCACCATGGCGCTTCGGATCAGGTCATTGCGCGCCAGCTGCCGCTCGACGGCCCGGTCAATAAAGTGGTCAATCACAAATAACCCACCTACTGCCACCGCTGACAGCGCGACCAGTACGATCAGAAAACGCTTACGTCGTTTTTCTCGCAACAATGTGCGCCACGGCAGTAAGTTGATTCTCGCCATTAATCAAATCCCCTCAAGGCCAGACCGCAGGCAGTCAACAACATCGGGGCATCGCAACGCAAGGCTTGAGGTGTAACCAAAGGGCTAATGGTCATCGGTGCGAATGGATTGGCGACGTGTACCGGCATCCCGAGTCGGGCCTCGAACCAGGCACACAGGTCAGTACGGGCGCCCACAGGGCCGGCCAAAATCAACATCTGTACAGCGTGCTCACTGCCAGACGCGACGTAATGTTCCAGCCCGCGCTGCACCTGTTCAAACGCGCTTGGCTCAAAGGCTTCGTCTGCAAGGGTTTGCGCGCCAAACAGCAACTCACGGGCGTAGAGCACCTGCCCTTTGTGCACGACACTCAACAGTGAGGTCGGGTGCGCAAAATCGATCACGGCAAGCGTGCTCAGCGGCTTCGACTGCCCGAAAGAAGGTGTTGCGTCCTCGAGTGCCCGCCCCAGCGCATGGGCTTGTACGGCAATAACCCGCGGCTTGAGCCCGGCCATGCTCAAGACGGCTTCATACCACCCCACGGTTTGCTGGCGACACGTCACCAACAGCACATCCAAGCGTTCAGAATCGCCGGGGGAAGGCCCCAGCACCTCGAAATCCAGCGCTGCCTCTTCCAGTGCATACGGAATGTATTGCTCAGCTTCAACCCGCACATACAGTTCCAGATCGTCATCACTTAGGCCGGCCTCCAAGTCGAGGTGTTTACAAATGATCTGGGTGTCGGGGAGTGCCACCACCGCCTCACGTGCCATGAAAGGGCCGCTGCCAAGTGCCTTGCGCAGCACCTGAGCGACACTTTTTGGCTCGGCACTGGTCTGATCGTCCATCGGTGCGGCGGGCAACGGCTCAATTGCGTAGCCCTCCAGCTGGAAGGTGCCGTTTGAATGGCTCAATTCGACAATTTTTATCGTTTGCGAACCAATGTCGACACCCACATACCGTGAGCGGGTTTTGCAAAAATATCCGGACACTGTGTTTTTCCCTAATACAATCCGTGACTTACGGAGGGTCAATAATGAGATCCGTTCATAACCCGTTCTGACATGCGGCCCATGACGCCCGCGGCCGAAAAATGCTTATAATGCCGGGCGTTTTTTTCCGTATCGTCGACCCGGCGCAGCATGCGCATTACCCTGACGTGCAAACCCATTTCTTAATCTGGAAATCCAAAAGCCTTGATTCGTCTGCTGAAGTTTTTCGGGTGGTCTTTCGTTGCCGTGGTCTGCGGGCTTTTGCTCGTGTTGAGTGGCGCGTTTCTCTATCTTAGTCCTGGCTTGCCGTCCGTAGAGTCGTTGAGAAGCATCCAGTTGCAGATTCCTTTGCGGGTCTACACCAGCGACGGCAAATTGATTGCAGAGTTTGGTGAAATGCGCCGCTCTCCGATCAAGTTCGCCGACATTCCCCCCAATTTCATCAATGCATTGCTCTCGGCAGAAGATGATAACTTCGCCAATCATTACGGGGTCGATCCCAGCAGCCTGATGCGTGCCGCCAGCCAGTTGGTAAAAAGCGGACACATTCAATCGGGTGGCAGCACCATCACCATGCAGGTGGCGAAGAACTATTTCCTCACCAGTGAGCGGAGCTTTTCCCGCAAAACCAACGAAATCCTGCTGGCCCTGGAAATCGAACGCGAGTTGACCAAGGACGAGATCCTTGAGCTGTACGTGAACAAGATTTACCTGGGCAACCGCGCCTACGGCATCGAGTCCGCCGCGCAGGTTTACTACGGCAAATCGATTCGCGACCTGAGCCTGGCGCAGATGGCAATGATTGCCGGCCTGCCAAAAGCCCCTTCGCGCTTCAACCCGCTGGCCAACCCGGTGCGCAGCAAAGAGCGCCGCGACTGGATTCTGGGCCGTATGTACAAGCTGGGCAAAATCGACCAGGCCAGTTATGAAGCCGCGATTGCCGAGCCAGTGAACGCCAGCTACCACGTCCCGACGCCAGAAGTGAACGCGCCTTACATCGCTGAAATGGCCCGCGCTGAAATGGTTGGCCGTTATGGCAGCGAGGCTTACACCGAAGGTTATCGCGTGACCACCACCGTCCCGAGCGACCTGCAAGAGCTGGCTAACAAGTCTGTTGAAGACGGCCTCATCACCTATGACCAGCGCCACGGCTATCGCGGCCCTGAGTCGCGCTTTGCCGGCAAGACGCCGACCGCCTGGGCCCAGGAGCTCACCAAGCAGCGTCCGATCAGCGGGCTTGAGCCGGCCATCGTGACCCAGGTCGATAAGGATGGCCTGCAAGTCCTGACCCGTAACGGCGAGGCTCACGTGGCGTGGGACAGCATGAAATGGGCACGCAAGTTCATCAACACCAACAGCATGGGCCCTATGCCCAAGCAGCCTTCGGATGTAGCGCAAGTGGGCGATTTGATCCGCCTGCAACCGCAAGCCAATGGCACGTTCAAGTTCAGCCAGGTGCCAGATGTGCAAGGCGCACTGGTATCGCTGGACCCAGACAGCGGCGCCATTCGTGCTCTGGTGGGTGGTTTTGCCTTCGAGCAAAGCAACTACAACCGAGCCACACAGGCCAAACGCCAGCCGGGCTCCAGCTTCAAACCATTCATCTACAGCGCCGCCCTGGACAACGGCTACACCGCCGCCACCTTGATCAACGACGCACCGATCGTGTTTGTCGATGAGTACCTGGACAAGGTCTGGCGCCCGAAGAACGACACCAACACCTTCCTGGGCCCGATCCCGCTGCGTGAAGCGCTGTACAAGTCACGTAACCTGGTGTCGATCCGCACCCTGCAAAGCCTGGGTGTCGACCGCACCATCGACTACATCAGCAAATTCGGCTTCAACAAGCAGGACCTGCCACGCAACTTGTCGCTGGCTTTGGGTACCGCCACCCTGACGCCGATGGAAATCGCCACTGGCTGGAGCACCTTTGCCAACGGCGGTTACAAAATCACGCCATACCTGATCGATAAAATCGAAAGCCGTAACGGCGAAACCCTGTTCGTGGCCAACCCGCCGAGCGTTCCGAAAAACGCCAGCAAAGACGTCCCGGCAGAAGCCGCCGCGCTCACCGTTGACACCATCAACGCAGCACCCGGCCTGCCGACCGCAGAAACCCAGGCCGTGGCCGAACGTATCGTTGACGGGCGCACCACCTACATCCTCACCAGCATGCTGCAGGACGTGATCAAACGCGGCACCGGCCGCCGCGCACTGGCCCTGGGCCGTACTGACCTGGCGGGTAAAACCGGTACCACCAACGACTCGAAAGATGCATGGTTCTCGGGTTACAACGCCGATTACGTGACCACCGTATGGACCGGGTTCGACCAGCCTGTGAGCCTTGGGCGTCGCGAGTTCGGCGGCACCGTGGCCTTGCCTATCTGGATGAGCTACATGGGCGGCGCGCTCAAAGGCAAGCCTGCACATACCCAGGCCGAACCGGAAGGCATCCTCAGCCTACGCATCGACCCGGCCAGCGGTCGTATTGCCTCACCGGGCACGCCGGGCGCCTACTTTGAACTATTCAAAAGCGAAGACACCCCGCCGACCAACAGCGAACTGGGCAACACCCCGGCGCCGGGCAGCCCGCTACCCGCTGAAGATGGGGCACCGATTGATCTCTTCTGACGAAGAGAGCGGCAAGAGAAATCAGCTGCAAGCGGCAAGTTAGAAGCGGTTTTAAGCTTGTAGCTTGTAGCTTGCCGCTAGCGGTTCACCGCTATGACAAATCCAGAATGTCACCCTTATAGGGTGCACCCACCACATGAATGCCCAATGAGGCATCCAGCTCGGCCATGGAAAGCCCCTTGGGCGCCATGGCCAGTTGCTCGATACGGGTATTCTCGCTATGGGCCTGCCAGCGTTCGACACTTTCGGCCAGGCCCTGAGCGTCTGCCGCACAGCTGCCATAGACGTCTTTCAGTTGCACCGTGTGAAGGCCCAATGTTTGCAAACGATCACGGGTTGTTTTTATTTTTTGCGCCTCGGTGAGCAGAGCACCCATCTCCATTTGTGAAACGCGTATAAACGGGTCAGTCGCATGGCTCAATTGGCTGCGCCGCTCTTTCACCTGCGCCTCAATGCGCGCCAACATTTCATCCACCCATTCCACTTCTCGCCCGGTTACCCGTGGGCGCTTGTTGGCCAGTGCTTCTTGCCAACGGCGAAGGGTGGCCCAACTGTGCGGGACATAGCCCCAGGGCATAGAGTGATCGCCCGCCTCCATCACTTGTTCGATCAAACTACCTCGCATGGGCAACCCTTCGTGTTGCGCAAGGGCTAGGCTGCACGCGGCGTGTTGAGCCAACGTCTCACAACCCGGCGCCCACAACATATGAGACACCTCGTTGCCACCGAAATCCACCGGCATAAAGTGCTGCAACTGCCCATGATGAACATAGCGCTCACCGCCGACATTGATCATGCTGGTGATATACGCCGCAAACTCGGCGGGCACTTGCCGGAAACGAATCCCGACGGCGGGCATCGGCTTGCCCGGCTTAATCTTCATCCAGGGTGCAGGCACGCTGGGAACGGGATCGTTGTGATTGACCATCCGGTGATGCACTAAAGACTCGGCGGCCTGGACAAACGTTGCATCGCCTGCGCGAGGGGCGCCGTAGGTGTAGAGCAGGATGTTGTAATCAAAACCTGGTCTGCGTCGTAGCATTTGCGACAGGATTAAAGCGATAGCCCCTCCCAGACTGTGGCCACAAATCAGGAGTTTTTGCCCAGCATGGAATTTATCGAGGTATTTGGTTGCAAAGTCATTGGCTTTCTTCGCAGCCTCATAAAAGCCGCGGTGAACCGCGCCTTTGCCTTCCTCAAACGGTACTTGAAACGCATTAATATCCCTCAGAACATCTGGCCCAATTTCATTGGTGCCGCGAACAGCGAACAATATGATTTCATCGCTATGGGTTGCAAAAGCCTGAGTATCTGTATCGACGGTTTCACCTCGGTCATCCAAAAAGTGGACTTTGACAGGGCTTTCCTGTTCAGGCCCCTTCTGAGGCTGATTCACAGGGTATAGCACAGGGTCAAAAGGCACGACTTCAAAACGCCGGGAGTACGGCACATCCTCATATAGCGGGTAATAGGCCTGAGTCTGCCCAGCATCGACGCGCCCAAGCTGTCGGTATTTGGCCAAGGCATCACCAAACCAGTTACCCGAGCTCGGCACCTCTATAAAGCTGACACTGGCATCGTAAATCGGGTGCTTCTCCGGCGCCTGGCCAAAAGGGCAGTAACTTAATGTGGCCATCAGCGCCAACTGATACAGATTCAACGCGCAAAACTGTGGGTCGGTTGAGAACATGGGGCGCAAGGCACGCAAAGGGCGAACTTGCAGGATCGTATGTCGGCTGCCGAGTATGCAGACGCCTCGAGGGCTGTGCTTGAACATCAACTGCCGGGCGCCCTCGGAAGGCGGGTAATGGCATTCAACTTCCGGCGGCAAATGCGAGACGTGCTCAACCAAATGCCGAACTTCAATTTGATAAAAGTCCGTATCAGTTAGGATAAGTGCTGGGTTGTTGCGTGGGCGACTCCCATCTTTATTGAAATAGCGTGTTTGCTCGGCTCTGACTTGGAGTTCGGTTATTTTAAGGGGGTAGTACTCGCGCTCCAACAAGCCACTATAACGATCATTTAATCCCTGATACATAGAAAGCATTGTTAACCCTATAGGGCCTGCAAAATGATTGTCTACCTCTCCCATTCCGGACGAATCTAGAAATCCGCTATATTTAAAACCCTCAAAATCAACAACTTCATAGGCCAAACCAGCGTAGAGCTTTCCACTATCAAACTCATCAACCAATTGAAAAGTTGTCCGCTTACCTTGTACTGGGCAGCTAAACATACGACCTTTCAAGTCGAGAGCTTGAGCTTTTTCAGACACCATAATCAATCACTCCTTTTATTCAGTACAACCAGGATAAATAGTGCACCGCCTACCATCTGGCATCATGAAATGACTGAATCTCTTAGTATCCCCACGACAAAAAGCATAAGGATCTTCAAAACTTCTCCCCATACATTTTTTCCATCCATTAGAAACTTCCACCCAAGTATCACCGGTCGACGGCCTCTCCTTATCAGCCAAATTAATTTTCATTTTTATTGTCTTACCCGGCAATTGACTCAAGGTATAAAGCGCTACAGGCCCACCCGGCAAGGGAGGGCGAGTTATATTGACACCCTTACAGTTAAGCAACTTTACGATCCGCCGATTCCCACCAACAGTCCGGAATGTCCACCCACACTCCCCATAAAAAGTACTTACACCCGCCCCATCGAAATACTCTCTATCTTTTTCAGTGCCCAATTTTTCTTTAAAGACCAATTGGGCTGCCGACTCACCAAAGTCCCCTCGATCTTTACCGTAGGTTGCATAAACTCTCAACTTGATGTTATACACAACCAACGGACACCCTTTACGCGTCCGACGAATTATTATTTCCGAATTCGGCTTATAGTCTTCCCGCCACCACTCGTTAAACACCGGGGCTTTATTATCTTTGGTCTGGACCGTACAGGTTTCACCCGGTGCAGGCACGTAGTACACCGCCGCTCTATATTTAAAACCCGGCGGCATATCAACACTAAACATAAATGTATTCGGCTCTTTCAAATACCAACCTATTGCCGCCACACTAAAACCAACCAATACCAAACATCCAATAAGCCGCTTCATACTGCCCCTTGCGTCGAACTCAATATCGTTATGTGACTCACGCGCTGGAAATGCTCGGCAGAGTTTTCTTCTGGATGCGGATGCCATTGCACGGGCAATTCGTAGCCGGGAGATTTCAGGCTATGGACTAACAAAAATTCCAATTGCTCTGGCGCATCCCAACCCCAGGCAGTAGCTAGTTCACATTGCTGGCTTAGCCACTGCGAAACCGGTTGTTTCTGTGCAACTAACAAGCAGGCGTGTTGATGGCGATCCATTAAAAAGCGCAGCGCATTTGCTTCGCAGATGGCCGCCCTTTGCGAGTTCGTGGCGGGCACGTTCAGCCAAGGTGCAACGATGGGCAGCGGGTATTCACCTGGCATCGGATTGTCGACGCTCGCCCACTGCTCGCCCTGCCAATAGCACACACTGATGGCTGGTCCTAGATAGGCCGGATGCAGATCCGCTGATAGATGCCCCAGGGCACGGGTGAGCACGCGGTTGTCCTGAAACCGATACAAGGCCCGATTGGGGCTCACACCCACCAGGCAGCGCGCCCGCCAGTGCGCTAGCCATACGGGCAAATCCCCCTGCGCGATACTGGCCAACCACCCCCAATTACGCTCAGGGGCGTGCAGAAGCTCGCTCATGCGCGCAATGTCGGCGCTGTCGAGCACAATCAAAAAGGGACCGGCAGCAGCCAGCTCCGTTACGGGGGTCTGGGTGTACACGCTGCAATAACGGTCGTGGGCGCGATCACTCAACAACGCTGTGCGGGCTTCGCTTTCATGTTGAGCGTCCAGCACCAGGCACACGTCACGGCCTTGGCCGCGCTGCTCATCAATCCATTGACGCGGTATGACAAGGCTCATAGCGAGACGCCCTCAGGCAGACAAGCACCGTTTTGACAGGCTTCGCACACCGGGCAAAAGTCGGTACCCAGTGCTTGCGAGGCGGCCATCAGTGCTTGTTGTGTCGGGGCTATGCCAGCGGGCAACGCTTGCGGGGGTGACAGGGGCTCAGACGCTCCCGGTAACAGCGGCACCGCGGGCAGCCCCGCTATGGGCACACCGCCGGGCAAGATCGGGCAACTGGCATAGATGCCTGCGGCGCTAATCACCAAGTGCTGTCCGCCAGCCATCAGGGTGATGTCGACCCCGCTTTGCATGACTACATTTGCGCCCCCTTTGAGGTGTACATGCACCCCGGCTTCAGCCACCAGCGCGACACCTACTCGGGTATGGCTGCTAAGCGCGACGGTCCGGTGATCGCTGGCGTTGAGCTGAACTTTTCGATCAAGGCCCACCGTGTGATGCTCTTCGGCTTCGAAGAGCGAGACGCTGTTACCCGTAATGGTTTCTTCGCGCTTGCCGTCGATTTGCAGATGGCTGTCGTTTTTGATGTGTTGCTGCAGGTCGCGCTGAGCGTGGAGGTAGATCTGCTCATGACCTTCGCGGTCTTCGATGTGCAATTCATTGTGGCCTCCACCGCCGGGGGTACTACGGCTGCGGAACACGCTTTGGGTTTTGCTGGCCGGCAGTTTGAGCGGTGCCGGGTTGAGGCTGTTGATCAGGCAGGCCGAAATAACCGGCTGATCCGGGTCGCCGTCGAGGTAGACCACCAGCACTTCCATGCCCACACGAGGAATAACCGCCGCGCCGTAATGGTCGCCCGCCCAACTCGATGACACGCGTAGCCAGCAACTGCTTTTATCGTCGTCAATACCGCTGCGATCCCAATGGAATTTAACCCGGACCCGACCGTATTCATCACAGTGGATCTCTTCGCCCGCGGGCCCCGTAACGCGAGCTGTTTGACTGCCCAAGATGCGCGGTTTGGCGAAAATTTCCTGAGGACGGTAAGTCACGTCTTCGGGAGTCACTTGGAACGTGTTGCGATACCCCTGGGTAAAATCGCCCGCCTTCAGGCCTTGCGGGCTGCCGCCCTGCTCCTCCAGCACCTGGGGCTGCTTGCCTTCGTGGTGAACGCTAGTCAGCAGCCAACGAGTATTGAGCGCTGCGTTTGGGTGCCCGACCACCGGCAATAAGTGGCCACTGCTCAGGCTCGGTTGGTCACTGCGCCCATTTGCTTGGCGTTGACCGGTTTGGTGGTGTTCCATCGCGCGCTGACTTTGCTCTTGGCCTTGGGCTAATTCAGTGAAGCGGCCGGGGTAGGTGTAATGCTCAAGGACTCGCCCGCCAAGCAGCGGGGAGCTGTCTGACTCCAGCGTGCGGCCCGCTTTCTGAAAGTCGTAATCACGACGTACCGTACGGCGGCTCCTGATATTTAGACGCAGCTCAAAGTGATTGATCGACGGCTCATCAGCCACCATGCCTGCGCCTTGCACGTACGGCGTTGGATGTTTAAGCGGGGTAAACGCTTGCTGTTTGTCGCCGAAAACCAGCTGATGACCGTCGGGCGAATGCTTAAAGTGGTAGTGAAAACCCTCTTCGAAACACAGGCGCTGAATAAAGCGTAAATCGGACTCGCCGTACTGCACGCAATATTCCCTTGGCGTGTAAGACGAGAGTGAATGGAAGGTGTAGGCATTGCCAAGAATGCCATGCTCTTCGAGGATCACTTCGATGATCTGTTGCACGGTCAAACGCTGAAAAATGCGCTGATTGGTGCGATAGGCCAAATAGGCCAACTGCGGCTCCAGCGTCAGGCGGTAGCGAGCCAGCCGCCTGTCAGCACTGCTGAGGGCAATGCTGGAAATATGCCCATGGACCCCATCCCCCAGCGAATCAAACGCTAAATAAGCAGGCCGGTGCAGCAGCGCCTCAAGGTCCAGATCAAATCGCGTGCTGACCAGCTCAAGATCGAAAGCATAAGGCGTGCTAATGGCTTCTTTGCCGGTAAAGGCAAGTACGTGAAGCTCATGTTCGGCACCGGTGATGTTCAGACTGAAACGTGATGAGCGGTCAAAAGTGGGCATCCGTGACTCCTCAGACACTGAGGGCACGCTTGCGAACACAACCCCCTAGGCAAAGGGGGGGACATTAGCGGACAGAGCTAAAAGCAGATGTAGGATGCTTCTCTAACATCGAAGGGAAATGAGTCGTTTAATTCAAGGTTATTCAAGAGCTTTACAGGGAAAGCCGTTCAGACATGGGCGTCAGCCCCTGCCCTCATCACACAGTCGCCGTAGACCTCAGCCACGTTTGGCACCTTGAACCTCAAATCGTACAAGCGCTGGCGGGTGATGTGGAGCCGGCTCAGCTCGCGCATCAACAGGTTGATCATGCGTTGTTGCTCAAGCGGGTCCGCATACACCGCACTCACCACAGCCTGATAGCAGCTACGCAGTTGCTGCGCGATATGTTCAAACGCTAGGTCAATCGCCTGCACTTCGGTTTCTGCCAACTCGGGTTGTCGAGCCTTCAGCGCAGCCTGTGAACGCTGCAATACATCCCAACTGCTCGCGACATAACTGTCCACGCCCAATGACTTCCAGGGCCCGATTAACGACTCGACCAAGCCGTCGCACTCTGGCCTGTCACGCACATGCTCATACAGCGCGAGGCTCACCGCATGCTGAGTCACAATATCGCTCGCAGGCGCCCACATCAGGTGCGAGCCCTTCTGTCCTGACGTCAGCGGCATGAAGTGGCACAAGGCCCCGTGATGCTGATACAGCTCACCGGTTAAAGCGCTGAGGCCCGCCACAAAAACTCCCAGCTCGGGCACTGCATGATTAAAGCCTAGCGTGGCGTGCCCGTGATATGCCGACAGCCGGGTGTACATCCAACTGCCCGGCAGACTGGGCAGGGGATCGTGATGGTGGACCATCCGTTCATGCACCAGTGACTGCGCCGCCCGAACAAAGGTAGCGTCGCCAGCGCGAGGGGCGCCGTAGGTATAAAGCTGCACGTCACGGTGACGCAGCATCTGGCTCAGAATCAGAGCGATGGCGCCACTCACACCGTGCCCGCACATCAGCACTTTATGGGCCGCGAAACCGTTATTCAGACAGGCACTCACACGCTCATAGATAAGCTTGGCGGCTTGGTAAAAGCCTCGGTGAACGCGGCCTGCGCCCTCCTCAAAGGGTACCGGCTCCAGACCGCCATCCGCCAAAAAGTCCATCGCCGGGCGCCGATCGCGCACGGCAATCAGCAACAGCTCATGGTTGTGGGCCATAACGAGCTGATCGCAGCCCTGCGGCATCTGCTGGAAACGCTGCGAATACTCCACGTCCTGGTACAACGGGCGATAGGCCTGTTGTCCCTGTGCAACGGGCTCAAGGATGCAGCCGCCGTGCGCAGCCACCAAGGCCATTTGGTAGCGGTTCAGGGCACATGGCTGGCCTGCGCCCGACAGCAGGAGGCTTAGGGCCCGCAATGGTTTACCAGACGGACGGCTGATTGCCCCGCGCCCTGTGGCATCCAGGTAATCGTGGTGACGTTTGCCCTGCTCATCGACCAATTGAAGGCGGGTACTCTGGGAAAAGGGCACTGGTGTATGCATATCAGAGGGCGTCATGAAGAAACGTCAAAAAAAGATACGCAGACGCTAACGGAAAGCTGCACTGATTTATGTAGGAATAATCTTGAAATACAGAGGACATGATTGAGAGTGAATCGGACCTTTCAAGAGTCCGACCCAAAACAAAAAGCCCCGACTCTTTCGAGCCGGGGCTTTGTTTTGACGCTACGCGGGCTTAGCCGTTGAAGACGTCATCCACGCTTTTGAGCGGGTAGTGTTTCGGGTACGGCAGGGTGGCCACACCGGTCTCGATGGCGGCTTTGGCCACGGCATCGGAGATCAGGGTGATCAGGCGGGCGTCCATTGGTTTCGGAATGATGTACTCACGACCGAATTCCAGCTTGATGCCGCCATAGGCGTCGCACACTTCTTGTGGTACTGGCAGTTTGGCCAGTTCACGCAGTGCGTTGGCCGCTGCGATTTTCATTTCTTCGTTGATACGCTTGGCACGCACGTCCAAGGCACCACGGAAGATGAACGGGAAGCCCAGCACGTTGTTGACCTGGTTCGGGTAGTCCGAACGGCCAGTGGCCATGATCACGTCGCTGCGTGTGGCGTGAGCCAGTTCCGGGGAGATTTCCGGATCCGGGTTGGAGCACGCAAACACGATCGGGTTGGCTGCCATGGATTTCAGGCCTTCAGCGCTCAGCAGGTTCGGGCCGGACAGGCCCACGAACACGTCGGCACCTTCCAGAGCGTCAGCCAGGGTGCGTTTTTCAGTCGCGTGGGCGAACACTGCCTTGTACTGGTTCAGGTCGTCACGGTCAGAGTGGATCACACCGGAACGGTCGATCATGTAGATGTTTTCGATCTTCGCGCCCATGCTCACCAGCAGTTTCATGCAGGAGATAGCGGCTGCACCTGCGCCCAGGCACACGATCTTGGCTTCTGGCAGGGTTTTGCCAGCGATTTCCAGGGCGTTGATCATACCGGCCGCGGTAACGATCGCGGTACCGTGCTGGTCGTCGTGGAAAACCGGAATATCGCACTGCTCGATCAGAGCACGCTCAATTTCAAAGCACTCAGGGGCCTTGATGTCTTCGAGGTTGATGCCGCCGAAGGTGATGGAAATACGCTTCACGGTGTCGATGAAGGCTTGTGGGCTTTCTGCATCGACTTCGATGTCGAACACATCCACACCGGCAAAGCGCTTGAACAGTACGCCTTTGCCTTCCATGACAGGCTTGGAAGCCAATGGGCCGAGGTTACCCAAGCCCAGAATTGCGGTGCCATCAGAAATTACGGCGACCAGGTTGCCCTTGCCGGTGTATTTGTAGGCCAGCTCAGGATCGCGGGCGATTTCGCGTACTGGCTCGGCTACACCCGGGCTGTATGCCAGCGCGAGATCGCGGGCAGTCGCAGTAGGTTTGGTGAGCTCGACGCTCAGTTTCCCTGGGCGGGGCTGGGCATGATATTCGAGAGCGGCGGTTTTCAAATCAGACATATAGGCATTCCGCTTTTTTTCTGTTGGACGACGGACCGCCGAGCATACGCGTGTCGTAAAGTCCCGACAAGACTGACCAGTCAGCAGTGTCAAGGGCTTTACCCTACGACTTTGGGCCAAGAGCTGCGCACTAGAAGGGCTGAATGTCCACAATATGAATATAAAATTGTCTACAACTTTACATTCGAAACGGTTTTCAGCATCCCAGGATGGGTCAATGACACCATCCAGCGCGCCTGCCCTGTTTTCAAACCACCCCGCCGGGCGCGATCCAGCACCCAGCCGCGCACTTCGACCTGCTGGCCCTGCAAGCGATTGAGTGCTGTCTGATCGAAGTTGTGCAGAGATTCGGGGGCAATGCGCACCACCGCACCGCCCTCCAGATCAAGCCACAGGCCGCCACGATTTCGCTGCACCCGGGTGACCTTGGCACTCAACAGGGCAAAGCCTGAACGACTGATTTGTTGCGGCGCCAACACTGGCGACTGCCGCCACAATCCAAGGCGCCCCATGCGTGCACGCTGTTCAGCGGCCTGCTGGCACGCCAGCAGTTCAACGTTAGGCGCCAGGGCGACTTGAAAACCCAAGCCATCCGCCAGTAACTGTGCTTCGAAATTGCTGCCATTGGCGCCGAAAACATGGGCCAAGGTGCGGCCATAGCGATCTTTCGGTTGCTGGCCCATTAGCAAGCCTACGCGCCCGTCACTTTGCGAAACCAGCGCCAGCAGTCGCTTGCGAGCGGCCTCAGCAAAGGGCTCGTCTGGCTGGCCCTTTTTACCGATTTCCGGGGCGTTGAGGCCGATCAAACGCACGCTGCGGCCATCTTTGAGCCGCAACGAATCACCATCGACCACGCGCTCCACCTGCGCGTAAGTGACCGCGCGCGGCGCAGGGCACAGCTCCTGCGCTTGAGCGGCGCAATACCAAATCGCAGACACAAAAAAGGCGCCCGCAAGGGACGCCTTTTTCGCTAACCCGGTCAGACCCAAAAGCCTGCCCAAGGTCATGCGCCTTACTTGGCCGCTTTTGTAGCGCCGAAAGCACCAAAACGAGTTTTGAAGCGATCAACACGACCGCCAACGTCCAGAGTTTTTTGCTTACCGGTGTAGAACGGGTGGCACTCGTTGCATACGTCAGTACCCAGTGGCTTGCACAGGTTAGAACGAGTTTCGAACTTGTTGCCGCAGCTGCAAGTTACTTCGATCACTTCGTACGCTGGATGGATATCGGCTTTCATGGGGTATTCCTCAGGCTAGCGTGCCGCCACTCAACACCATTGTTGAATACCGCACGTAAATTTAGGGCGGGAATAATACCAGACCTTTATAGAGACGCAAGCACCGGGGGTCGGGTCTTGCTGATTGTCATCCTGGCGTTTTCACCTGCCACAGACCTGCTTCCGGGCGCGTTGTCTGCTAGGCTCCCGGCCATATTGACCGTTCATCATTTGAGAGCCCCGCGTGCCCGACGCCATTTTGCGCCTTGCCCTGCCTTCCCCCCTGCGCCGCCTGTTTGATTACCGGGCGCCGGCGGGTATGCAGCGCAGTCAATTACAGCCAGGCATGCGCTTGCGGGTGCCGTTCGGGCGACGGGAAATGATCGGCATTCTGGTGGAAGTCGCCGATCACAGCGAAGTCCCGGCCGACAAACTCAAGCCGGCCATCGCCTTGCTCGACACCACTGCGCCACTGCCTGCCTCGCTCTTCAAGCTGTGCCTGTGGACATCGCAGTATTACCAGCACAGCCTGGGCGACACGCTGAGCTGGGCGCTGCCTGTGCTGCTGCGACAGGGTGAGCTGGCCGAGACCCGACAAGAACGTTTCTGGCAGATCGCCCCCGGTGCCCGGCTCAACGATCCGCGCATCGCCCGCGCCCCGCGCCAGCGTGAGGCCCTGGCGACCCTCGCGCAGCACCCGCATGGCGTGGCCCACCAGTTACTGAGCAAGTTAAAGCTGAACAAAGACAGCCTCGACCTGTTGCTGGCCAAAGAGCTGGTGACCGTCGAAATCCGCCGTCATGCGCCGACACCGCGCCATGAACATTGGCTGGCTCAGCCCGAGTTGCCGCTCAATGACGAACAACGCGCCGCTTGCGAAGCCATTCGAGCCGGGTTCGACAGCTTCCACGCTTTTTTATTGGCGGGCGTGACAGGCAGCGGCAAGACCGAAGTGTATTTGCAACTGATCCGCGCCACGCTCGAAGCTGGTAAACAGGCTTTGGTGCTGATTCCCGAGATCAACCTGGGGCCGCAAACCCTGGCTCGCTTCGAACAGCGCTTCAATGCCCGCATCGCGCTGGTGCATTCGGCGGTCAATGACCGCGAACGCCTTGAAAGCTGGCTCGCCGCCCGCGACGGCGAGGCCGACATCATTATTGGCACCCGCTCAGCCCTGTTCACCCCGATGAAAAACCCCGGGCTGATCATTATCGACGAGGAACACGACAGCTCTTATAAACAGCAGGAAGGGCTGCGCTATCACGCTCGCGACCTGGCGCTGGTGCGCGCGCGACAAGAAAACATTCCGATCGTGCTCGGCTCGGCCACGCCGTCCCTGGAAAGCCTGCATAACGCCTACACCGGTCGATACGGTTTACTGCGCCTGAACCAACGCGCAGGCGGGGCCAAACAGCCACGTTTCCTGCGTCTGGATGTAAAAAGTCGCCCGCTCGACAGCGGTATTTCCGGCCCGATGCAACAGGCCATCGGACAAACGCTAGCAGCAGGCCAGCAAGTGCTGGTGTTTCTCAACCGTCGCGGTTTCGCGCCCACCCTGCTATGCCACGACTGCGGCTGGATGTCTGAGTGCAAGCGCTGCGATGCACGGATGACCGTCCATCAGCGGTCCGGCGAATTACGCTGCCACCACTGCGGCCACGTCGAACGCGTGCCTCGCAACTGCCCGCAATGCGCCAAGGTCGACCTGCGCCCTGTTGGCGCGGGGACCGAGCGCGCCGAGGAGCGGCTGGCGATCCTGTTCCCCGACTACCCGGTGCTGCGTGTCGACCGCGATAGCACCTCACGCAAAGACGCCATGAGCCAGCTGTTCGCCACCATCCAGAAAGGCCAGCCGTGCATTCTGGTCGGCACCCAAATGCTCGCCAAGGGCCATCACTTTCCACGAGTAACCCTGGTGGCGATTCTGGACGCGGATGGCGGGCTGTTCTCGGGCGATTTCCGCGCCAGCGAACGTATGGCCCAGTTGATCGTACAGGTCGCAGGCCGTGCCGGCCGGGCTGAAGAGCCGGGCAGAGTGATTATCCAGACCCACCTGGCCGACCACCCGTTGCTGATTCAACTGACCGAGCAAGGTTACTTTGCCTTTGCCGAACAAGCCTTGAGCGAACGCCGTGCGGCCGGTTTGCCGCCCTTTGCGCACCTGGCGCTGTTACGGGCCGAAGCGCACAAGCCGGGGCAAGCCGAAGGATTCCTGGATGAAGCCTGCAGCGAGGCCGAGCGCTTGCTGGGCGAGATGAACCTGAGCGGTATCGAACTGCTGGGCCCCGTCCCGGCGCCCATGGAGCGCCGCGCCGGACGCTACCGCGCTCAACTACTTTTACAAGCCAACGCCCGCGCGCCGCTGCATCGGCTGCTGAGCCACTGGCTGCTGATCCTTGAACAAATGCCCAGCGGCAGACAAGTCCGCTGGTCGCTGGATGTCGATCCTGTGGACCTTTACTGATCCACGGCGTGTAGGCGCGAGCTTGTCTCGCGATCTTTTAAACGAAAAAGATCGCGAGACAATCGAGCGTCAACCGGCTGCGCCTACAGGCTTGCAGCTTGAAGCTCCGTTAGCGGACAATACCCAGTTTTTCCACCTGCGCACTGAAGCGCTACCGCGCTTGCGGTCGAAAGAGAAGACCATGAAAGACACCATTCGCCAGCTGATTCAACAAGCCCTCGCTCAACTCGTCACTGAAGGAGTGTTGCCTGAAGGCCTGACGCCAGCGATTCAGGTGGAAAACGCCCGTGACAAGACCCACGGCGACTTCGCCAGTAACATCGCCATGATGCTGGCCAAGCCTGCCGGTATGAAACCACGCGATCTGGCTGAAAAAATCATTGCCGCCCTGCCCGCCGACGAGCAGATCAGCAAGGTTGAAATCGCTGGCCCCGGCTTCCTGAACTTCTTCCAGAACACCCAAGCCCTGGCTGCGCGCCTGGACGCAGCACTGGCCGACCCGAAGCTGGGTGTGCGCAAGGCTGGCCCGATCCAGCGCACGGCAATCGACATGTCCGCGCCTAACCTGGCCAAGGAAATGCACGTAGGCCACCTGCGTTCGACCATTATTGGCGACGGTGTGGCACGGGTGCTGGAGTTTCTGGGTGACGAGGTGATTCGTCAGAACCACGTGGGCGACTGGGGCACGCAATTCGGCATGCTGATGGCCTACCTGGAAGAAAACCCGATCACCAGCGACGAGCTGTCGGACCTCGAGAACTTCTACCGTGCGGCCAAAAAGCGCTTCGACGAGTCCCCGGAATTTGCCGATCGCGCCCGTAGCCTGGTGGTCAAGCTGCAAGCCGGCGACCCGGACTGCCTGGCGCTGTGGACTAAGTTCAAAGACATCTCGTTGTCCCACTGTCAGAAAATCTACGAACTACTGAACGTTAAATTGACCATGGCTGACGTTATGGGCGAAAGCGCCTACAACGATGACCTGATCAACGTCGTCAACGACCTGAAGGCCAAAGGCATGCTGGTCGAAAGCAACGGCGCGCAGTGTGTGTTCCTCGATGAATTCAAGAACGCCGAAGGCGAGCCGCTGCCTGTGATTATCGTCAAGGCCGACGGCGGCTACCTGTATGCCACCACTGACTTGGCCGCCGTGCGCTACCGCAGCGGCGTGCTGAAGGCCGATCGCGCCCTGTACTTCGTGGACCAGCGTCAGGCCCTGCACTTCCAGCAAGTGTTTGCCGTGGCGCGCAAGGCCGGTTTTGTGACCCACCCGATGGAAATGGAACACATGGGCTTCGGCACCATGAACGGCGCCGACGGCCGTCCATTCAAAACCCGCGACGGTGGCACGGTAAAACTGATCGACCTGCTCACCGAAGCCCAGGAACGTGCTTACACCCTGGTGAAAGAGAAGAACCCTGAGCTGGCCGAAGAAGAATTACGCGCCATTGCCAAGGTGGTGGGTATCGACGCGGTGAAATACGCGGACTTGTCCAAGCACCGCGCCAGCGACTACAGCTTCAACTTTGACCAGATGTTGAACTTTGAAGGCAATACTGCACCTTACCTGCTCTATGCCTACACCCGTGTTGCGGGCGTGTTCCGCAAACTGGGCAAGCGCTTTGACGAAGTCCAAGGCCATATCGTCCTGTCGGCACCACAAGAGCAGGAATTGGCCGCTAAACTGGCGCAATTCGGCGAAGTACTGAACAATGTTGCTGAAAAAGGCACACCTCATACACTGTGCACCTATCTGTACGAAGTGGCCGGTCTGTTCTCCAGCTTCTATGAGAACTGCCCGATCCTGAACGCTGAAGACGAAGTCCAAAAACAAAGCCGTCTGCGCCTGGCAGCCTTGGCAGGCCTGACCCTCAAGCAAGGCCTGGAATTGCTGGGCCTGGAAACTCTGGAGCGTATGTAAGTTGGCCGCCAAGAAAAAACCTGCACCCAAGCGAGGCGCCAGCCGGTATCAGGCGCCTGCCAAAAAGCCGATTCCGGGCTGGTTATGGCTAGCCATCGGCCTGACCGTCGGCGCGTTCATCGTGTTTCTGATGAAACTGGAGCCGGGCAAGGGCGATGACGTCAAACGGGTCAAGCAAGAGCCGCAAAAGACTACGCAAGCGGCCGACGCCAACAAGACGGCGCCAAGCCCGACTCAGCCGGTCAAGCCCAAGTACGACTTCTACACGTTGCTGCCCGAGTCGGAAGTGATCGTGCCGCCTGAAGCCGTGCCGGAGAAAACACCCCCGGCACAGCCCACCGCACCTCTGGCGCCAGTGACTCCGGCTGAAGCGGCAAAAATCGACACCGTACGGGCTCAAGCAGCCCTGAACGGCCTCACGCCGCCGCCTGCACCACCGGTCGTTAAAGAAGCACCCACGACGACCCGATTCTTCCTGCAGGCAGGCTCGTTCCGTAAACAGGCCGATGCTGACAAAGTGCGCGCCCAGATCATCCTGCTCGGCCAATCTGCTTCGGTGGAATCGGGCACGGTGAAGGACGAAACCTGGTACCGCGTACTGGTTGGCCCATTCAGCAATCGTGAACAGCTAACGGTGGCTCAAAAGCAACTGGCCGGCGGCGGCTTCAACAATCTGCTGCTGCAACAGCGCCGCTAACACCCGCCGCTCCCGCAGGAACATGAACCCTGCGGGAGCGGACTTACTCGCGATGGCATCACATCGAAATACCTGTTACACCGCGCTGCCTGTATCGCGAGCAAGCCCGCTCCCACCCGCTCAACACGAAATCTCTGACTCCATTCATCTGCATTCCCTCCCTGTGGTTGAAATACTCTCCACAACCCCCATATGTATCTCCATCAGGCATTTTCGCCCCGCTGCGTGGAGATTCTCCCTTGACCACCATCGTTTCAGTTCGCCGCCACGGCAAAGTCGTAATGGCTGGCGACGGCCAGGTTTCCCTTGGCAACACCGTGATGAAAGGCAACGCGAAAAAAGTCCGTCGCCTGTACCACGGCCAGGTCATTGCCGGTTTTGCCGGTGCAACTGCTGATGCATTCACCCTGTTCGAACGTTTTGAAGGCCAACTGGAAAAACACCAGGGCCATCTGGTTCGCGCGGCTGTCGAGTTGGCCAAAGAATGGCGTACCGACCGCTCGCTGAGCCGCCTGGAAGCCATGCTGGCAGTCGCCAACAAGGATGCTTCCTTGATCATCACCGGTAACGGCGACGTAGTTGAGCCAGAAGACGGCTTGATTGCAATGGGTTCGGGCGGTGCATTCGCCCAGGCAGCAGCCCGCGCCCTGCTGCTCAAAACCGACCTGCCAGCCCGCGAGATCGTCGAAACCGCCCTGGGTATTGCTGGCGACATCTGCGTGTTCACCAACCACAACATCACTCTTGAGGAGCAGGACCTCGCTGAATAAGCCTCCTGCCGGGCCAGCCTGCTGGCCCCGTGTGTGCACCTTACTTCAGCTAGAGGAACGCCAATTATTATGTCCATGACTCCCCGCGAAATCGTCCACGAACTCAATCGCCATATCATCGGTCAGGACGACGCCAAACGCGCCGTAGCCATCGCCTTGCGTAACCGCTGGCGCCGCATGCAGCTCCCTGAAGAGCTGCGTGTTGAAGTGACTCCGAAAAACATTCTGATGATCGGCCCCACCGGTGTCGGTAAAACCGAAATCGCCCGTCGTCTGGCCAAGCTGGCCAACGCGCCGTTCATCAAGGTTGAGGCCACCAAGTTCACCGAAGTGGGCTATGTCGGCCGTGACGTTGAGTCGATCATCCGTGATCTGGCCGACGCCGCCATCAAGCTGCTGCGCGAGCAGGAAATCGTTAAAGTCCGCCACCGCGCCGAAGATGCCGCCGAAGAGCGCATCCTCGATGCACTGTTGCCACCTGCCCGCACGTTCGGCGAAGAAGCCGCCGTTTCGTCGTCGGATTCCAACACCCGCCAGCTGTTCCGCAAGCGCCTGCGCGAAGGCCAGCTGGACGACAAAGAAATCGAAATCGAAGTTGCCGACATCGCTGGCGTCGATATTTCCGCGCCACCGGGCATGGAAGAAATGACCAACCAGCTGCAAAGCCTGTTTGCCAACATGGGCAAAGGCAAACGCAAGAGCCGCAAGCTGAAAGTCAAAGAAGCCCTGAAAATGGTGCGTGACGAAGAAGCCAGCCGCCTGGTCAACGACGAAGAACTCAAGGCCAAAGCCCTGGAAGCTGTCGAGCAACACGGCATCGTGTTCATCGATGAAATCGACAAAGTGGCCAAGCGCGGCAACGTTGGCGGCGCCGATGTTTCCCGTGAAGGCGTGCAGCGCGACCTGCTGCCGCTGATCGAAGGCTGCACCGTCAACACCAAGCTGGGCATGGTCAAGACCGACCACATCCTGTTTATTGCCTCCGGTGCGTTCCACCTGAGCAAGCCAAGCGACCTGGTGCCTGAGCTGCAAGGTCGTCTGCCGATCCGTGTCGAACTCAAGGCACTGACCCCGGAAGACTTCGAGCGCATCCTCAGCGAGCCGCACGCTTCGCTGACAGAGCAATACCGCGAACTGCTGAAGACCGAAGGCCTGAACATCGAGTTCCAGCCTGAAGGCATCAAGCGTCTGGCAGAAATTGCCTGGCAGGTTAACGAGAAGACCGAGAACATCGGTGCTCGTCGCCTGCACACGCTGCTGGAGCGCCTGCTCGAAGAAGTGTCTTTCAGTGCCGGTGACATCGCCAGCGCACACGACGCAGAGCCGATTCGCATCGACGCCGAGTACGTAAACAGCCACTTGGGCGAACTGGCCAAGAACGAAGATCTCTCACGCTACATCCTGTAAGACACGCAATACCCTTAGCCGCTGCTGTAGGCTGCGAGAAATCGCAGTCTGCACCAGCGGCTAAATGGTTTGTGTGACACCCAAAAGGTTATGACCATGATCCCCAGCGCCATCAACCTGCAAAAAGCATCAAAGACCCTGACCCTCACCTACCCAAACGGCGAACAATACGTTCTGCCGGCCGAGTTGCTGCGCGTGCATTCGCCGTCCGCAGAAGTGCAGGGCCACGGCAACCCAATCCTTCAATTCGGCAAAATCAATGTCGGTTTGACCAAGGTAGAACCCGCAGGTCAGTACGCCCTGAAGCTGACCTTCGATGACGGTCACGACAGCGGCCTGTTTACCTGGGAATATCTGTATCAACTGGGGGTACGCCAGCAAGAACTGTGGGATGACTACCTGGCCGAACTGAAAAAGGCCGGCAAGTCGCGAGACCCTTCTGAGTCGGTAGTCAAGTTGATGCTCTAAAGCACGGCAACTCGTCAGACGGTTACGAAAGCGAGCTTGTCTCGCGATCTTTTGATCTTGGGCTGACCCTGTAGATCAAAAGATCGCGAGGCAATCGGGCATCGACCGGCTCTTGCTGCAGTTGCAGTGAGGGCCGGTTTAACTTACGAGGTTTTAGGCGGTGTGCCTGGGCTTGGCTCTGTTGCTGCTGCAGGAGCCTTGACCGGCTTTTTAGCCGCCGCCGGTTTTTTCGCAGCAGGTTTGGCCGCCGCAGGTTTCGCAGGGGTGGGTTTACTTGCTGGCGAAGCGTTGGCCGGTGCCTTGGCGGCAGGTTTGGCGGCTGGCTTTGCCGCGGAGCTGGCCGCAGGTTTTGCAACTGCCTTGGTCGCGGGTTTAGCTGCAGGTTTTGCAGCGGCCTTGGTCGCAGGTTTGGCCGCAGGTTTTGCTGCCGCCTTGGCCGCTGGCTGGGTCGCAGGCTTCGCCGCGGCACTTGCTGCTGGCTTGGCAGCAGGCTTGGCGGATGCCGGTTTGCTCGCCGCAGGTTTGGCAGCGGCCTTAACGGCGGGTTTGGCTGCGGTCGCTTTGGCAGGGGCAGCCTTGCTCGCAGGTGCGGTCGCGGTGGCTGTCACTTTTGCCGCTGCAGCTGTCAGCTTTTCAATGTGCTTGGTCAGCAATTCGACTTGAGCATGCAAGGTTTTAACTTCTTCACGACTCGGCACGCCCAAACGAGAGATCGCATTGCTCAGACGCTTGTCGAAAGCCTCCTCCAACTCACTCCACTTTTCCAGCGCCAGGTCTTTTACATCTTCAACGCGAGAGCGGGCAGAAGAAGTCGTTGCCTTGGCTTCGTCAACAACTTTGCTGCCGACACTCTTGGCCAGTTTTTCGGCTTTTTCGCCGTCCTTGACCAAACTGTCGAACAGCTTGCTGCCATCGGCATCAATTTTTGAGTACACGCCCAAACCTGCGAGCCAGATTTTGCGCGAATACTCTTCAACTTTGCCGACCCATGAATGGTTTTCTTGAGTTGCCGTGGTTTTTTTTACAGCCATCGTGTTCCCCTCAATGTTGAGTCGCGACGTCTGCGAACAAGAACGTCGAGTCATCAAGATGAACAAAATGCTCATCTCAATGAGGTTTAGACGTTAACGTTCCATGTTTCAAGGCGTCAATGCTCGACATACCTAAAAACCCTCAACTTAACTGTTGAGGGTTTGGTTCAATAACGCTGCATCTGTGCAGTTAAGGTCAAACACGACCTAATTCACGGTCCAGCGCCTCATGAATTTTGACTTCAATCATGCCTTTGAAAGCACTATAGAAAAAGCTCAAGTTCACATGTACCACTACAGCGTCCTTAAAAATCTCAACCCCACCCGTAACGCCCGTCAGCCCGTGCTTGATACTACCGACCGTGCCCTCCCACTCCTGAGAAAGCGAGTATTCATCGGCCAACTCAGCCACCAGTGCCTTGGCCCTCTTGAGCGCTTCATCCAGTTCCAGCGAATGATCACGCTTGATGTAAATTTCCTTAGCCATCGATGAACTTCCTGTTCAGTGTTAACAATAAATGAAAGATATAAACGGTATATAAGCACCTGCCGCTGCCTTCCTGGCACTGTGCGGTGCTTATGTAAACAGTAGCCCGTCATACACCTTTCATCCGCAACACTTGAAACTACCGAAGAATAAAAAACTTTTAAAAACAATAGCTAAGCTTTATTCGCACACAGGGGCAAAACAGTACCGATACGTTACGTTGACTATTCACACACCCGGTCTGTACGACATGTTTTCGAGCAAAAGTTAGGCAAGCCTGTTTCCAACACCCCATAACCGAGCGTAGATACATTTCGTACAGAGCCTGAACAATAACGACATTAACGCTCAGGGCGCCCGCTCGGCCGATCCGATATCGGCAGAGCGGACAAACCTGATCACGCCAGTGCTTTATCCAGCGAGCGCTCGATTTCCGACTGGATCATGCCGCTCATCGCCGACATCAACATACCCAGCTTCACATCCACCTTCACACTGCTCTCGCCTACTTCCATCACTGCTTCAACGCCGGAGCGCTTCAAGGTGACCTTGTCGCCGGACCACTCAGGGCTCAGCCCGTACTGCGACTCAAGCTTGCCCACCACTTCCCGGGCCTTGACGCGGGCCTGCTCAAGCCCCAGGGCATGGGGGCGCTCAACGCTGATGTTTGCCATTGCTGCTCTCCTTACAAATAAGTCGATCACTATACTTACATTGACCCTCGCCAAGACAAAGTCGGCCACCGGGATTAGAATGGCCAGCATTCTCTTCTGGTGACAGCGATATGACTGATCAGCGCAAAGGCAGCGATGCCGAACCCACCACTCACTTCGGCTTCAAGAACGTGCCGGAAAGCCAAAAGGCGGAAAAAGTCGCCGAGGTCTTCCACTCCGTAGCCGGTAAATATGACCTGATGAACGACGTTCTGTCGGGCGGCATGCACCGTCTGTGGAAGCGTTTCACCATTGAACTGTCGGGTGTACGCCCAGGCAACAAGGTGCTGGACATCGCTGGTGGCACTGGCGACCTGGCGCGCAAGTTCTCGCAACTGGTGGGCCCGACCGGCCACGTGGTGCTGGCCGACATCAACGCTTCGATGCTCAAGGTCGGCCGTGATCGCCTGCTGGACAAGGGCGTGGCCGGTAATATCGAGTTCGTTCAGGCCGACGCCGAGAAGCTGCCTTTCCCGGACAACCATTTCGATTGCGTCACGATTGCCTTTGGCCTGCGTAACGTCACCCACAAGGAAGACGCCCTGCGCTCCATGCTGCGCGTCCTCAAGCCGGGCGGCCGCCTGTTGGTGCTGGAGTTCTCCAAACCGACTAACGCGCTGATGTCCAAAGTGTACGACGCCTACTCGTTCGCCTTTATGCCACTGGTTGGCAAGGTGGTGCTCAACGATGCCGACAGCTATCGCTACCTGGCAGAGTCGATCCGTATGCACCCGAACCAGGAGACGCTGAAGTCGATGATGGTCGAGGCCGGTTTTGACCGTGTGACCTATCACAACATGACCTCAGGCATCGTCGCACTGCACCGCGGCATCAAGCCCTGATGTTGTTGCGCGGCCTTCTCGCCAGCGCCGAAAACGGCGTCAACCGTGTTTTACGGTTGGACAGTACCGCCATGGCGCGCTTGCGCCCTCTGACCGGCAAGGTGATCGCAGTCCATGGCACCAGCCCGACGGTACAGCTGTTTATCCTGCCCAGCGATGAAGGCCTGATGCTGGCCGCGCAGTGGGCGGCCGATGCCGATTGCACCTTGCGTGCCCCGACATCCAACCTGCTGCGCCTGGCCCTGAGCAAAGACAAAAGCGCCGTGCTGCACAGCCCGCAAGTCGAGCTCGAAGGCGACAGTGCCGCACTGATGGAACTGGCGGCCGTGCTGCAAGACCTGGAGCTGGACTGGGAGTACGAACTCTCACGCTGGCTCGGCCCGGTGCCTGCTGCCCTCATCGGCGGTCATCTACGCAGTCGTGCCAACTGGTACCAGCAAGGATTTGTCAGCCTCAATCAGAACCTGGCCGAATACCTGAGCGAAGAAGCCCGCACCTTGGTCGGAGAACGCGAAGCGCAAGCGCGCTTTGAACAAATCGACCAACTCACACTCGACCTGGACCGTCTGGAGGCCCGCGTTGAGCGCCTCAGCCGCTCCCTCAAGCCCAGCGATCACGCATGAAGCTGCTTGCCATACGCCGTTTGTTTCGCATCCAGCGCGTCGTCATTCGCTACCGACTGGATGACCTGCTGTTCGCCCTGCCTCTGCCGTGGTGGCTCTTGTCACTGCGCTATGCCCTGCCGTGGCGTTGGTTCCCGCGTAAAAAACTGGAGCTGAGCCGAGGCGCAGCCTTGCGCCTGGCCTTGCAGGACCTGGGACCGATCTTTATCAAGTTCGGGCAAATTCTCTCGACGCGTCGCGACTTGCTCCCACCGGACATCGCCGACGAGTTGATGCTGCTGCAAGACCGCGTTCCGCCCTTCGACCCGGAACTGGCCGTCAAACTGATCGAATCTCAGTTAGGCGCCAAAATCAGCGACGTCTTCAGCCGCTTTGACATTGAGCCACTGGCCTCCGCCTCGGTGGCTCAGGTTCACGCTGCCAAACTCAAGACCGGTGAAGAAGTGGTGGTCAAGGTGGTGCGCCCAGGCCTGAAGCCGATCATCGGTTCGGACATGGCGTGGCTGTTCATTCTCGCCAAGACCGCCGAACGCCTTAGCGCCGACGCCCGCCTGCTGCACCCGGTGGACGTGGTCAGCGACTACGAAAAGACCATCTACGACGAACTCGACCTGCTGCGCGAGGCGGCCAACGCCAGCCAGTTGCGCCGCAACTTCGAGGGTTCGCCGCTGCTCTACGTGCCGCAGATTTACTGGGACTGGTGCCGCCCCAAAGTGCTGGTCATGGAGCGTATCTACGGGCTGCAAGTGACTGATCTGGCGGCCCTGGCCGATCAACGCACGGACATGAAAATGCTCGCTGAGCGCGGGGTCGAGATTTTCTTCACCCAGGTGTTTCGTGACAGCTTTTTCCATGCCGACATGCACCCCGGCAACATCTTCGTCAGCACGGTCAGCCCGTGGAGCCCGCAATACATTGCCATCGACTGCGGCATCGTCGGCAGCCTGACCCCCGAAGACCAGGACTACCTGGCGCGCAACCTGTTTGCCTTCTTCAAGCGTGATTACCGGCGTGTGGCTCAACTGCACATCGACTCCGGCTGGGTCCCGGCGAACACCAAGCTCAATGAATTCGAAGCCGCCATCCGCACGGTCTGCGAGCCGATTTTCGAGAAGCCGCTCAAAGAAATTTCCTTTGGCCAGGTGCTGATGCGCCTGTTCCAGACGGCGCGACGCTTCAACATGGAAGTCCAGCCGCAATTGGTGTTACTGCAAAAAACCCTGCTCAACATTGAAGGTCTGGGGCGCCAGTTGTATCCCGACCTGGACCTGTGGAGCACTGCGCAGCCGTTCCTTGAGCGCTGGATGCGCGAGCGCGTGAGCCCTAAAACCCTGCTGCGCAACCTGCACAGCCAGGTCGAGCAAATCCCGCACCTGGCGGGCATGACCCGCGATCTGCTGGAGCGCATGTCGCAGCCTCACGCCAAAAATCAGCCGCTGGTGGTGCGCGAATCCCGAGATGGGTGGTTCTTGCGCCTGCTGGGCGCCGGGCACGTGGTGACAGGGGCTTTGCTGGCCACTGTCGGACCACTGGGCAGCATCGGTTACTGGCCAGCGGGTATCCTGCTGGTCGTGGGCCTTTATTTGATCGTGCGCCGATCGTAGGAATTCTGGTCACTCTTGAAAGAGGCTGGCAAACTGTGGCATCGCGAGTGCGGAGTCAAACATGAAAGACTGGCTGGACGAGATCAAATGGGACAACGATGGCTTGGTGCCAGCGATTGCCCAGGACCATAAAACCGGGCGTGTACTGATGATGGCCTGGATGAACCGCGAGGCCTTGAGCCTGACTGCGGCAGAAAACCGTGCCATTTACTGGTCACGCTCGCGTGGCAAACTGTGGCGCAAGGGCGAAGAATCAGGGCACGTGCAAAAACTGCATGAAATGCGTCTGGACTGCGACGCCGACGTGATCATCCTGATGGTTGAGCAAATCGGCGACATCGCCTGCCATACCGGCCGTCAAAGCTGCTTCTACCGCGTTTACGAAAACGCCGAGTGGAAGACCGTTGATCCGGTGCTCAAAGACCCGAATGCCATTTATCACGCAGGCCACTCTCATGACTGACACCCTAAGCCGCGTCGCCAAAGTGCTCGAAGAGCGCAAAGGCGCCACGCCACAAAGCTCCTATGTCGCCAGCCTGTACCACAAGGGCCTGAACAAGATTCTGGAGAAAGTCGGCGAAGAGTCGGTCGAAACCATCATCGCCGCCAAGGATGCTGCCATCAGCGGTGACTGCAGCGATGTGATTTATGAAACGGCTGATTTATGGTTCCACAGCATGATCATGCTGGCCCAACTGGGGCAGCATCCTCAGGCTGTACTGGATGAACTGGAGCGCCGCATCGGCACTTCCGGACACGTGGAAAAAGCCTCCCGGCCTTCCGCTTAAACCCTTTTTTCAAGGAGCACAGCATGGGCATTTTTGACTGGAAACACTGGATCGTCATTCTGGTAGTCGTCGTCCTCGTCTTCGGCACCAAAAAACTGAAAAATCTGGGTACCGACGTGGGCGAGTCGATCAAAGGCTTTCGCAAAGCCATGAACGACGACGAAAAGCCTGCAGAACCTGTGGTTCCTCCTGCGCAGCCAACTGCCGCACCCACACCACACACCACTTCGAACCTGAATGAGCCGCACACCATTGACGTGCAGGCCCAAAAAGTCGAAGAGCCGACCCGCAAAGACGTGTGAGCCAAAACTAATGTTCGGTATCAGCTTCAGTGAACTGCTACTCGTCGGCCTGGTTGCCCTGGTGGTGCTGGGCCCCGAGCGCCTGCCAGGTGCTGCACGCACCGCAGGCCTGTGGATCGGTCGCCTGAAACGCAGTTTCAATGCGATCAAACAGGAAGTTGAACGTGAAATCGGCGCTGACGAAATCCGTCGCCAGTTGCACAACGAACACATCTTGTCGATGGAAGAGGAAGCCAAGAAGATTTTGGCCCCGCTGCAGCCGACAGTGCCTCCCGTGGTCCCGACTGAACCAGCCCCGGTTGCACCCCCTGCCGTAGCGCCCGAAGTCGCTCCTGTCGCGCAGCCACATGCTGATGTGCCAGCACCTTCGGCACCGACCAGCCAAAGCAAGACCGAGTCCGAGCCTGCGCCGCCAGCGCCACACGACCCAACCCTGCCACCGCGAGCCCCTTAAGCGCATGAGCGACTCCTCCAAGCACGAGCAGCCAGAACACGACCAGCCAATGCCGCTGGTCTCGCACCTGACCGAGCTGCGTACTCGTTTGTTGCGCTGTATTGCGGCGATCTTTCTGATCTTCATCGCCCTGTTTGCCTTCACGCAGCAGATCTACACCCTGGTATCCACGCCGCTGCGTGAATACCTGCCAGCGGGTGCCACGATGATCGCCACCGACGTGGCCTCGCCGTTCCTCACGCCGCTCAAGCTGACCATGATGGTCTCGCTGTTCATTGCCATCCCGGTGATCCTGCATCAGGTCTGGGGGTTCATTGCGCCCGGCCTGTACAAGCATGAGAAGCGCATTGCCGTTCCGCTGCTGATCTCCAGCATCATTTTGTTCTACGCGGGTATGGCCTTCGCCTACTTCCTGGTCTTCCCGCTGGTGTTCAAGTTTTTCGCCGCCGCAACCCCCGAAGGCGTGGCGATGATGACCGACATCAGCAGTTACCTTGATTTCGTCATGACCCTGTTCTTTGCCTTTGGCGTGGCCTTTGAAATCCCCGTGGCCGTGGTGCTGCTGGTGTGGATCGGTATCGTCGACGTCAAATACCTGCGCAAGATCCGCCCTTACGTGATCATTGGTTGCTTCGTCGTGGGCATGATCCTGACCCCGCCGGACGTCTTTTCGCAGACGCTGCTGGCCGTCCCGATGTGGATGCTGTTTGAAATCGGCATTCTGTTTGGCAGCCTGATCAGTAAGAACAAGCGCGGCGACGAAGAAGAATCGGCCGACAGCGACACCAACGCCCAACCGCCAGCGCCACACGCGTGAACCTGCTGCTCCTCGAAGAGGCTGATTTCATTGCCGCCGATCGCGTGATCCTGCGTGATCGGCGCCTGACCCACATGCAGGACGTCCACCGTGCCGCGGTGGGCGACACCCTGCGCGTCGGGCGTATTGGCGGGCTGATGGGCAGCGCCGAGCTGGTGCGCCTTGAGGCCAAGGAAGCGGAGCTGGTGATCCTCAACCTCGACCAGCCACCGCCAGAAAAACTCCCGCTGACCCTGTTGCTGGCCCTGCCGCGCCCGAAGATGCTGCGCCGCGTACTGCAAACAGTCGCCTCGATGGGCGTGCCCAGGTTAGTTCTGGTCAACAGTTATCGGGTCGAGAAAAGCTTCTGGCAAACACCGTTTCTGGAGCCCGAAGCCATCCGCGAACAGTTGATCCTGGGGCTCGAGCAAGCTCGCGATAGTGTCTTGCCGCAAGTGATCATCGAAAAGCGCTTCAAGCCGTTTGTCGAAGACCGCCTGCCAGCCATGGTCGAAGGCACCTTGGGGCTGGTCGGTCATCCAGGGGACTACCCGGACTGCCCACGCGGCCTGAGCCAGGCCGTGACACTGGCGATTGGCCCGGAAGGCGGGTGGATCCCTTACGAGATCGACCTGCTGGCCAAGGCCGAGCTGCAACCGGTCCAGCTCGGCGCCCGCATCCTGCGGGTCGAAACCGCCGTCACCGCCCTTCTCGCCCGCCTGTTCTAAGCCCACCGCCTCCTGTAGGAGCGCGCCTGTCTCGCGATCTTTCAGTCATGGCAATAAGCCACTTCTTGCGACCTAGGTCACACATTCGACAAGTGCCCTACAGTTATCTCCTACAGCGCCGATGCGCTGTTAAGCCACGAGCACCGCATAGCAATGGACAACTGTGCGTCGCACGATCCGGGTCAATAAAGGAGCAGCACCATGTACCGTCGGTTAGCCCAACTACTCGGCAATATGAGCGTCAATCGTAAACTCAGCTTAGGTTTTGGCCTGGTATTGGTATTAACCGTACTGATTACAGTGGCTGGCTGGAATGGCCTGTCCTCGGTAATCGAGCGGGGTGACAAGCTGGCCAGTATTTCCAAGATCATCGAGCTGACCAAAGACCTGCGCATTGCACGTCTGGACTATCAAATCACTCACCAGTCAGATGCCCAACATGAAGTGGATGAGCGTCTACGTGAGCTGGAGAGCATTCTGGAGGCCTCGCGCAAGCAACTGAGCATGCCCGAAGACCTGGCATTGGTTGACCAGCAGCTCAGCGCAGCGGCGGAGTACAAACGCGCCTTCAATGACCTGGCTGAAAACAAAAACATCGATCAAGCCCTGGAGCGCATGCACGTGCAGGGCAATAGCCTGATCGAACTGAGCCAAAAACTCTCAGCCCTGCAAACGGCCAAGCGCGACAAAGACAGCCAGCAAGCCAGAACACTCTTAGTCAGTTGTGCGCTGCTGGCCTTTGTCATCGGGATCATTGCCGCCTGGATCATCACCCGTCAGATCGTGGTACCGCTGCAGCGCTCGCTCAAATCCGTTGAGTACATCGCCGCCGGTGACCTGTCCCACGACACCATCACTGATCGCCGCGATGAGCTGGGCCAACTGCAAAAGTCCATCCAGAAGATGACCGAGGGCCTGCGCGAGCTGATTGGCGGGATCCGTGATGGCGTCACCCAGATTGCCAGCGCTGCCGAAGAGTTGTCAGCGGTAACCGAGCAGACCAGCGCCGGGGTTAACAGCCAGAAAGTCGAGACCGACCAGGTGGCTACGGCCATGAACGAAATGGCCGCGACAGTGCAGGAAGTGGCGCGCAATGCCGAAGAAGCCTCTGAGGCGGCGGGTGCGGCCGACCAACAGGCCCATGAAGGCGATAACGTGGTGGCACAGGCCATGGCGCAGATCGAGAAGCTGGCCCTTGAGGTGGCGCATTCCACCGAGGCCATGGACCACCTCAAGCGCGAAAGCGACAAGATTGGCAGCGTGTTGGACGTGATCAAGTCCGTGGCCCAGCAAACCAACCTGCTGGCGCTCAACGCGGCCATCGAGGCGGCACGGGCCGGTGAAGCCGGGCGCGGGTTTGCGGTGGTGGCCGATGAAGTGCGCAGCCTGGCGCAGCGCACCCAGCAGTCGACCGAAGAAATCGAAGAGCTGATAGCCGGCCTGCAAAGCAGCACGCTGCAAGTCTCCAGCAGCATGGACAGCAGCCGCAGCCTGACCGACAGCAGCGTCGAGTTGACCCGTCGCGCGGGCCAGTCGCTGGGCAACATCACCCGCACCGTGTCTGCCATCCAGGGCATGAACCAGCAAATTGCAGCGGCGGCCGAGCAGCAGAGCACCGTGGCTGAAGAGATCAACCGCAGCGTACTGAACGTGCGCGATGTGTCGGATCAAACAGCCGCAGCCAGCGAAGAAACCGCCGCCTCCAGTGTTGAACTGGCGCGACTGGGCACACACCTGCAGACGTTGGTGGGACGATTTAAGGTCTGAACCGCTAGGAGCGAGCTTGTCTCGCGATCTTTTGATGGGTTAAAAGATCGCGAGGCAAGCTCGCTCCTACGGGGTTTGGGTGTTACAGGACTTGGCGCAGAAACGCTTGGGCGCGCAGGTCTTTGGGGGCGTTGAAGAAGTCTTCCGGGGCTGAGTCTTCCAGCAGCTTGCCGTGATCGAAGAACAGCACACGGTTGGCCACTTCGCGGGCAAAGCCCATTTCGTGGGTCACGCAGACCATGGTCATGCCTTCCAGGGCCAGGGTCTTCATCACGTCGAGCACCTCGCCGACCATCTCCGGGTCAAGGGCCGAGGTCGGTTCGTCAAACAACATGACTTTGGGTTCCATCGCCAGCGCCCGGGCAATGGCCACACGCTGTTGCTGGCCGCCCGACAGACGCGACGGGAACTCATTGGCTTTCTGCCCAATCCCTACCTTCTCCAGCAATGCCAAAGCCTTGGCCTCACGCTCGGCCTTGCCGCGCTTGCGCACGACTTTCTGGGCCAGGCAGAGGTTCTCAAGCACGGTCATGTGCGGGAACAGGTTGAAGTGCTGGAACACCATGCCGACTTCACGCCGGTACGCGTTAACGTCGGTTTTCGGGTTGGCCAGGTCCACGCCGTCGATGCTCACCGAACCGGAGTCAAACTGTTCCAGGCCGTTGAGGCAGCGCAAAAAGGTCGACTTGCCGGAGCCGGACGGGCCGATTACCACCAGCACTTCGCCCTTGGCCACCGTGGTGGTGACGTTATCCACTGCCCGTACGATGTGCCCACGGGTGTCGAAGACTTTTACCAGTTCGCGAACTTCAATCACTTTGCGCGAGCCTCCGCTCAAGCCGGCTGGCGAAATGCGACAGCGGCAGGTTGATCAACAAGTACAGGCCCGCCACGCAGAACAGGATTTCAAACGGCGAGAATGAGGTGGTGATGACTTCACGACCACTTTTGAGCAGCTCGGTAATCGCAATCACCGACACCAGCGAGGTGTCTTTGACCAGGCTGATAAATTGCCCGGCCAACGGCGGCAGTACCCGTTTGAACGCTTGTGGCAGCACCACGTAGCGCATCGACTGGCTGGCATTGAGGCCAAGCGAGCGGGCCGCTTCGTTTTGCCCACGGGCGATAGACTGCACGCCCGCGCGGATGATTTCAGCCACGTACGCCCCCGTGAACAGCGACAGCGCGGCAATGGCGGCAAATTCGCGGGACAGGTTGAGCACGGTGCCAATGAAGAAGTAGAAGATAAAGATCTGTACCAGCAACGGTGTACCGCGTACCAGTTCGACGTACAAGGTCGACAGATCACGCAGGGTCGGGTTATTCGACAGTCGGCACAGCCCTGTCACCAGCCCGATCAGCAAGCCCAGCACACCCGACACCAGCGACAGCCAGACGGTGGTCCAAAGCCCCAGCAGCAGCGGCCCTGCAGCCCAATGCCGGGTCACGCCGATCACATCGCCTTCGGCGACATCGTCGCCCTCAGCCAATTGCAGGCTGTTGTCAGCCACGGTCAGACGCTGCTCGGTGCCGTCGTCGCCACGCAGTACCACGTCGGCATTGGCGCCTTTGCGGACCACTTCAAGCACGGTAGAGGTTTCAGCAGCCCGCTGGGCTTCCTCCGCCTGATAGGCGAAATACTGCGGGACTCGGTTCCAGCGCCATTCGTAGGCGATACGCGATGTGGACAAATACATCGCACCCGCCAGACCGATGAGTATCAGCACGGTCAAGACGTGCCAGGGCCACTGGGCTTTCTTTTGTTTGATCACTTTCACTATTTCCGTAGAGGGCAGCACGAACACAGGTCGTAATCGCTGGCGCAGACTGCGATGAAGTCCTTGGGGATTTCAAGGGAACGGATTGCTCCGCCCCCCTTCGCAGCCTTCGGCGGCGACTACGACAGCAAAGCGTGCTTATTCCATGTCTTTGAGCCAAGCGGTGTCTTTGAACCACTTGTCATGGATGCGATCGTAAGTGCCGTCTTCGTGGATCTGGTGCAGGAAGTTATTGATGTAGTTGATGCTGTCGTAGTCGCCTTTCTTCAGGCCAAACGCCAGCGGCTCGTAGGTGAACGGCTTGTCGAGGAACTCCAGCTTGCCGTTGCCGAACTTGTTGACCGCTACAACGTTGTACGGGGCGTCGTAGATAAAGGCGTCAGCCTTGCCGTTCACCACATCCAACACGGCTTCTGGCTCGTTGTCGTAGCCGTGGTACTGGGCTTTGGACATCAGCTTGCGCGCGACGATTTCACCCGTGGTGCCGATTTTGGAGGTCAGGCGGTACTGTGGGTCGTTGAGGTCTTTGTACGATTTGATCTTGTCTGCCAGTTCCTTGCGGATCAGCAGGGTTTGACCCACAACAATGAAGGGCTCGCTGAAGTTAAGACGCAGGTTGCGTTCCTGGGTCAGGGTCATGCCGCTGCCGATCATGTCGAACTTGTCGGTCATGAGGGCCGGGATGATCCCGTCATAGGCCGTGGACACCAGTTCCAGCTTAACGCCCATGGACTTGGCCATGGCTTTGAGCAGGTCCACTTCAAAGCCAATGATCTGGCCGCGTTTGTTGGTCATCTCGAACGGCATGTACGTTGGGTCCATACCGACTTTCAACGTCCCGCGCTTGACCGCGTCGTCAATGGCGCCTGCATGGGCTGCACTCACCGCCACCAGCGCCGTCACGCCGCACAGCAGTTTCGACAGAAATTTCTTCATCATCAACCTCCCCTCAACCGACTCAATAAAGGTGTTGGCCTGCGGCGGGCTTGCTTGATAAAGCCAACAAAGCCGGGCACTCACCCATTCGGGGACGGATGCTAACTCACGGAAGGTTTTGAGACGAGTTTTGCGCGTTAAAAGCACGACGGGCGGGGCGAAGTCAGATCACTGCGTGGGAGCGGGCTTGCTCGCGATACTGGCAACGCGATACATCTGATGGGTTAGGGAAAGGCCATCGCGAGCAAGCCCGCTCCCACAAAAAGCAGGGCGGGTTGCTCGCATCAGGTCACGCCGCTGGCTGCAACGGCAGCATCGGGGCGTGGTTATCGGCCGAAACCGAATCACGCCAGGCCTTGAGCCAGTCTTGGTGGTCTTCGCCCCACACCAGAGCGTGCAGACGTGCCAGCGCCACCGGGTCGCTCAACAACGCCATACGCTCGTTGTTGTTCAGCCCGTTCGGGCCAACCTTGAGCGCTTGACGCACCCGCTCTGCCCGCAGCCATTCGATCGGCTCGGCTTCACGGTGGCGCGACGTCGCCAGGGCGCACGCCAGGGCGTTTTGCTGCGGGTCAACCACGGCCCGTACAAAGCCCTCGTTGAGCGCGTGGTAGCGGTTCTCGTGGGTGTATTCCTCAGTGGCCGACAACTCACGCGGCGGCGCGTATTCCTCAGGAATCAGGAACAGCTTCTCGTCACGCGACTTGAGGCCCGGCTTGACCCGGCTGGAGAGCACCGACACCGGAATCGACAGCATCAGCGAACCCACAATCGGTACCAGCCACCACAGGAAGCTTGGGTTCAACCACAACACCAACGCAGCCCACGCAGCACCCAGCAGGGTTTGCGGGCCATGGCGGCGCACCGCTTCGCTCCACGGCGTGGAGTCGTCGTCACGTTGTGGCGAGTTCCAGGTTGCGGCCCAGCCCAGGAACGCAGCCAGTACGAAACGGGTGTGGAAGATCATGCGCACGGGTGCCAGCAGCATCGAGAACAGCATTTCGAGCAGCATCGACACAGTGACCTTGAACTTGCCGCCGAACTCTTTGGCGCCCTTGGCCCAGATCAGGATGATGCTCAGCAGCTTAGGCAAGAACAGCAGCACGATGGTGGTCGAGAACAGCGCGACCGCCTTGTCCGGGTGCCATTGCGGCCACAGCGGGTAGAGCTGGCGCGGCTCCATGAAGTACTGCGGTTCCATCAGTGTGTTGACCGCCAGCAAGGCCGTCGACAGCAGCAGGAAGAAGAACCACAACGGCGCCGACAGGTAAGACATCACACCGGTCAGGAACACCGCACGGTGTACCGGGTGCATGCCCTTGACCAGGAACAGGCGGAAGTTCATCAGGTTGCCGTGGCACCAGCGACGGTCACGCTTGAGTTCGTCCAGCAAGTTAGGCGGCAGTTCTTCGTAGCTGCCCGGCAAGTCGTAGGCGATCCACACGCCCCAACCGGCACGGCGCATCAACGCGGCCTCAACGAAGTCGTGGGACAGAATCGCCCCCGCAAACGCGCCCTTGCCCGGCAACGGCGCCAGGGCGCAGTGCTCGATAAACGGCTTCATGCGGATGATCGCGTTGTGGCCCCAGTAGTGGGACTCACCCAACTGCCAGAAGTGCAAACCGGCGGTGAACAGCGGGCCGTATACGCGCGTTGCAAACTGCTGCATACGCGCATACAGGGTGTCCATGCCCGAGGCCCGTGGCGCGGTCTGGATGATGCCCGCGTCTGGCGTGGCTTCCATCAAGCGCACCAGGCTGGTGAGGCATTTGCCGCTCATCACGCTGTCGGCGTCGAGTACCACCATGTATTTGTAGTCACCGCCCCAGCGACGGCAAAAGTCGTCGAGGTTGCCGCTTTTACGCTTCACACGACGGCGACGACGGCGGTAGAAAATCCGCCCGAAGCCTTCTGTTTCGCGGCACACATCCAGCCAGGCCTGCTGCTCGGCGACACAAATATCGGGGTCGTTACTGTCACTGAGGACAAAGAAGTCGAAACGGTCCAGATCACCTGTGGCGGCAACCGACTCGTACGTCGCCCGCAAGCCCGCAAACACACGGCTGACGTCTTCGTTACAAATCGGCATCACCAGCGCAGTGCGGGCGTTTTCCGGGATCGGCTCATCACCGGCACTGGCGCCGGAAATGCGGTACTTGTCGTGACCGGTCAGCAGTTCCAGGAAGCCCATCAAGGCGGTCCAGAAACCTGCGGACACCCAGCAGAACAAAATCCCGAACAGAATCAGGATGCTGGTCTGCAAGGCATAGGGCAGTACTTGTTGGGCGGTTTGCAGCAACGGTTGGTGCAGCACTTCATCCAGGTCGACGAATGACCAGCCCTGGTAAGGCATGATGCCTTTCATGTACCAGCCCGCAACGATGGTCTGACCCAGCATCAGCACCAGCAGGATGTAACGACGGATCGAACCCACCGTCCGCCAGCGGGCCTTGGGCAGTACGTGCTCGTCTTTTTTCGGCAGCACAGGGTTGCTACGCCCCGTAAGGCGCCGCCAGCCGCGCACCAGAATATTGGTACGCCATGGCTCGGGCACCACTTTGGTTCGACGAATCGGTGGCGTGGCCTTGAGCATCACCCGGCCTCGGGCATCGAGGGCGAGCATTTCGGCTTCCTCGAGTTCTTCGGCCGTGCTGAGGTTCAGACGCGAGCCCACCGAGGCCTGGGCGGCCTCGGCGGTATCGATGTCAGTGCGCGCCGACAGGCGTTCATGCAACTCGGCAAACGAGGTGCAGCTCGCCAGTTCGGCGCGCTGCTCCTCGCTCAGAGGCAGATGGGCCAGGTACTCGGCAAGCGAGACTGGCTGAGTGTGAGCATTACTCATCGGCAGGCAACTGGTAGCTCCAGGTCTCGGTCAGTACTTTTTCAGTCTTCACCGGCTCTGGCGTGGCTGGGGCAGCGTCGGCAGCCGGGGCTGGAGTGCCTTTGGCGTCCTTGGCTTTTGGTTCTTTCGGCTCTTTCTTCTCGTGCACCTTGGCCGCCACTTTCTCAGCCTTGGCCACGGTGGCAGGCGCCTGCTCAACGTCCTGGACCAGCGCTGCACGCAGCTCGGTGGACTTGCTCGGGTCTTTGACCTTCAAACGCAAGGTCAGACGCCAGCCTTTGGTTTCCGGGTTGTAACGCAGGTTGTTTTCAACCAGATCGGCGTTGTCACCCACGCTCACCTGGCTGCGCACAGGCGCATCGGCAGGCAGTTTGGCCAGCGCCGGGCCTTCGAAGTCCACCAGGTAGGCCACGCTGCCGTCAGGTTGACGGATCAGGTTGGACTGCTTCACGTCACCGGTCGAACGCATGGTCTGCTTGACCCAGGCGCTGTCGGCAGGGTGCAGGGCTGCTTCGTCCAGGGTCCAGTGCAGGCGATAAGCGTAGTCAAACGGCTTGCCTGGCTCTGGCAGTGTGCCCGGGCTCCAGAACGCCACAATGTTGTCGTTGGTTTCATCAGCAGTCGGGATTTCTACCAGATCAACCGAACCCTTGCCCCAATCACCTTGTGGCTCGATCCAGGCGCTTGGACGCTTGTCATAGCGGTCATCCAGGTCTTCGTACTGGCTGAAGTCACGGCCACGTTGCAGCAAGCCAAAGCCGCGCGGGTTTTCGACCGCGAAGTTGCTCACCGACAGGTGTTTCGGGTTGTTCAGCGGGCGCCAGATCCACTCACCGTTACCGGCATGAATCGCCAGGCCCGACGAGTCGTGCAGTTCGTGGCGGTAGTTGAGGACTTTGGACGGCTGGTTCGCACCGAACAGGTACATGCTGGTCAGCGGAGCGATGCCCAGCTTGCCCACTTTGTCACGCAGGTACATTTGCGCCTTTACGTCCACCACGGTGTCGACGCCTGGGCGCAGGATGAAGCGGTAGGCGCCGGTCGCGCGCGGCGAATCCAGCAAGGCGAAGATCACCAGGTGTTTGTCATTTGGTTTTGGACGTTCGATCCAGAACTCAGTGAAGCGCGGGAACTCTTCGCCCGACGGCAGTGCGGTATCAATCGCCATGCCACGCGCCGACAAGCCGTAGGTCTGGCCCTTGCCGATCACGCGGAAGTAGCTCGCGCCCAGCATGGTCATGATTTCGTCTTGCTTGTCTGCCTTGTTGATCGGGTACAACACGCGGAAGCCGGCCCAACCGAGGTTTTCGGTGGCTTTAGGGTCGAACTTGACGTCGCCGAAATCAAAACGACTCGGGTCGTACTTGATCTCTTCAACCTTGTCGGCCGTCACTTCGTTGATTTTCACCGGCGTGTCGAAATGCATGCCCTGGTGATAGAAGGACAGCTTGAACGGGGTCTTGTCCCCCGCCCACTGGGCTTTCTCGCGCTTGAACTGAATCTTCTGATAGTCCGCGAATTTCATGTCACGGAATTCGTTTGGCAGATTGCTGCGCGGCGCTTGGTATTTCTGTTCGGCCAGGGCTTTAGCCTGAACCGCTACGTCATCCAGACTGAATGCCCACAGTTGACCCGCACCGAACAAGCAAAAGAGCGCAGAGCCCGTCACCAGTGCGTTACGTAACCGCTTGGCAGACCGTTTTGGTGCATTTAATGGACTAACAATCACGAGCAACCTCGCCGAAAACAGATGATGAAACCAACGGCCAGCGATCAAAATGCCGGGTTGGCGAGCACTGTTCCGACCGTCGAAGGGAAAAATGATTCCCCAGACGTGTCGGATTAGTGTCTATGGTAGCGCGGGATTATCTAGTAGCCCGCGTGACAACGCATCTATTGTCACTAAGTATTTCTAACGAAAAGTACATGTTTTTGGATGAAAACACGCTTTTTCAAGATTTTAGATCTGTAACAGAAATGTCACAGGGCCATCGTTGACCAAATGCACCTGCATATCGGCTCCAAAACGGCCGGATTGGACCGTCGGATGAAGCCGTTTTGCTTCGGCCAGCACGTGTTCAAACATCGCCTCGGCCATCGCCGGAGGAGCCGCTGTGGAGAAGCTGGGCCGCAGACCACTTTTGGTGTCTGCCGCCAGGGTAAATTGCGACACCAGCAGCAGACCGCCGTCGATGTCCTTGAGCGACAGGTTCATTTTGCCGTCAGCGTCGCTGAACACCCGGTAATTGAGCAGCTTGTGCAGCATCTTGGCGGCATGGGCCGGGGTGTCATCGGGTTCGACGGCCAGCAGCACCAACAAACCTTGATCGATGGAACCGACGACCTCCCCGCCTACCTCTACCCGCGCGCCTGTGACGCGCTGCAGCAAGCCTCTCATGCTTCGTCCTGTGGCAAGTTGAGCAGCCGTCGGGCCATGTCCTCGGTCGCTCGCACCAGAGCATCGGTTATCCCGACCTCAGAGGCCGCGTGGCCAGCGTCACGGATCACTTGCAGCTCGCTGCCCGGCCAGTTCTGATGCAGCTCCCAGGCGTTATCGAGCGGGCAGATCACGTCGTAGCGGCCATGCACGATCACGCCCGGCAAGTGGGCAATCTTGTGCATGTCGCGGATCAGTTGGTCCGGCTCAAGGAACGCGCTATTGGTGAAATAATGGCATTCGATCCGGGCAATCGACAGGGCCCGGTGCGGGTCGCAAAACCGGTCAACCACTTGTGGGTTGGGGCGCAACGTCGCGGTGCGGCCTTCCCAGGTCGACCAGGCCTTGGCGGCGTGCATCTGGGCGATCTGATCATTGCCGGTCAGGCGTTTATGGAAGGCGCTGAGCAGGTCACCTCGTTCCTCCGCCGGGATCGGCGCGATGTAGTCCTGCCAGTAATCCGGGAACAGGCGGCTGGCGCCTGCCTGATAGAACCATTCGATTTCTTGCGCACGGGCCAGAAAGATCCCGCGCAGGATCAGCCCATGGACACGATCCGGGTGGCTTTGCGCGTAAGCCAGCGACAGCGTGGAGCCCCACGAGCCGCCAAACAGCACCCACTTGTCGATGCCCAGGAACAGACGAATCCGCTCCATGTCTGCGACCAGGTCCCACGTGGTGTTGTTATCCAGACTGGCGTGTGGCGTCGAGCGACCGCAGCCGCGCTGGTCGAAGGTAATGATGCGGTACACGCCCGGATCAAAATAACAGCGGCTGTTGGCATCACACCCTGCCCCTGGTCCGCCGTGCACAAAGACCACCGGCAAGCCGTCGGGCGTGCCACTTTCATCGACATACAAGACATGCGGCCCATCAACAGCAAGATCGTGCCGGGCGTAGGGTTTGATCTGCGGGAACAAGGTCTGCATTACACACTCCGCGGGAGGGTTGAGGTCATCCCTGGTGGGGACTTCAAGAAATAGTGCCGTTTGGCATCATAAACCCGATTGGCGGATTGAGCATGGGGTTATAGCGAACAGGCTTTTGCCCTCACCCCAACCCTCTCCCGGAGGGAGAGGGGGCTGACCGAGGTATAATCAGATTCAACGCAAGATCTCACGACCACAAAAAACCAAAACAACCCCCAATCAATCCTCTCTCCCTCCGGGAGAGGGGGCTGACCGAGGTGTAGTCAGATTCAACGCAAGATCTCACGACCACAAAAAACCAAAACAACCCCCAGTCAGTCCCTCTCCCGGAGAGAAAAGGCTGACCGAGGTTTTTCAGATTCAGCGCAGTCACTTGCAGCGCACGTGCTATCTCCAGCAACCCCCAATCAATCCCCTCTCCCTCCGGGAGAGGGTTAGGGTGAGGGGCTTTTGACGTTAGCTCTTGGCGTAGCGCTCTTTACCCCACTCGATCACCCGCGCCAGCAATTGCTTGAGCACCACCTGCGTCGGCGCCGCCAAATCTTCGCGGTAGTTGAAAGGCTCGAACTCTTCCATGTAGGTGCTCTGGGCCAGTTCCAGTTGCACCGCGTGGATATTGTCCGCCGGCTGACCGTAATGCCGGGTGATATGCCCACCCTTGAAGCGCCCGTTCAGCACATGGCTATACGCCGGATGTTCGGCGCATATCGCTTCAAGATCACTGGCCAGCTGCGGTGCGCAGCTCGCACCGTTGAACGTCCCCAGGTTGAAGTCAGGTAAACGCCCCTCAAACAGATGCGGCACGTGCGAGCGGATCGAGTGGGCATCAAACAGCAGCGCATAGCCAAACTCGTCTTTCAGGCGCTGAAGCTCCCGTTGCAAGGTCTGGTGGTAGGGCCTCCAGATTTTTTCCAGGTACGTCGCCCGCTCTTGCGCAGTCGGGACTTGGCCTTCGCGAAATAACGGCACGCCATCAAACAAGGTGGCCGGGAACAACCCGGTCGTCGCGCCCACGTACATCGGCGCGTCGTCTTCAGGGCGATTGAGGTCGATCACGAACCGCGAATACTCGGCCGCCAAGGTGCTGGCTCCCAACTCCTCGGCAAATTGATAAAGCCTGGGGATGTGCCAGTCCGTGTCCGGCAGACTTTGCGCTTCGGGGATCAACCCGGCCTCGACCGCAGGCGTCAGTTTCAACCCCGCATGGGGCATGCTGATCAGTAACGGTACACGGCCTTGTTTGAATGTCAGAACCTTATCCACAGCCTGTTCTCCTAAAGCTCAACGCCGTTGCGCACGACGCGTTTGTCCAGATCTGCACCCAACCAGTACGCAAGGTCTGCCGGGCGATCAATGTTCCAAGCCACAAAATCGGCCACTTTGCCGGGCTCCAGCGAGCCGTGGGTGTCGCCCATGCCCAGAGCCGTCGCGGCGTGCTGGGTCACGCCTGCCAGGGCTTCTTCCGGGGTCATGCGGAACAGGGTGCAGGCCATGTTCAGCATCAGGCGCAGCGACAGCGCAGGCGAGGTGCCGGGGTTGAGGTCGCTGGCAATGGCGATTTTGACCCCGTGTTTACGCAGCGACTCCATGGGTGGCAGTTGGGTTTCGCGCAAAAAGTAGAACGCCCCCGGCAACAACACCGCCACCGTCCCGGATTGGGCCATGGCCACGGCGTCTTCTTCGGTCATGAATTCCAGGTGGTCAGCCGACAACGCCTGATAACGCGCCGCCAGGCTGGAGCCGTGCAGCGACGACAGTTGCTCGGCGTGTAATTTGACCGGCAAGCCCAGTTGCTGCGCCACCTTGAATACCCGCTCGACCTGCGCCGGTGAAAACGCCAGGTATTCGCAGAAGGCGTCAACTGCATCCACCAGCCCCTCGCCTGCCAACGCTGGCAGCATTTCGGTGCAGATGTGCTCGATGTAGTCGTCTGCCCGGTCTTTGTACTCGGGGGGCAAGGCGTGCGCCGCCAAACAAGTGCTGCGCACCGTTACGGGCAGTTCCTGGCCCAAACGGCGAATCACCCGCAAGATCTTGCGCTCGCTCTCCAGACTCAAGCCATAACCGGACTTGATCTCGACACTGGTCACACCGTCGCGCAGCAAACACAGCAAACGCTGACGGGCACTGGCGAACAATTCGTCCTCGCTGGCGGCACGGGTCGCACGCACGGTGCTGGCAATACCACCGCCTGCTGCAGCAATTTCTGCGTAACTCACGCCTTGCAGGCGCTGTTCAAACTCGCCACTGCGATTGCCGCCAAACACCGTGTGGGTGTGGCAGTCGATCAGCCCTGGCGTTACCCAGGCGCCCTCCAAGCCAATGGTCTGATCGTACTCAGCGGGCGGAAGGTGCAGACGCGGGCCGATCCATTCGATGTAGCCATCGCGGGTCACGATAGCGGCGTCCTCAATGATCGAGTACGTGCCATTGGCCATGGTCGCGGCATTGCAGTTTTGCCAAAGCGTTTTCATTGCATCACTCCCTCGATGTCTCAGGCCAGGTAAGGCGCCAGTGACTGCAACGCACGCGGGTCTTTGAGGATCGCCGCGCTCTTGGCGATTTCCGGCGCCAGCCAGCGGTCTTGATCGTAAGGCGCTACGTGTTCGCGCAGTAATTGCCAGGCCACCTGGGTACCCGCGCCAAAGTGTTTGGCCGTATGGAACTCAAAGGCCTGCGCGGCCAGCAAGTACTCGATGGCCAACACTTGCGTGCAGTTTTCCAGCACCTGCAACAGTTTGAGGGCCGCGTTAGTGCCCAGGCTCAGGTGGTCTTCTTGCAGGGCCGAGGTCACGTAGTTGTCGAGCACGGCAGGCTGGGCCAGTTGACGGTTTTGCGCGCACAGCGAGGCGGCGACGTACTGGGTGATCATCATCCCGGAATTGACGCCCGGCTGGCTGACCAAAAATGCAGGCATGTCGCTGACGTGCGGGTTGATCAGACGGTCGAGCCTGCGCTCGGCAATCGAGCCGATCTCGGCCATGGCAATCGCCAGCCCATCGGCCGCCAGCGCGACGGATTGTCCATGCGGGTTGGCCTGGCTCACCACGCGATACGCATCGGGCGTGCCCAGTACCATCGGGTTGTCGTTGACCGAGTTGAGTTCGGTTTCGATCTGCACGATGGCGTGCTTGAGCTGGTCGCGCGCGGCGCCATGCACCTGCGGGATAGAGCGCAAGCTCAGGGCATCCTGGGTGCGCACGCCCTTGCTGCTGGCGATGACTTCGCTGTCGGCCAGCAGGCGGCGTAGCGTGGTGCCCACCTGCTGCATGCCCGCATGGGGCTTGAGCGCGAGGATTTCAGGGTCGAATGCGTCGATCTGACCACGCAGCGCTTCAAAGCTCATGGCACCGGTTACGTCCGCCCAGGCCAGCAAATGCTCGGCATCGGCCAGCGCCAGACAACTGAGGCCGGTCATGCACGGCGTGCCGTTTACCAAGCACAACCCGTCTTTGGCGCCCAGTTGCACCGGGCTCAGGCCTTCGGCATCCAACGCTTGCTGCGCGGGGACGATCTGCCCGCGGTAGCTGACATTTCCCACCCCCAACAGGCCAACGCCAATGTGCGCCATGTGGGTCAAATACCCGACCGAGCCTTGGGACGGCACCTGCGGAGTGATCTGATGGTTGAGCAGCGCCAGCAGCGCTTCGACCACTTGGCGATGCAGGCCGGATTTGCCCTGGCTGTATTGAATGACCGCCGCGCAGATGATCGCGCGGGTCTGTTCATTGCTCAGCGCCGGCCCCACGCCACAGGCATGGCTGAGCAAGGTGTTACGCGACAGCGCACTCAATTGCTCGTGCTGCAGCGACACGTTGCTCAAGCCGCCCAGGCCGGTGTTGATGCCATAGGCACGTTCGCCGCTGTGCACAATGCGCTGCACGATGGCCTGCGCGTTATCGACCCGCGCCCAGGCCTGGGCCGACAACTCCAGCCGCGCGCCATGCCGGGCAACCGCCACCACGTCTTGCCAGCGCAGGCGGGCGTTGTCGATGATCACGGGATCGATCACCACTGCTTGGTTGTGTACGTTACTCATCGCTCACCTTTCTAAAGCTAAACCGCCACGGCGCGGCGTTGAACAAAACGGTCAACATAATCATCGGCCGGGGAATGAAGAATGTCTTTGGGCGTACCGACCTGAATCAGTCGCCCGTCCTTGAGAATCGCAATCCGGTTGCCGATCCGCACCGCTTCATCCAGGTCGTGGGTGATGAAGACGATGGTCTTGTGCAGGGTCTTTTGCAGCTCCAGCAACTGGTCCTGCATCTCGGCACGAATCAACGGGTCGAGGGCACTGAACGCCTCGTCCATCAGGATAATGTCGGTGTCGGCGGCCAAAGCGCGGGCCAGCCCGACACGCTGGCGCATGCCGCCCGACAGTTGGTGCGGGTATTTGTTTTCGTAGCCCTTCAGGCCCACGGTGTTGATCCAGTGCAAGGCCCGCTCGGCGCACAGGGCTTTGCTTTCGCCGCGCACTTTGAGGCCGTAGGCGACGTTGTCGAGCACGCTTTTGTGCGGCAACAAACCAAAACTCTGGAACACCATGCTGATTTTATGGCGGCGGAAGTCGCGCAAGGCTTCCATGTCGTACTGCAGGATGTCCTGGCCGTCGACCAGGATCACGCCGCTGGTGGGGTCGATCAAGCGGTTGAAGTGACGCACCAGCGTCGACTTGCCAGAGCCCGACAACCCCATGATGACGAAAATCTCGCCCGTGCCGATGCTCAGCGACAGGTCATTGACCCCCACCACGCAGCCAGTCTGGGCCAGCACCTGGTCTTTGGTTTTTTGCTGTTGGATCAAGGCCAGCGCCTCTTTGGCGCGGCTGCCAAAAATCTTGAACACGTTTTTGACTTCGATTTTTGCAGGCGTCGTCATGTTCATTTGCTCACCTCATGCCGTGGTCGGCCATACGCCTGGGTAATGCGGTCGATCACCACCGCCAGAATCACGATGGCCAGCCCGGCCTCCAGCCCTTTGCCGACGTTGAGCGTCTGGATGCCCACCAGCACGTCCTCGCCCAAGCCTCGTGCGCCAATCATCGAGGCGATCACTACCATCGACAGCGCCATCATTGTGGTCTGGTTGATACCGGCCATGATGCTCGGCATCGCCAGTGGCAGTTGCACGCCGAACAGTTGCTGCCAGCGGTTGGCACCAAAGGCATTGATGGCTTCCATGACTTCGCTGTCGACCTGGCGGATCCCCAGGTCGGTCAGGCGAATCAGCGGGGGCGCAGCGTAGATCACGGTGGCGAAAATCGCCGGCACTTTGCCCAGGCCAAACAGCATCAGCACCGGGATCAGGTACACGAAACTCGGCATGGTTTGCATGATGTCGAGCACCGGCATCAGTACCGCGCGCAAACGATTGCTACGCGCGGCCAGAATGCCCAGCGGGATGCCGATCAGCACCGAGATCAACGTGGCCACCAGCATCAATGCCAGGGTTTGCATCAGCTTGTCCCACAAGCCAACGGCCCCCACCAAAAACAGCAGGCCGACAATCACTGCCGTGGTCATGGCCTTGCGCGTTGCGTGCCAGGTAATGCCCGCGACGATGGCCAGCACCAGCCACCACGGCGCCATGCGCAGCACGGTTTCTAAATTGACGATGGCCCACAGCAACGTGTCGGAAATATGCCGGAACACATCGCCATAGTTGGCCACCAGCGAGTCAACCCAACCGTTGACCCAGTCCGCTACAGAAAATGTAAAACGCTCGGGAAACATAAAGACTCTCGATCAAATGAAAGGGACGTTATCCACAGCTACAGCGTCCGCTCTCATAGCGCCGCTTCGATTTTTTTGGCGGCGTCTTCATCGACCCAGGCGTGCCAGACTTCCGGGTGCTGCTTGAGGAACTCTTTGGCCAGTTTTGGTGAGTCGATGCGTTCTTTGCTCATGCGGGCCAGGTTCTGGTTGAGCAGATCGATCGGCAGGTTGACCTTCTCCAGCACAGCGACCAGTTCCGGGGCCTGCTCGCTGAAGGTTTTAGAGACGCCCACTTTGATGTCTACGTGCTTGTCGACACCGGGTTTTTCATCCAGCTTGACCAGGTCAACGCTGCCCAACAGCGGGGTCGGTGACCAGTAATAGAACAGGATCGGCTCGCCGCGCCGGTAGCTCGACAGCACGGCCGCATCGAGGGCCGGGCCGGTGCCTGGGCGGAAGTTGGTGTAGGTGGTGTCCAGGCCATAATCCTTGAGCATTTCGGTGTTATCCAGCTCACAGGTCCAACCCGCCGGGCAGTTGTAGAAGCGGCCCTTGCTCGGCTCTTCCTGGTCTTTGAACACCGAGGCGTACTGCGCCAGGTCGGCGATTGACTTGAGGTTCGGTGCCGAGGCTTTGATCTTGCGGCTCTCATCACCTTCGATCACGTAGCGCGGCACATACCAGCCTTCAACAGCGCCCACCACCGGCGCACCCACGCCTACCACTTTCCCGGCCTTCTCTGCCTTGATCCAGACGTTGCTGCGGCCCACCCATTCTTCGGCAAACACTTGAATGTCGTTGCTGCTCAGGGCGTTTTCCATGGCGATGGAGTTGCCCGGCAAGCTGTCGGTTTTACAGCCGTAGCCTTTTTCCAGCACAAACTGCATCAGGTCTGTGAAGAGCATGCCGCTCTCCCAGTTGAGCCCGGCAAATTTCACCGGTTTGCCTGATTCACACCAGGTGGCCGCCTGGGCAGTACCTGCAGCAACCAACACGCTGAGGGAAAGTAATGGAGTCAGTAGAGTCTTGTAGATTTTCATTGTGTGACACTCCTAATCATTAATGGCCAATGCGGGTATTCGACGCCTACACGCTCGGCAGGGTATGGCGCACGATCAGTTCATTGAGGCACCGCGACGCCAGTAGTTGCTGGGCGGCGTCGATGTCGGGCGCGAAGAAGCGGTCTTTTTCATAAAACGCCACTTTGCTGCGCAGTGTGGTGCGGGCGATTTCGAGTTTTGGGGAGGTTTTGAGGCCATTACGCAGGTCCAGGCCCTGGCACGCCGCCAGCCATTCCACGGCGAGCACGCCGCGAACGTTTTCAGCCATGTCCCACAGGCGCTTGCCCGCCGCCGGAGCCATCGACACGTGGTCTTCCTGGTTGGCCGAGGTGGGAATGCTGTCGACGCTGTGCGGGTGCGCCAGCGCCTTGTTCTCGCTGGCCAACGCGGCCGCGGTCACTTGGGCGATCATAAAGCCAGAATTGACGCCGCCGTTGGCCACCAGAAACGGCGGCAACTGCGACATGTGTTTGTCCATCATCAACGAGATACGGCGCTCGCTCAGGGCGCCGATTTCGGCTATCGCCAAGGCGATATTGTCGGCAGCCATGGCGACTGGCTCGGCGTGGAAGTTACCCCCCGAGATCACATCCCCCTGCTCGGCAAACACCAGCGGGTTGTCCGACACGGCGTTGGCTTCAATGCTCAACACCTCGGCCGCCTGACGGAACTGGGTCAGGCATGCGCCCATTACTTGTGGCTGACAACGCAAGGAATACGGGTCTTGCACCTTGTCGCAGTTTTTGTGTGACTCGGACACTTCGCTGCTCGCGCCCAGCAGGTCGCGGTACAGCGCGGCGGCATCGATTTGCCCGCGCTGGCCCCGCGCGGCATGAATACGCGCATCAAACGGTGAACGCGACCCCAACACCGCCTCAACCGTCAGGCTGCCGCAGGCAATGGCGGCGGCAAACACGTCTTCGCCTTCAAACAGCCCGCGCAACGCGAATGCGGTCGACACCTGAGTGCCATTGAGCAAGGCCAGGCCCTCTTTGGCCGCCAGCGTCAGCGGTTGCAGACCGGCATGTTTGAGCGCCGTTTTCGCGTTCAGCCACTCGCCTTTGTAGCGTGCCTTGCCTTCACCCAGCAGCACCAGCGACATATGGGCCAACGGCGCCAGATCACCCGATGCGCCCACCGACCCTTTGAGCGGAATATGCGGATACACCTGGGCATTGATCAACGCGATCAAGGCATCGATCACCACCCGCCGAATCCCCGAATAGCCGCGGCTCAGGCTGTTCACCTTGAGCACCATGATCAGGCGCACCAAGTCATCGCTGAGCGGCTCACCGACACCCGCAGCATGTGACAACACCAGCGAACGCTGGAGGTTTTCCAGGTCTTCGCTGGCGATTTTTGTCGAAGCCAGCAAACCAAACCCGGTGTTGATGCCGTAAATGGTGCGGTGCTCGGCGAGGATCTGCTCCACACACGACACACTCGCATCAATCTGTTCCGAAGCGCTGTCGTCCAGACTGAGGCTCACCGGCTGCTGATAAATGTCACGCAGTTGGGCAAGGTTCAGTTGGCCGGGTATCAGGTTTAAACGGTTCACATTGATGCTCCTTGAAAGGGTCTTGTCTGCCAGCTGTTGTTATCCGTGTTAAGCCATGCAGACTAGATCGGTGTTGGCACCGCAGGCGGTACAGTGGCCGGTGTTTCGGGCGCTGGGCGCTCATCCGGCAGGATCAAGTGGCCGGGCACCGGGCGTGGCCATTTTTTAGCCGCCCAGTAATACAAGACGGCTGGCACGACCAGGCCGATGATCCATGAAATATCCGTGCCGCCGAGGCTGTCGACCAGCGGGCCGGTGTAGAAGTGAGTTGAGAGGAAAGGCATCTGGATCAGTACACCAATCACGTAGACGCTCAGGCCGATCACGTTCCAGCGGCCATAGCGGCCTTGCGGATCTGACAGCGCCGGGATGTCGTAGCGTTCTTTGGTGATGCAGTAGAAATCCACCAGATTGATCGCGCTCCAGGGCGTGAAAAATGCCAGCAGAAACAGGATGAAGGCCGAGAAGTCCTTGAGAAACGAGTCTTTGCCCAGCAACGCCAGCGTGGTTGCGATCACCACCATCGCGAAGATGTACAACAGGCGCACGCCACTGGGGATCCGCCGGCTGCCGCGAAAGCCGCTGACGATGGTGGCCACCGACATAAAACTGCCGTAGGCATTAAGCGTAGTGATCGTCACCTTGCCGAATGCCACGGCGAAATACAGCAGCGCCGCCACAATGCCGGTGCCGCCCAGGCCCACGATAAATGACACTTCGTGATGGGCAAATTGCGAACCGGCCAAGGCTGCCGCCAATACCCCGAACACCATGGCGGTTTGCGCGCCAATCACCGAACCCAGGCCAATCGCCCAAAAGGTGTGGGTCGCAGAGGTATTGTTCGGCAGGTAGCGCGAGTAGTCCGCCACATACGGGCCGAACGCGATTTGCCATGAAGCCGACAGCGAGATCGCCAGCAAAAAGCTGCTGATCGAAAAATGTTTGTTCGCCAGCAATGCGCCAATGTCATTGCCAGCCAGCAGTTTGTAAAACAGATAGACGAAGGCCAGCACCCCCAATGCACTGGCAAGGCGGCCGATGCCGTGGATCACCCGGTAACCGAAGATGGTCAGGATCACGATAAAACCGGCGAAGACAACGATGCCCATCCAGTCATCCACGTGCAGCAACTGAGCCACCGCTTGCCCAGCCAGTAATGAACCGCTGGCCGAAAAGCCGATGTACATCAGGCACACCAGCACCAGCGGCACCACAGCGCCATACACACCAAATTGCACACGGCTGCTGATCATTTGCGGCAAGCCCAATTGCGGGCCTTGAGCACCGTGCAAGGCCATGACGGCACCACCGAGCACCTGCCCGATAAACAGGCCTATCAGTGACCAGAACACATCGCCGCCCAACACCACCGCCAGCGCCCCCGTGACAATCGCCGTGATTTGCAGGTTGGCTCCCAACCACAGCGTGAACTGGCTGAACAGCCGACCGTGCCGCTCTGACGCGGGGATGTAGTCGATCGAGCGTTTTTCGATCAAGGGTGTAGCGCCTGCACGATCATCATTAACAGCCATGGGTCCCACCTCAGATAAAGGAAAACCGGGAGTGCGCTTGCTGAAATTCCACATTCATGTGCAGGAGCGAGCTTGCCTCGCGATCTTTTTGGTCTTTTAAAAGACCGCGAGACGAGCTCGCTCCTACAGAACGGGGTTAGCCGTTAACCATCGGCAGGTTCAGGCCCTGTTCGTTGGCGCAGTCGATGGCGATCTGGTAACCCGCATCGGCATGGCGCATCACGCCAGTGGCCGGGTCGTTGTGCAAGACGCGCGCGATGCGCTCGGCCGCTTCGTCGGTGCCGTCACACACAATCACCATGCCCGAGTGCTGCGAGAAGCCCATGCCAACGCCGCCACCATGGTGCAGCGATACCCAGGTCGCGCCGCTCGCGGTGTTGAGCAAGGCGTTGAGCAGCGGCCAGTCGGAAACGGCGTCGGAGCCGTCCTGCATCGATTCGGTTTCACGGTTCGGGCTGGATACCGAGCCGGAGTCCAGGTGGTCACGACCGATCACGATTGGTGCTTTCAGCTCGCCGCTGCGCACCATTTCGTTGAACGCCAGGCCCAGCTTGGCGCGCTGGCCCAAGCCCACCCAGCAAATACGCGCCGGCAAACCCTGGAAGCTGATGCGCTCACGGGCCATGTCCAGCCAGTTGTGCAAATGGTCGTCGTCAGGGATCAGCTCCTTGACCTTGGCGTCGGTTTTGTAGATGTCTTCTGCATCCCCCGACAGCGCCGCCCAACGGAACGGACCGATACCGCGGCAGAACAACGGGCGGATGTACGCCGGGACAAACCCGGGGAAGTCGAAGGCATTTTCAACGCCCACTTCTTTGGCCATCTGACGGATGTTGTTGCCGTAATCGAAGGTTGGAATACCGGCTTTCTGGAACGCCAGCATGGCTTCAACGTGTTCGCCCATCGAAGCTTTCGCGGCTTTGACCGCGCCCGCAGGATCGGTCACGGCGCGGTCACGGTACTGCTCCCAAGTCCAGCCTTTTGGCAGGTAGCCATTGAGCGGGTCGTGGGCGCTGGTCTGGTCGGTGACCATGTCCGGGCGGATACCACGGCGCACCATTTCTGGCAGCAGTTCGGCCGCGTTGCCGCACAGGGCGATGGAAATCGCCTTGCCTTCTGCGGTGTATTTGGCGATGCGCGCCAGGGCGTCATCCAGGTCGGTGGCTTGCTCGTCGACATAACGCGTGGCCAGACGGAAATCGATACGGCTCTGTTGGCATTCGATATTCAGCGAGCACGCGCCCGCCAGGGTTGCCGCCAGCGGTTGTGCGCCGCCCATGCCGCCCAGGCCTGCAGTGAGCACCCATTTGCCGACCAGGCTACCGTTGTAATGCTGACGACCGGCCTCAACGAAGGTTTCGTATGTGCCCTGCACGATGCCTTGGCTGCCGATGTAGATCCAGCTGCCGGCGGTCATCTGGCCGTACATGGCCAGGCCTTTGGCGTCGAGTTCGTTGAAGTGTTCCCATGTGGCCCAATGCGGCACCAGGTTGGAGTTGGCGATCAATACCCGTGGCGCGTTGCTGTGGGTTTTGAACACACCCACCGGCTTGCCCGACTGCACCAGCAGCGTTTCGTCGTCGTTGAGATTGGTCAGGCTTTCAACGATTTTGTCGTAGCACTCCCAGTTACGCGCCGCTCGCCCAATACCGCCATACACCACCAGCTCAGTCGGGTTCTCGGCCACTTGCGGGTCGAGGTTGTTCATCAGCATTCGCAACGGAGCTTCAGTCATCCAGCTTTTGGCCGTGAGCTGGGTGCCACGGGCAGCGCGGATTTCACCGTCGCGATGACGGGTGAACGCAGCAGGCGATTTAGGGGTAGTTGAAGTCACGGGTAACTCCTCAGTGTTGGGCAGGTGCACACTTATGTACTTGTACATACAAGCATATGCAAGTAAGCGGCCAACGTGAGTTTGCTGTCAATTAAAACATCGCGCAGTTTTTTCAAAGGCCCGGAAATAAAGGCGTTGAGGCACGCAAGAGGTTTGCGTACGCGTGCAGCAGAGAGCGTAATGGGGTGTTACTTGAAGGGCGTTATGCTTCTTTTTGGGGCGTTAGGTAACAAGATGGGGCGCGTGGGAGCGGGCTTGCCTCGCGATCTTTTGATCGTCTAAAAGATCGCGAGACAAGCTTGCTCCTACAGATTGACGCTCAGTTCAATCACGCAGCTGCGGCCGGTGATGGCGATTTCCAGCAGTTGCTGATTGGCACTCAGTTGCAGGCAATCGTAGCGGCCCAATTGTTCGTGCCGAGTGTTACCCACGCGTACTTCAACGTGTTCATCAGCACCCAACACCAGCACAGTCTGCGCCGAAGTGAAGAGTCGACCACCCGCTTCCAGCCATTGCAGGCGGGCCCTGTAACGCTGCGGGGCGTAGATCAGGTTGAAGTCGCGGATCGGCCCGTCGATCAACGTGCAACTGACGTCACTCGCCCCGTTAAAGGCGAAGGCATCAAACGGTAACAGCGCACGGCTCTGCTCGCCGTCGACATGCAAGTGCATGCCCTCGCCTTGCAATACCGTGATGACTCGCTGGTAACCCTCAAAGCGCGAAAAACCGCCTGATTCGCCAATGTCAGCAATCGACAGGCGCCAGCCAAAACCCTCGAGGCCTTCACCGGTATCGCGGGTAATTTCTTCAGTACTGCCACCGCCGTTTTTCCAGGGCATACGAGGGTAATCGGCGGCACGTAAAACGCTGAGCTCACTCATTTGCTGAAACGTCCTTCCAGGCGATGACGGGAACCGGGGTGAATCAGACGAGCGGCAGTCACTGGTTGGCGGCCCGACCACGTGCGGCGGCGGATCAACAGGCACGGCTCGCTGGCCTCAATTTGCAGCAGCTTGCACTCTTTGGGGTCAGCCAGGATGGCTTCGACCACGTGCTCACCTTCCGTCAGCGGGGCGACCTGAGACAGATAGGCGTAAGGCGTTTGCCGAGTGAAGTCTTGCTTGAGGTAGTCCGGGGCGACGAGCGCGTTAACGAAGCGGTCCTCAATTTGCACGGGTATACCGTTTTCGTAATGCACGATGAGCGAATGAAAAACTTTTTGCCCTTCACGCATGTCGAGTACGGCGGCGCGCTCGGAACCGGCCAGTTCTTCGGCCAGGCTGATCACTTTGCAGGTGTGCTTATGACCACGGGCGGCGATTTCGTCGGCGATGTTGTTGACTTCAAACAGCGCGGATTGCGTTTTAGGCTCGGCCACGAAGGTGCCAACACCCTGCATGCGCACCAGCAAGCCGTCTGCGGTCATTTCACGCAGCGCCCGGTTGATGGTCATGCGGCTGAAGCCCAGTTGGCTGACCAGTTCGCTTTCCGAGGGCACGCGGTAATGCGGCGGCCAGTTTCCGCTCTCGATCTGCTGAGTGATCATCTGTTTGACACGGGCGTAAAGCGGGGCTGGACTATCGCCCATGTGGGCGGCCAGCGGGGGCACGACAGGCGGAGTCGACACAGGCAATCCTTGTTCATGAGTTAAGGGGCGTAGCTTGCCGGAGTTTACCGGGCAGGCAAACGTCTGTATATGTATATACAAATTTCTACGATGGGGTGCCGAACCGATGTCCGTCTTCTTCGCCGAACGTGCGCTGTTACCCACAGGCTGGGCTACCAATGTCCGCATTGAGGTCGGGGCCGACGGCTTTCTGACCCGTATTCAAGCCAATGCTGACGCTCAAGGCGCACAACGCCTGAACGGACCCGTGTTGCCAGGCATGCCGAACCTGCACTCCCATGCGTTTCAGCGGGCCATGGCCGGGCTGGCCGAAGTCGCGGGCAACCCCAACGACAGCTTCTGGACGTGGCGTGACCTGATGTACCGGCTGGTCGGTAAAATCAGCCCCGAGCAGTTAGGCATCATTGCCCGCCAGTTGTACATCGAAATGCTCAAGGCCGGGTACACCTCGGTGGCAGAGTTCCACTATGTGCATCACGACCTGTCGGGTCAGCCCTACGCCAACCCCGCCGAACTGGCGCTGCGGATCAGCGAGGCGGCCCGTTCAACCGGCATCGGCCTGACCTTGCTGCCGGTGCTCTACAGCCACTCCGGTTTTGGTGGCCAGGCCCCGAATGACGGCCAGCGCCGTTTTATCAACAGCACCGAGCAATACCTGACCTTGCAGCAGCAGTTAAAACCATTGTTGGCACAACAGCCTGCGCAACACTTGGGCCTGTGTTTTCACTCGCTGCGGGCCGTTACGCCCGAACAGATCCACGAGGTGCTAAGCGCCAGCGACACGACTTGCCCGGTGCATATTCATATCGCCGAGCAGCAAAAAGAAGTCGACGACTGCCTGGCCTGGAGTGGCAAACGCCCGATCCAGTGGCTGTATGACAACGTTGATGTCGATGCCCGCTGGTGTCTGGTACACGCCACCCACGCAACGGCAGATGAGGTGCAACTCATGGCCCAAAGCCAGGCCGTGGCCGGGCTGTGCCTGACCACGGAAGCCAACTTGGGCGATGGCATTTTCCCGGCAGTGGACTACCTCGCGCAAAACGGCCGCATGGGCATTGGTTCGGACAGCCATGTGTCATTGAGCGTGGTTGAGGAGTTGCGCTGGCTGGAATACGGCCAGCGACTGCGTGATCAGCGGCGCAACCGGATGTATCGCAGCGACCAGCCAATGGTCGGGCGTACGCTCTACGATGCGGCTGTGGCGGGTGGCGCCCAGGCGATGGGCCAACCGGTGGCCGGTTTGGCCGTGGGTCAGCGGGCCGATTGGCTGGTGCTCGACGGCAACGACCCTTATCTTGCCACCGCGCAGGACGATGCGATTCTTAACCGCTGGTTGTTTGCCGGTGGTGATCGCCAGGTCCGCGACGTGGTGGTGAATGGCCAATGGGTGGTGCGTGACGGTCGCCATGCCGATGAAGAAGCCAGCAGCCGGGATTTCATCCGCGTGTTGCGCGAACTGTTGGGGTAAGCCCCAATTACCTGTTGAAGCGAGGTAGCCCTGCGACCCTTTGATCTTGTAAAAGATCGCAAGGCAAGCTCGCTCCTACACGGGTAGATGCTGTGTAGCCCACTCTCGCACGTCGGCATACGGATAGTTTTCCAGGGCGGCAAAGCCTGGAATCGCCCGCGCCTTGATCTTGGTGAATAGCGGGACGCTGATGCCGCATAGAAACCGGGTCAGGCGCTCGGGCGGTGGATAACTTCCTGTGTACTCCTGATGCTTGTGGATAAAAGCACCGCACAACGCGTCAAAGTGTTTATCCACAAGCGGCTCCAGCGGTGGCGGTTCCGGCAGGCGCGCAACTTGCCCGGCACAGACCGAACAATGTCCGCACTGCTGCGGAGCCTGATCATCGCCAAAGTATTGCGCCAGCCGATAACTCAGGCAGGTTTCACTGGCGAACAACCCCAGCATTGCGTGGATACGTGCCATTTCGCTGCGCTCATGGGCGGTGAAGTATTGGTGTAGTTCACAGCTCAGCGCAGGTGCATCAAAATCAGCCACTAGTACGCCATAGACCTCGGTCATTTGCTTGCTTTCAAGTTCGATCCAGCCCTTCTCCTGACAATAATCCAGCGCCTTGACCACCCGATTGCGTTCCGCCTGGTGCTGCTCGTACAGGGTGTCAAAGTTCACCGTGGCCCACGTTCGGGCACGGCTGGAGGTCTGGATAATCGCCGCTACAAACTGTCGGCGCTCGCCTTCGAACTTGGCCAGCAACGCGTCAGGCTCAATGAGGCATTTGAAGCGATACTCGGCAAAAAAGGCGTAACGCGGGGCAATCAGCCCACGCAGTTCCAATTGCACCAACAGGGTTTTGAGGGGCAATTGGCGGATGTTGCTCTGATCGGACAGCGGCAACAGCATGAACTCCCACTGGCCCTCGGCAAGCGCAGCGCTTAGCTCGTGCAGCACACGCTCGATACCTTCGAGCTCTGGCGTATCGCCATACACAAAGTTTTCCAGCACGTTGAGGCTGTCGCGATTGGCCAGCACCAGGCACTCGGACGTTTCGCCATCGCGACCGGCGCGGCCGATCTCCTGGCTGTAGTTTTCTATCGACTTGGGCAGGTCGAAATGCACCACGTTGCGAATATCGCTCTTATCGATGCCCATGCCGAAGGCGATGGTGGCGACGATGCAATTGAGCTGGCCGGCCATGAACTGGCGCTGGATGCTTTCTCGTTGGTCGTGAGGCAACCCTGCGTGGTAAGCGGTGGCGCTGATTCCGTGCTGGCTGAGGTGCTGAGCGATCTGCTCGGCGGTTTTTTGCAGGGTGACGTAGACGATACTCGGCTGGCCACTGCGCTCGCCCATCCACTGCACCAATCGCTGGCGTTTGGCCGCGCCGGTAACCGGTTCGACCCACAGATCAAGGTTCGCGCGGTAAAAGCCGGTGGTGATGACATCCTCGTCGGCAATCGCAAATTTGCGCTGCATATCAACGATAACGTCAGGGGTGGCCGTGGCCGTCAGCAGCAATGCTTGTGGGATGTTGAACTGGTGCTGGTAGTCCGGCAGCTTCAAATAATCCGGACGAAAGTTATGCCCCCACTCAGAAATGCAGTGCGCCTCGTCCACCACCAGCAGCGAAATCGGGACCCGCTGCAAAAAGTTTCGAAAGCGCTCGTTCTTCAGGCGCTCGACCGACACCATCAGGATCTTCAATTCACCCGCCTTGGCCCGGGCCATGACGGCACTGGCGTCCTCACGGCTTTGCACCGAGTCGATACTGGCGGCGGCAATACCATGGCGCTGTAAAAACGCCAGCTGATCCTGCATCAGCGCCAGGAGCGGCGACACCACCAGTGTCAAATGTGGCAGCAACACGGCGGGCAACTGGTAACACAACGACTTGCCCGACCCCGTCGGAAAAATCGCTGCCGCCGAGCGCCCTGCCAGCACCGCACTGATTGCTGCCTCTTGGCCGTTGCGAAACTGTGGATAACCAAAAACCTGTTCCAGGGTGTTGTGCATCACTGTCACTCCATTGACCGCTGCAAAGGGCTGAACCGTAACCTAGGGTCTGCAGCGAATCGAGAAAAGGTCGGGGGCAAATTGAGAGGGGATGATACAGGGTTGGGCGCTGGCCGCTGGCCAGAGCATTTACGGCCACTGTCACCCTCAGGCGTCCACCGGAAGCCTGGGTACATCGATTTCTTATTTGGTTTATGGTGCTGGCGATGCACCAGAAGAACTGTCTTGACTATCCCACGGACTTTTTGTCATGAAATTCGCCGCCACCCTCCCCGACACGCCAGCCCTACGGGAGCTGATGCAGTTGCTGCATGAAGAAATCGGTTTGCCCGAGAACAAGACCATCAGCCTCAAGACCTCGATCAACCTCGACCTTGGCTGCAATGGCAGCGATGCCCAACAGTTGATGGAAACCCTTGAGGAGCGCTTCGGGCTTGAATTGGCCGATTACGATGCGTATCGCTACTTCCACCCGGCAGGCAACGATCCGCACTTCAAGCGCAGTGCCAAGGGCCGGGGCGACAAGGTGCCGTTGACCATCGGCATGCTGTATCAAGCCATCACGCTCGGGCATTGGGATACAGAAACGCTGGAAGCCTGAAGCCCGTGCATAAAAAAACCGCCCTTTCAGGCGGTTTTTTGTAGATCAATTCGCTAACCGATGCTTAGAGCTTCGGGCCAGCAGCCTTGATCGCGTCGCTGACGTCGAACTTCTTGAAGTTCTCGACGAACAGGCCAGCCAGGGCTTTGGCCGCTTCGTCGTAGGCCGCTTTGTCAGCCCAGGTGTTACGTGGGTTCAGCAGGCCAGCGTCAACACCCGGAACGGCCAATGGCACGTCGAGGTTGATGGTGTCCAGGTGCTCGGTTTCTGCGCCGATCAGAGCACCGCTCTGGATCGCTGCAATCACGCCACGGGTGGTCGGGATGTTGAAACGCTTGCCAACGCCGTAGCCGCCGCCAGTCCAGCCGGTGTTAACCAGGTAAACCTTGGAGCCGAAACCGCGGATGCGCTTGATCAGCAGCTCTGCGTATTCACCAGCAGGACGTGGGAAGAATGGCGCGCCGAAGCAGGTAGAGAAGGTCGACTTGATGCCAGCGCCCGAACCCATTTCAGTCGAACCGACCAGTGCGGTGTAGCCCGACAGGAAGTGGTAAGCCGCTTGCTCTTCGCTGAGGATCGACACTGGTGGCAGTACGCCGGTCAGGTCGCAGGTCAGGAAGATCACAGCGTTTGGCTCGCCACCGAGGTTTTTCGGTGCGCGTTTTTCGATCAGTTCACGCGGGTAAGCCGCACGGCTGTTTTGCGTCAGGCTGTCGTCTGCGTAGTCCGGTTTTTTGGTCTCTGGATCGAGAACAACGTTTTCCAGAACCGCGCCGTGCTGGATGGCTTTCCAGATCACCGGCTCGTTTTTCTCGGACAGGTCGATGCACTTGGCATAGCAACCGCCTTCGATGTTGAACACTACGCCCACGCCCCAGCCGTGTTCGTCGTCACCGATCAGGTAACGGCTTTCGTCAGCCGACAGGGTGGTTTTACCAGTGCCCGACAGGCCGAAGAACAGGGTCACGTCGCCCTCTTCGCCCATGTTGGCCGCACAGTGCATCGGCAGAACGTCAACAGCTGGCAGCAGGAAGTTCTGAACCGAGAACAGGGCTTTTTTCATTTCGCCGGCGTAACGCATGCCTGCGATCAAGACTTTCTTGGCAGCAAAGTTGATGATCACGCAACCGTCGGAGTTGGTGCCATCACGCTCTGGCTCGCACACAAAGTTAGGCGCGTTGAGGATTTGCCACTCGTCCTTGCCCGCTGGGTTGTACTGCTCAGGGTTGATGAACAGGCAACGGCCAAACAGGTTGTGCCATGCAGTTTCAGTGGTCATTTTGACCGGCAGGTAGTGCGCCGGATCAGAACCTACATGAACGTGGGAGACGAAACGCTCGCGCTCACCAACATAAGCCGAAACACGGTCCCACAGCGCGTCGAACTTGTCGGCCGGGAACTTGCGGTTGATCGGGCCCCAGGCGATTGCGTCCTGAGTGGTCGGCTCTTCAACAATGAAGCGGTCTGCTGGCGAACGTCCAGTGCGGTGGCCCGTTTTAACAACCAGTGCACCGTTGTCGGCAAGCTCGCCTTCACCACGGTTCAGGGCTTCTTTTACCAGATCGTCGATGCTCAGATCGGTGTACACGGCGTTATTAGCTTGCGTCATGAGGTTCCCCGTCGGCCATTGGCCGAGTGCGCCAAACGTTTTGTAGTAGAAAAATTTGCACTACTACCGCGAAAAAAGTGGGCCGGATTATGCCAGAAAAGCCCAAAAAGAGTAGGGCCCACCTGTCAGAACCGCGCAAGAACGGTATTTGACAGGTGTTTCACCTGCGCTGAAACGTTTTAGTGATGAGTCTTGGAAGGCGACTGAACACCGGCACCGGAGAATAATTGATCAACATCAGCAGCATCAAAAAGGTATTGAGCGTTGCAGAACTGGCAATCGATCTCGATATGCCCGCCATGCTCGGCCACCAGATTGAGCGCATCTTCATGGCCCAGGCTGGTCAGCGCATTGCCTGAACGCTCACGCGAGCAGCTGCATTTGAACTCAATGGCCAGAGGGTCGTACACGCGCACGGTCTCTTCGTGATACAGGCGATGCAAAATGGTTTCGTTATCCAGACCCAACAGCTCTTCGGTCTTGAGCGTATCGCCCAGCATCAGCAGTTTGTTCCAGCTGTCGACGCGCTCGTCTTCGTCTTCGATGACGTCGGCAGGCAGTTGCTGCAAGAACATACCGCGCGCGCGCACGCCATCAGCGCCCAACCAGAAACGGGTCGGTACTTGTTCAGACATGACGAAGTAGTTGGTGAAGCAGTCAGCCAAGGTGTCGCCATTGAGGTCGACAATGCCCTGGTAACGCTGACCCACCGTCGGATCAATGGTGATGGCCAGCACGCCGTTAGGCAGCAGGTCGGCCAAGGTGGCATCGGCTGCAATCTGGTCGGCTTCAAAACGGGCCAGGCCACGGATTTCGCGGTCGCTGGTGCACTCGATCATCAACAAAGGCACCGGGCCTTCGGAGCGCGCTTGCAGGCTGAGCAGACCATCTACTTTTTGGTTGCCCACCAACAACGCCGCCGCTGCCATCAACTCGCCCAGCAGTTGCTGGACCGGCTGAGGATAAGCATGTTTGGCCAACACATCCGCGTAGCTGTGCTCCAGCGAAGCGAGCTCGCCGCGGGCATCGCTGGTGTCAAACATGAAGCGTTGTGTGGCATCTTTTTTGAGTAAATCGGACATAAGAATAGAGTTCTGAATTGATTACTTGATATAGGTGGGGGCTTTAACAGGCCGCTGGCTAATGACCCTATATGGCGTTTCACAGGGTAAGTTACAAGTCATGCGTGTACAGACACGACGCACGGCAAATGGACGACTGGAAACGATGTGCCCCGAATGGTCGGTGCTACAAGTCGCCAACATCATGCAACTGATGCAGTTGGCGACGTTGTTTTTTGGTCGGTTTACCCTCGGTGGTGATGCCCATCGCGCCGGCCTTGCGCAACGCTGCCGCATTTTCGCGCTTGGCGATGCTGTGTTCGGTTTCAGCGTACAAGGTTTGGGCTTGCGGGGCGCCACCGCGCACCACTGATAGGGCTTTGACTTGCACAGTGCGCTCTTCGAGCCCTACCCGTATTTGCAGTTCATCCCCCACTCGCGGCTCTTTGCTGGGCTTGCAACGCTCGCCACGGCAGTGCACCTTGCCACTCTCAATGGCCGCCTTGGCCAGTGCGCGAGTTTTGTAGAAGCGTGCTGCCCATAACCACTTGTCCAAACGGACTTTGTCGTCCTCTTCTTGTTTCTGCGCCATCGGAAACCCCCGTCATTTAAATTCACAGAACTGTACTACTACTTTTGATGATCCAAGGAAGGAATACGCCCGATAGAATGCCCACCTGGCAAAACGGCTGTTGAAAACGATAGCGCGCGCCCGTAGGAAAACTGTCGCCATTTGCCAGCTATTCTGCGTGAATACCGCCTGTGGCTTTCAAATCGGCTTTCGTCGATTGTTTGACCTGCAGGGCCTTCCCTGCGGCCTGAATACGTTAATCGCTGGTTATCTATATTGAAGACATTTGATCATTTGACCGTTGTCGGTCTGCGTGAGTGGGTGGCGCTTCCCGATCTGGGCGTCGCGGGCTTGCGCGCAAAAATCGACACCGGCGCCAGTACCTCCAGCTTGCATGCCACTGAAATCGAGCCTTTTGAGCGCGATGGTGTCGAGTGGGTACGTTTCAATGCCCATTTGGGCACATTGGTACAACTGCGCCACCGCCGCTGCGAAGCGCCGCTGGTGGCTATAAAAACCATTAAAAGCTCAAACGGTCACACGCAGGTGCGTTATGTGATCCGCACGGACCTGGCCCTGGGCGATCATGTCTGGCAGGTTGAATTCACCCTCGCCTGCCGCAAATCGATGCGCTACCGCCTGTTACTGGGCTCAAAAGCGCTGGTGGACGGCCAGTTGGTCGTCAATCCTGGCCAAAAATACGTTCAAGACAAGCCGGTATTTCCGGTCACCACTACCTCCTCCAAAGGTGCTGCATGAAGATCGCTGTGCTGTCGCGCAACCCGCGTCTGTATTCCACTCGTCGCCTGGTCGAGGCCGGGACCGAACGAGGCCATCAGATGGTGGTGATCGATACCTTGCGCGCCTATATGAACATTGCCAGCCATAAGCCGCAGATCCACTACCGCGGTAAGCCATTGGAAGGCTTTGATGCGGTTATCCCGCGTATCGGTGCGTCTGTTACGTTCTATGGCTGCGCCGTGTTGCGCCAGTTCGAAATGATGGGGGTGTTCCCGCTCAATGAGTCGGTGGCCATCGCCCGCTCACGGGACAAATTACGCTCGCTGCAATTGCTGTCACGTCGCGGTCTGGGTTTGCCGGTGACCGGTTTTGCCCACTCCCCGGATGACATCCCGGACCTGATCGAGATGGTCAACGGCGCTCCGCTGGTGATCAAGGTACTCGAGGGCACCCAAGGCATCGGCGTGGTGCTGTGTGAAACCGCCACGGCGGCTGAATCGGTGATTGAAGCTTTCATGGGCCTCAAGCAAAACATCATGGTGCAGGAGTACATCAAGGAAGCCGGCGGGGCCGATATTCGCTGCTTCGTGGTGGGCGACAAGGTGATTGCCGCCATGAAGCGTCAGGCCAAACCGGGGGAATTCCGCTCCAACCTGCACCGCGGTGGCAGCGCCAGCCTGATCAAGATCACCCCAGAGGAGCGCATGACCGCCATTCGTGCGGCCAAAGTCATGGGGTTGAGCGTGGCAGGGGTCGATATTCTGCGCTCCAACCACGGTCCGCTGGTGCTGGAGGTCAACTCATCGCCGGGTCTTGAAGGGATCGAAACCACCACGGGCAAGAATGTGGCGGGGATCATCATCGAGCATCTGGAAAAAAACAGCGGCCCGAACCTGACGCGGACTAAAGGAAAAGGTTAACCGCACCCAAAACGTGTAGGAGCGGGCTTGTCTTGCGATCTTTGAAGGATCAAAAGATCGCGAGACAAGCTCGCTCCTACACGGTGTGCAGTTAAACGGCGCCGCGCGGGAGCATCAGGCCCAGCGGCAGTCGTACTCTGGCTTCCAGACCACCACCGGCACGGTTACGCAATTCGACATTGCCGCCGTGCATGGAGGCGATCCGTTTAACAATCGCCAGGCCCAGGCCAGTGCCTTTACCGCCACGGGCACGGTCCCCGCGAATGAACGGGTTGAAGATGTCTTCAAGCTCGGAAGGATCAATGCCCGCGCCACGGTCCATTACACTCAGTACCACGTAAGGCGCGCTGCTATCGCCCGACACGTAGGCCGCCACTTCAACGTCATCGCCCGCATGGTGCAAGGCGTTGCCAATCAGATTGTTGAGCAGGCGTTTCATCGATACTCGACGCAGGGCAAACGGCTGGATCGGCTGCAAGCGCAGGCGCACCTGGTCTTCGTTCTGGTTATACGGCGCCACGACTTCACGGATCAGCTCACACAAGTCCACTTCTTCGACTGGCTCATCACGACCGTCCCGGATAAAGGCCAGGAACTGATCGAGAATGGCGTCCATGTCTTCAATGTCGCGCACCATGTCGTCTGTCAGGTCGTTGTGGTTGCCCATCAACTCCAGGGACAAGCGCAAACGCGTCAGCGGGGTTCGAAGGTCATGGGACACACCGGCCAGCATCAGCTCCCGCTCACGGCCTGCCTGTTCCACGTCTTCTGCCATTTGGTTGAACGCGCTGTAAACCTCGGTCATTTCGCTCGGTGTGTCGCTGATCGGCAGCCGCACACTGCGCCCCTGCCCCAACTGCCTGGCCGCATAGACCAGGCGCTTGAGTGGCTGATTGAGTTGACTGACGAAAATCCAGGCCGACGCTGTGGATAACAAACCAATGGCCAGGAACCAGCCCAGCACACTCCAGATTTTTTGCCCACGCAGCGGGTGCGGATACAACGGCACCTTCAACCAGCCATCGCCCAGGCTCGGCGCACGAACCCAGAGCGCGGGAGGCGAGTGCATGCGCAAGCGAACTTCGGTGTCGGCGCCCAGCTCGGCCTGCATCTGACGCTCGTAGATCTCGCTGTACGGCCAGTGTTGCTCGCCTTCGGGCACGCCACCGCCAACCACACGAGTGAGCGTTGCGGCATCGGCAATCTTGGCCCGGTTCTCTTCATCTGCCGCCCAATAGGCACGCAGCACCAGGCCCACACCATGACTGTATTGACGGTCGACCAGCATGTCTTCGTTCATCAACAGATAAACCAGGGTCAATGCCTTGGAGAACAGCACAACGATGAGCACCAGCCAAAGGGTGCGCGAGAAAAAACTTTGGGGGAACCACAGTGGGGTTTTCATAGATGGCGCTTTATACGTTGCAGGAACGAGTACCAGGACCCGCAAGATAATGGATCGCGAGCCACTCAGCGGCCAAGGGCCACTGGCGACTCGCGCCTATAAAGGCTCCATCACTTGGTTGCGTTGCCATCCGGCACGAACACATAACCCACGCCCCAGACAGTCTGGATGTAGCGGGGCTTGGAAGGGTCTGGCTCGATCATGCGGCGCAGGCGGGATATCTGAACGTCGATCGAGCGCTCCAGTGCATCCCATTCACGACCACGAGCCAGGTTCATCAGCTTGTCACGGGTCAAGGGCTCACGGGCGTGCATGACCAAGGCCTTGAGTACGGCGAACTCACCGGTGGTGAGCATGTGCACTTCATCGCCACGCTTGAGTTCGCGCGTGGCCAGGGACAACTCGTAATCACCAAAAGTGACGCTTTCGTCTTCGCTGCCCGGCGCGCCCGGCACAGGCGCGGACTGACGACGCAACACGGCGCGTACGCGGGCCATGAGCTCGTCAGGGTTGAACGGTTTGGCCAGATAGTCATCAGCGCCCAGTTCCAGGCCCTTGATACGGCTCAGTTCATCGCCCTTGGCGGTCAGCATGATGATCGGCACCCGATTGCCTGCGGCTCGCAGACGACGGCACGCAGACAGCCCGTCTTCACCGGGCAGCATCAGGTCCAGAACAACAAGGTTAAATACCTCACGAGCCAGCAAACGGTCCATTTGCTCGACGTTCGGCACAGCGCGGGCGCGGTAGCCCTTGCTGACGAAGAAACGCTCCAGCAGGCTGCTCAGCCCTGGATCGTCATCAACGATGAGAATTTTTTCGCCTTCAGCCGGTTGTGCAATGCTGCTCATTAGATACTCCTGTGATCTCGGCGCGCATTATGGCTTAGCTGCTGTTATACGCATCGTGTGCATTGTTAGCAGATTTTTCCTTCGCGGCTAGTGCACCGAGTATAGCCGGTGCAGCGGGCAATCCCCTGAATCCGGGAACGCTGGTTATAATGCGCCGCCTTTTGTGTCAGGCAATCTCGGTTTTTTTAAACATTGCGCCAGGATTTATTTTTTCAATACCTGCCGTAATGTGCTGATTTCACGGGTCAACAGGCTGCCCTTTTGGCTCAGGTAGCGGCGCCCTCCGGGCCGCTCAACCAGTCTCGCAAGCCTTACAGCCCGGGCCTGCGAGCCTGCATCACAATTTGTCAGGTGGTTTTATGGACAGCATCAACAGCCGCATCGCCGAAGAACTTGGCGTGCGCCCGCAGCAGGTCGAAGCGGCCGTCGCTCTTCTGGATGAAGGCTCCACCGTACCCTTCATCTCTCGCTACCGTAAGGAAGTGACAGGCAGCCTGGATGACACCCAGTTACGTCATCTGGAAGAACGCTTGCGCTACCTGCGTGAACTCGACGAACGGCGCATCAGCATCCTGGCCAGCATCGAAGAACAAGGCAAGTTGACGCCTGAACTGGCCCGCGACATCAAACTCGCCGATACCAAGACCCGCCTCGAAGACTTGTACCTGCCCTACAAGCAAAAGCGCCGCACCAAAGGCCAGATTGCCCTGGAAGCCGGCCTCGGCGAGTTGGCTGACGGCCTGTTCAACGACCCAAGTCTGACCCCGGAAACCGAAGCGGCCCGCTTTGTCGACACCGAAAAAGGGGTGGCAGACGTCAAGGCCGCCCTTGATGGCGCCAAGTACATCCTCATGGAGCGCTTTGCCGAAGACGCCAGCCTGCTGGACAAACTGCGCAGCTTTCTGAAGCAGGAAGCCACCCTCAGCGCCCGCGTCATTGCCGGCAAAGAAGAGGAAGGCGCCAAGTTCCGCGACTACTTTGAACACGACGAACCGCTCAAGAGCATGCCGTCGCACCGCGCGCTGGCGATTTTTCGAGGGCGTAACGAAGGCATTCTCAGCTCTTCGCTCAAAGTGGGTGAAGAACTGCCCGGCACGATGCACCCCGGCGAAATGATGATTGCCCAGCGCTTCGGCCTGGAAAACCAGAACCGGCCGGCCGACAAATGGCTGGGGGAAGTGGTGCGCTGGACCTGGAAGGTCAAGCTCTATACCCACCTTGAAACCGACCTGCTGGGTGAGCTGCGCGACGCGGCCGAGACCGAAGCGATCAACGTCTTTGCCCACAACCTGCACGACCTGCTGCTGGCCGCCCCGGCCGGACCGCGCGCGACCCTGGGCCTGGACCCGGGCCTGCGTACCGGCTGCAAGATTGCCGTGGTCGACGCCACCGGCAAACTGCTGGAGCACGCCACCGTGTACCCCCACGCGCCGCACAACAAATGGGACCAGACCATCTCGGTGATGGCTGCCCTGTGCGCCAAACACTCGGTCGAGCTGATCGCCATCGGCAACGGCACCGCCAGCCGCGAAAGCGACAAGCTGGTGCTTGATCTGATCAAAAAATACCCAGCCCTGAGAGTCACTAAAGTGATGGTGTCCGAAGCCGGTGCGTCGGTGTATTCGGCCTCCGAACTGGCCGCCAAGGAGTTCCCGGACCTCGACGTGTCGATCCGTGGCGCCGTGTCGATTGCCCGCCGTCTGCAAGACCCGCTGGCCGAGCTGGTAAAAATCGATCCAAAATCTATCGGTGTCGGCCAGTACCAGCACGACGTGTCCCAGCTCAAACTGGCACGCGGCCTGGATGCTGTGGTCGAAGACTGCGTAAACGCCGTGGGCGTGGACGTGAACACCGCTTCGGTCGCGCTGCTGGCTCGCATCTCCGGCCTGAACGCCACTCTGGCGCAAAATATCGTGGCTCACCGCGATGAAAACGGCGCATTCAAAACCCGCGCGGCGCTGAAAAAAGTTAGCCGCCTGGGCGAAAAAACCTTCGAGCAAGCGGCTGGATTCTTGCGCGTGATGAACGGCGAAAACCCGCTCGATGCCTCAGCCGTTCACCCAGAGGCCTACCCGCTGGTCAAGCGCATTGCCTCGGACACCGAGCGCGATATTCGCTCGCTGATTGGCGACGCAGGCTTCCTCAAGCGTCTGGACCCGAAAAAATTCACCGATGAGACTTTCGGCCTCCCGACCGTCACCGACATCCTGCAAGAGCTGGAAAAACCCGGTCGCGACCCGCGTCCCGAGTTCAAGACCGCCGAGTTCCAGGAAGGTGTCGAAGACCTCAAGGACCTGCAACTGGGAATGATCCTGGAAGGTGTTGTCACCAACGTCACGAACTTCGGTGCTTTCGTCGATATCGGCGTGCATCAGGACGGCTTGGTGCATATCTCGGCACTTTCCGAGAAGTTCATCAAAGATCCGCGTGAAGCGGTAAAAGCCGGTGACGTGGTCAAAGTCAAAGTCATGGAAGTCGACATCCCGCGCAAACGCGTTGGTCTGTCGATGCGCATGAGCGATACCCCCGGCGAGAAAATCGACGGCGCTCGCGGTGCACGTCCGGGCTCGGCCCCACGCCAGCAATCGTCCGCGCCGCGCAAGGAGTCGGTCGCCGCAGCCCCGGCCAACAACGCAATGGCTTCGCTGTTTGCCAATGCCAAACAGCTGAAGAAACGCTGATGGCACTGCCCGAGGGCTTGACCCAGAGCGCGTTCAGCACGTTGATCGGCTGTCGTGTGGAGTCTGTGGAAGACGGCGTGGCGCACGTTGCGCTAAGCCTGGAACCGCAGTTGCGCAATCGCGGTGGCAAGATGCACGGCGGGGTCATTTTCAGCCTGGTCGACATCACCATGGGCCTGGCGTGTTCCGGCGCCCATGGTTTTGACCGCCAGAGCGTGACCATCGAGTGCAAAATCAACTATCTGCGATCTGTTTCTGACGGCGACGTGTTGTGCATCGCCAAAGTCATTCACCCCGGCCGGCGTACGCTTGTCGTCGAAGCGGACGTCATGCAAGGCGACAAACTCGTCGCTAAAGCACAAGGCACGTTCGCTGTCCTGTAGCGGTCTACCTGTAATCTGAGTTAATTTCGGCACTACGAATGTAGTGCCGAAATGCGCTCGGAGCGCCGAAATACCGAAACAGGGACGGGGCTGAGCATTACCCTACAAAGCCAGGCGACCACGCCGGTATAACTTCACCCTTGTAGACCGTCCTGACCACCCCCATATTGGGGCGACTGACGCGTGAAGGAATCTAACTTGAGCGAACTTCTTAACCGCCGCCTGAACTTGATCGGCGAGCGCACTCACCTCTCTTTGCTCGAGCAGTGCCTGCATGGTATCGAGCGCGAATGCCTGCGCGTAACAGCCGATGCCCGACTGGCGCAGACCCCGCATCCAGAAGAGCTGGGCTCGGCCCTGACCAACGACCAGATCACCACTGACTATTCCGAGTCGCTGCTGGAATTCATCACCCCGGCCCTGCCCGATCCTGCGGACACGCTGGCCAGCCTCGACAAGATTCACCGTTTTGCCTACAGCAAACTCGGCAACGAGTTCCTGTGGAGCCCTTCGATGCCGTGCCCGTTGCCGGCGGAAGAAGACATCCCGATTGCCTATTACGGCACGTCCAACATCGGCCAGCTCAAGTATGTGTACCGCAAGGGCCTGGCCCTGCGTTACGGCAAGACCATGCAATGCATCGCCGGGATCCACTACAACTTCTCCCTGCCCGAGGCCCTGTGGCCCGTGCTCAAGCAGGCTGAAGGCTTTGTCGGCACCGACCGCGATTATCAGTCAAGCGCCTACATCGCGCTGATTCGTAACTTCCGTCGCTACAGCTGGTTGCTGATGTACCTGTTCGGTGCTTCGCCGGCGCTGGATGCAGGCTTCTTGCGTGGCCGTTCGCACCAACTGGAACAACTCGACCCCGAGACCCTGTACCTGCCCTACGCCACCAGCCTGCGCATGAGCGACCTGGGTTACCAGAGCAACGCTCAAGCGGGCTTGACGCCGTGCTACAACAACCTCGACAGCTACACCGACAGCCTGCGCACGGCCGTGGCCACGCCTTACGCGCCGTATGTTGAAATCGGCACGCACAAAGATGGCGAATGGGTGCAACTGAACACCAACATTCTGCAAATCGAAAACGAGTACTACTCCAACATCCGTCCCAAGCGCGTGACCTACACCGGCGAACGTCCGATCCAGGCCTTGATCGCGCGTGGTGTGCAATACGTAGAAGTGCGACTGCTGGATATCAACCCGTTCCTGCCAGTGGGCATCGACCTGACAGAAGCCCGCTTCCTGGACGCCTTCCTGCTGTACTGCGCGCTGGAAGAAAGCCCACAGCTGGGCAACACCGAATGCGGCAACTGCACGTCCAACTTCCTGAGCGTGGTCAAGGAAGGACGTCGTCCAGGCCTGCAACTGCAGCGTCATGGCGAGGCAGTCGAGTTGAAGGAATGGGCTGCAGAACTGCTGGAGAAAATCGCACCCGTGGCGGCATTGCTGGACAAAACCCACGGCAACGACGTACACAGCAAAGCGCTGGACGATCAGTTTGCCAAGGTTGCCGACGTGTCCCTGACCCCGTCGGCCAAAGTCCTGGCCAGCATGACCGAACACAAGGAAAGCTTCGCCCAGTTCTCCATGCGCCAAAGCCTGAGCCACGCCGAGTACTTCCGCAGCCAGCCGTTGAGCGCTGAAGACCAAGCTGCATTTGAAGACAAAGCCCGCCAGTCACTGCTCGAGCAAGCCGAGACCGAGAAAATCGAAGAGGGTGATTTCGACCTGTTCGTGGCGTCGTATCAGGCAAGTATTTTGGCGATCAGTAACTAAGGCGACCGGTCCGGCGCGCAGGGTTTACGACTGCTGCGCAGCCGGACGTAGCCTCGCAAGGCTCGTCAACTGCTACGCGAGGCACACCCCTGTAGGAGCGAGCTTGCCTCGCGATCTTTTGATTTGCCGAGTTTCACAGCGCCTTTTCAAAGATCTTGGAGTTGCGCTGGAAGTTGTACAGCGAGGCTCGTGCCGCAGGCAGGCGTTCGACGCTGCTCGGCTCAAAGCCGCGCTCGCGGAACCAGTGCGCGGTACGGGTCGTGAGAACGAACAAGGTTTTCAGCCCTTGCGCCCGCGCACGGCTTTCAATGCGCTCCAGCAGTTCATCACCCCGACGACCATGGCGATACTCCGGGTTGACCGCCAGGCACGCCAGTTCACCCGCGTCCGAGTCGGCAATCTGATACAGCGCCGCGCAGGCGATGATCATGCCTTCGCGCTCAACCACGCTGAACTGCTCGATCTCACGTTCCAGCACTTCACGTGAACGGCGCACCAGGATGCCCTGTTCTTCCAGCGGGCTGATCAATTCCAGCAGGCCACCCACGTCTTCAATCGCCGCTTCACGGGTGACTTCAAATTGCTCCTGGGCCACCAAGGTGCCGCCGCCGTGGCGGGTAAACAGTTCGGTCAGCAGCGCGCCATCTTCGGCGTAGCTGACGATGTGACTGCGGGCCACGCCACCGCTGCAGGCCTCGGCAGCCGCTTCGAGCAATTCCGCCTGATAGTCGCTGCCCAGCCGTTTCATGTGCGCGGGAATTTGCTGTGGGCGCAATTCGCGCACCAGCCGCCCTTCTTCATCAAGCAAGCCGGACTCAGCGCCAAACAGCAGCAGTTTGTCCGCCCCCAGGTCGATGGCGGCGCGAGTGGCGACGTCTTCGCAGGCCAGGTTGAAGGTTTCGCCTGTGGGCGAGTAGCCCAACGGCGACAGCAACACGATGGAGCGCTCGTCCAGCAAGCGGTTGATACCCTTGCGGTCGACCCGGCGCACTTCGCCGGTATGGTGGTAGTCCACGCCATCGAGCACTCCAATTGGCCGCGCGGTGACCAGATTGCCGCTAGCGACGCGCAACCGCGAGCCCTGCATCGGTGATGAGGCCATGTCCATGGACAGGCGTGCTTCAATCGCGATCCGCAGTTGGCCCACGGCGTCGATTACGCACTCTAGTGTGGGCGCATCAGTGATGCGCATGCCCTTGTGGTAATGCGGCATCAGGCCGCGGGCTTCAAGGCGACTTTCAATTTGCGGGCGAGAGCCGTGAACCAGCACCAGACGCACGCCCAAACTGTGCAGCAGCACCAGGTCGTGGACGATGTTGCCGAAGTTGGGGTGGGCGACGCCGTCGCCAGGGAGCATGACGACAAAGGTGCAATCGCGGTGAGCATTGATGTAAGGGGAAGCATGACGCAGCCAGTTAACGTAATCGTGCATAACCAAAGCCTGTAAGAAATGAGCCGCCTAAAGAGGGCAAAAACAGCAAACGCACAGCAGGCTGATAGTTATCGTCGAAACAAACTTGGCAACACGCGTGCTCTCCTTGTGTGTATACGGGTTGGGCCTGCAGCCATTTACTGGGCCGGGGTCAGGCAATAATGTTCGATCAGTTGGCTTAATAGACGCACTGTCGGCTGCAAACGTGACATTTCAAGGTGTTCGCCCGGCTGATGCGCACAAGTAATGTCGCCCGGGCCCAGCACGATGGTCTCGCAGCCAAGTTGTTGAAGATAAGGCGCTTCGGTGCCAAACGCTACTGCTTCGGCGCGATGCCCGGTAAGACGCTCGGCCACGCGCACCAGTTCGCTGTCAGCGGCCTGCTCAAAGGGAGCGACGCCTGCAGCCAGCGGGGCGAAGTCGATCTTGACCTGATGGCGCTCGGCAAGCGGGTCCAGTTTGCTGCGGATAATCGAACGCAAGACATTCGGGTCCATGCCCGGCAACGGCCGCAGGTCGAATTCCAGCGAGCATTGACCGCAGATCCGGTTCGGATTGTCGCCGCCATGGATGCAGCCAAAGTTCAGCGTAGGTTGCGGCACGCTGAACTGCGGATTGCGGTATTCATTCAGCCATTGCTGCCGCAACCCTTTGAGCTCGGTAATCGCGTCATGCATGGCGTCCAGCGCGCTGTGGCCCAGGCTCGGGTCAGAGGAGTGACCGCTGCGCCCCAGAATGTCGATGCGTTCCATCATCACGCCCTTGTGCATGCGGATCGGCTTGAGCCCGGTGGGCTCGCCGATCACCGCTGCACGGCCCAGCGGCCGCCCAGCCTCAACCAGCGCCCGCGCGCCGGCCATAGAGGTTTCTTCATCGCACGTGGCGAGAATCAGCAACGGCTGTTTGAACGGCTGGTCCAGCAGCGGCCGCACCGCTTCGATGATCAAAGCGAAAAAGCCCTTCATGTCGCAACTGCCAAGGCCTACCCAGCGATTGTCCACTTCCGTCAGCTTGAGCGGATCGGTCTGCCACAACGCATCATCGTAAGGCACCGTGTCACTGTGCCCTGCCAGCACCAGCCCACCGGGACCACTGCCAAAACTGGCAAGCAAGTTGAACTTGCCAGGGCTGACAGGCTGAATTTCGCAGTTAAACCCCAACTCGCCGAGCCAGGTGGCCAGCAGGTCGATCACGGCACGGTTGGATTGATCCAGGTGAGGCTGAGTACAACTGACTGACGGTATGGCGATCAATGCAGCGAATTGCTCTTTGAGAGACGGTAAGGGCATGCGCTGGCTTCCTGTTGGCTGGGCGAGGCCCATCATAGAGCCATCCGCGCTACAGAATAAACCCGCGCGACGCGCCAGGGCGGCGAGTCCTGTACACTGCACGGCCTTGGCAGCCACTCTTTCCCCGGCTGCGCACCGTTCCTGGATTTTCCGGCCATGCAGAAAGAAACCGAAATCAAGCTCCGCGTCAGCCGAGAAACCCTCGCCGCCTTGCGCGAGCACCCTTTGCTGAAAAAACGCAACAAAAGTGGCTGGGAAAGCCGTGAATTGTTGAACCAGTACTTCGACACGCCTGAGCGCGATCTGGCCAAGGCCAAGGTTGCCCTGCGCCTGCGCCGCGACGGTGAAGAGGTGATTCAAACCCTCAAGACCCGTGGCCAAAGCATTGCCGGGCTGTCGGAGCGCAATGAATACGACTGGCACTTGCCCAAAGCCAAGCTCGACATCAAGAAGCTCGAAGGCGACTGCTGGCCTGAGCAACTGGCCGAGCTGGACAAAAAAACCCTGAAGCCGATCTTCACCACTGATTTCGTTCGCGAACGCGCTGAAATCTCCTGGGGCCGTGGCAAAACCAAGGTGGTGATCGAAGCCGCGCTGGACCTGGGCCATGTGATTGCCGGCAAGCAGAAAGAAGAAATCTGCGAGTTGGAACTCGAGCTGCGCGAAGGCGAGCCGGCTGCGTTGCTGGAACTGGCCGCCGAGCTGGCAGAAAAACTGCCGTTGATGCCCTGCGACATCAGCAAGGCCGAGCGCGGCTATCGCCTGTTCGACGCCAACAGCTATTCGGTCAACCTGCCCGCCCCCCAGCTGACCCCGGAAACGCCACTGGACGATGCTTTTGCCGCCCTGGCCTGGCACCTGCTGGGCAGCAGCCAGCGTCTGGCCGAGCAATATCGTTTCAATGGCCACTGGCGCTTGCTGCAAGACTGGCTGCAACAGCTGATCGACCTGCGTGCGCTGGTCAGCAGCCTTGGCCAGGCCGCCCCGCGTCAGTCGACTCACGCGTTACGTGCCGAACTGGATGCCTTGCTCGAAGACTGGCGCCCGATTGTGCAAGTCGGCCAGGACGATGAGGACGTGCGTAAGGCTGCCCCTGAGCAGTTTCTCGAAGAGCTGCAAGACCCGCGCTGGGGTCAGTTCTCACTGAACACCTCGCGCTGGCTGATGGCGCGCAGCTGGACCATCGACCGCGGCACCACCCGTGGCAACCGTCAGGGCGCTGCGCAATTGGCAAGCTGGCTGCCACGCCTGCTGTCGGACGAAGCCATTGCACTGCGTCTGAACCGTTACCAGCAACAGCCCGAAGACCTGGCCGAGCAACTGCCGCGCATCGAGCGCATTCAGGCCTGGTTGCGTCTGGCTCGCGGTGTGCTGGAGATCCCGGAAGTGGACCGTTTGTATGGCGAGATGAACAAGCTGCAGGAGTTGGCCAACTTGCCCATCACTGACGACGCCGAAAGCAACGACCTGTTGCTCAACGCACGCAAGCAGCAAACCATCGCCGTGTACCAGAACCGCGCCTGGAAGACCTTGCTGCGGGCCTAAGCCCTAGAACCCTGTAGGAGCGAGCTCGTCTCGCGATCTTTTAGGAGATCAAAAGATCGCGAGGCAAGCTCGCTCCTACGCAGGGATTTACTCTTTTGGCATGTCCGCGTCAGGCGTTCGCCAGATCAGACGCGTGGTGTCATAACCCTGCTGCTGCGCTTTGCTAAGCAGTTCGTCGCGGGTCTGCTGATCGATCTGCGGCTTGCGCGAGAGCAACCACAAGTAGCGACGATCCGGGTTGCCGACCAGCGCGGTGCTATAGCCGTCGCCCAGGTACAACACCCAGTAATCGCCCTTGGTGGCGCCCGGCAAAAGCCTGGAGAACCAGTTATCAAACTCGACCCACAGCTTGTCGGTTTTGCCCGGCACTTGCGGGCTGGCTGTTCCTTTGGCTTCTTCCCATTTGCCTTGGGCCGTTCGGCAACGGTTGAGCACCGCTACATTGCCATCGGGCTTGAGCGTGTACTCCGCCTGGGATTGCGCGCAGTTGCGCTGGAAAAACATCGGCAAGCGCGCCTGCTCATACCATGTGCCCTGATAGCGCTTTAAATCGACGCTTTCGACAGTATTCGGCGCCAGCGTGTCAGTGCTGGACGTCGAACACCCCGCCAGTACCCACGCAGCCCCGAGGCAGACTAAAAGACGTCTCATCGCAAACGCTCCTTTCTGAGTCTTATTTCAGGCCCTGGCCCGAGAACATGAGCACTTTGTCACCGGCGTATTGCACGCTGATAAAGCTGTTTTTGTCGCCCCACGTGCAACTCGACATGCCCATCGCACCGGAACAGTCAGTCGGATTACCGAGCAGTTTTTCGACTTCAGCCTTGGACATGCCCGACGAGAGTTTGGCGTAGTTTTCTTGATTGACCTTGCTGCACGCCGCCAGCAGCACACAGAACGACAACAATGCCAAAGAACGCAACTTCATGAAAAAGCTCCTGAATAAAAGAATCGGCATCGCTGCCTGCTGCAAGCTTAGAAGAGAAAAGCGCAGGCGGGTTCCCTGACCCAGAAACGACTGTAGGAGCGAGCTCACCTCGCGATCTTTTAAACAGTCAAAAGATCGCGAGACAAGCTCGCTCCTACAGTGGGGTGCGGCTATGTTTTTACGCTTTGTGGTACGAGGTGATGCGCGCCACTTCTTCTTTGGAACCCAGGAACACCGCTACACGCTGGTGCAGGCCTTCTGGCTTGATGTCGAGGATACGCTGGTGGCCGTCAGTCGACGCGCCGCCCGCCTGTTCCACCAGGAACGACATCGGGTTGGCTTCGTACATCAGGCGCAGTTTGCCCGGCTTGGACGGCTCACGGCTGTCACGCGGGTACATGAACAGACCACCGCGGGTCAGGATGCGGTGTACGTCGGCAACCATCGCGGCCACCCAACGCATGTTGTAGTTCTTGTTCAGCGGGCCTTCTTCACCTGCCAACAGTTCGTCAACATAGCGCTGTACCGGGGCTTCCCAGTGACGCTGGTTGGACATGTTGATGGCGAATTCCTGAGTGGTTTCAGGGATGCTGATGTTTTCGTGGGTCAGGACGAAGCTGCCCATTTCGCGGTCCAGGGTGAAGCCTTTTACGCCGTCGCCCAGGGTCAGTACCAGCATGGTCTGCGGGCCATAGATGGCATAACCGGCAGCGACTTGCTGAGTGCCTGGCTGCAGGAAGGCGTTTTCATTCAGCGCTTCGTTCTGGCTCAGGTATTCGTTCGGGCAACGCAGTACCGAGAAGATCGTGCCGACCGGGGCGTTGATGTCGATGTTCGACGAGCCGTCCAGCGGGTCAAAAACCAACAGGTAGGCGCCTTTCGGGTATTTGCCCGGGATCTGGTAGGCATTGTCCATTTCTTCGGACGCCATGCCGGCCAGGTGACCGCCCCACTCGTTGGCTTCGAGCAGGATTTCGTTAGAAATCACGTCGAGTTTCTTCTGCACTTCACCTTGCACGTTTTCAGTGCCCATGCTGCCCAGAACACCGCCCAGGGCGCCTTTGGACACGGCATGGCTGATCTCTTTGCAAGCACGCGCCACCACTTCGATGAGGAAACGCAAATCAGCAGGGGTGTTGTTGCTACGGGTCTGCTCGATCAGATAGCGACTCAGGGTAACGCGGGACATGTAAGGCTCCGAACAATGGGGAGGGGTCGAAAAAACCCGCGCAGTTTAACGCGTGTTGCCGTGCAAATCTTCTAATCAGACTCAGAACCGACGGAGAGAGGGTTGCTGAACCCTTAAATCAACTGAAAAACCTGGGCTCGCTACCAAACTCAACGAGCCAGGCAACCCGTAGCAGTTGCCTGGCCAAGCTCGACAACTGCTACGAGGGTTAGGTGCTGTGCCTACAACGCCTTCCAGATGTCTGTCGCGTACTCACGAATGGTCCGGTCCGATGAGAACCAGCCGGCGCGCGCGGTGTTGAGCACTGCCTTGCGCCACCATTCATCCTGGTTGTGCCACAGCTGTTCAACCCGCATCTGCGCATCCCAATAGGCATCAAAGTCGGCGCACACCAAAAAGCGATCGTACTCAATGAGGGCGTCGACAAAACCGGTGTATCGCGCCGGATCGTCATGGGAAAACACCCCGCCACGTATGGCCTGCAAGACATCATTGAGCCGGTGCGAGGCGGCCACATCGGGCGCCGCATGGAACTCGCCATTGAGCTTGCGGGCTTCGACCTGTTCGGAGGTCAGGCCGAAAATGAACATGTTTTGCGCACCGATCCGCTCACTCATCTCGACGTTCGCGCCGTCCATCGTGCCGATGGTCAACGCACCATTGAGCGCAAACTTCATGTTGCTGGTGCCGGATGCCTCGTAGCCTGCGGTGGAGATCTGCTCGGACAAGTCGGCCGCCGGGATGATGTTTTCGGCCAGGCTGACGTTGTAGTTGGGGATAAATACCACTTTGAGCAGGCCGCGCACCGTCGGGTCGCTGTTAATCGTGCGGGCAATGTCGTTGGCCAGCTTAATAATGAGTTTGGCCTGTGTATAACTGGCGGCCGCCTTGCCGGCGAAGATCTTGACCCGTGGCACCCAGTTATTACTCGGCTCCGCGCGAATCGCCTGGTACAACGCAACGGTGTGCAGCAGGTTGAGCAACTGGCGCTTGTACTCGTGAATCCGCTTGATCTGCACATCGAACATCGCCTCAGGGCTGACCACCACGCCCAGCCGCTCGTAGATCAGCGCCGCCAACGTGCATTTACTCTGCAAGCGCTGCTCGGCAAATTGCTTGCGGAAATCAGCGCGTTCGGCAAACGGCTCGAGCTTGATCAGTTTGTGCTCGGTTTCATCCAGCACATCCTCGCCCAGCGCATTGATCAGCATCGCAGTCAGCGGCGGGTTGGCCTGGAACAGCCAGCGGCGCAAGGTCACACCGTTGGTTTTGTTGTTGATACGGTCGGGGTAGAGCTTGTGCAGTTCGGCAAAAACAGTGCTGCGCATCAACTGCGTGTGCAACGCGGAAACGCCGTTGACACTGTGCGACCCCAGAAACGCCAGATTACCCATGCGCACCCGTCGGCCGTTGTCTTCTTCGATCAGCGAGACAGCGCGCAGCACGCCAAAATCATGGATGCCTTTTTCCCGGAGCTGGTCGATGTGGTACCCGTTGATCAGGTAAATGATCTGCATGTGACGGGGCAGCAAGCGCTCCATCAAGCCGACCGGCCAGGTCTCCAGCGCCTCGGGCAGCAAGGTGTGGTTGGTGTACGACAGCGTGTCGACGGTGACCTGCCACGCGGTGTGCCACTCGATGCCGTGTTCATCGACCAGGATGCGCATCAGCTCGGCCACGGCGATTGAAGGGTGAGTATCGTTGAGCTGGATCGAGACGTGCTCGGCCAGATTGAGCAGGGTGTCGTGCACATTCAGGTGGCGCCGCAACAAGTCCTGCAACGAGGCCGAGACAAAGAAAAACTCCTGACGCAAACGCAGCTCCTGACCAGCCTCGTTGCTGTCTGCCGGGTAGAGCACGCGTGAGATGCTTTCTGCGCGCACCACTTCGGCCACAGCCCCAAGGTGGTCGCCAGCGTTGAAGCGCCCCAGGTTCAAATCGTGCAGCGCCCTGGCCCTCCACAACCGCAAGGTGTTGACGCTGGCCCCGCGCCAACCCACCACCGGCGTGTCATAGGCAATGGCGCGGACCGTTTCGCTGGGCCACCAGATTTGCCGTGACAGGCCTTGGTCATCTTGCCGGGTTTCAACGGAACCGCCGAAGCCCACGGAGTACAACACCTCGGCACGCTCAAACTCCCAAGGGTTGCCGAAGTCGAGCCAGTTTTCAGTTTGCTCCTGCTGCCAGCCATCGACGATGCTCTGGCGGAACAACCCGTGCTCGTAACGGATGCCATACCCGTGAGCGGCAACGCCCAGGGTCGACATGCTTTCCATAAAGCACGCCGCCAGACGGCCCAAACCGCCGTTGCCCAGGGCCGCATCGGGCTCCAGCAGGCGGATGCGCTCCAGGTCGACGCCCAACTCGGTCAACGCCTCACGCGCGACTTCGAGCAAACCCAGGTTGCTCAGGCTGTCGTACAACAAACGACCGATCAGAAACTCCAGTGACAGGTAGTACACCCGCTTCTGGTCCTTGCGGTAAATCTGCCGGGTATGGTCCATCCAGTGCTCGACCATATGGTCGCGGGCGGCCAGTGCAATGGCTTCAAACCAGTCATGGTCAAACGCGTGATCCGGGTCTTTACCCACCGCGTAAGTCAGTTTGGCTAGTACGGCGTCACGAAAAGCCGTTACCTGCGCGTCACGAACAAGCGGTTCCTGGGGCATCGATACAACCTCTGGCGAGATGGAGCGATTAAAAGGACGAGTGGTTTGAGCCTAGTTCGACCCATGGAACGCGCGTTGATTCGGACTTTTTTTTTGCGAAAAACAGACGAAGTGAACAACGCCCCAAAACGATGCGCTGCGCAGGACCAATGCCTGAAGGCACACTTTGTACAAAAAACCGGCCAATGGTGATTCACTCTGGCATCAACCCCGGTATGATCGCGCGCCCTGATGCACGCTGGAATACACCCTGATGAAGTCCAACCTGATTGCTGCCGCGGAAATCGACCGTCTCGATACCTGGGCCAAATACTCCGCGCCCATGTGCGGCTCCTGCATTTCCAGCTGCTGCACCTTGCCCGTCGAGGTCAAGATCAAAGACTTGATCCGCATTGGTCTGGTGGATGAGTTCGAGCTGGGCGACCCGCCGAAAAACATCGCCAAGCGCCTGCAAAAAGAAGGGATCGTGGAGCGTTTCAATCAAAAGTCAGGGATCTTCACCCTGCAGCGTATGAGCAATAACGATTGCCTGTACCTGGATCGCAAATCGCGCATGTGCACCATCTACGACAAGCGCCCGGACACCTGCCGCAACCACCCACGCGTGGGCCCGCGCCCGGGTTATTGCGCGTACGTGCCCAAAGCGGTCGAGCGTAAAAACAGCAGTGAGCGGTTGATGGATTTTTAAAGCAGCCCTCACCCCAATCCTCTCCCGGAGGGCAAGGGCGCTTGACCGAGTCGCCTGCAAGATCGTTGATTGCCTGAACACCGCAAATCGGCCCCCTCTCTCTCGGTAGAGGGCTAGGTGAGGGGTCAGCCGTTACACAAAACCCGGACATAAAAAAACGCCCCCGACCGCAAGGCCGGGGGCGTTTTTGTAACCGCTAACTAAGTGACTTAGTTTTTGGCCTTTTTAGCAGCGCGGGTACGCTCGCCTTCGTCCAGGATCTTCTTGCGAAGACGGATGGACTTAGGCGTTACTTCGCACAGCTCGTCGTCCTGGATGAATTCCAGCGCTTGTTCCAGAGTGAAGCGAACAGGCGGAACCAGAGCGATGGTTTCGTCTTTACCCGAAGCACGCATGTTATCGAGCTTCTTGCCTTTGGTTGGGTTAACACCCAGGTCGTTGTCACGGCTGTTCAGACCAACGATCTGACCGTTGTAGATCTCTTGACCGTGCTCAACGAACAGCTTGCCACGTGCCTGCAGAGTCTCCAGGGAGTAGGTCAGTGCCTTGCCGGTTTCAACCGAAACCAGTACGCCGTTCTGACGGCCGGACATGTGGCCCGACTTCATTGGCGCGTAGCGGTCGAAGATCGAGGTCAGGATGCCTGCACCGTTGGTCAGGGTCAGGAACTGGTTACGGAAACCGATCAGACCACGAGCCGGGATGTTGTACTCCAGGCGTACACGGCCCTTGCCATCCGGAACCATGTTGCTCAGGTCGCCTTTACGCAGACCCATTTCTTCCATCACCTTGCCCTGGGATTCTTCAGGGATGTCGATGGTCACGTTTTCGAACGGTTCCTGCTTCACGCCGTCAACTTCACGGATGATCACTTCAGGACGGCCAACGCCCATTTCGAAACCTTCACGACGCATGGTTTCGATCAGTACCGACAGGTGCAGCTCACCACGGCCGGATACCTTGAACTTGTCAGCCGAGTCGCCTTCTTCAACGCGCAAAGCAACGTTGTACAGCAGCTCTTTGTCCAGACGCTCCTTGATGTTACGGGAGGTCACGAACTTGCCTTCTTTACCGCAGAAAGGCGAGTCGTTTACCTGGAAGGTCATGGAAACGGTTGGCTCGTCAACGGTCAGCGGCTTCATCGCTTCAACAGCGGTCGGGTCGCACAGGGTGTCGGAGATGAACAGTTCGTCGAAGCCGCTGATGCATACGATGTCGCCAGCTGCTGCTTCTTCAACGTCTACACGGTGCAGACCGTGGTGACCCATCAGTTTCAGGATACGGCCGTTGCGGCGCTTGCCGTCAACGTCGATAGCCACAACTGGAGTGTTCGGCTTGACGCGACCACGGGCGATACGGCCAACACCGATCACACCCAGGAAGCTGTTGTAGTCCAGAGCCGAGATTTGCATCTGGAACGGACCGTCACGGTCAACGCTTGGCGCTGGTACGTTGTCGACGATCGACTGGTACAGCGGGGTCATGTCTTCAGCCATGTCGGTGTGGTCCAGACCGGCAATACCGTTCAGGGCCGAGGCGTAGACGACTTTGAAGTCCAGCTGTTCTTCGGTAGCACCCAGGTTGTCGAACAGGTCGAAGATCTGGTCCAGAACCCAATCAGGACGCGCGCCCGGACGGTCAACCTTGTTGATAACCACGATTGGACGCAGGCCGGCTTCGAAGGCCTTCTTGGTCACGAAACGGGTTTGCGGCATAGGGCCGTCTTGAGCGTCAACCAGCAGCAGAACGGAGTCAACCATCGACATTACGCGTTCTACTTCGCCGCCGAAGTCGGCGTGGCCCGGGGTGTCCACGATGTTGATGTGGTAGCCGTTCCAGTTGATGGCGGTGTTTTTCGCCAGAATGGTAATGCCGCGCTCTTTTTCCTGGTCGTTGGAGTCCATCACGCGCTCGTCGTTGAGCTCGTTGCGCTCCAGAGTGCCGGATTGACGCAGGAGTTTGTCTACCAGGGTGGTTTTACCATGGTCAACGTGGGCGATGATGGCGATGTTGCGTAGATTTTCGATCACTTGTGTATCTCGATCAGAGGATTCGGTGTGCTGACAGGTCGTGGCAGCGATTAACAGTAGAGTCAGGCCTTGCCGTTACAACTTGACGATGGCGTCGGGGGGCCGGTGACGCAGGCCACAGGCAAACAGCCCCGGGCTCTTAGCTCGGTCGATAAACGCGCACATTGGCATGTCCCTCACTGAGCAAATGGTGAGCATGCAGGCGACTCATCACGCCTTTGTCGCAATACAACAGGTACTGACGGGTGTCATCCAGTTCCTTGAAGCGGCTGTTCAATGCATAGAACGGCAACGCTTGTACTTCGATGCCAGCCAGTTCCAGCGGCTGATCTTCCTGAGCATCCGGGTGACGGATGTCGATGACGATCTGGCCCGCCAGTACTTCGCTGACTTCTTCGACTTGCAAGTCCTGGCCCAATTCATCGATCACCCGATCAATCGGCACCAGTTTGGCCCGCTCGAGCGCACGCTCAAGCACGGCCATATCAAATTCTTTCTCTTCGTGCTCCACGCGGTGACGCTTGGCGTGGGTCTTGGGGTTGACCGAAATCACCCCGCAATATTCAGGCATGTGCTTGGCAAAATCGGCGGTGCCGATCTCGGTAGCCTGATCAATGATGTCTTGCTTGTGGCTGGCGATCAGCGGACGCAAGACCAGTTTTTCAGTCACGCAGTCGATGACCGAAAGGTTGGGCAACGTCTGGCTGGAAACCTGGGAGATCGCCTCACCGGTGACCAGCGCATCAATGTCGAGGCGGTCCGCAATGCGGGACGCAGCACGCAACATCATACGCTTCAAAATGACGCCCATATGACTGTTGTCGACTTTGCCGAGAATTTCACCCAGCACTTCTTCGAACGGCACGCTCACAAACAGCACGCGCTGGGAGCTGCCGTACTTCTTCCAGATGTAGTGCGCGACTTCCATCACGCCCAATTCGTGGGCACGTCCGCCCAGGTTGAAGAAGCAGAAGTGGCTCATCAGGCCGCGACGCATCACCTGGTAGGCCGCCACGGTGGAATCGAAACCGCCGGACATCAGCACCAGCGTCTGCTCCAGCGAGCCCAGCGGGAAGCCGCCGATGCTGTCGTGCTGGCTGTGAATCACAAATAACCGTTGGTCGCGAATTTCGAAACGAACTTCGATTTCCGGTTTTTTCAGGTCAATGCCGGCTGCCCCGCATTCACGGCGCAGCTTGCTGCCGACGTACTTTTCGACTTCCATCGAGGTGAACGGGTGCTTGCCGCCGCGCTTGCAGCGCACAGAAAAGATCTTCCCGGCCAACACATCGCCGTAGTGCAGCTTGCACTTCTCGACGATGTCATCGAAGTCGCCCAACGGGTACTCATCGACCTGCAGAAAATGCGCGATACCCGGCATGCAGCTCAGGCGCTCGGTCATCTCCTTCAAGGCTTTGGGGTCGCTCACACGGGTTTGCAACTCAATGTTGTCCCACACGCCTGTCACTACCACAGCCGGGTCCAGATCACGGAGCACAGCACGGATGTTTTTAGCCAATTGACGGACGAAACGCATCCGAACCGGGCGGCTCTTGATAGTGATCTCGGGGAAGACTTTAACAATTAGTTTCATGAAAACAGCGCGCGAGCAGCCTGCCAAAAAAGGGGGGCGCGGATTATAGCGGAAATTGCTCAAGGTTTAACCAGTTATCGTACAAACGGTTTTCATCGCACCAAAATGGAACATAAAGCATCTATTTCGCTTCATTTGAGTGCGATTAGCAGCGTCAATCGCTAGTCTTGAGCCCTGCCCTGCTTGAGATTGGGGCAAGTCGGGGCGCTGGCATGCAATTTGCTCCCTTGTGAGGCAGGTTGCCTTGGCAGAGTATTCGCGCCGGCATCAACCACTTTTTAAGGGCTACTCCACTACCAGCCCTAAGCCACCCCGGAGGACACTATGTCGAAGTCGGTTCAACTCATCAAAGATCATGACGTCAAATGGATTGATCTGCGCTTCACTGACACCAAGGGCACTCAACATCACGTGACCATGCCGGCCCGTGATGCGTTGGACGAAGACTTCTTCACCGACGGCAAAATGTTCGACGGTTCCTCCATTTCTGGCTGGAAAGGCATCGAAGCGTCCGACATGATCCTGCTGCCAGACGACAGCACAGCCGTTCTGGACCCGTTCACCGAGCAGCCAACTCTGATCCTGGTGTGCGACATCATCGAGCCTTCGAGCATGCAGGGCTACGACCGTGACCCACGTGCAATCGCCAAGCGCGCTGAAGAGCACCTGAAAGCCACCGGTATCGGCGACACCGTTTTCGCCGGCCCGGAGCCAGAGTTCTTCATTTTTGACTCGGTGAAATTCAAGTCGGACATTTCTGGCTCGATGTTCAAAATCTACTCCGAGCAAGGCTCCTGGATGTCCGACCAGGACGTCGAAGGCGGCAACAAAGGTCACCGTCCAGGCGTCAAAGGCGGCTACTTCCCAGTGCCACCGTTCGACCATGACCACGAAATCCGTACCTCCATGTGCAGCGCACTGGAAGAAATGGGCCTGACCGTTGAAGTTCACCATCACGAAGTGGCGACTGCTGGCCAGAACGAAATCGGCGTCAAGTTCAACACCCTGGTGAAGAAAGCCGACGAAACCCAGACCCTGAAATACGTCGTGCACAACGTTGCCGATGCCTACGGCCGCACCGCTACCTTCATGCCGAAGCCACTGTACGGCGATAACGGTTCGGGTATGCACGTACACATGTCCATCTGGAAAGATGGCAAGAACACCTTCGCAGGTGAAGGCTATGCCGGCCTGTCCGACACCGCCCTGTACTTCATCGGCGGTATCATCAAGCACGGTAAGGCCCTGAACGGCTTCACCAACCCGTCAACCAACTCCTACAAGCGTCTGGTTCCAGGCTTTGAAGCACCGGTAATGCTGGCTTACTCGGCTCGCAACCGTTCCGCTTCGATCCGTATTCCTTACGTGTCCAGCCCTAAAGCTCGCCGTATCGAAGCACGTTTCCCGGATCCGTCTTCCAACCCATACCTGTGCTTCGCAGCACTGCTGATGGCAGGCCTGGACGGTATCCAGAACAAGATCCACCCTGGCGATGCCGCTGACAAAAACCTGTATGACCTGCCGCCAGAAGAGGCCAAGCAGATCCCACAAGTGTGCGGCAGCCTGAAAGAAGCCCTGGAAGAGCTGGACAAAGGTCGTGCGTTCCTGACCAAAGGCGGCGTTTTCAGCGACGACTTCATCGACGCTTACATCGCCCTGAAAAGCGAAGAAGAAATCAAAGTACGTACCTTCGTACACCCACTGGAATACGAGCTGTACTACAGCTGCTAATCCAGATTCACCCGCGCTAGCGGCGTGATGTGAAAGGCCTCCTTCGGGAGGCCTTTTTTATTGGGCGGGCACTCCACCCTCACCGCTCGAACTTTACTTTTCACCTGCAATTTTCTTCCTTTTCGCAACGAATAAGAGGCCGCATCCGACATTAACGCTCTGGACCAGTCCGTAGGCTGCCCATTCCTACTTCTCACTAATGGTCTACTCCGATAATGCAGAAAGTATTGAGTGCCGTATTCGCCAGCCTGTTTCTCACTGGATGCGTGAACACACCTGCTGTATCCGACCCTCCCGCCCCAACGGCTATAGAAAGACACGTACTGGTGCAAAGCAGTGCATCTTGGGACGGCGCCCCCTATAAGCCCTACCCTGAAGGCGGCCCGGAACTGTCCGTGCTTAAAATCTCGCTGCCCGCCAACAGCGCATTGCCTTGGCACTCGCACCCGATCCCCAATGCGGCCTATGTCTTGAAAGGCGAAATCACCATTGAACTCGAAGGCGGGAGAAGCCAGGTGTTCAAAGAGGGTGAAGTCTTCCCCGAGGTCGTCGACACCCGCCACCGCGGTAAAACGGGCTCGCAACCTACCGAATTGCTGATTTTCTATGCCGGTAGCGAAGGCATTCCCTTGCAGCACTAACCTGAACGCTGATGGCGAAAAGACCTATGCGCACCTACTGTTTATGGCTGCTGCTTTTCGCCCATCAGACCTGCGCACAGGTCTATCGCCACACCGCGCCCAACGGCACGGTGACCTTCAGCAACACCGCCATGACAGGCTCTGACGCGACCCTGGTGCGCTCACAAACACCCAACCGGATCGACACGTTCAAACAGCCAGGCAAACCCGAGTCGACAGACCAGCTGCTGCCCGAACAAGAGCCCGCCGGCAGCTTCCCCTCTGCCACATCCCCGCCTCATCCCTCCGCAAACCCGAACACACGGGCTTTTGAGAGAAACTGAATCCATCCAACCAAGTTGCACTATATTGGTGCAAGCACTGCACGATGACTCAGATACCAGCCCACTTTGGTTCAAAACGCGTGATTGACTGAGCAACTACGCTCTCTGGACGAGCTCCAAGTCCTTATTTCAGGCAATTAGCGCTTCTTTTCGGAGCCTTGGTTTGGTTTTTGCATTTTCCTTGCACCAGCGCCTCACCCGCGCACGCAACCCGGGATCGGCCCATGACCATCAGTGATGCCCTGCACCGACTACTACTCGACAACCTGACCACCGCCACCTTGTTACTCAATGACGACCTGCGTCTTGAATACATGAACCCGGCGGCGGAAATGCTGCTGGCCATCAGTGGGCAGCGCAGCCATGGGCAATTCATCAGCGAACTGTTCACCGAAACCACCGAGGCCCTGCAATCGCTGCGTCTGGCGGTTGAGCAGGCTCACCCGTTTACCAAGCGCGAAGCGTTGTTGACCTCGGCAACCGGCCAGACCCTGACCGTGGATTACGCCGTCACACCCATCTTGAGCACAGCGGGCACCATGTTGCTGCTCGAGGTTCATCCTCGTGACCGCCTGCTGCGTATCACCAAGGAGGAAGCGCAGCTGTCCAAACAGGAAACCAGCAAGATGCTGGTTCGTGGCCTGGCTCACGAAATCAAGAACCCGCTGGGCGGTATTCGCGGTGCGGCCCAATTGCTGGCCCGCCAACTGCCCGACGAAAACCTGCGCGATTACACCAACGTCATCATCGAAGAGGCCGACCGCCTGCGTAATCTGGTCGATCGCATGCTGGGCTCGAACAAACTGCCTTCGCTGGCCATGACCAATGTGCACGAAGTGCTGGAACGCGTCTGCAACCTGGTCGACGCCGAGACTCAGGGTGACGTCACCCTGGTACGCGATTACGACCCGAGCCTGCCTGACCTGTTGATCGACCGTGAACAAATGATCCAGGCCGTACTCAATATCGTGCGCAACGCAATGCAGGCTATCAGCAGTAAGAACGAGCTTCGTCTGGGCCGCATTACCTTGCGTACCCGCGCCATGCGTCAATTCACCATTGGCCATGTGCGCCATCGATTGGTGACTAAAATTGAAATCATCGACAACGGCCCGGGGATTCCGCCTGAGTTGCAGGACACCCTATTTTTCCCGATGGTCAGCGGCCGCCCGGATGGTACCGGGCTGGGCCTTGCCATCACCCAGAACATCATCAGTCAGCACCAGGGATTGATCGAGTGTGAAAGCCAACCGGGCCACACACTCTTCTCGATCTTTCTACCACTTGAACAAGGAACCGCATCGACATGAGCCGAAGTGAAACCGTGTGGATCGTCGACGACGACCGTTCAATCCGTTGGGTCCTGGAGAAAGCCTTGCAACAAGAAGGCATGACCACGCAGAGCTTCGACAGCGCCGATGGGGTAATGAGCCGTCTGGCTCGTCAGCAGCCTGACGTGATCATTTCTGACATTCGCATGCCGGGCGCCAGCGGCCTGGACCTGCTGGCCAAGATTCGCGCGCAGCACCCACGCCTGCCTGTGATCATCATGACCGCTCATTCCGACCTGGACAGCGCTGTCGCCTCTTATCAGGGCGGCGCGTTTGAATACCTGCCCAAGCCGTTTGACGTGGATGAGGCTGTGTCGCTGGTTAAACGCGCCAACCAGCATGCCCAGGAGCAACAAGGCCTGGCCGAGGCACCCGCAGCGGCTCCCACACCCGAGATCATTGGCGAAGCGCCAGCGATGCAAGAGGTGTTTCGCGCCATTGGTCGCCTCAGTCACTCCAACATCACCGTGCTGATCAACGGCGAATCCGGGACCGGTAAAGAACTGGTTGCCCACGCCTTGCATCGCCACAGCCCGCGGGCGGCTTCGCCTTTCATTGCGCTGAACATGGCAGCGATCCCCAAGGACCTGATGGAGTCCGAGCTGTTCGGCCACGAAAAAGGTGCCTTCACCGGGGCGGCCAACCTGCGTCGCGGGCGCTTTGAACAAGCCGACGGCGGCACGTTGTTCCTCGACGAGATCGGTGACATGCCAGCCGACACCCAAACGCGCTTGCTGCGGGTGTTGGCGGACGGCGAGTTTTACCGTGTGGGCGGGCATATCCCGGTCAAGGTCGACGTACGCATCATTGCCGCGACCCACCAGAACCTCGAAACCCTGGTGCAGGCCGGTAAATTCCGTGAAGACTTGTTCCACCGCCTGAACGTGATCCGCATCCACATTCCGCGTCTGTCCGATCGTCGCGAAGACATCCCGACCCTGGCCCGGCACTTTCTCAGTAGCGCGGCGCAAGAGCTGTCTGTGGAGCCCAAACTGCTGAAAACCGAAACCGAGCAGTACCTGAGAAACCTGCCGTGGCCGGGTAACGTGCGCCAGTTGGAAAACACCTGCCGCTGGATCACCGTCATGGCGTCGGGCCGCGAAGTGCATATCAGCGACTTGCCCCCTGAGCTGCTGAACCTGCATCAAGACGCGTCTCCGGTGACGAACTGGGAGCAAGCCTTGCGTCAATGGGCCGATCAGGCGCTGGGCCGCGGCCAGACAAACCTGCTCGACAGCGCGGTGCCAACCTTTGAGCGCATCATGATCGAGACCGCGCTCAAGCATACGGCGGGCCGTCGCCGTGATGCTGCCGTGCTGCTGGGCTGGGGCCGCAACACTTTGACCCGCAAGATCAAAGAACTGGGCATGAAGATCGACGGCGACGAGGATGACGGCGACGACGCTTAACGCCGTTCTCTGTGGGAGGGACCGCGCTGTCGCGCAGCAAACAGGCCGCCGAGTGTCTTCAGCATCCCCCAATCGGTTCCCTCTCCTTCGGGAGAGGGCTCTTAGATTAAGATCAACAGCTCGCGAGGCAAGCTCCTACAGAGCATTAGGAAACGGTCACTTATTTTGGGTTTCGTCGAACGGCTGCTCCTACACGTTTTGAACCCCGCACCACGGGTATGCATCTCGCCCCACTTCTGTGCACTGAACTAACCCAAGCACCTGAGCTACTCCGCACAACACACCCGCCTCACATTCAAAAGCCCCGGATTCCGGGGCTTTTGCGTGCATGCAAAGAAAATAACAGCAAAAAAACAAAACTGGCACGCGCCCTGCAATAACCCTGATACCTAAGCAACACCGGTTTAGGGGACCTTGGTACAGGCAGGCCAAGACTCCCCACTTTTACACCGCAGCCTTGATGCCCTCTGCATCAACGCGCACAACGCTTTTAGGGATCCTGGTACAGGCAGGCCTGGACTCCCTTCTTTTACACCCTTGCCTTGATGCCTTGCGCATCAACGCAAACAACGCTTTTGGGAACCCGGTACAGGCAGGCTGGAATTCCCTCTTTTATTACTCTTGCAGGTTCACCTGCAGTCGCCAGCGCCCTTCCTGTGGCGCACCGGCCCAGTCGCCCTTGAGGGGGCGGGCCGCCACCAAGGTCAGCATCAAGCCCGCATCGGTGCGACGCACTCGCCAGTTCACATCACGCCCCTTCAACTTAAGCTGACCCTGTTGCGGTACGCCCTTGGCCGCAAACAACAAGCCCAACGTTCCGTCCACCCACTCACCGTGCAGCTGGGGTTCGTGGTTGAACCACACCACCAGACCCTGCGCTTGAACCTCGATCTGTTGCAGTTCCGTGGGCTCAGGTGCCGTCAGACGGCCAATCATCATCCCGACCATCACACCGACGATCACTAAAGAACCTAAAACCCGTGGCCATAGTTTCGGCCTTGGGTCCTCTTCAGGCGTAGAATGCTGCCCATCTTTATATTCGGAGCCGTGCATGTTTCACGTCATCCTTTTTCAACCAGAAATTCCGCCGAATACCGGCAACATTATCAGGCTCTGCGCCAACAGCGGCTGCCACCTGCACTTGATCGAGCCTATCGGTTTTGAGCTGGACGACAAGCGCTTGCGCCGCGCCGGCCTGGATTATCACGAATACGCGCCACTCAAGCGCCATGCCGACCTGGCCAGTTGCCTGGAAAGCCTGGGCCATCCGCGCCTGTTCGCGTTTACCACCAAAGGCTCGCGGCCGTTCCACGACGTGCAGTTTGCCGAAGGCGATGCCTTTATATTCGGCCCTGAAAGCCGTGGCTTGCCGCCTGAAGTGCTCGACGCACAAGACAGCGATCACCGTCTGCGCCTGCCCATGCGTGAAGGCTGCCGCAGCCTGAACCTGTCCAACACCGTGGCGGTGGCCGTTTACGAAGCCTGGCGCCAGTTGGGGTTTAAATAGCAGCGGATACAGCGTTGCCCATAAAAAAAGCGCCATTCAGGCGCTTTTTTTATAGGCGGGGCGCTGTTTACTGAACAGTCGCGCTGCCTTCTTCCTGCATGCGCTGCAGCTCTTGGGCGTACAGAGCATCGAAGTTCACCGGAGCCAGCATCAACGCCGGGAACGAACCACGAACCACCAGGCTGTCCAGGGTTTCGCGGGCATACGGGAACAGCAGGTTCGGGCAGAACGCACCCAGAGTGTGGCTCATCGAACCTTGATCAAGGTTTTTGATCAGGAAGATGCCGGCCTGTTGAACTTCAGCAATAAAGGCCACTTCTTCGCCGTTTTTCACGGTGACCGACAGGGTCAGAACCACTTCGTAGAAGTCGCCTTCCAGTGGCTTTTGACGGGTATTGAGGTCCAGAGCAACACTCGGCTCCCACTGCTGACGGAAGATGGCCGGGCTTTTCGGCGCTTCAAACGACAGGTCACGTACATAAATACGCTGCAGGGAGAATTGTGGAGCAGTGTCTTCATCGCTAGCAGCAGCGGTGTTCTGTTGGTCAGTCATCACAGGTCCTTGATAATCATGGGGCTTTAGAGAATGAGAGTCAGACGTTCAGCAGCGCATCCAATTTACCTGCGCGTTCCAGCGCAAACAGGTCATCGCACCCACCCACATGGCGGTCGCCGATCCAGATTTGCGGGACCGAGGTACGACCTGCCTTGTGAGCCATTTCGGCACGAACTTGAGGCTTGCCGTCGACCTTGATTTCCTCAAAGTCGACTTCTTTACTGGTCAGCAGCTGTTTGGCTCGAATGCAGTAAGGGCAATAGTCGCTGGAATAAACGATGACCTTGGACATAGTTACTTCACCACTGGGAGGTTATCTGCACGCCAGCTGGCAATACCACCGGACAGCTTGGCGGCGTTGTAGCCCGCTTTCAACAGTTCGCGAGCGTGAGTGCCGGAGTGCTGGCCAGCCGCATCCACCAGGATCAGGGTCTTGCCCTTGTGCTTGTCCAGCTCGGCAATGCGCGCCATCAGTTTGTCTTGCGGAATGTTCAGCGCACCCACAATGTGGCCGGCAGCAAAGTCTTTGGCCGGACGAATATCAATCACCACGCCTTCGTCGCGATTGACCAGGCCGGTCAGTTCGCCGGTGCTGATGCTGCGTCCGCCGCGGCTCACCTCGTGGGCGATCAACAACGCCAACAAGATGACAAACGCGCCAACGAGCAGATAGTGAGAAGTGGCAAATGCAATCAGGTGATCAACCATCAGAAGGTTCCAGGGCGTGAAAATGTGGGCCAGTATACACAGCCGCCATGGCCCGCCAAACCCCGCCCGGCGGTGACGCCACATGAACTTCGCTTTAAACTGCGCGTCTTCTTCATACTTCTATTAAACACGCCGCGAGTGGGATCTATGACTACCACGCCTAAACCTCTGATCCTGATCATCCTGGATGGCTTCGGTCACAGTGAAAGTCACGATTACAACGCCGTCTATTCGGCCAAGAAACCCGTCCTCGATCGTCTCTGGGCGAGTATGCCGAACGGCCTGATCTCCGGCTCAGGCATGGATGTCGGGCTGCCGGACGGCCAAATGGGCAACTCTGAGGTTGGCCACATGAACCTCGGCGCTGGCCGCGTGGTTTATCAGGATTTCACCCGCGTGACCAAGTCGATCCGCGACGGTGAGTTCTTTGAGAACCCAACCATCTGCGCAGCCGTGGATAAAGCCGTCGGTGCGGGCAAGGCCGTGCACATCATGGGCCTGCTGTCGGATGGCGGCGTTCACAGCCACCAGGATCACCTGATCGCAATGGCCGAGCTGGCCGTCAAACGCGGCGCTGAAAAAATCTACCTGCACGCCTTCCTCGATGGCCGTGACACACCGCCTAAAAGCGCGGCGTCATCGATTGAGCTGCTGGACACCACCTTCAAGACGCTGGGCAAAGGCCGCATCGCCAGCCTGATCGGCCGCTACTTCGCCATGGACCGCGACAACCGTTGGGACCGCGTGGCGCAAGCCTACAACCTGATCGTCGACGGCAAAGGCGAATTCAACGCCGCCACCGCGCAAGAAGGCCTTGAAGCCGCCTATGCCCGCGGCGAGAGCGATGAGTTTGTCAAAGCCACCACCGTTGGCGAGCCGGTCAAGGTTGAAGACGGCGACGCCGTGGTCTTCATGAACTTCCGTGCCGACCGCGCCCGTGAGCTGACCCGCGTGTTTGTGGAAGACGGTTTTAAAGAATTCGAACGTGCGCGCCAGCCGAAATTGGCCGGCTTTGTCATGCTGACCCAATACGCCGCCAGCATCCCGGCCCCTAGCGCCTTTGCACCGGGCAGCCTGGAAAACGTGCTGGGCGACTACCTGGCGAAAAACGGCAAGACCCAACTGCGCATCGCCGAAACCGAGAAATACGCCCACGTAACGTTCTTCTTCTCGGGTGGCCGCGAAGAGCCGTTCCCGGGTGAGGAGCGCATTCTGGTGCCGTCGCCAAAAGTCGCGACCTACGACCTGCAACCAGAAATGAGCGCGCCCGAAGTCACCGACAACATCGTCGATGCCATCGAAAATCAGCGCTACGACGTGATCGTGGTCAACTACGCCAACGGCGACATGGTCGGCCACAGTGGTGTGTTCGACGCCGCCGTCAAAGCCGTTGAATGTCTGGACACCTGCGTAGGGCGCATCGTTGAAGCGCTGGACAAGGTGGGAGGCGAAGCCCTGATCACCGCCGACCACGGTAACGTCGAGCAGATGGAAGACGAGTGCACCGGCCAGGCGCACACCGCTCACACCTGCGAGCCGGTTCCGTTCATCTATGTCGGCAAGCGTTCGCTCAAAGTTCGCGAAGGCGGTGTATTGGCTGACGTCGCACCGACCATGCTCAAGCTGCTGGGCTTGCCTCAGCCTGCCGAAATGACCGGCACCAGCATCCTGGTCGACGCCTAAGCAACGGCCTTGTGCAGGAGCACGCTTGCCTCGCGATCTTTTAAAAGATCAAAAGATCGCAAAGCAAGCGCGCTCCTGCAGGCCACAATTTCACCTTCATCCATTCCTTATAGACAACGTTGGCGGGCATACTAGGCCGTCTCGTTCCTCCAGGTGTCGCCCGCCCCATGCTTCGCGCCCTTACAGCCCTGACCCTCGCATGCCTGCTCCAACCGGCGTTTGCCGACGAGCGCGCACAAACTCAACAGCAGTTGGACGCCACGCGTCAGGACATCGTCGAGCTGAAAAAAATGCTCGGCCAGCTTCAGGAAGAGAAATCCGGAGCACAAAAGGACCTGCGCAGCACCGAAACTGAAATCGGCAAACTGGAAAAGCAGGTGGAGGCCCTGCAAAAAGAACTAAAAAAGAGTGAAGGCGAGCTGCTGCGCCTTGATAGTGAGAAGAAAAAACTCAACAGCGCAAAAATTGAACAGCAACGTCTGATCGCCATTCAGGCCCGTGCCGCGTATCAGGGCGGTCGTCAGGAATACCTCAAACTGTTGCTCAACCAGCAAAACCCCGAGAAGTTCGCCCGAACTCTCACGTATTACGACTACCTGAGCCAGGCCCGTCTGGCCCAACTCAAGGGGTTCAACGAAACCCTGCGCCAATTGGCCAACGTCGAAGCCGACATCAACCAGCAACAGGCGCAACTGCTGACGCAAAAAAGCAGCCTGGACAGCCAGCGCGCCGAACTCGACAAAGTCCGAGCCCAACGCCAGCAAGTCCTGACCAAGATCAACAACGACGTCAAAAATCGCGATCAAAAGTTACAAGCTCGCGAGCAGGATCAGGCAGATCTGGCTAAAGTCCTCAAGACCATTGAAGAAACCCTCGCCCGTCAGGCCCGTGAAGCCGAAGAGGCGCGGCAAAAAGCCCTGATTGCGCAGCAGGAAGCCGAGAAAAAACGCCAGCGCGAGGCTGAATCGGTCGCTACCGACGCCCCGCGCAAGCCCGTCAAGTCGACCCCAGGTGCCTTGGTTTCAAGTGCAGGCGTCTCTTATGGCGGACCTTTTTCTCAGGCACGAGGCAAACTTCCTTGGCCGGTTGATGGTCGATTGCTTGCTCGCTTCGGTGAAAGCCGTGGCGATGATGGCCGGACCAAGTGGGACGGCGTGATGATCAGCGCCAATGCGGGCACCCAGGTGCATGCGGTGCACGGCGGTCGTGTGGTGTTTGCCGACTGGCTGCGCGGTGCTGGGCAACTGGTCATTCTGGACCACGGTAATGGTTTCTTAAGCTTGTATGGCCACAATCAGACATTGCTCAAGTCGGCTGGAGACATTGTGAAAGCTGGCGATGTGATTTCCACCGTGGGCAACAGCGGCGGGCAAGCCACACCCGCGCTGTACTTTGCTATTCGTCAGCAGGGCCGCCCCAGCGACCCTGCACAATGGTGCCGCACTCAAGGATGAGTTCATCACCTTTAATACGTAGGAGTTCGTTCAACATGCCGCACTTGTCCCGCCTCAACTCGCTGGCCCTGACGATCGCTCTGGTGATTGGCTCACCACTGGCATTGGCTGCCCAGCCAGTCGCTCAGCCTGCGGCGCCCGCCGCCAGTGCCAAGGCACCGCTGCCGCTGGAAGAGCTGCGTACATTTGCCGAGGTCATGGACCGCATCAAGGCCGCGTATGTTGAACCGGTAGACGACAAGACCCTGCTGGAGAACGCCATCAAGGGCATGCTCAGCAACCTTGACCCGCACTCCGCGTATCTGGGGCCAGAAGACTTCGCTGAATTGCAGGAAAGCACCAGCGGCGAGTTCGGCGGCCTGGGCATCGAAGTCGGGTCCGAAGACGGCAATATCAAAATCGTCTCGCCCATCGATGACACTCCCGCCAGCAAGGCCGGCATTCAGGCTGGCGACTTTATCGTCAAGATCAATGGCCAGCCTACCAACGGCCTGACCATGACCGAAGCTGTGGACAAAATGCGCGGCAAGGTCGGCCAGAAGATCACCCTGACCCTGGTCCGCGGTGGCGGTGCGCCGTTCGACGTGACGCTGACCCGCGCCAACATCCAAGTCAAGAGCGTCAAGGCGCAACTGCTCGAAGACGGCTACGGCTACATCCGCATCACCCAGTTCCAGGTCAAGACCGGCGAAGAAGTCGCCGCGGCGCTGGCCAAACTGCGCAAAGAGAACGGCAACAAGAAGCTTAAGGGCATCATCCTGGACCTGCGCAACAACCCTGGCGGCGTGCTGCAATCGGCGGTTGAAGTGGTCGACCATTTCATCAAGAAAGGCCTGATCGTCTACACCAAGGGCCGCCTGCCCAACTCCGAGCTGCGCTTCTCGGCCACCGGCAAGGATTTGAGCGAGGCCGTGCCGCTGGTGGTACTGATCAACGGTGGCAGCGCCTCGGCGTCGGAAATCGTCGCCGGCGCCCTGCAGGACCAAAAACGCGGCGTGGTCATGGGTACTCCAAGCTTCGGCAAAGGCTCGGTACAAACCGTCTTGCCGCTGAACAACGACCGCGCGCTGAAGATCACCACCGCGCTCTACTACACCCCGAATGGTCGCTCCATCCAGGCCCAGGGGATCGTGCCAGACATCGAAGTGAGCCGTGCCAAGATCACCCGCGAGCAAGACAACGAGTACTACAAAGAGGCCGACCTGCAAGGTCACCTCGGCAATGGCAACGGCGGTGCCGACAAACCCACCGGTTCGGGCCCCAAAGCCAAACCAATGCCGCAGGACGATGACTATCAGTTGAGCCAGGCCTTGAGCCTGCTCAAGGGCCTGAGCATCACACGCGGCAATTGACGGTGCGTTTCTGGTCGCTCGTCGCCCTGCTCTGCTGCCTGTCCGGTGCCGCCCACGCGGCGCCTGACAGCCCGCCAGCGACTCCACGCAAGGCCTACCTCACCCTGATCATCGACGATCTGGGGCAAAACCTGCCCCGTGATCGTCGCGTACTGGCCTTCCCGGGGCCTGTCACCACGGCGATCATGCCCGATACACCGCACGCCGCCGAGTTCGCCCGCGAGGCGCACAAAGCCGGCAAAATCGTCATCCTGCACATGCCCATGGACCCGGCCACCGGACCTTTTGCCTGGCATCCCGATTTACCCCTGGACGAACTGGCCAAGCGCCTGGACGCCGCCTTCAAGGCCGTGCCCTACACCAGCGGCATCAACAACCACGAAGGCAGCCGCATGACCGCCCAGCCCCAGGCCATGGCCTGGCTGATGGGTGAACTGCAACAGCGTCACAAGTTCTTCGTCGACAGCCGCACCAGCGCGCAGACCGTCGCCGCGGCCCAAGCGCAAAAGATCGGCCTGGCCAGCGTGTCGCGTGACGTGTTCCTCGACAACGTGCGCACCGAAGAAGCCATCACCCAGCAGCTCAACACCGCGATCAGACACGCGCGCACCCACGGCTCGGTGGTCATGATCGGCCACCCCTACCCGCAAACCCTGGCTGTGCTGGAGCGCGAACTGCCCAAGCTGCAAGCCCAGGGCATCGACTGGATCGATATCAAACAAATGATCGGCGTGCGCAGCAACCAGGCGATGGATGCGCATGGCAAGAATGGGGTTTACCGCTGAGTCATCCCTGCAGGAGCGAGCTTTTAAGATCAAAAGATCGCGAGGCAAGCTCCTACAAAGGGATTGGGGTTAGAGGTAGCGGGCGCGGATCTTGTCCAGCGCACCCTCGGCCTTGAGCTGGTCCAGTGCGGTTTGCAGCTTGGTCACAACGGCGTCAGGCACTTCTTTATTCAAGGCCAGATACAACTCGGCCTGATTAAAACGCAGCACCGTCTTGAACCCTGAAATACCGACCTGCCTGGCCAAGAACTGGCCGGCTGGATCCCCCGTGGCCCAGAGGTCAATTTGCCCGGACTGCAGCCTTCTTGCGTTGTCCTGGTCGCGCAGTACGATCACCGGGGTAAACCCCTGCTTTTCCAGGGACAGGGCGATCACATCGCCCTTGTAAGCGCCTATCCGGTACGGCCGCGCCTGCTCCAGCGAGGTCAATTCGATCGGGCTATTGGCCCGTGCCAGCAGCACCCAATCGTCCGGGCCCAGTGGGCCGACCCACTTGAACAGGTGCTCACGGTCAGGCACCCGGGCGGTCACAAAAACCCCGAAGTTGGGGTTATCCAGCGCCAGGTTGTAGATACGCTGCCAAGGGAAGCGCAGGGTCATGCTGTAGTCGATATCGGCGCGCTTGAACGTCTCGCGCAGAATATCGACGGCAATGCCTTCAAGATTCTGATTCTGCGCGAAATTCTTGCCGTTTTTAGCCATGTTGTATGGCGGAAAGTTTTCAGTCAGCAACACCAGTGACGGATGTTCAGCCTGAGCTGCAAACACACTACTGGCCAGCAACATCATGCAACTGGCAAGTAAGTAACAAAGACGCTTAAACATAACGTTTACCCAAATCCATGGTGAACAAAGAGTGCCGTGGGCTTGCCACGCTGTCCAGTCGCCGTTGGCCTGATGGCTAATGGCTGCTGCCACTGCTTGCATTAACGCTTGCCAATAAACGCTGAAAATACCCGCGCAACCCAATGCCGTGGTCACGGCTTTATCAATATAAAGACGACCCGACGAAGGCATTGAGGAGGGATCAGCAGTGAAGCATTCAGCGCCCGTTGCGGGCGCTGAAAGGGGCGGCGCTGTTAACGCACCACAATCCCGCGCTCAGCCATATAGGCCTTGGCCTCTGGCACGGTGTATTCGCCAAAGTGGAAAATACTCGCGGCCAGTACGGCGCTGGCATGGCCTTCAAGGATGCCATCCGCCAGATGTTGCAGGTTGCCGACGCCACCGGACGCGATGACCGGAATGCCCAGCGCGTCGCTGATCGCACGGGTCACGCCCAGGTCAAAGCCGCTTTTCATGCCGTCCTGATCCATGCTGGTCAGCAGGATCTCACCGGCGCCCAGACCTTCCATCTTCTTCGCCCACTCGACCGCATCGAGCCCGGTCGGCTTGCGCCCGCCGTGGGTGAAGATTTCCCAGCGCGGGGTTTCACCCGGCTGTGAGACTTTCTTGGCATCAATCGCCACCACGATGCACTGCGAGCCGAAGTGCTGCGCTGCTTCACCCACAAACTCAGGGTTGAACACCGCTGCGGTATTGATGGACACCTTGTCGGCACCGGCATTGAGCAGGTTGCGGATGTCTTGAATGCAGCGCACGCCGCCGCCCACGGTCAGCGGGATAAACACCTGGCTGGCCATGCGCTCAACGGTATGCAGCGTGGTGTCGCGGCCATCGACGCTGGCAGTGATGTCGAGAAAGGTAATCTCGTCAGCACCTTGCTCGTCATACCGACGAGCGATTTCTACCGGGTCACCCGCATCGCGGATGTTCTCGAATTTAACGCCCTTCACAACCCGGCCGTTGTCCACGTCCAGGCAAGGGATGATGCGTTTGGCCAGCGCCATGCGGTTCTCCTCAGCCCTTGTAGCTGTCGCAGAAGGCTTGCGCCTCAGCCACATCCAGCGTGCCTTCATAAATGGCGCGGCCCGTGATGGCGCCCACGATGCCCGGCGCCTTGGCGTCCAGCAGGGCCTTGATATCGCCCAGGTTGTGGATACCGCCCGACGCGATCACCGGGATGCTCGTGGCCGCAGCCAGGGCGGCGGTGAACTCCACGTTGCAGCCCTGCATCATGCCGTCTTTGGCGATGTCGGTATAAACGATGGCCGACACGCCGTCTGCTTCAAAGCGCTTGGCCAGGTCGATGACCTGTACGTTGCTGACTTCAGCCCAGCCGTCAGTAGCCACAAAGCCATCTTGTGCATCCATGCCGACAATGATTTTGCCGGGGAAGGCACGGCACGCTTGCGCCACGAACTCAGGGTTCTTGACCGCTTTGGTGCCCAGAATCACGTAGCTCACGCCCGCCTTGACGTAATGTTCGATGGTTTCCAGCGAGCGAATGCCGCCACCAATCTGGATCGGCAGGTGCGGGTAACGCTTGGCGATGGCGGTCACCACCTCGCCATTGACCGGCTGGCCTTCAAAGGCGCCGTTCAGGTCAACCAGATGCAGACGACGGCAACCGCCTTCTACCCATTTGGCGGCCATGCTCACCGGGTCATCGGAGAACACCGTGGAATCTTCCATACGGCCCTGGCGCAGACGTACACAGGCACCGTCTTTAAGATCGATAGCGGGAATAATTAGCATGCTTTCTCCTACGTCGTAAGAGCTGCAAGTTTTGAGCTACAAGCGGCAAGAAAAGCGGAACGCGGTCTCGCTTCTACTGTTGCGGCTTGTTGCTTGAGGCTTTCAGCTGACTCAATTCTTTTCAAGTGCCCACAGATCGCTTTCGATGCTCTCGAACCTCTCTTTGAGGTGCGCCTGCACATCGAAAATCGCCCGGTTGTAGTAATGCGGCGCGATTTCGCGAGTGAACAGCTCAAGGATTTCGGCCGCCTCAAACGAACCCAGGTCCAGTTCGAAGCGGTCTTCCATAAAGCGTTTAATTTTGCTGGTAGCTTCGCTCTCTTGCTCTGGGGTGAGCGTGAGAATCGGCGCCTTCGGCTTACGGGCGGCCATTACCAACGCCCGTCCCAGGCCACGAAGTTTTCCAGCAACTGCAGGCCGTGGGTGTGGCTCTTCTCGGGATGGAACTGCACCGCGAAACGCGACCCTTCGGCCAGCGCGGCGGCGAAGTCGACACCGTAATGCCCGCCACCGACCACCTGGCGAGGGTTGCCCGCCTCGATGTAGTAGCTGTGCACAAAGTAGAAGCGCGCCAGGTCCGGGATGCTGTGCCACAGCGGGTGATCGACCTTCTGCTGCACTTCGTTCCAGCCCATGTGCGGCACTTTGAGGTGCTCGCCGTTTTCGTGCAGGTCCTTGCCGAAGAACTTCACCTGCCCCGGGAACAGCCCGATGCAGTCCACACCGCCGTTCTCTTCGCTGCTGTCGAGCAGGGCTTGCATGCCCACACAGATCCCGAGGAACGGACGGTCCTGGCTGACTTCACGCACCAGCGTGTCGAAACCCAGGCGACGGATTTCAGCCATGCAGTCGCGAATCGCGCCCACACCCGGAAACACCACACGGTCGGCTTCGCGAATCACGTTGGCATCGCTGGTAATCAGCACCCGACCGGCGCCAACGTGCTCCAGCGCCTTGGCCACCGAGTGCAAATTGCCCATGCCGTAATCGATAACCGCCACTGTCTGCATCAGAGCACGCCCTTGGTCGATGGCATTTGCCCGGCCATGCGCTCATCAAGCGTAATCGCCATGCGCAGCGCGCGGCCGAAAGCCTTGAATACGGTTTCGATCTGGTGGTGGGTGTTGGTGCCGCGCAGGTTGTCGATGTGCAGTGTCACGTTGGCGTGGTTCACAAAGCCCTGGAAGAACTCCTGGAACAGGTCAACGTCGAAACCGCCGACGGTGGCACGGGTGTACGGAACATGCATTTGCAGGCCAGGACGGCCCGAAAAGTCGATGACCACGCGTGACAGCGCTTCATCCAGCGGGACATAAGCGTGACCGTAGCGGGTCATGCCTTTTTTGTCGCCAACGGCCTGACTGAAGGCTTTACCCAAGGTAATGCCAACGTCCTCGACGGTATGGTGATCGTCGATATGCAGGTCGCCTTTGCACTCGATGTCCAGGTCGATCAGCCCGTGTCGGGCGATCTGGTCGAGCATGTGCTCAAGAAAAGGCACACCGATATCAAATCGGGCCTTACCGGTACCATCCAAGTTGATCGAGGCTTTGATCTGGGTTTCCAGAGTATCGCGCTCGACTGACGCCTTACGTTCGGCCATCACCAGCTCCGCAAAATCATTGGGCGAAAAAGGTGGCCATTATAGGCACGGGTCAGGCAAACAGAAACATGGAAGGGGATGAGCGTACGTAAAACACTGTAGGAGCGAGCGTGCCTCTCGATCTTTTGATCTTTAAAGATCGCAAGGCACGCTCGCACCTACAGATTAACCACGGATGTTAGTGAAACAGCACCGCCGTCTTCTGGACTGTGACCCATACGCCCCACAGCAGGGGAATGCCCACCGCCAGCCAGGCGGCAATGGTTAACGGCCGGCTGCCCGGCGCGGCTTCCCACTCCAGCGAAGTCGTGGTGCTCGTGCCTTTGTCATGCCCCAGCGCCTGCTCGGCCGCCAGTTGTGCGTCGGTCATGAAGTACTTGTCGGCCACCGGGCGCACCAGCAGGTTGCAGATAAAGCCCAACACCAGCAGGCCCGCAAGGATGTACAACGTGATGTCGTAGGCCGCCGCGCGCGGCACCCCGATGCTCAACTGATACTCACGCAGATAGTTGACCAGCACAGGCCCCAGCACGCCCGCTGCCGCCCAGGCGGTCAGCAGACGACCGTGGATTGCCCCGACCATTTGTGTCCCGAACAGGTCCGCCAGGTAAGCCGGCACCGTGGCAAAACCGCCGCCGTACATCGACAAAATGATGCAAAACGCCGCCACAAACAGCGACACGTTGCCCAGATGCCCCAGGTTGGGAACCATGGCGTACAACGCAAACCCCAGCGCGAAGAACACAAAATAGGTGTTTTTACGCCCCAGGTAATCCGAGAACGATGCCCAGAAGAACCGTCCGCCAATGTTGAACAAGCTCAGCAAGCCAGTGAACCCGGCGGCGATGATCGCAATCTGGCCCAGTTGCGCAGCGTCGAGCTGGCTGAACGACAGGTCGTTGCCCAACAACTTGCCGGCAAATACCTCCTGCAACAACGGCGAGGCCATGCCCAAAATGCCGATACCGGCCGACACGTTCAGGCACAACACCAGCCACACCAAGGCGAACTGCGGTGTTTTCCAGGCCACGCTCACGTGCACATGGCGCTTGGTGATCATCGAGTTGGCCACTTTGTTAGGCGAGGGTGTCCAGCCTGCGGGCTTCCAGCCGGTCGGCGGCACACGATACGACAAGGCACCGCCAATCATGAACACGAAGTAAATCGCCGCCATTGCCACAAAGCTTTGCCACACGCCCACACCATCCGGCCCGGCGAAATGCCCCATCAATGCGGTGGCCAGTGGTGCGCCCACCATGGCCCCGCCGCCGAAGCCCATGATCGCCATGCCAGTGGCCATGCCGCGTTTGTCCGGGAACCACTTGATCAGTGTCGACACAGGTGAAATGTAACCCAGGCCCAGGCCGATACCGCCGATCACCCCCGACCCCAGCCACATCAGCCAGATTTGGTGGGTATAGATGCCCAGTGCCGAGATCAGCAAGCCGCCGCACCAGCACAACGCCGACACAACGCCCGCTTTGCGTGGCCCGGCATGTTCCAGCCAACCGCCCCACACGGCTGCCGAACAGCCCAGAAAGATGAAGAACAAGGTATAAATCCAGCCGAGCATCGAGATCGGCCAGTCACATTGCGATGAAAACACCTGCGCGATAAAACTCATGTCCGGCGCACAAACCACCGGTTCGCTGATCCCTACCGCCTTGGACAACGGCAGCCAGAACACGGAAAAACCGTACGCCATGCCGATGCACAAGTGAATGGCCAACGCGGCAGGTGGAACCAGCCAACGATTGAAGCCAGGTTTTGCGATGATGCGTTCTTTGGACAAAAACGCAGGCTGCGAGGCAGGGCTGCCCGCCACAGTACTGGTTGTCATTGTTATCTCCCCCATGGATGAAATGTTTCCCAGGTACGCTCAACCCCCGACTTTTGGCGCGGTGAAGCACACAGCCGTTTTGAAGGGTTCAGATCAAGGCGAGACACAGCGCCTTGGAAGGCCTGGAAAACGGGCGGAGATTACCATTTGAGCGTAGGTCAAAGCCCACACTGATGCGGTCTTTAATCAGCAAACTGTTCTGACACTATCCACGCCCCAGTCAGCCTTCGCGTGGCGCTATACTCAGCGGCTAAATTTGAAACTCACCTCCCAACAGACTTACAAGGACTCGCCCATGAAAGCGTTCGGCAAAATCCTGGGTCTGGTGGTTCTCGGATTGTTGCTGATCATCGTGGCGCTGGGCTTTGCCCTGAGCCACCTGTTCGATCCCAACGATTACAAAGACGAGATCCGTCAGATAGCCCGTGACAAAGCCCACATTGAGCTGACTCTCAATGGCGACATCGGCTGGAGCCTCTTCCCGTGGCTTGGCCTGGAACTGCACGACGCCAGCGTGGCGACCCTGACAGCCCCCGATCAGCCGTTTGCCGACCTGCAAATGCTGGGTCTGTCGGTACGCGTCCTGCCGCTGCTGCGCAAAGAAGTGCAAATGAGCGACGTTCGGGTCGAAGGCCTGAACCTGCACCTGACCCGCGATAAAGACGGTCGCGGCAACTGGGAAGACATTGGCAAGCCAGCGCCAGACGCTGCCGGCAAAGGGACCGTTGCAACGGACGGTACCAAACCTGCCAGCCCCCCTTCGGAGGCTACCAGCCAGCCGATCAAGCTCGACATCGACAGCCTGACCGTGAACAACGCTCGCGTTGAATACAGCGATGAGCAAACCGGTAAGCAATTCAGCGCCGAGAGTATCCAACTGAGCACCGGCCCGGTTCACGAAGCCACCAGCATCCCGGTCAAATTGACCGCCTTTTTGGGCAGCAACCAGCCTGTGATGCGGGTCAAGACCGAGCTCGACGGCAAGCTGCGCTTTGACCGCGTGCTCAAGCGCTATCAGTTCGAAGACATGAAAATTCTGGGCGAAGCCTCGGGTGAGCCGCTGCAAGGCAAAACCGTAAACTTCTCCGCTTCGGGCCAACTGTTGGTGGATCTGGCTGCGAACGTCGCCGAATGGAGCAGCCTCAAGATTTCTGCCAACCAGCTGCGCGCCCTCGGTGAACTCAAGGCCAACAGCCTCGACAAAACCCCGCAAATCAGCGGCGGCCTGTCGATTGCCCAGCTCGACCTGGCCAAATTCCTCGACAGCATCGGCCAGACCCTGCCCGCCATGGCGCCAGGCAGCCTGAGCAAGTTCGAACTGGTCACCCAACTCACGGGCACACCCAACAGCGTGAGCTTTGACGACCTCAAGCTGAGTCTCGACGACAGCACCTTCAGCGGCCGCATCGCCGTAGAAGACTTCGCCAAGCAAGCCCTGCGTATTCAGCTCAAAGGCGACACGTTCGATGCCGATCGCTACCTGCCGCCTAAATCGGCCGAGGCCAACGGCGCCAAAGCCGCACGCCAGGCTGAAGTCAAAGGCAGCGAAGACAGTGCCCTGGCCGGATCAGGCGACAGCCCGCTGCCAGATGCGCCGACCAAAAGCGGTTGGAGCACGAGCAAGCTGATCCCCGTTGCCCACCTCAAAACCCTGGACCTGGACGCCGACATCAGCTTTGGTCAACTGACCCTCAGCAAACTGCCGATTCAGAATGCTGCGCTCAAGGCCACCAGCAAGGCCGGTGTGCTGACCCTTGAGAACCTGAGCGGCAGCCTCTTCAAAGGCACCTTTGCCGCCAACGGCAGCCTGGATGTGCAGCCGATCTTGCCGCTGGTCAAGCTGCAAACCCGCATCAGCAACGTGCCGGTTGAGAAAATCCTCCAAAGCCAGGGCCAGAACTCACCTGTGACTGGCCTGTTGACCCTCAACAGCAACATCACCGCGAGCGGCAATAGCCAGAGCGCGCTGATTCAAAGCCTCAACGGCACCGCCAGTTTCGCCCTCAACAATGGCGTGCTGCTCAACGCCAACATTGAACAGCAACTGTGCAAAGCCATCTCCACCCTCAACCGCAAAACCCTGAGCGGCGCTCCGCTGGGCAAAGACACGCCATTCAACGAGCTCAAGGGCAGCCTGGTGTTCCGTAACGGCGTGGCCAGCAACCAGGACCTGGTTGTGCGCATCCCTGGCCTGAGCGTCAAAGGCGATGGCGACATCGACCTGCGCGTACTGGGCATGGACTACCGCATCGGTATCACCATCGAAGGCGACACCCGCCCCATGCCGGACCCGGCTTGCCAGGTGGGCAAGAACTTCGTCGGCATTGCGTTGCCATTGCGCTGCCGTGGCCCGCTGGAACTGGGCGCCAAGGCCTGCCGCCTGGATAAAGAAGGCTTGGGCAAGGTCGCCGTCAAAGCCGCCGGCAACAAATTGAGCGAGAAAATTGAAGAGAAACTCGGTGACAAAGTCAGCCCTGAACTCAAGGACGCGCTCAAAGGGCTGTTCAAACGATGAGAGATGAGCAGTTCGCCAGTGCCGTGCTGGATTGGTACGACCGCCACGGCCGCCACGATTTGCCCTGGCAACAGGGCATAACCCCTTACCGGGTGTGGGTGTCGGAAATCATGTTGCAACAGACTCAGGTCAGCACCGTGCTCAACTACTTCGACCGGTTCATGGCTTCACTGCCAACGGTCGAAGCCCTGGCCGCAGCCCCTGAAGACGAAGTACTGCATTTGTGGACCGGCCTGGGTTACTACACCCGCGCCCGCAACTTGCAAAAAACCGCGAAAATCGTCGTCGAGCAGTACGGCGGCGAATTCCCGCGTGACCTAGAAAAACTGGTGGAACTGCCTGGCATCGGCCTGTCCACCGCCGGCGCGATTGCCAGCCTGAGCATGGGCCTGCGCGCACCGATCCTCGACGGCAACGTCAAACGCGTGCTGGCGCGCTTTACCGCGCAAGAAGGCTACCCGGGCGAACCTAAAGTGGCCAAACAGCTGTGGGCCACCGCAGAGCGCTTTACACCCTACGAACGCGTCAACGCCTACACCCAGGCGATGATGGACATGGGCGCCACGCTGTGTACCCGCAGCAAGCCCAGCTGTCTGTTGTGCCCGCTGGAAACCCACTGCGAAGCGCACATGCTCGGCCTGGAGACCCGCTACCCGGTCCCCAAGCCGCGCAAGACCATCCCGCAAAAGCGCACGTTGATGCCGTTGCTGACCAACGCCCAAGGCGAAATTCTGCTCTACCGCCGCCCATCGACCGGTATATGGGGCGGCCTGTGGAGCCTGCCCGAGCTAGACGACTTCACCGACATTGAGTCCCTGGCGCAGCAACATTCACTGGCAGTGGGCGCGCAACACGAACTGCCAGGTCTGATCCACACCTTCAGCCATTTCCAACTGGCCATCGAACCCTGGTTGATCCACGTCCAGGAGTCTGGCCATCACGTGGCCGAGGCTGACTGGCTCTGGTATAACCTCGCCACCCCGCCTCGCCTGGGCCTTGCTGCCCCGGTGAAGAAGCTGCTCAAACGCGCAGCCGACCTAATACACGCAGGAGAGTCCTCATGACCCGCACCATCATCTGCCGCAAATACAAAGAAGAACTGCCCGCCCTCGAACGCGCGCCCTTCCCTGGCGCCAAAGGCCAGGACATTTTTGACCACGTCTCGGCCAAAGCCTGGGCAGACTGGCAAAAACACCAGACATTGCTGATCAACGAGAAGCGTTTGAACATGATGAACGCCGACGATCGAAAATATTTGCAGGGCGAGATGGATAAGTTCTTCAGCGGTGAAGAATATGCCAAAGCAGAAGGCTACGTTCCGCCGAGCGAATAAACCCCGGTTTTAAAGGGTTTGGTCCGTAAGCGACGGTAATAATTAAAATTTTTTGAAAAAAGTGTTTGACGGATCCTCGGAAAAAGCTTCTAATGCGCCCCGTTGCCCAGATAGCTCAGTCGGTAGAGCAGGGGATTGAAAATCCCCGTGTCGGCGGTTCGATTCCGTCTCTGGGCACCACATTCAGCATTGATGTGGTGTTCACACCACCTCAAAGCAAACAAAAAACCCGCCTAGTGCGGGTTTTTTGTTGCGCGCGATTTTTATCCGTAAGCGCCACCTCTCTTGGCGATTGCAAAGAGATGAGGTTCAATCCTCTCTTCAGCCTGCAAGGACACACCCTTTCAATGTCATCGCCTAAAAAACAGCAAAAGCATGCGCAGCGGGCCAAGTCCAAAGCCAAGCAGAATCGCATCGGCAAGCCGGCCAAGACGTCGGCGACCAGCCTGATCGACCACCCGTTCGATGACGTCAAGATCGACCTGAGTACGTTCAACTTCCAGGACATCCTCGACAACGGCTTTGACCCGGCTGATTACGATGATTTGTTCCAGGTCATGAAGTCTGCCGAAGCCATCAATCTGCAAACGATGTGCACGGTGTTCTTGCAATACCCGGTGCTGGAGTTGGTGATCTCGGAAGAGGAAGAAGAGCCGGCTACGGATTTCCTGATGGGCTTGTTGATCGAGTACCGCATCGCCATCCATGGTGACGACGAGGACAGTGCCGTGGCCTGGATTGAATCCCCGGCGTTCCAGAAGGCTTATGTCGACGCCTCAGGCGTGTTGCAAGAGCGCAACGCCCGGAGCGCGCACTGACCGCAGCGCTGACTCCACCTGTCAGCCGGGCATTTTCCGAGCCCGCGGCTGACGGTTACGTGCTGGGCGGTATTGAGTGGCGCCATGCGACGCCTGACCCCGCCCGCGCGGTGGTGATCATCAACGCCGCGACGTCGGTACGCTGCAACTACTACTCACGCTTTGCCGATTATCTGTTCAGCCATGGGCTGGATGTGATGGTGTTTGACTACCGTGGCATCGGTGCGTCCCGGACCGGGTCGTTACGCGGATTCAAGGCCTCCTGGTCGGATTGGGGCACACTCGACTTTGAGGCGCTGCTCAAGCGCGCACAGCGCGAATTCCCAGGCCAGCCGATCGATGTGGTTGGGCACAGCTTTGGCGGCTGTGCAGCGGGGCTGGGAGCGTCTGGTGCGGTGATACGGCATGTGGTCACGGTGGGCGCGCAATTTGCGCACTGGCGCGACTATGCGCCTGACCAGCGCTGGCAGATGCTCGCCAAATGGCATGTGGCGATGCCGCTGCTGACGCGGCTGTGTGGCTACTTTCCGGGTAAGCGCCTGGGCTGGCTGGAAGACACGCCAGCAGGCGTGGTTAACGACTGGTGCGGCCTGGGCACGCGCTACGAACGGCTGCCCAGTGCACGCATGCTGGCAGCCCTGCCCTTTACGTTGGTAACGGCCAAAACCCTGGCCATCAGCCTCAGCGACGATCCTTTCGGCACGGTCGATGCCACTGAACGCTTGCTGAGCCATTTCAGCGCCAGCCCGCGTACGCACTTGCGCATAGACCCACAAGAAATCGGCGAAGCGGCCATTGGGCATTTCGCGTTTTTCCATAGCCGGTTTCAGGGCACGTTGTGGCCGATTGCGTTGCAATGGTTGCTGCAGGGGGAATTGGCGGCGGGGATGCCGGGGCGGGTGTGCTCCTTTAAAGCGCCCTCACCCTAGCCCTCTCCCGGAGGGAGAGGGGACTGACCGCGTTGTCTTTGGGATTCAGTGAACGACTTTCTGGCCGAAAAAGATCCACAGCAACCCCCAATCAGTTCCCTCTCACGTAGAGAGGGAATTGACCGCGTTGTCTTTGGGATTTGGCAAACGACTTTCTGGCCGAAAAAGATCCACAGCAACCCCCAATCAATTCCCTCTCACGTAGAGAGGGAATTGACCGCGTTGTCTTTGGGATTTGGCGAAGGACTTTCTGGCCGAAAAAGATCCACAGCAACCCCCAATCAGTTCCCTCTCCCTCCGGGAGAGGGTTAGGGTGAGGGGCTTTTGACTCTACCGACAGCCTGAACTATCACTTTATGGCGGCTGGGCACGGGAGGCTTCGTGCCTGCCGGGTTCCGTTTACCCCGCCGCTCACTCGACGCCCATCAAGCCTTTCTGTTGTGTCACGCCCTGCGCGCGGATAAAGCGACGATCGACTCGCTGATCCTTGACGCGTAAACACCCGCCCTGCCTCTACGAGCGAATCCCAGGATCAAAAGATCGCGAGACAAGCTCGCTCCTACAGAGGTAGTCGCCAATCTAATATTTTCACCGTCAAATCAAAGAGATATCCCACAAAAAACCAACAGCTAATACGAATTGGCAGTGACATCCTCATTGGCTCTTTAGGTCAATGCGCGGCAATAACAATGAATCCTCCGCTACCTGTCCCTTGCGACTCCGATTTAGCGCCCCTGCTGTGTTCTTTGGGTGAACTGATTCGCCAGGCACGGCAAAAGGCCCTGCGCGTTGTTGATACGCTGCAAGTGCACACCTGCTGGCACATGGGCCGGCATATCATCGAATACGAACAAGCCGGGGCTGCCCGCGCCGCCTATGGCAAGCAACTGCTACCAACGCTGGCCAAAGCCCTGACACGCGAGTTTGGAAAAGGCTTTGATACGTCCAACCTTCGCTACATGCGGCTTTTCTATCAGGCCTTTCCAAAGTGTGACGCACTGCGTCACGAATTGAGCTGGACCCATTACCGCACACTGTTACGCGTTGAAAACGACAGCGCACGCCAGTGGTACATGAACGAATGCGCCGCGCTTAATTGGTCGACCCGCGCGCTTGAGCGCCAGATCGGTACGCTTTACTACGAACGGTTGTTGGTCAGCCAGGACCGCACAGCAGTCAAGCAAGAAGCCGCTGCCAACGTGGCGCCGCTGAATAAAAGCCCACGTGAATTTGTGCGCGACCCGGTACTGCTGGAATTTTTGGGTATGCCCACCGTTACCGGGCTTTTTGAGACAGGGTTGGAGCAAGCCTTGATCGATCACCTGCAAGGCTTTTTGCTGGAGCTCGGTAAAGGCTTTGCTTTCGTTGCCCGCCAGCAGCGCATCAGCACCGAGAGCAAAGACTTTTACGTCGACCTGGTGTTCTACAACTACTTGCTCAAATGCTTTGTGATCTTTGATTTGAAACGCGGCGAGTTGACCCATCAGGACATTGGCCAGATGGATATGTACGTGCGCCTGTATGACGACCTCAAGCGCGGTGCCGAAGATTGCCCGACGGTGGGCATCATTTTGTGCGCACAAAAAGATGCCTCGGTGGTGCGCTACTCGGTACTCAATGGCAATGAGCAACTGTTTGCCAGCAAATACACGCTTATTTTGCCGACCGAGGACGAACTTCGCGCCGAGCTCGACCGCGAGCAAGCGCTGATCGAGGCCTCTAGCGCTTAAACCTCACCGGGCAAAACACCCGTCAGGCTTGTACACCCGTGCTGCTGACGGCGGGTTGTTTGTGAGTTTGCTCGCGGGGCGGCGTGGGCGCGGCAACAATTCACCCTCGCAGTTAGGGCAAATTCCACCCAGTTTCTGCTCAACACATGTCGCACAAAACGTACATTCGAACGAGCAGATCCTGGCTTGGGCGGAGTCTGCCGGCAGGTCGAAATCACAACATTCGCAACTGGGGCGTAGTTCGAGCATGAGTACCTCTCTGTCGACAAAAAAAACGTTCCTGTGTGCAGTTAAGACGCTTCTTACAAAAAACCAACTGCTAACCTGCTAGCAAATTAATTGCACTTTTTACACTCGGTGCATTCAAACAATCATGAGCGCCTATTCATAAGCGCACACAGAGAGCCCCGAAACACCGCATGCCACATGACATTTCTACCCCGCCTCTCCCTTCGGTCCTGGCCGAGCTACGTTCTGGCACTCACACCTTGCATGTCGCACTTGAAAAACGCCTGCCGTTTTTCTCGGATAGCCTTGATTTGGGGCTCTACACACGTTTACTGGCAGCCTATTACGGGTTCTATCAGGCGATAGAAGAGGCACTGAAACACAGTGCATGGATCCCGCCAGGCTTTGATCTGCACGCCAGGCTCAAGACCCCCGCGCTGGAGCAGGATCTCCAGGCCCTGAACATCGATACCCGCGCACTGGCGCGATGCGAGACCCTGCCGGCACTGACCAGCCAGGGCCGCGTGCTCGGGGTGTTGTATGTACTTGAAGGGGCGACCTTGGGCGGCAATGTGCTGCGTAAACGAATCGCCGAACACCTGGGCCTGGAAGCCCGCAACGGGTGCGCTTTTCTTTACGTGTATGGCGAAGCCACCGGCCGCAACTGGAAGTCTTTTCTGGAATATCTGAGCGGCGTTTCGCTGGATGCCCAAGGACGCACAGAAGCCGTTGACGCTGCCTGTTCCACTTTTAGCTGTTTCGAGCGCTGGCTCGAACGCCAGGAGGTGTTGTTATGAACCCGCTGGACACTGAAACCTTTGAAACGTTGCTAGCCAACTGCGCCGACGAACCAATTCGCTTTCCCGGCGCCATCCAGCCCCACGGAGTATTGCTGACGCTGTCCGAGCCGGACCTGCATATCCAGCAAATCAGTGCCAACGTCGAGTCCCTGTTCGGCCTTTCACCCGCTGCGCTGTTGAATCAGCCCCTGTCGATGCTGACCGGCCCGCAAGCAGCGGCCACTGTCGATCAAGCCGCGCGCCTGGCCGGGCACCTTGATGTCCCGCCGCTGGAGCTGCAACTGCAGGGCGTTCACTACGAAGGGTTGCTGCACCGCGACCACGACCTGCTGATTCTGGAACTTGAATTAAAACCCGGTGAGGCCGCGTTGGTGGGCACCATGGCCAAGATCCGCAATCTGAGCCGCGTGCTGCAAAGCCTGCAGGCCGCCAAGACGCTGCCTGCGCTGTACGACATTTGTGTCAAAGAGATTCAGGCACTGACCGGCTATGACCGGGTGCTGATTTACCGCTTTCAAGAAGAAGGCCACGGCCAGGTGATTGCCGAAGCGTCGTCACCGTCGATGGAGCTGTTCAAGGGCATGTTCTTCCCCGCCTCTGACATCCCGGAGCAAGCGCGAGAGCTGTATCGCACGCATTGGCTGCGCATCATCCCCAATGCCGACTACACACCGGTTGAGCTGGTGCCACGCTTACGCCCTGACACGCAGCAACCGCTGGATCTGAGCGGGGCAACGCTACGCAGCGTGTCGCCGATTCATTGCCAATACATGAAGAACATGGGCGTGCTGTCGTCCATGAGTATTTCGTTGATGGATGGCGAGCGTCTGTGGGGCTTGATCAGTTGCGGCCACCGCACGCCGCTGCATGTGCCTCACGAGTTGCGCATGGCGTGCCAGACCATTGGCCAGGTACTGTCGCTGCAAATCAGCGCCTTGCAAACCCTGGAGATCAACCGCCAGCGTGAAGCGAAAATGGAGGCATTGGTCCGCCTCAACAACGCTATGGTGCAGGGCCCCGATAACGTGTTCGATGGCTTGGCCCAAGAACACAAAGTGCTCATGGAACTGACACAAGCCAGCGGCGTGGCCATCCTGGAAGACAACGTGCTGCACCGCTATGGCCAATGCCCCAAGCCCGAGCAGATTCGTGACCTGTACCAGTGGCTCAAGCACAGCGACGCGCCGGTGTTTTCCACCCATAACCTCTCGCAGCTATATGCCCCTGCACAGGCCTACAAGGACACTGCCAGCGGCCTGTTGGCCATGAGCCTGCCCAAGCCTGTCGACAATGCCGTGCTGTGGTTTCGTACCGAGGTCAAAGAAAGCATTCCCTGGAGCGGCGACCCCAGAAAGCCGCTCAACCTGGAGCCGAGCGCATCAGGCATGCGCCTGAGCCCTCGCACCTCGTTCGAGTTGTGGAAAGTCGAGATGGACGGCATTTCGACCAAATGGAGCCACGGTGACCTGTTCGCCGCCAACGACCTGAGACGCTCAGCGCTGGAAAACGATCTGGCCCGCCAGGTGCATCGCGAGCAGCAAGCGGTGCGTGCGCGCGACGAACTGGTGGCCGTGGTGTCCCATGACTTGCGCAACCCCATGACGATCATCTCGATGCTCTGCGGGATGATGCAAAAAACCTTCAGCAGCGACGGCTCACATGCGTCCCGGCGCATCACCACGGCCATCGACACCATGCAGCAGGCCAGCAGCCGCATGAACATCCTGCTGGAAGACCTGCTCGACACATCCAAGATCGAAGCCGGCCGCTACACCATCTCGGCACAAGCCCTGGACGTGACGCAGATTTTTGAGGAAGCGCTGTCCTTGCTGATGCCACTGGCGACGGAAAAGGCCGTTGAGCTGAGCTTTCATGCAGAGCCTGACCTGCGCATCCACGCCGACCCGGAACGCTTGTTCCAGGTGCTGTCCAACTTGATCAGCAACGCGATCAAGTTCACTCCGGCGCAGGGCAAGATCGTCGTAGCGGCCCTGTCCAACGGTGATGACATTGTGTTCAGCGTGCGCGACTCGGGCAAAGGCATCCCCGCCGATCAACTGCCGCATATCTTCGATCGCTACTGGACGGCCAAAGAAGGCAACACCTCTGGCACGGGCCTCGGGCTGTATATCTCCCAAGGCATCATCAACGCCCACGGCGGCCAACTGCTGGCCGAAAGCACCGTGGGTGAAGGCAGCGAATTCCGCTTCACAGTGCCTAAAATCGACTAGCTTTCAACCACAACAAAAAAGGCCGCCCTCTGAGCAGAGGGCGGCCTTTATTTTGGACATAACTGTACGGCCGTCCTGGCCTCAGTTAAGTACCGATGCCCCCGTTTTCTCGGCGCTGCGACGACGTGTGACCAGCAGGCCCGCCGCCACGACCAGGATGCTCAGCAAGCCGGTGGCCATGATTTCGGCCTGGTGCTCTGGCTGGAACAGCATGATGGTCAAAATGGCCACGATGAACACGATCACCGCCCAGGTCAGGCCCGGGAACAGCCACATTTTGAACTCGATTTTCTCGCCCTTTTCGGTGCGTTTTTTGCGCATGCGCAATTGCGACACCGCGATCACCAGGTACACCAGCAGCGCGATGGCGCCGGAGCTGGCGAGCAGGAACTCGAACACCGCCGCGGGCGCTACATAGTTGGCGAACACCGCCACGAAGGCTGCGCCGGTGGACATCATGACCGCCCAGTAAGGGGTGCCGCTGGCATTGGTGCGCTTGGCAGCCGCCGGTGCGTCACCGCGTTTGCTCAGGGAGAAAAGCATCCGCGAAGCGGTATACAGCGCCGAGTTCAGGCAGCTGGTCACAGCGATCAACACCACGATATCCACGATCAACTTGGCATTCGGGATACCCATGCTGACGAGTGCAGTCTGGTAGGAACCGACGCTGGCCAGGCTTGGATCATTCCAAGGCACCAGAGCCACTACGATGAAGATCGACACCAGGTAGAACAAGCCAATCCGCCAGATCACCGAGTTGGTGGCCTTGGTGATTTGCTTGCTTGGGTCTTTGGATTCCGCCGCCGCGATGGTGACGATTTCAGTGCCCATGAACGAGAACATGGTGGTCAGCATGGCCGCCAACACGGCGCCGATGCCGTTGGGCATAAAGCCGACGGTGTCGACCAGATGCGAAACGCCGCTGACACCGCTGGTCGGCAGTACGCCGAAGATCGCCAGCGCGCCCAACACAATGAAGCCCACGATCGCCAGCACTTTGATCAGCGCAAACCAGAACTCGAACTCGCCGTAGTTCTTGACGCTGAACAGGTTGGTGATGGTCAGCAGCAAGGTGATGACCAGGGTAAATACCCAGATCTCCACGCCCGGGAACCAGGCATGCAGAATGGTACCTGCCGCCACCGCTTCCAGTGGGATAACCAGCACCCAGAACCACCAGTACAACCAACCGATAGTGAAACCGGCCCAGTGCCCGATGGCACGGTCGGCGTAGGTGGAAAACGAACCGGTGTCCGGCGAGGCAACGGCCATTTCGGCCAGCATGCGCATCACCAACACCACTAACGTACCCGCTGCGGCGTAGGCCAGCAGCACGGCAGGACCCGCCTGGGCGATCGCGTGCCCCGAGCCGACGAACAAGCCGGCACCGATGACCCCCGCGATAGACAGCATGGTCACATGCCGCGGCTTGAGCCCTTGCTCCAGGCCGTTAGAGGTTTGTGTATTGCTCATTGGGACTACCTTTGCAGTGAAAGCCATTCCGAGCGCCTCATTTATTACCTTCGTAAAAAGTAACCAACGGGGCGTTTAGAATTATTTACGCAATAACTGAGCCAAAATGTGACAGGTGCACGGTTTCCGCGGGCTGCAAGGCAATTGCGGAGAATTTGTAACCTGTTGAGAGTAATGGCTTTTTGCTTATTTGTTACCGTAACACTCAGTTACAGGCTACGTCGCGCACCAAAAAAAACCAAATCTACTCACGCAGCCCCAAACCGGTGCGCATGAATGACCTTTAGTAGGTTCGTGCTTCCAACAGAGGGCCAAAACTGGCAACATCGCGACCTTTTTTACGCGACACCTGTCTGGCCGAACGGCACAATACGGGGCTTGGTTGTTGTCGGCGCGACAGTCTTCTATCGCGATGCGACAAACAAACACCCTCTTGCCTTTTGTGCTGGTGGTGCGGCTGGTTGCCTTGGCAACCCTATGCTAGCTTGGCCCTCGCCAGGAAGGCCGCCCAATAGCAGGATCGCACCCGAACACAATGAGGACCGCACATGGCTTTGGCCACGCCCGCGCTTGAAATCCGCAATTTGCATAAACGCTACGGCGAGCTTGAGGTACTCAAAGGTATCTCGCTGACCGCACGCGACGGCGACGTGATCTCGATCCTGGGTTCTTCCGGTTCCGGCAAATCCACTCTGCTGCGCTGTATCAACCTGTTGGAAAATCCGCACGAGGGTCAGATCCTCGTGGCTGGCGAAGAGCTCAAACTCAAGAAAGCCAAGACCGGCGAGCTGGTTGCCGCCGATGGCAAACAGATTAATCGCATGCGCAGCGAACTGGGTTTTGTGTTTCAAAACTTTAATCTGTGGCCGCACATGACCATCCTCGATAACGTCATCGAGGCACCACGCCGCGTGCTGGGCCAGAGCAAGGCCGAAGCCATCGAAGTGGCAGAAGCGCTACTGGCCAAGGTAGGCATCGCGCAAAAGCGCCATGCCTACCCTTCGGAGTTGTCCGGTGGCCAGCAGCAACGTGCCGCCATCGCCCGCACGCTGGCCATGCAACCTAAAGTCATTCTGTTCGATGAGCCCACCTCGGCACTTGACCCAGAAATGGTCCAGGAAGTACTTAGTGTGATCCGCGCGCTCGCCGAAGAAGGCCGCACTATGCTCATGGTCACCCACGAAATGGGCTTTGCCCGTCAGGTGTCCAGTGAAGTCGTGTTTTTGCACCAAGGCCTGATCGAAGAGCAAGGATCGCCTGACCAGGTGTTCGACAACCCGGTCTCAGCGCGCTGCAAACAATTCATGTCCAGCAATCGCTAACGGAGCAATACGAATGCAGAACTATAAAAAACTTCTCCTGGCTGCTGCCGCCACCCTGGTGTTCAGTGCTAATGCCTTGGCTGTTGATAAGTACACCGTGGGGATCGAAGGGGCTTACCCTCCGTTCAACAACAAGAACGCCAGCGGTGAAGTCGTGGGTTTCGACCCTGATATCGCCATGGCCCTGTGCGCAAAAATGAAGGCTGATTGCACCATCGTGACCTCGGACTGGGACGGCATCATTCCGTCGCTGATCGCCGGCAAGTTCGACTTCGTGGTGTCGTCGCAATCGATCACCCCGGAGCGCCTGGAAGCGGTCGACTTCACCAACCCGTACTACTCCAACAAGCAGCAGTTCATCGCGCCTAAAAATGTCGATTTCAAAACCGACAAGGCTGACCTCAAGGGCAAGACCATCGGTACCCAGCGTGCCACTCAGGCTGCAACCTGGCTGGAAGACAACCTGGGCAGCGACATCACGCTCAAGCTCTATGACACTCAGGAGAACGCCTACGCTGACCTGGTTGCCGGTCGTGTCGACGCCCTGCTGGCTGACAAGTACGCCAACTTTGACTGGCTCAAGAGCAAAGACGGCCAGCCTTACGAGTTCAAGGGCGAGCCTGTAAACGATGACGACAAAGTCGGCATCTCGCTGAAAAAAGGCAACACCGTACTCAAAGACAAATTGAACGGTGCGCTTAAAGAAATCGTTGACGACGGCACCTACAAAAAGATCAACGACAAGTACTTCCCGTTCAGCATTTACTGACCTGCCTGACCGGCGCGCCGCAAGGCTGCGCCGGTCCCTAGCAAAGCCTGCCTAACCCATGACTATCGACTTATACGGATTCGGTCCGGCGCTTGCCGCTGGTGCACTGATGACCGTCAAACTGGCACTCACTGCGCTGTGTCTGGGCCTGGTGCTCGGCCTGCTTGGTGCATTGGCCAAAACTTCGCCGTACAAGCCGCTCAAATGGCTTGGCGGTACATATTCCACACTGGTTCGCGGCGTTCCCGAACTGCTATGGGTGTTGCTGATTTACTTCGGCAGCGTCAATGCGGTGCGTGCCTTGGGCGAGTTTTTTGGTATCCCCAACCTCACGCTCAGCGCCTTTGCCGCGGGCGTTATTGCGCTTGGCCTGTGCTTTGGCGCGTATGCGACCGAAGTGTTTCGTGGCGCCATCCTGGCCATCCCCAAGGGCCATCGCGAAGCGGGCCTGGCATTGGGCCTGTCCAAACCGCGTATTTTCACCAAGCTGGTGCTGCCACAAATGTGGCGGATCGCCCTCCCCGGTCTGGGCAACTTATTCATGATCCTGATGAAAGACACCGCGCTGGTCTCGGTCATCGGGCTGGAAGAAATCATGCGTCAGGCACAAAACGCCGTGACCTTCGCCAAACACCCTTTCACCTTCTACATGGTGGCAGCCGTGATGTACCTGGGCCTGACGGTATTGGCCATGGGCACGATGCATGTGCTTGAAAAACGCGCCGCACGCGGCTTCGTGAGGAGAACGTAATGCTGGTGTGGGAACTCTTCATCAAGTGGCTGCCCAAGCTGATCCAGGGCGCGACCCTGACGCTGGAACTGACGGCCCTGTCGGTACTCGCCGGCTTGATCGTGGCCATTCCGCTGGGCATCGCCCGCTCCTCCAAGCTGTGGTACGTGCGTTCATTGCCTTATGGCTACATCTTTTTCTTTCGCGGGACGCCGCTGCTGATCCAGTTGTTTCTGGTCTATTACGGGCTGGGGCAGTTTGAAACGGTACGTGAGAGCGTGTTTTGGCCGTACTTGCGCGATCCATTCTGGTGCGCGGTGCTGACCATGACGCTGCACACCGCTGCGTACATTGCCGAGATCCTGCGCGGTGCGATCCAGGCAATTCCGCCAGGTGAAATCGAAGCCGCCCGTGCCTTGGGGATGTCACGCGGCAAAACCCTGTTGCACATCATACTGCCGCGCGCCGCCCGCATCGGCCTGCCCGCCTACAGCAACGAAGTGATCCTGATGCTCAAGGCCAGCTCGCTGGCGAGTACCGTGACCTTGCTGGAACTGACCGGCATGACCCGCACCATCATTGCCCGCAACTACCAGACGGTGGACATGTTCCTGATCGCCGGGGTGATCTACCTGCTCATGTCGTTCGTGCTGATTCAGGGTTTCAAACTGCTGGAGCGCTGGTTGCGCGTCGATGCCTGCCAAGGCCGTTAACCTCAAGGGCGAGGCGCTGCTCGCCCGCTTTGAGGCGCTGGATACGTTTATACGTGAACACCAGCACCTGTGGCGCCCACGGCCGTTCACGCACCTGAACCTGCCGTGGGAAGCCCGACATCCCGAACTGTCCCACTGGTTGCGCCAGCGTTCGCTACAAGACGCCGAGGCCAGCCACAACCAGCCGCAGTGGCTGGACGCACCCGCACCTTTTACCGAATGGGCCGCCACCTCATTGGCCCTCTGTGCCCTTGAGCGCTTGCCTATACAGCCCCTTGCGCCTATCACCTCGCGCTTGCAGGTGGACGTGCCGGGACGCAAATGGCAGCAAATCGAAGCGTTTGCTCAAAGCCTGAGCTTTCAACACACACCGACGCACTGGCTGGACTGGTGCTCGGGCAAAGGGCACTTGGGCCGTCGGCTTTTGATTGCCGAGCAGCAACTGACATGTCTGGAATACGACCCGGCGCTGGTCGAGGCCGGCCAGGTGCTGAGCCAGCGTCATCACCTTAACGCCCGGCATGTGCAGCAGGACGTGTTGGCGGCTGAGGCTGCGCTTGAGTTGCAACCCGGCATGACTCCTGTGGCCTTGCATGCCTGCGGCGATTTGCATGTTCGCCTGCTGCAACTGGCCAGCGACGCGGGCTGTGCACAACTGGCGGTTTCGCCGTGCTGCTACAACCGCATCAGCGCGCCGCACTATCAAGCGTTATCCACAGCGGCTTTGGCATCGCCTTTGGTGTTATCGCGGGAAGACTTGAGCTTGCCGATGAGCGAAACCGTGACCGCGGGCAGCCGTGTGCGGCGTCAGCGTGATGAATCGATGGCGCGGCGCTTGGGGTTTGATCTGCTGCAGCGTCGATTGCGCCAGTGTGACGACTACTTATCCACACCCTCGTTGCCCAGTGCCTGGTTGAGCAAGCCATTTGCCCAGTTTTGCGAAGACTTGGCGGCGCTGAAAAACTTATCCACAACCGGCACCGAAGACTGGGAAGCGCTGGAAGCGGCGGGTTGGCAACGCTTGGCGCAGGTCCGCAACCTGGAACTGGTGCGCGGGCTTTTTCGCCGCCCGCTGGAGTTGTGGCTGGTCCTGGACCGGGCTATGTACTTGCAAGAGCGCGGTTATGAGGTGCAGGTTGGCGAGTTTTGCGACAGTCATCTGACGCCACGTAATGTCATGGTGATTGCGCAGCGCACACCCCCCCTGTTGGGGGGGGGGGGGGGGGGGGGGTTTTTTTTTTTTTAAATATAAGG
>NZ_JANLNV010000056.1 GCF_025465935.1 Pseudomonas sp. 7P_10.2_Bac1 | reverse complement strand
TCAATGGCCTGGAACTGACGGGTAAAGGTGAAGCCGGCAGTACGGTCACTGTGAAAAACGCAGCCGGCGAAACAATCGGCACCGGCATCGTCGGCGCCGGGGGCTCGTTTACCGCCGTTCTCGATACCCCGCAGAAAAATGGTGAGTTGCTTACTGTCACTCTGACCGACAAGGCCGGTAACGTGTCCTTGGCCGGTAATGTGACGGCGGGTGATACCACTGCACCGGCAGCGCCTACCGAGCTTAAGGTCAGCCTTGATGGTATGACCCTGGACGGCAAAGGCGAAGCAGGCAGCACCGTCATCGTGAAAGACGCCTTGGGTGTACAAATCGGCTTAGGAGTCGTAGACACAAACGGCAGCTTCTCTGTCACCTTGAATACTGCGCAAATCAACGGTGAAACCCTCAGCGTCACCCTGACCGATAAGGCCGGTAACGAGTCGCTGGCCGCCCCTGTCATCTCCGTTGATACCACGCCACCGAATGTCCCGACTAACCTTGCGGTCAGCCTTGGAGGCCTGATGTTGACCGGTAAAGGTGAGGCTGGTGCCGCTGTGACCGTGAAAGGTCCAGACGGGCAGCTACTAGGTACTGGGTTTGTCGCAACTGATGGCAGCTTCGCAATTGTGCTTGACCCGGCTCAGGCCAATGGCCAAACGCTGGAAGTCCAATTGAAGGATGCGGCCGGAAATGAGTCCCCGGTCGGCACCGTGATTGTGGGTGGGGCCCTGGCGCCAGAAGCGCCTACCGACCTGGTGGTGAGCACGGATGGCCTGACCCTGAGCGGCAAAGGTGAAGCTGGTTTGTCAGTGACGATCAAAAACGCTGCGGGCGCAGTGATCGGTACGGGCACGGTGGACGTGGACGGCAACTTTGTCGTCAACCTTAATAGTGCACAAAAGAACGGTGAAACTCTTGGCGTAACGTTGACCAATGACCAGGATCTTTCATCTCCATCGATCAGCGTGGTTGCAGGCGATACCACCGCTCCGGCGGCACCCACCAACCTGGTTGTCAGCACTGATGGCCTGGAACTGAGCGGCAAAGGTGAAGCAGGTAGCACCGTCACCGTGAAAAACGCGGCGGGCGAGGTCATAGGTACCGGCGTCGTCGGTGCTGATGGTTCGTTTACCGCGATCCTCAATGCTCCGCAAAAAAATGGTGAAAGCCTCAACGTCACCCTGACCGACAAGGCCGGCAACGAGTCTGTGGATGCGCCGGTGGTGGCGGGCGATACCACTGCCCCGGCGGCACCTACCGAGCTGACAGTCAGCGTGGATGGTTTGACGCTGACCGGTAAAGGCGAAGCGGGCAGCACCGTCACAGTCAAAAACGCGTCGGGCGTGACCGTTGGTACTGGCAACGTTGGTGCTGATGGCACGCTTACCGCCAACCTCAACCCAGCGCAAAAAAATGGCGAAAGCCTCACCGTCACTCTGACCGACAAGGCAGGCAACGTCTCCCAGGCCGCACCAGTGGTTGCTGGTGACACTACTGCGCCGGCAGCTGCGACCAACCTGTCCGTGAGCGTCGATGGTCTGTTGCTTAGCGGTAAAGGTGAGCCGGGCTCTATCGTGACGGTCAAAACTGCGGCGGGTGTGGTAATCGGTGGCGGGCTTGTCGGGTTGGATGGCTCGTTTACGGCGACCCTCACGGCACCACAAAAAAATGGCGAGACCCTCAACGTCACCCTGACCGATGTGGCAGGTAACGTGTCGGCGGCAGCGCCTGTGGTAGCGGGTGATACCACGCCACCGGCGGTTGCGACCGACCTGGTCGTAAGCCTCAACGGTTTGGCACTGACCGGTAAGGGCGAGGCGGGTAGCATTGTCACTGTGAAAAACGCCGCAGGCGTGCAGATTGGCAGCGGTGTTGTCGGGCTTGATGGCTCGTTTAGCGCGGTGCTCACTTCGCCGCAAAAAAATGGCGAAAGCCTCACCGTTACCCTGACCGAT
>NZ_JANLNV010000054.1 GCF_025465935.1 Pseudomonas sp. 7P_10.2_Bac1 | reverse complement strand
CAATGGAAAGTGGTCAGCCTCGTTCCTGACGTGTGCAAGACCCCAATGGGCGGCGCCATCCCACCGGTGCCCTACCCGGTCACCGCCGACCTGAAAACCGCCACCGGCGTGGCCAAATCCGTGCGCGCCAACGGTAACCCCGTGGTGGTCTACGACATGAGCCTGGTGCCCACCACCAAGGGCGACCAGGCCGGAGCAGCCAAGGGCATCAAGAGCAACACCGTGGGCGGCAAATGCTACCCGCTGGAAAAAAGCAGCAGCGTGAGGGCCGAAGGCAAGTTGATCGTGCGCCATGACGATAAATTCTGGATGAACGGGGTTTAGAACATGGCCGACCCCCTAGAGATCAACATCAGCAAGTCCTTCGTGAACTATGGCGGCAAGCAATGGGCAACCTATGAGAGTGGCGGTGGTGTCACCGTACAGATTTGGAAAGACCAGCAACTCGAACTCCAGCGTGACCTGAGCTACGCCGAGTATGCGACGTTTCGGGAAAAAGCCCCCGAATTAGGACTACGCGACTATCCCGACCCGACCCTGCGTCGCCATGGCGGTACAAACGCAAATGGCAACACAATAGGGCGTGTGGTCGGTGAAACTGCCCCGGCAGCGGTTCCGGCTACACAGGCCAATCCGCCAATAGAGGCTGAAACCGAAGAGGAGCAAGGCTGGTGGAAAAGCGCCAGCCCATGGGTTCATGGCGGCCTAGATGTACTGGGTTTCGTGCCCGGACTCGGTGCATTTCCTGACCTCATCAATGCGGTTTTTTTTGCTTTAGAAGGGGATCTAGCAAACGCTCGCCTATCAGCACTCGCAGCGATACCCTTTGCAGGCGACGCGCTAAAAGGGGGGGTACTGGTTGGAAAAGGTATCAACAAAGCTGGAGCGCACACGGGTAAGGAATTAGCAGAAGGATCAACGAGTACTCTTGGAAAAAATTCAATAAACCCGCCCCCTCCAACAGAAAGAAGTGGCGGGAGATTTTTAGGGAATGAAAAATGCATACTTCGCACCTATCGACCGAACAAATGCGCAAAAGGTTTAATCGGGCATCACGTTGTACCTGATCGCGCCTTCAGATTAGGCGGGCGTGAAAATAAAATTCGAGATCAAATCCCCGGAGGGTTATCAGAGGCGAATGGTCTCGTTATTTGCGTAAATTCAGCCCAACATATCAAAATTCATAATTTTTATGACAAAGCTGAAACAGCACTTGGCCTTACAAAAAACCCTCCAGGCATTGCAAACCTGTTAGAGCTTGAAACCCTAGGCGCCGCAGCAGCCTCAAAATTCACAGGTTGCAAAAAAGGATTATTACAAGCTCAACTTCGAGCGCATCACGAGTTTAATGATCTCGGCCCAAGCTTTAAAGTACGTGCAGACAAAAATGGTAATCTATCACGTAAGGCTCCCCCAGGCTCACTGGGACAACCATCAAACGGTGATTTCTAAGACATCATGAAAGAAAAAATTAAAAACAATATGGTCATGACCACAGGATGTGCCATTAACAAAGACATGTACTACATGTCTTGCTCCTTTAGTGACTTTTCCATAAATGAACCGTATTCAAGGCTGTTTTTTTACCAGCATGAAACAAAGGATAAGTGGTTCTATCATGACAGGCCCGAATGGCGTGTAATTTCTACCTGCTTTCAACCTGCAACGGCCGATAAGCCACGGACCGTATATTCATTAAGCGAGGAAGGAGACATCGAGATTTTGAATAGAGAAAAAACGTCCGTGGAAAAAATAAAAGATGCCGGACTACTACCAACAAGTAAGCATTATGGTTACGTCAACAAAATAAGATATATAGAAGGATCTTTTTATGTGTGCGGACACCAATGCCAAGTCTACATGAAAACCTCCATAGACTGGGAGCACATTGATCAAGAGATACTCCAACCCAACCCCTCGCCCCTTGAATCTAAAGCACTCACACTTGAGAGACAAGTAGAACTATACATAAACCAAACAACTAGCCTCCTGGATATCAACGGAAACAACAAAAAAAACATATATGTCGTAGGAACAAGCGGCTTCATTTCCCATTACAATGGCACCACATGGAAAAATTTTAAAAAACTTACAGGCGCCGACCTCCACGCCATATACATTGACCAAAAAAACACCGTATGGGTGGTTGGAAGCCAAGGAACAATACTCACAGGCGACCACATAAATGGCTTCAGCATGATCACTCGAAAGGAACTAGACTCAGACTTCAACGCAATCACCGAATTCAATGGAAGTCTATATATCGCCGCCACCGACGGCATTTACAAAATGACAGGCCTAAAAATAGAGAAAGTACCCATAAAGGTCCAGGACGTTTCATCAATAGATTCAACAGATGGCGTGCTTTGGGCTCTTTCGGCGCACAAGTTAATACGCTTCAATGGGAGTACTTGGGAAGAATTCAAACATATCGACAACTGACCACACAGGAAACTTATCGTCATCAAGGCGCAACCCTTCGCGCCCCCCTGGTGCGCTATCACCATCAAAAGCCAGA
>NZ_JANLNV010000047.1 GCF_025465935.1 Pseudomonas sp. 7P_10.2_Bac1 | reverse complement strand
GTAAGCGTACGGCGAACTCACCTTCCGAACTCCAGCATTAAGGGCGATGGTGTCCGCGTATTTTTAAGCGGACGCAATCACCCTTATCGCCAGGATTTTCATGCGCCAACGAAGCTCTTATCCGAAACCGTTCAAAGCCCAGGTCGTTCAGGAATGCCTGCAACCTGGGGCAACCGTGTCGAGTGTTGCCATCAGCCACGGCATCAATGCCAATGTCATCCGCAAATGGATGCCGCTCTATCGAGACCAGCCCGCAGCGACTTCACTACCGGCATTCGTTCCGCTAAAAGCCGCACCTAAACGGCCAGCCGAAGCGTCAGTGATCATCGAGTTGCCCATGGCCGGCCAAGTGATCACAGTGAAATGGCCAACCTCAGATCCCGAGGGCTGCGCGCAATTTATCCGGGCTGTGGCTCAATGATCCGCATCGATGCGATCTGGCTGGCCACCGAGCCGATGGATATGCGCGCCGGTACCGAAACCGCATTAGCCCGGGTGATCGCGGTGTTCGGTGCGGCAAAGCCGCACTGCGCTTATCTCTTCGCCAATCGCCGGGCTAACCGGATGAAAGTGCTGGTGCACGATGGCGTGGGCGTTTGGCTTTCCGCGCGGCGCCTGAACCAAGGCATGTTTCACTGGCCCGGCATTCGCCACGGCTGCGAGGTCGAACTCGACAGCGAACAACTCTAGGCGTTGGTACTGGGTTTGCCGTGGCAGCGAGTCGGCGCGAGTGGCGTGATCAGCATGCTGTAATCGCCGGCCATTTGACCGGTCTGCTTGTCGTCGTTTCGGGCCTGCTCTGGCACAATCGGTGGCATGACTTTCTCGCCCAACCTCGACCAGATGACCCCGGAACAGCTTCGTGCCTTGGCGGCACAGGCGTTGCAGTTGCAGTCCCAAGTCGAGGCGATGAGCAGAAAGATCCAGAACGATGAAACCATCATCGAGCAGCTCACTTACGAAATTGCCCTGCTCAAACGCCACAAGTTTGCCAAGCGCAGCGAGCAAATCAGTCCGGCGCAAGGCAGCTTGCTGGATGACCTGCTCGATACAGACCTTGAAGCTATCGAGGCAGAGCTTAAAGAGCTCCTCCCAGCTTCGTCACAGGCCGAGCCACGGCAATCCCCCAAACGTGCGCCATTGCCACCGCAGTTTCCACGCACGGTGATTCGTCACGAACCGGAAAACACTCAGTGCGCTTGTGGCTGCCAACTTCAACGCATCGGCGAAGACGTTAGCGAGAAGCTGGATTACACGCCAGGCGTGTTTACCGTCGAGCAGCATGTACGTGGTAAATGGGCCTGCCGTCAGTGCGAAACACTGATCCAAGCGCCGGTGCCAGCGCAGGTTATCGACAAAGGTATCCCGACCGCAGGCTTGCTGGCCCACGTAATGGTGGCCAAGTTTGCCGATCACTTGCCGCTGTACCGGCAGGAGAAAATTTTTTGGCCGCGCCGGGCTGGCAATCGCTCGCTCGACCTTGGCCCAGTGGGTCGGACAAACCGGTGTGCGGCTCCAACCGCTTGTCGATGCACTGCGTGAAGCCGTGCTGAACCAAGGTGTGATTCACGCTGATGAAACACCGGTGCAAATGCTTGCGCCGGGTGAGAAGAAAACCCACCGAGCCTATGTCTGGGCCTACAGCACGACGCCGTTTTCGGCGCTCAAAGCTGTGGTTTACGATTTCAGCCTAAGCCGTGCAGGCGAACATGCGCGCAACTTCCTGGGCGACTGGAACGGCAAGTTGGTCTGCGATGACTTCGCTGGCTACAAAGCAGGTTTTGAGCAAGGCATCACTGAAATCGGCTGCATGGCCCACGCCCGTCGCAAGTTTTTCGACCTGCATGTTGCGAACAAAAGTCAGTTGGCCGAACAAGCGCTGCACTCGATCAGCGGCTTGTACGAAGTCGAGCGCCAAGCGCGGGACATGAGTGATGAAGATCGTTGGCGAATACGTCAGGAAATGGCGGTACCGATCTTCAAAAAACTGCATGACTGGATGTTGGCCCAGCGCGACTTGGTGCCCAACGGATCAGCCACGGCCAAAGCTCTCGACTACAGCCTGAAACGCTGGGTAGCGCTGACGCGCTACCTGGACGATGGAGCTGTGCCGATCGATAACAATCAGGTCGAGAACCAGATACGGCCATGGGCACTCGGGCGCTCGAACTGGCTGTTTGCCGGGTCGCTGCGCAGTGGTAAACGGGCGGCTGCAATCATGAGCCTGATCCAGTCGGCACGCATGAATGGGCATGATCCGTATGCCTATCTCAAAGATGTGCTGGCGCGGCTGCCGACACAGCGGGCCAGTGAGATCGGGCAGTTGCTGCCGCATCAGTGGGTGCCTGCCTAACTTACGCAAGGTGAGTTGGGCGGACGCTTACATATAAGCCTCGTCCAGCAACGGTTGGGCATAGGCAATATCGCTGGCTTGCCCGCCTGAAAGCAGGAAACGCAGCGGCAAACCATTGGCGTCGCACAGCATGTGGATCTTGGTCGTCAGGCCGCCCCGACTGCGCCCGAGCGCGTGGTCTTGCGGCTCTTCAGGCCCCCCTTTTTTCCGGCGCCTGATGAGGCTCGGGTGGCGCGAACGGCAGTGGAGTCGATCATCCAGGTTTCCAGATCGATC
>NZ_JANLNV010000033.1 GCF_025465935.1 Pseudomonas sp. 7P_10.2_Bac1 | reverse complement strand
AAAAGATGATGAATGTTGATTTCTGATCTTTTGATTAGATCGTTCTTTAAAAATTTGGGTATGTGATAGAAAGATAGACTGAATAACACTTTCACTGGTGTTTATTCAGGCTAAGGTAAAATTTGTGAATCAAATTGCAAATTTTCGGCGAATGTCGTCTTCATAGTATAACCAGATTGCTTGGGGTTATATGGTCAAGTGAAGAAGCGCATACGGTGGATGCCTTGGCAGTCAGAGGCGATGAAAGACGTGGTAGCCTGCGAAAAGCTTCGGGGAGTCGGCAAACAGACTTTGATCCGGAGATGTCTGAATGGGGGAACCCACCTAACATAAGTTAGGTATCTTAAGCTGAATACATAGGCTTAAGAAGCGAACCAGGGGAACTGAAACATCTAAGTACCCTGAGGAAAAGAAATCAACCGAGATTCCCTTAGTAGTGGCGAGCGAACGGGGACCAGCCCTTAAGCTGTATTGATGTTAGCGGAACGCTCTGGAAAGTGCGGCCATAGTGGGTGATAGCCCTGTACGCGAAAACATCTTTACAGTGAAATCGAGTAGGACGGAGCACGAGAAACTTTGTCTGAATATGGGGGGACCATCCTCCAAGGCTAAATACTACTGACTGACCGATAGTGAACTAGTACCGTGAGGGAAAGGCGAAAAGAACCCCGGAGAGGGGAGTGAAATAGATCCTGAAACCGTATGCGTACAAGCAGTGGGAGCCTACTTTGTTAGGTGACTGCGTACCTTTTGTATAATGGGTCAGCGACTTATTTTCAGTGGCAAGCTTAACCGAATAGGGGAGGCGTAGCGAAAGCGAGTCTTAATAGGGCGTCTAGTCGCTGGGAATAGACCCGAAACCGGGCGATCTATCCATGGGCAGGTTGAAGGTTGGGTAACACTAACTGGAGGACCGAACCGACTACCGTTGAAAAGTTAGCGGATGACCTGTGGATCGGAGTGAAAGGCTAATCAAGCTCGGAGATAGCTGGTTCTCCTCGAAAGCTATTTAGGTAGCGCCTCATGTATCACTGTAGGGGGTAGAGCACTGTTTCGGCTAGGGGGTCATCCCGACTTACCAAACCGATGCAAACTCCGAATACCTACAAGTGCCGAGCATGGGAGACACACGGCGGGTGCTAACGTCCGTCGTGAAAAGGGAAACAACCCAGACCGTCAGCTAAGGTCCCAAAGTTATGGTTAAGTGGGAAACGATGTGGGAAGGCTTAGACAGCTAGGAGGTTGGCTTAGAAGCAGCCACCCTTTAAAGAAAGCGTAATAGCTCACTAGTCGAGTCGGCCTGCGCGGAAGATTTAACGGGGCTCAAACCATACACCGAAGCTACGGGTATCACGTAAGTGATGCGGTAGAGGAGCGTTCTGTAAGCCTGTGAAGGTGAGTTGAGAAGCTTGCTGGAGGTATCAGAAGTGCGAATGCTGACATGAGTAACGACAATGGGTGTGAAAAACACCCACGCCGAAAGACCAAGGTTTCCTGCGCAACGTTAATCGACGCAGGGTTAGTCGGTCCCTAAGGCGAGGCTGAAAAGCGTAGTCGATGGAAAACAGGTTAATATTCCTGTACTTCTGGTTATTGCGATGGAGGGACGGAGAAGGCTAGGCCAGCTTGGCGTTGGTTGTCCAAGTTTAAGGTGGTAGGCTGGAATCTTAGGTAAATCCGGGATTCTAAGGCCGAGAGCTGATGACGAGTTGTCTTTTAGACAACGAAGTGGTTGATGCCATGCTTCCAAGAAAAGCTTCTAAGCTTCAGATAACCAGGAACCGTACCCCAAACCGACACAGGTGGTTGGGTAGAGAATACCAAGGCGCTTGAGAGAACTCGGGTGAAGGAACTAGGCAAAATGGCACCGTAACTTCGGGAGAAGGTGCGCCGATGAGGGTGAAGTATTTACTACGTAAGCCCACGTCGGTCGAAGATACCAGGCCGCTGCGACTGTTTATTAAAAACACAGCACTCTGCAAACACGAAAGTGGACGTATAGGGTGTGACGCCTGCCCGGTGCCGGAAGGTTAATTGATGGGGTTAGCTAACGCGAAGCTCTTGATCGAAGCCCCGGTAAACGGCGGCCGTAACTATAACGGTCCTAAGGTAGCGAAATTCCTTGTCGGGTAAGTTCCGACCTGCACGAATGGCGTAACGATGGCGGCGCTGTCTCCACCCGAGACTCAGTGAAATTGAAATCGCTGTGAAGATGCAGTGTATCCGCGGCTAGACGGAAAGACCCCGTGAACCTTTACTATAGCTTTGCACTGGACTTTGAATTTGCTTGTGTAGGATAGGTGGGAGGCTTTGAAGCGTGAACGCCAGTTTGCGTGGAGCCATCCTTGAAATACCACCCTGGCAACTTTGAGGTTCTAACTCAGGTCCGTTATCCGGATCGAGGACAGTGTATGGTGGGTAGTTTGACTGGGGCGGTCTCCTCCTAAAGAGTAACGGAGGAGTACGAAGGTGCGCTCAGACCGGTCGGAAATCGGTCGTAGAGTATAAAGGCAAAAGCGCGCTTGACTGCGAGACAGACACGTCGAGCAGGTACGAAAGTAGGTCTTAGTGATCCGGTGGTTCTGTATGGAAGGGCCATCGCTCAACGGATAAAAGGTACTCCGGGGATAACAGGCTGATACCGCCCAAGAGTTCATATCGACGGCGGTGTTTGGCACCTCGATGTCGGCTCATCACATCCTGGGGCTGAAGCCGGTCCCAAGGGTATGGCTGTTCGCCATTTAAAGTGGTACGCGAGCTGGGTTTAGAACGTCGTGAGACAGTTCGGTCCCTATCTGCCGTGGACGTTTGAGATTTGAGAGGGGCTGCTCCTAGTACGAGAGGACCGGAGTGGACGAACCTCTGGTGTTCCGGTTGTCACGCCAGTGGCATTGCCGGGTAGCTATGTTCGGGAAAGATAACCGCTGAAAGCATCTAAGCGGGAAACTTGCCTCAAGATGAGATCTCACTGGAACCTTGAGTTCCCTAAAGGGCCGTCGAAGACTACGACGTTGATAGGTTGGGTGTGTAAGCGCTGTGAGGCGTTGAGCTAACCAATACTAATTGCCCGTGAGGCTTGACCATATAACACCCAAGCAATTTGAGTCGAATAGACCAGATTGCGGTGTGTGAAGACGATACAAACCGAAAGTTTGCGGTTCACAAAACACCTGACTATTACATGCCCATTCGCTGGAACGTTAACCCTAAGGTCAACGCGCCGGCT
>NZ_JANLNV010000037.1 GCF_025465935.1 Pseudomonas sp. 7P_10.2_Bac1 | reverse complement strand
GCAAGCCAAGCAGTCCTGGGTAATGAGACCGCCACGCTTAGGTTTTCTGATCAAAAAACAACGAAAGGTTTCGCACGATATAGTGGCTTTTACGACCAGAATGCGGGCGTATTCGCCACGCCAGCGCTCGCGACGTCGCTCAGTATTCGTTCCTACGCTGTTTTTGTGACAGGCCCTAGCGTGACTGGGCGGGTCAGTATCCTGCGGAACGGCATCATTGTTGCTACAAAGTACCTTCTCACTTCAGACGCTACGATCGATTTATCCTATGAGTCGTCAGATGTTCCAGCGGGTACTCTGTTTTTGGTACAGATCGTCAATTCAGTAGGCGGCTCAACAATCAGTTTTGGCGATAATGACGGAGATTATCTGGCTATCAGCATGGCTACGAAATAAGAGCTTTACGACCGTATGGCGGGCGTAAATACGCCTTTTTTGCCTCTCTTTAGGGTGCGTGGTAGCATCCCACGCCAAAGGAATGCCTCGCATAATAAAGTACGCAGAGAGACTGATGTGAAATTAGAAGACCCCAAGGTTTTTGCTGAGAATGCAGAGCTGTGCGATAGCGCTTCGAAGTCTGTGCATATAGGTTATAGGCCGGATATCGATGGACTTCGTGCTATTGCAGTTATTTCAGTAGTACTATTTCACGCCTTCCCTCAGTTTCTGAAGGGTGGGTTTGTTGGAGTTGATGTTTTTTTTGTATTGTCCGGTTTTCTAATATCTTCAATAATTTTGAAAAACTTAGATAGGGGGACGTTTGGCTTTGTCGAATTCTATAGTCGACGTATTGCTAGGATTTTTCCAGCGCTTCTAGTTGTATTGGCTTTTTGCTTGGTCGTAGGATGGTTTGTTCTTCTTCCCGGTGAGTATCGGCAACTCGGGAAGCATGTGTTCGCTGGCTCTGGTTTTATGTCTAACATAGCTTTACTTCGGGAATCTGGCTATTTTGATAATGCTGGTGACACTAAGCCTTTATTACATTTATGGAGTTTGGGTGTTGAAGAGCAATTTTATATTGTATGGCCTCTTTTAGTTTACATGTCCTATAAGCTAGGTTTAGATGCCTTCAAGCTAATTTTGACTGTTGGATTGATCTCTTTTGCAGCTTGTATTTATGGTTCCTATTATCAGCCATCTATAACTTTTTATTCCCCTCATGCGAGAGTATGGGAACTGTTGGTAGGTGCTGCTTACGCATGGTTTGCTATCAATTATAGTAAGTCAGATTTTGGGCGTAAGCTTCATGGTTGTATGTCTAGGCCTTTAATTGCTAATGCATTGTCTGTAGTTGGTATGTCAATGCTCATTGCTGCTATCTGCTTAGTTGATAGTACAGATGTATTCCCAGGCTGGTGGGCTCTCTTGCCAGTGTATGGTACTTTATTTGTAATTATTTCAGGGCCAAATGCCTTTATTAATCGGTTTGTACTTTCTAGCAAGCTATTTGTATGGTTTGGATTGATAAGTTTTCCGTTATACCTTTGGCATTGGCCTTTACTATCATTCGCTAATATTATGCAGGGGGGGACGCCTCCGAAAGAGATATTAGTGGCTTGCGTGTTTTTGGCCGTGATTCTTGCTTGGCTGACGTATCAATTTGTGGAGCGAAAGTTAAAAGAAATACAAAACACGCAGAAGAAAATACTCTCTCTTCTATTGATTATGGCGTGCATAGGGTCTTTGGGTTATTACACTTATCATCGGGCAGGGTTCGACTTCCGAATGGATGGGTATGCGGCTGTTATTGATGCTATTGAAAATCCCTTCAGGCCGATCCAACAATTTCAATGTTCTAGCGTTTATCCAGAACTTGCCAGCGCTAATCTTGCAGGAGGATGTTATCTGTCTGAAGTGAAGGAGCCTAAAGTTCTTTTCTTTGGTGACTCTCATACTAATCATTATAAGGCATCTGTATGGAAGTACTTTGAAGGTACTCCGACTATGATTGCCGTAGAGTTTTCATGCTTCCCTTTTACAAGTGAAATTTTTATGAAGGAGGAGTGTAAAGCTAAGTATGATAATTTCGTGTCGTTTATTGAAAAGAATAAGTCCATCAAACAAGTCTACATTTCTGGCTATTGGGAATATCTAATAACAGGAGGGTTTGGTCAGACAGGGGCGGGATGGAGATTGTCACAGCCTATTAACGAAAAAGATTGGTCTAGTTTTGAAAAAAATGCTCGAAATTTTATAGAGAGAGTAACTGCTTCAGGTAAGGAATTGATTTTTATGAAAAATATTCCAAGCTTGGATTTTGAAATAAAAACGTGCTACGACATACGGCCTTTACGATTGATACCTTCAGAATCTGTTAGGCAGGATTGCTCAGTAAGTTATGCGCAATATATGGAGGTTGAGAAGGCTTATGATGATGCTTTTAATGCTCTTCTAGCTGATTACCCTCAAGTTAAGATCTATGATCCTATTCCCGTTCTTTGCGAAGATGACCGGTGCTTAGCCTCTGATAATTATTTGCCTTATTATCTTAATGGAGATCACCTTAATTGGTATGGGGCTGATAAGGTAATTAAAGATTTAACTTTGAAAATTAGAAAGTTAAATTAAAATTAGTGCATTCACAATGGTCCGCCTCTTGAGGGGCCATTGTATTTGATTTTATAGATTTTTGGTTTGTTTTTTATGTAAGGTAGTGTGCTCGAATTTTGGTCGTAATGGAAGGTTTCAAAGCGGGATGTTACTCATCCCGCCAGTTTATTCCGCTAATCGCTAAACAGACGTAAACTCAGCAACCTAAGCAGCATCGGAATAACATTTATGGGGATTCCGTCTTCATGGGTAAGCACTATCGTTCGTTCCATCGTTCCATCGTTCCATCGTTTAATTTTTAATGCCCTGGTGTCACAAATGTACTTCGCTGGTGTCCCTGCTACAACAGTATCTAGTGCTACAGTTTTACTTGCGGAGCTATGCGTCCCACCTACTAGAGTGTGCTTGTTTCGTTTGGATTCTCTGGGATAGCTCGTCTTTCAAGTATGGCTGCCAAGTAGCAGGTAAAAGCCACCACAACTAAACGGTATTAATACTTAAGCCATTTTTCGAAAAAACCTATTCATTGGCTTTTCGATATTTAGATGGACTAATATTGCGAGCGCTTAGGCTATTGAGAAGTAAACAATAACAGAGCCGAGAATACCTAGCTCGTCGTACAGGCCCAGTACATCATAGAAGTGCGCTACCCATGGCAACAGTAGCCAATGCACGAGATATAAGCTGAACGAGGCATCTCCGAGCAGTTCGAAGAATTTGTTTGTTTTGATAATTCCTTCGAGACTTAGTGCTGACCACACAATGACAAAGGCTATAGCACCCCAAACAATCGGCCTGTAAAACTGGCCAGCAAAATTGGGAAACCAATCTTGAGTTTCAATCAGCAGCAAAAGAGGAATAGCCGCTAACCCGAAAGTAACCGCTACCCACTTAGGGAGGAAAATATTGTCCGAGTTAAGCCGATACAGAGTCATGCCTAATAGAAACTCAATCATCATTGGCGAGCCGATTAACTGCACCATCGTAATATACTGACTCATTGAGGAGAATTTTGATGACAGAAATAAGACTGCCACTAAAACAATTGCAGCATAACAAACAATGAAGGTATTCATCTTTCTGGCTGAGAAGGCCATAAGCATTGCAATTATTGAGTAAAACATGAACTCGTATTGCAATGTCCAGCCGACTGCAAGAGCGGGGCTTTCCGGGAGCGTGTGAATGATATAGAACGAAGTACCATGTTGATGTCGTAACGCGATGGGTGATACGCAAACTCCAAGTCAGGGTTTGGCTCGAAAAGTCCGCTTGAAACCAGCCAGATACAAGCCACTGCGACCAGTGTCATTAAAAAATACAGAGGCCAGATGCGGAAAAAACGACGGAGGAAAAAGTTTTTTGCACTAATGGGGATAATATACTCTCGTGAATATTTGCCACCGAACAATAGAAACGGAATGATAAAGCCACAGATGATGAAGAAAATATCTACGCCAAACCCACCAATATGGGTTAGTGATGCTGGTACGTTGAAGTAAGCCAAGGGGGCATGCGCTATGACCACCAAAAATGCAGCCGCGAAACGCAGAAACTAAATATTTGAAAGCAGATTTTCTTTCTTAGTAGGGGCTTTTTCAATCCGTTGAGCGTCGCAAACACTGGCGGTCTCGTAAGAGCCAGAAGCGACTAAGGTATCCTGCATGAGC
>NZ_JANLNV010000004.1 GCF_025465935.1 Pseudomonas sp. 7P_10.2_Bac1 | reverse complement strand
TGAAAGGCTGCTATCGACCCAAAGCGGTCACTGGAAGGTCAAAACTACCCGACACGCTTCACTCTTCTGTACTGAGCAACTCTAGATAGGAACAGACTGTGTACCAAAAGATTGTTGATTAATCGTCCTCTATCTTTCCTAATATATCCTCCGCTTTTTCAACATTGAGCACTCTCACCATAGACTTTCCAAACCCCAGTGGAAAAATTGGATTTGATGGGTCGATAGAAATGAAAAACTCGAGCAATGTACCCGCTGATTGCGTGTATTGGTATACGGCCTCCGCGAATAACTCTTCCAATACCGCGTTCGTATTGGTTGATTTGCTATGTATGATTTCGTTTCTCAGTCTTTCCAAGTTTTTGAAGTTAGACCAAAAACCTTGAGATTGCGGTGGTGGGCATTCTAAGATTGACGGCAATATTGCTGACACCTTTTCTGATGTGGCTATCCAGCGTTCGATTTGCTCTTTGTTGTAATGTTCTGTAGATTTGCTCGTTGACTTTTTGTATACGTATGAGTCAGGAATTGTCGCATTGCAAAATGACTCTACCGCTTTGAACGCGAAAATTATCGCTGTTTGTATATTTTCAAGGTAATCGTATGCAAGACCTACATTTCTATCGTAGATAGACTCGGTGGATAGAGATAGCTGTTCGAGAGCACTTTTTCTCCTTCTGGCGTGCTTTAATGCCTTGGTTGCCACGCTTAATGATAAGGTGATTTCATTTGGGATCACCAATGTGATTGTGTTGGGCCCAATTTTGGGCTTTATTATTTTTTGAAAGAAAGCTGTTTTATTTGTAGATGTCTCGTGAATTCCGATTGGTTTATTTGACCGTTTATCGGGTGTCGGAACAACCTCGTTGGTATCATCTGGATTGCACATGTGGTGAACGCAGATCAGCTGGGTATGCGGCTTTAACAATTTTTCACTCCGGAGATAGTGTCCGCTAATCTATTATTCGTATCTCAGCTCACCGAACAAGCTGTACATTAAATCTCCATCCAAAACTTCAAATGGGAGTTCGACGTAATCGTCACGATGACGTGGCATGGCTTTACCATCATGCGGGGCGTTTTTGGTGTGCCCCTGCACTCGCTCGCCGTTTTCTTTGATGTAGGGCAACACTACGATTCGGCCATGGTTTTTGGATAGAATCGTACCTTCAAGCCACATTGCATCGCCCGCCTCTGACTTGCCCGACGTACCAACTTGCTTCACGACCCATTGCGGAATATTGCTATCCTCGTACCAAAATACAAAACTACCCACGATCAAAACATGCTGCCCCCGACGCAGCGCGTCTGCGAGCAAAAGTTTCACGCTGGCAAGGTGTAGTAGCTTGTTTGCGCGAGGAAGAAGCTCATCGCGGATGGCAGCTTTGGTTTGGCCCCAGTGATCAGTACCGCTCCTCCCAAATCCCCGCGCGATTTTCTCGCGGTAAGCGTAAAGGCCCACCTTGTGACTATTTGCTCCAATGACGCGCCAAGTTAAGTCACATTCGCGCTGGAGACACACGCCATACCGCGCCAAGAAAACGAAGTGCACATAAGGGTGTTGCAGTAGGCGTTTATGCAGCTCTTCTTGTAGGACGTCGCTACCATCCAAGACAGTCAGGTCTTCCAGTCGAGGTCGAGCGTCCGCTGCATGGCGCTTGATAGCTTCCATTAGCATGAGCCTTTCCTCGCTCATCAACCGTTCTTCGGCCGTCAGCGCCTTGTGCACTTTTAATCGTATCGATTCGGCCTGTTCAAGTGGTAAAGCGAGATTTTTTACCGCATGTTCGAGCAGGAGATTTGTGGATTTGGCCTCCGCTACAGCAGCGTCGTAATCTTGATAGGTAATCGAGCCGTAGCCGCCATGGGCGACGTCGTCGCGACGAAGATACCAAGCAACATTCCCGTCTGGTTTCAGCTGTAACTCAAACATATGCCAGACCGCGTCATCTTTGATCCATTGCTGTGGCCAGCAGCCTAGAACGGGTAGACGGTCGCGGTGTCGCCGCAATGGTTTCATCCCAAATCGCTCCTTTTACCTGGACGATTGATCTTACGCAGAAACGCTCCTATCAAGCCACCAGTTCTACTTGCTCCTGCCTGTAGGCTTTGTGAATGGACTTTCGTCTTGTTCTGATTAGCAACAACTTTAGAGATCAGATGACCGCTTTTGGCCGAAAGCAGACTCTTTTTGTCCGTGTGATCCAGCAACCGGCGTGAATCCCCCAGATGGCCAATCTCGCTCGCCGCCTTTGGCCTGATATCCCGGATTGAAACTTGCGCACGCTCTCGGCCAGCGTCGTGTCCGGGTTATCAAGTGCCTTATTGACAGCTTTTAGGCGCACATCATCGAAATGCAACCGTAACAAGGCTGCCGAGATTGCTGACCTGCGTCTGTCAGTTCTGCTCGACGCCAACGGCGCAACGGGTTATGACGCAATGCAAGCCACCACCAGCGACGGCGATATGGGACTGATCGTGTTACAGACCTGTCAGGCCCACGCCAAAGAAGTCTCAGGAACGAAATAAACAGTACGGCTGAAGTTCTCTGATCAACCATTAAAAGCGGAAATTAATCGGCTATCCGCACAGCAGTTGGTATCGCCGACTGAACAATGATGTGCCAGCAAAACTCTTGACAGATCAATCACGTTTACCTAAGGTCAAAACAACGAGTAATAACCATACAAAATGAAGGGCATCAGTAGCTTACGAATATTGATGATTGAGTCGTGTGTTGAACATACATTAAACATGAGCAGTGACGGCTTATGTCTTAATGTAATAAGGAGTGGATGTGCCTGGTTTGACAAGGGTTGAAGGTATGCGCGAATACAATGCACCAGCAGGAGGATGGGTGCATATTGGAAATAATTGTAAATGCTATTCGTGTGCAAATGCGAATCTTTGATGAACTTCCAACTTTTAGTTAATTGATCTGAGTCAGTATTCAGGTGGCTGCCGATTTTCTAACTACTATACAAGTTAGGAGTTTTTGGGTTTTAGCGATTCTGATCTATAGGGTTATGGTCGTTAAACTCATTCTTTGATTTATGATTCGACCTCGGATGGGGCCAGGAAAATTGGTTAGAGGCCTGCTTTGATTGGTTTCTTCAATTGTTAGTAGGCATTTTTGTTAAGGGTTTTTATGTTTTGTAGTAAGGTTAGAGCGTCGAGTTGTGAGAAGTATAGCGAGTGTGGGCGTAGTGAGTTAGTTGATTCTTCTATGGTTGAGATGTTAAGGGGATTTAAGGGAAGCATAAGTTCTGCTGGTGATAGCCTAAAGCTTAATGAGATGTATGGCAGGGCGTCCGGATATATTGAGGCTTTGTATGATGCTGGCTTAGTTGAGGGGAATGAAGCTGCTGATTATCTTGAGGGGGTAATTGCATTGTATCGTCAGGTTACTTTTCTTCTGACTTGAACTTTCGAGTGGGCTTGAAGTGGTGCGCTCTGAGAAAGATACGTGAATGGGTTAATTCTCTGTATTTTAATGGAGATTGCTAATCTTTATTGGATTGGAGTCAGTCGCTGTGATTCCATTTTGGATATTGTCTTTCGGTTAAATACTGAGTAGCTCATGGTTTGTTGTGAATTGCCCTGTGTTGACTATAAGCGCTCTGAGTTTAGGGAATAATTCGGATTTCGAATAATACTGTTGAAGCTTGAGGTATGTTTTATTTTTTGTGTGGGGATTGCTTTTGCCTAGACAAGAATAAAGCACGGAGGACGCGTTAAAGAGGTGTCAGAACTAAAGAGCAGAATAGAGCGCGGCCCGTAGTCATCCGCTTCCATCGAGGTTATGGTACGGGACATATTCTGTATACATATCCATGATGGTCTTGAAACCATCAACTCTAACAGTCTCTAAAGCCGAATTTTTAAGCCAGCGCTACATTGCAAAATAGGCTGAGCCGATTTTAGCGGGGCATCTCATTTTCGGGGGCTTGGAAGGTTGGTTTTTATGAGGTATTCCAAAATGTTTGCGAATGCATTCTATAGCTGAGTTTTTAGGGTTTTGCGTGAGAGCTGTGACGCTATAAATGTCGCTGCGTAAAATCTTTCTGGAGAGTGATAGGCGAATTATCAGATGTTTATGAGACTCAAAAAAATATCGGTCTTGCCCCAGTTTTGTGCCTCTGGTTATATGACTTACTACAAAAAAACCGGAGACGAAAGTTAATCAAAATAGGGGCAAGCTCATTAGTTATTTTTTGTGTTTGAAGTCAATAACCATTCGGCCGGTAAATTTTCCCTGCTCCATTTCTTCAAAAATAGTATTTATGTCTTCGAGCGGACGCATGGATACTTTTGGTACGACTTTCCCTTCGGCACCGAAACGGAAGGCCTCTTTCAAGTCTTCACGAGTACCTACCAGAGAGCCGACAACCTCAATGCCATCCAGCACCAGGCGTGGAATACTCAGGTCCATCGTTTCTACTGGAAGCCCCACCGCCACAACACGCCCCGCGGCGCGGACACTGGCAACTGCAGAGTTAAATGCTGATTTTGCGACGGCTGTCACTACTGCGGCATGTGCACCGCCGACTTCTTTCTGAATGATTTCATCAACATTGTCTGTCTTCGGATTCAGGATCAAATCTGCACCCATCTCTTTTGCCAGCGCCAGTTGCTTATCATTAACATCAATAGCGATCACTTTGGCATTGAAGACATTTTTAGCATATTGCAGTGCTAGGTTTCCCAGCCCGCCCAGGCCGTAGATTGCCAGCCATTGTCCCGGTTTTATACCTGAAACTTTAATAGCTTTATAAGTGGTCACGCCAGCACATGTAATGCTACTCGCCGCAGCGGAATCAAGACCGTCGGGTACTTTTACCGCGTAATCAGCGTTGACAATGCACTCTTCAGCCATACCGCCGTCCACGGTATAGCCGGCATTTTTAACTTGTCGGCAGAATGTCTCTTTGCCGCTGTTGCAGTATTCACAGTTGCCACAACCGCGGAAGAACCAAGCGACACTAGCACGGTCTCCAACTTTAAGTGATGTTACGCCCTCCGAGACTTCAGTTACTACACCGATGCCTTCATGTCCGAGAATTATGCCGGATACATCACCGAAGTCCGCGTTTTTTACATGCAGGTCTGTGTGGCATACACCGCAGCACTCCATTTTCAGCAGTGCTTCTCCATATTCTAGAGGGCGTAGTTTCTTTTCTTTTATTTCTACTGTCTTATTTTTTGCGACAACAGCTGCTTTCATGGTAGACCTCATTTATGGAATATCTGAAGGCACATGTTCAATAACATAACTGAACACGAGGGATTACAGTGTAGCTGCGTTTTCCTAGGTCGTTGATGTTTGTGCCCAGATTGTGTGCTGATGCGCTAGCTCCTTATCCGGAATGAGTGTGATAGCTAAGGCAGGGGCCCCGTTGAGCGTCTTAGTTGGCCTTCGTAGCTTCAATCTGCCAGGGACTCGTTTTAACAGATGCTTGCTGAGGATGCTCACGACCAGTTTTTTTAGGCACGCTGACGGCCTGAGTGAGACCGCTTGTCGTGGCTAGTTGGCGTGTAAACCCTATTACGGTTTATGAGTGTCGCTCTATAAAATCTGATTACGTGTTTACACACTATTTGTCGAGAGCGATCCCCAGTAAATCTTTGTTTGGGTAGAAGTGTGCTACAGATCTTCAGGCACTCGTTGAATAGGTACGAGTCCAAATTGTAAAAGCCGATAGCCGTGTAGTCAGTTTAATAAGGGCTGCATTCATGGTTCTATTTTTTAATTTGATGTTGATTTCGTTTTATAGGGAGGATTTTTTGGGGTCGATAATTATTGGGTAACCCTGCGCAGGGTCAGTCCCTCGTCGAAGATAAATCTATCTTGCTTGAGCCTGACATGCGGGAGGCGAGTGCAAAGGGGCGTGTCATAGCGATGCTCTGCAGTCGCTGCTGCCAGAGCCAGAGACTATGCAACGGCCAACACTTTGGCGTAATACGACCGAATGATGTGAAACCGACCATGGCTAAGCGGGTCAGAGCCTGTGGCAGAAGATAGCTGACATCAAAGTCAGACCTACTTAACTTCTTGTAATGGAGATACATCATGACCTCTACCCGAACTCTGCTAGGAAAAGTGGCTTTCGTCCAAGGCGGCTCTCGCGGTATCGGCGCGGCTATCGTCAAACACCTAGCTCGTGAAGGCGCAAAAGTGGCTTTCACCTAAGCATCGTCTGCCGACCAGGCCAATGCATTGGTCAATGAAGTAATTGCTG
>NZ_JANLNV010000052.1 GCF_025465935.1 Pseudomonas sp. 7P_10.2_Bac1 | reverse complement strand
ATCCCGAAACCACTGTCACTGTTGTTCAGTGGGTTAAAGTTAAGTTGCAGAGGAACGACTGGGCCACACAAATGATTGGCCTTGAGTTCTGGTAATGTAATCGCGCAGGTATATTGTCCAGTCCGCGGATCAACTTGGCTTTGGATAAAGTTTAAAAAATTAAAAGCATTAGACGATACAGAGGTGGAGATGGCCATGAAGAGAGCCTCGTTGCAACCAGGAATGGGGGTGGTATATTGATAGTGGATTAGTTGACAGGCTGGGAACGCTCGATATAGACACAGCTGATTCGTTCGTTCAGGTTTTTATTAGCGTATGTCGATCCAATAAAATTTTCTTCCATGCGAGTATTCTTTTTGGAGATTAATCCACCGACATTTATGTTTCTCAAACTATCAATTGTCGTATCGCGAGGAGCCGTTTCGCTCCAATCAGTGGGGTTTTTGGTGGTTTTAAGTTTGAAGTAAAAAACACTAGGGATCTGAGCGCCATTGCACCACTCGTTATCATAAAACTGAATCAATGTGGCGGACGCTACATTTTCAAGCCAGAACGAAGAGACAGAATTATTCTCGCAATATTCACTGCTGGAACTAAAGTCGAATGTTTGTGAAGTTTCCGGGACGGCCAGTGTACATTTCTCGACACCTTTATCATCGAGTAAATGTATGATCCCATAGGACTCTTGAGTTGTCGGCGGAGTTGTGGTGGCAAAACAATTGATGGTGAAGAGCATCACGCCTGCGCAAAGTGCAGCCATTGGAAATGTAGAGTTGTTCATATATATAGCCTCATTGGTTGTCCACGAAAAGTGGGGTTTGAAATTGCCTCATCCCGACTTTAGCACCTGAGAAGGCCTTGGCAACCTAGTACTTCTGCTAGTACACAGCCTAAAAAATAAGGCGTACAACATGAACCTAATAGTCAATTGTTCAGTGGGTAAACTATCCACTTACACATTCATTACAAGGAACAGCGCCATGGCAGTTGGTGATTTGGATGCCCCCGTCATCCCGCTTTTAATCAACAATACGATTGATCCACAACACTTGAACGGTGGGCCCTTGAACACCTATGCCAAGTACGATAACCCACAAGGCGGTGATGTGATTTATCAGAGTTGGCTGGGTCGTAAAGAAAACGGAGACCCCGTTGATATCAATGACACCCCGATTTTTATCGACCCGGCGACAGAGGGAGAATTGGGTTTTTTGATGACGGTGGCCAATGACTTGGTCGTGTCACTGAATAAAGGACAAGTTTTTTATTCCTTTTATCTTGAACGGGCTAACGGTGACCCCAGAGAAGAGTCCAAGAGAATTCATTTTGGTGTCGGTCCAGTGGGTTGGCTGTCGGCACCACAGATAAAAGAGTCGCATGATAATCAGTTGGACCTTGAGACGCTCAAAGCCAGTGCAATGCTTGCGATAGTACCTTATAACGTTATGTCTAATGGCGATAAGGTCAGGATTATCTGGAAGGGGACGAAGGCGGATGGTAGTGATGGCAGCACTGTGAATCTGCCCGTCAAAACGTTGAGTGATACGGATACTGACCGAACCAATAATCCGGGGCAAGTATTGAGTTGGGATGTGCCAAAAGCCAATTTTTCTCAGTTGCGCGGTGGGGCCGTCACCCTGCATTACGAGATCACCCATGCGTCTAGCCCTTCCGGTCCAGTGACTGTTTCGACACAGCGCACCTTACTCATCACAGCGCCAATGAAGCCTTTGTTGGCTGCGCCCAGTGTCAAGGGCCTGACCGGTACTGAAATCAACCCGGGTCAGTTCCCTACCGGCATCTGTGTTGTGATTGCAGCCTATCCAGACATTCGCATCGGCGACGAGGTGCTTGTCTATGGCACAGGTAGTGGTGCTAACAAGCACACCATTCAGTTTTTGAAGATCGACTCATCCAATATCGAGACCGGTTTAATCGAATTGCCGATTGGCAATCAGTGGTTACTCGATAACAGGGGAAGCCTCGTTAGCTTGCGTTTTCAATACGCCCGCGCTGACGCTTCGGGTTCAAGTGTTCCCCTGGAACTGAACGTGCGAGAACCCTTGGTGCTGCCGCCCCCGACAGTGGACGCAAGCGTCGTCATCGAAGATAGGAATGAGCTTGATCCAATAGTTGCGCTCAGCGGTGCACTCATTACCCTTCCCGCGAGTGTCATAATCGGCGAAGGTGATACCGTCATTGCCTATTGGAAAGGCTTTGATGACAAGGGGTCATGTGAAGTAACAGAGCCCAGTCAATTGAACCCGATGAAGTTCAAAGTTCCACCTACTGTCATCCCCTCGAACTTCAATAGAACAGTTGAAGTGACGTACAGCGTATCAGGGCAAATGGCTGAACCCTCTCTGGCGCTTTATATTCAACCGCTGCGCAACCATCCTTCTATAACCTGTGAGGGGGCCGAAGTCGGTTCTCCAGCTACGTTGAAACTGTCGGATATTCCTGGCTCAGGCGCTTTAGTAAAGTTAGGGAAGTGGCCTTTTATCTCGACAGAACAAGTCGTTCGTTTGTGGTTGACTGCCGGTGGCATAGGCGAGCGCGACCTCATAGCGGTGCGCAATGTATTGCCCGACGAAGTTACAGGCGGCGTCTCGGTTCGCTTGCTTAAAACACAGCTGGCCGGTATTGCACTTAATTCGACATTCAGCTTAAGGGCCAGTGTCAGTTTTGATGGCGGGAATACAACAACGCTGTTCAACAAGATATTGACCTTAAAGTTGGTCGCATAAGCCGAGGGCGGTGTGAGTGACATTCGGTTAAGTACCTGCCCTGAATTAATGGGTGCTGATCGGTTTGGTGGAAGCTGTTTCAACATTTAAAAATGCTGTGACCTGCAGCGAGTTAATCATTAAGTGGAGTTGGTTCTCATGGCTAAAATGACGTTGGTTGAGTTAACACAGTCGTTACATAATAAGTCTTTAACGTACGGTTGGGATGCTTTGACACTTTATGATCAGCGCAAGGCCAACGAACTGCTACAGCAGTTGTATGTTGAGCGATTTGATACCGAAAATGGCAATATTGAACCCGCTTCGATGATCGCCGAGTGGGGGGATGGCAGTCATAAAGAACACATCTTTAATCTGAGATTGAGCTCACCTCTTCTTTCGTTTGAGCAGTCGACCCCCGAGCTCGATCCTCGGGCCAGGTTAACCATGAATATGGTTGGCGGCATGATTGTGACTACCGCAGAATTCCCGGGGGGGGTTGTATACACCAAGAGGATTATGCAGGTATTGCCTGTTAATGGTTCGCAATTATGGATGGATCAGCCGATCACTAAAGGCAACGTCAATGGCCTGGGTGATGTGATCATCGATCTCGACAAGGCCGATACCTTTATGGCGAACTTTGTTATTGGCGATCTGGCCCAAGAAGACGTGGGTCGTCGCTTTAAAGAGTATTTTGACTCTTTACCAGCGGCGCAAAAAAAATTCTCACTTGGCACTATAGATGGGTATGACAATGGTTTGTTGACCCCTAAAAATTTTGAAATAAAGGTAATGAAATCTGCACCGGCCGCTTTGTTAAACGATGCAGAATATGGCGATGGAGCAGTCATGTTATTTATTACAATGGCAGGAGGGACAGCGGGTTCCTCTTTTCCAAGTGCCGATTCGACTTACCTTATACCCGCAGATGAAGGGGGGAAAAAGTTTACGGGCTCAATGTTGCTTTCGAGCCGAGTGCTGGCCGAGAAAATTCTAAAACCTGCATTGGAAAAATCTATTGGTAATGGGCTTGTCTTGCAAATGTCTAACACAGGTTCGGACATGGCTTCAACGCTTAAAGCAAGCGCCGGTGGAGGTGATATCACCGAAAAGGTTTACTATAAATATTGGCAAGGTGGAGAAACCTGGGGTTATGAATCGTCGGCGAGTACTGAATTTAATTCCTTTCGCTTTGAGTTTGCAAATCCTGTTGATGAACGTTATGGCTTTAGAATAACTTATGGAGAAGCTGGGGCTTCGATAGTGTTAAGTTGGAGTAATTCGTATCCTGGTAAGTGTGTGGTGGATACGTTGACAATTAGTCCTCCTACAAATATTGATTTTATTTGTAATTTTAATATTGAGTTGTCGATGAAGCTTAGTCTTGATGTTGAGTCCAATAACGTCAAACTTAGTGAGGCCACAATAATTAATGAAAACTATACGATGGAATTTTGCAATTATCCAGTCGTTGCTTGGAATATGGGCGGTATGGAGATCACTGAAGCATTAATCATTGACAAGATTCGCGGTGCAGTTCGAAATGTAGTCGATGATATTGATATTCCTGAAATTGACACTTTTTTACTGCGCAATCTTTTATTTCCCGGTCATAACGCTTTGCAACTCACGGCAGCTTATGTACCCGGCGATTTAGCCGTCTTTGGGCAAGTCGATCCCTTGCGTACCACCTCCGTCATCGCCCCGTTAAACTCAACCATTGAAGCGGGCAGTACCCTTCAGTTTTCCTTGCAACCTTTACCCGCTGACATTACTTGGAGTGTGCGTGATGTGGATGGGGAAAATGATCAGGCGGGCTCATGCAGTTCGACCGGTTTGTACCAGGCCCCGACTCAAGATCAAATTAAAGAGGGTGCCATCACCGTTGTGGTGACTGCAAAGGGGACACTGAATGGGCAGCCAGTGCAAAGCTCTGCTCTGGTGTCGGTGCTCCACAGCGCGATACAAGTCAACCCGCTTTATTCCAGTTGCGATACCAATAAGACGTCGGTGCTTGAAGCAACGGCATTGGGCGGTGAGACACTTGAGTGGGTCATTGAGACGCCGCAGTGGGGATCAACATTGTCTAAAGTTGCGGGGAACCCGGCACAGCGTTTGTATACAGCTGGGGACCAAATGGATGACGATGTGCCTTACCCAATCGACAAGATTAAAGTTACAAATACAAAGAACAATACAAGTGCTTATCTTTATGTGTGTATCAATAAGATCCTGACTATGATGCCCGTAGCGATGGATGAATCAAGCACGCCTGAAAAAGGTATTGTGAAGTTTAATTTAGTGGGTACTAAAGGCCCAGTCGAGCCAGGGCCAAATCTAAAGTGGAGTTTGTTGGAGGGGCCGGGTGTCATTGACCCTGACAGTGGTGTTTATACCGAGCCTGCTGAAGTAATACCGGGCAGTTTTGCAGTTGTCATGGCTGAATATGATGCGGTAGTACTAATTGCGAATGGCTGTTTAGCCGTTCCGTTACCGCTCTCCAAATACGCTGAGCTTGTTGTGCAAGTTAGCGATACGGTGCTTTCCACGCACGCAGAGTTTGTTGCGAAAATGAGTAATACAGTCCCCGGCATGTAATCAGGTTTGGCTTAATTTTAAGTGCTGTTGATAATTATTTTGCTGTGCTTTGTAAGGAAGTTTGATTATGGCCACTTATACGTTGGAAGAGCTCACTAAGAAGATACACGGTACATCCGTTACTCTGGGCTGGGACGCTCTGGTTTTTATGAATCGCACCAAGGTTAATAGCTTGCTGGAGCAACAATACGTTACGCGTTTTGAAGGTACCAGCTTTTTGAAGCGTATTTTTGGCGTCGTACCAATGACACCGGATGGGGGAGAAGTATTCGAATTGGGGGGTGTCATGTTAAGTCACCCGCGTCTTAGTTTCGAAAAAGCGTCGCTGCGTGACTCTCGGGTCACAGCGACTATGGATGTCGTCTCTGGCACAGCCTCATACAGACTCACGGGCTCTAACCAAGTGCCGGGTACAATCCTCTATAGCTCCACCATCACTGCCCAGCAGGGTTTTACTCTGACCATGGATATCGATTTGAAGGCCGCGTCAGGTACGGTCAGTGACACAGGCAAGGTCATCGTTGATATTGGCGATGGCTATAACTGCAGTTGCAATTTGGTTAAAGAGCCCAAGGCCCAGGAAATGCTGGGGAATTTTTTCAAAAACCTGTTCATGGAGCAAAAGCCCGAGGATCGGATTTACGAGTTGGGCACACTGGATCTGAACGATGCGGGTCTACTGGCGCCGAAATCATTCAAGATCAGGACCATGGCACCCGATGAAAGTCGCCTCCGTGGTTCCGACAGTTACGGTGACGGGGCGGTGGTGCTCTTGGTCAACACCAAGGGCACTCCGAATGAAGGCAATGAGCCGACGGGCGAATCGCTGGACTATCTTATTCCTAATGACATTGATCCTGTAACAGGTAAGCGCAAGTATTCAGGGGCTTTGGTGTTGGCCAGCCGAGTACTGTTTGATTGGTATGTTCAGCCTGATCTGGAGCTGCAACTGGGCAAGGGGCTTAGATTTGATCGAGAGTCAAACTCTCATGATAAGGCGCGATCATTAAGAGCCAGTATCGGTAGTATTGATATTCCGGATGTTTTACTGAAATGGTCTAATAATTTTAACGATTACGTAATAACCAATCTTGCACCGGTGGGGTTGGACTTTAACGGTGCGACTCGTGAGGCGGCGTTGATTGTAGAGTGTGAGTCAAGTGGTCGAGCCGCCATTAAAATGAATAATAAACAAACGCAAGCACTTAATCTGTATGGCTATAATCCAACCATTATTGTACCGCCCAGGGATTTTGATCTGCCTTTCAATATCTATGCTTCGCCCGCCGTGAATATTTATCTGGACGCCAAGGTGGGTGATAAAAATAGTGTCACTTTGCAGAAGGCATCCGATTCAACAGCATCCTGCTCGGTAGATCTTACAGAGTATTACGCTCTGGGCACTGATCGTCTTCATGAGAATTTTGATACTGACTTTACAAAACAGCTTGTTGAACCGTTAGAGGCAATTTTTGACGCGTTCGATGTCATTGAGATGTCTGATATTTCCGTTCTCGCTATCAGCAACTTACTCTTCCCTGAACAGAATGTTTTACAACTGACCGAGGCACGCCTACCAGGGGATTTGTTGATGGTCGGTAATATCGATCCGACAGAAACCACTTTCACTCTTGATCCGTTGTTAGCGATTATCAAAGCGGGTGAGAGCCAAGCGTTTACAATCAGACAAGTGAATGTTAGAGCTCCCGATGTTACCTGGACTGTCAGGAGTATTGATGGCGAACAGGCGCTAGGTAGTGTCAATCAAGAGGGTGTGTACACGGCACCTGACGTGTCGCGACTCGATGGCACCGCTGTGCGTAACGTGGTGACAGCGACTTATCTCGATGAGGTCAGCCAAAAAACGGTGACTGCTTCGGCACTGGTTACCGTCGCAATTACGGGTGTGGCGGTGACACCGGCGATGTCGCTGATCGATATGGGTAATCGTAAAGAGGTGTCGCTCAAGGCTTATGCATTGAGCGGCTCCAGCCTGACCTGGACCCCGCGCGGTGATCGGGGTAGCTTGGTCTGTAATGGCAACGAGGCGGTTTACACACCACCCTTGGGTAGTGCGGCTAATGGGCTGGAAACTGTTTTGATTGACATTGTGGACAATGAAACACAAGAGGCAGCAGTTGCAACTGTCCTGCTTCGCTCAGGGACGTTTTCATTGGGGGTCTTTCCAAACTTTCATCCGGGTGTCAGGCCGAACCGTCAGGCAGTTTTTAGCATTCCAATTGAAAACGGGGAGAATCCAAAAATAGACTGGGAGGTTATTGCTGGAGAAGGGTCAATAACAGATAAGGGCGTTTTCACCGCGCCACCCATTATTACCGCGCCCTATAGCATTGTAAAAGTTACATTAGCGGACGTTGTTTCCGGTTACAGTATCGTTCATTTGTCTGAACATGCCCGGCAGTCAGAGTGGGTTTCGTATGAAATTTTTGATTTTGAAATAACACCGGTAGCGCCTACGGTGTATGCCAATGGTCTACAGCAAGCCAAAGTTGTGGTGCGCTTCAAAGCCTCTGACGTAAATGGTGTTGAAGTGAAGTTATCGCAAACGGAGTACGACAGTATTTGTCTTGTGACGGCCGAGCAAAAAATACCCTTGCCCGAAGTGGGAGAGGCGGGTGTCCCTGAAGGAGGTAAGTGGTATTACACCGAAGCCAAGAGTACATATGATACTTATCCACATCAAAGCCTAACTTCTGCAGGTGGTGTGCAGCCGCTTGAACAGATGGAAATTGAGGTCAAGGAATTTTTTGTTCAATGCCATAGCGTTGAAAATTTACGTATTGCTGCGAAGTTGACCAGCGATAGCTATCAAGAATTCTACTCTAATCCTCTTAAGGGTGACGGTGAAGTCAATTACAAAGTCATTAATCTCATCGCCGTTAAACCACCCGTAGGCGGATCGATTGGCAATGTCGTGTTCACGTTTGACAATGGCGACTCTTATCCAATACGTGTGGAAGGGCCGGGTGATTATGACGATGTTTTAGATACGTTGGATTATTATTACTTGAAATTGATTATCAAGTCGGAGCTGATAGCAATAAAGAAAATCGTATTTGAGAAAAATTCGAGTATGGTTAAATGGGAAAGTGATACGACTCTTGAAGATATTCACAGTATCGTCGGGTATGCGTTTGGAGATGATAAAAATGATCAGGGCCAAATGAGATTGCATGTCCAGGATGAGGTCATGCGGAAATTAACGAATCAGAGCAATCTTCCGAAAAGCATCGTTATTTCTGGCAAGGAACCACCTGTTGGCCAAGTGTTGTTTAGTTTGCAGAGACGTCAATATTGGCAATTTGACAAGTATGTAAAAGCCGATTTCGATACGGCAATATCACTTATTGTTTACGATGTATATGGAAATAAACACACGCCGCGAATCACCTTTGATGGTGTTAATCGAAACAGATTGGCCATCTTGGCATAGTCGCGTCAATCCTTGAAAGGGCACCTGCGCAGGCGGGTGCTTCTTGGTTTTATATCCATTAGTGGAAGCTCGTTATGTCAACGTCTACGTCTGTGCATTCTAATGCATTCAATTTTATGAGTTACATACAAGGGCAGGTTGATCCGCGCACCGGACAATATACCTGCGCGATTACATTACCAGAACTCAAGGCCAATCATTTGTGTGGCCCAGTCGTTCCTCTGCAACTTAACTTTAACCCACTGAACAACAGTGACAGTGGTTTCGGGAC
>NZ_JANLNV010000019.1 GCF_025465935.1 Pseudomonas sp. 7P_10.2_Bac1 | reverse complement strand
CCCCCCCCCCCCCCCCAACCCCCCCCCCCCCCCCCCCCCCCCCCCGCTCCTACACGTTTGAGGTGTTAAAACCGTGAGGCTTCAAAGCCGTGGCCAGCTGGCAAGGTGCCTGGCGGCACGATACGGTCCCAGTCTTTGGTTTCAACATAACCGAGCATTTGCGGATGAGCATCGGTGCCATCCGTTTTGATAAACAACGAGGCGTTATAACCAAATGTGGTGTCTGTGGGCACATGCATCTGGCTTTCGAGTTCGTCCATGCACTCGCTATGAGTCACCAGCACCAGATTGCGGCCCGGGACCTTATGCTTGAGCGCATCGCTCAACATCTTGCCTTTACAGTTGAACAACCAGTCCTGCGCATCAACCGGGTTAACAAACATCGCGTCGGCAGTCTGGCGTGCCCGTGTCAGCATGCTGCTGTAAATATCCGTATGGGCCAGCCCCATCATTCGGAACTCATTACCCAACTCCTGAGCAACGGACTCGCCATGCACAGTGATGCCATCTTCAGGCCCCATGCACAGTGTCGAAGAGCGGTCGCAGCGCTCTGAGTGGCGAACCAATGCAATCACATTGCCTTGAGCCCAGCTTTGATTGAGCGCCAGCACGCGACTGGCATTGCTGGACAAGCCCAGGTTGGGCGCAGGTGAGGCCGCCAGCAATTGGAAGGCGATAAAGCTCGTCAAAATGGCTGCAACGATTACGACCAGTGTATTTCGATAACGCCCCAGTGTTTTGCGCAGTAATGCGCGCCTAGCACCAGCTAAACGAAGACTCAAAATCACGTAGAACGCCCCTATGGCAGTCAGTGAACGACACTCGCCGTCACCCTATAACGCGAATATGACAATGGATGGATGAACATTCCTGCTTGTGGAGAAAGCAGTTTTGCATAGCAAAGCTTTTCCGAAACTGAACATAGTCTAAAAATCTGGGTGTAGGAGGCAGGTGAAGCAAATGTGAAAAAAATCTTTAAACAAACACCAATCTTCCCTACAGAGGAGACCTTTCAGCTCCTGAACGATGCCTGACAAAAAACGTTTCAGCTCTGCTCTATTCCGCCGATACAGCTCTGAATAAAGATTCTGCTGGGCCAGAAAAATAAAACCCCTCCAGCGAAAACAGATCCTGCGCGCACCGTTCCTGGAGATTGAAATGAGCAGATGGCTGAGCAACATCAGCGTCAACCTGAAACTGGCCTTGGGCTTCGGCCTGGTTTTGGCACTCACTTGCCTGATGGCTATCAGCAATTGGTTCAGCCTCGGCACCCTGATTGACCGCAGTAACTGGATGACCGATATCACGCAACTCAATAGCGCCCTGACCAACCTGCGCGTCGCACGCCTGCAATACATGCTGACCAATGGCGACGAAAGCGCAGCACAGAACGTGCAAAACAATCTGGAAGCCTTTGAGGCCCAGCAAAAACAATTGCTGACCACCTTCAAGAGCCCTGAAAACCTCAAATTGCTGACCGAACAACACGACCTGATCACCCGCTATCAACGTGCTCTGGTTGCCATGCGCAAGGCTTACGTCGACTCCGCGGTGTCGCGCGAACGCATGGATCGCAGCGCCAAAGCGACATTGGCCGACATTGCCACGCTGGATGCCCTCACCTTGCAACGCCCTGCCAGCGAGGAAGGCCGCTTTGAGCAGTACCAGGCGGTGACCAAAGTGCGCGAACAGTTCCTTATCGCCCGCGATCTGGGCCGCGCCTACATTGCCTCGCCCTTGGAGGCGACCGAGCAGGCCGCCAAAAGCCAGCTGGCCGCTGCAACGGCCAGCCTTAACGGGCTGAACACTTTTTTCAGCACCGGCGCCGCTGACACCTTGCGAGGTTTAAGCGATGCGATGGCTGAGTACACCCAGGCGCTGCAGGTCTTCACTGACACTGACAACAGCATTATCGAGCGACGCAAAGATATGACGGACTACGGCAACGGGATCGTTAGCCGCAGCACCGAGCTGTACAACATTCAGCTGGAACGCCGTGACACGGACAGCGCCAGCGCCAACCGCCTGCAACTGATCAGCACCTTGCTGGTGCTGTTGCTGGGCGTGGTGGCAGCGGTTGTGATTACCCGCCAGATCACCCGCCCGTTGCGTGAAACCCTGGAGGTTGTCGAGCGAATTGCCAGCGGCGATCTGAGCCACACTCTGCAGGTCACTCGCCGCGATGATCTGGGCATCCTGCAACAAGGCATTGCACGCATGGGGACGACCCTGCGTGATTTGATCAGCGGGATCCGCGACGGCGTCGCCCAAATCGCCAGCGCGGCCGAAGAGCTGTCCGCCGTCACTGAACAGACCAGCGCCGGGGTTAACAGCCAGAAGGTCGAAACCGATCAAGTGGCCACCGCGATGCATGAAATGACTGCGACCGTGCAAGAAGTGGCACGCAACGCCGAGCAAGCCTCACAGGCAGCCGCGGCCGCCGACGGCGAAGCCCGCGAGGGTGACAACGTGGTCAATCAGGCGATTGACCAGATCGAGCGCCTGGCCGTTGAAGTCGGTCGCTCGACCCAGGCCATGGCCGTGCTGCAAGAAGAGAGCGACAAGATCGGCAGCGTCATGGACGTGATCAAGGCGGTGGCTGACCAGACCAACCTGCTAGCCCTGAACGCTGCGATCGAGGCCGCACGCGCCGGCGATGCCGGGCGAGGGTTTGCCGTGGTGGCCGATGAAGTGCGCGCCTTGGCTCAGCGCACGCAAAACTCTACCGAAGAAATCCAGACCCTGGTTGCCGCGCTGCACAGTGGCACCCAACAAGTGGCCACAGTGATGCACAACAGCCGCACCTTGACCGACAGCAGCGTAAGCCTGACACGCCAGGCCGGCACGTCATTGCAGGGCATTACCCGAACCGTGTCGAATATCCAATCCATGAACCAGCAAATTGCTGCAGCGGCCGAGCAGCAAAGTGCCGTGGCTGAAGAGATCAGCCGCAGCATCCTCAACGTACGAGATGTGTCAGAACAGACGGCGGCAGCCAGTGATGAAACCGCCAAGTCCAGCGTTGAGCTGGCGCGGCTGGGGACGCAACTGCAAGAAATGGTCAGCCACTTCAAGGTCTGACACACGTACTTGTCGTCGCTGACGAGGCACGAAGGCTGCAATGCGGGGCACGCCCCATCGCAGCCTCATTCTTCGGCAGCGACTACGCGTGAGGAACACGGGCACGCTTGAGCAGCTTCTTGCAGCGCTCAGACACATGCACCACCCGCAGATGCTTGCCCGCTTTGCTGTAGCGCTCGCGCAGGGTGTCCAGTGCGGCAATGGCCGAGTAGTCGACAAAGCTCAACTGGCTGCAATCCAGGGTCACTGTCGCCGGGTCATCGGCCGGGTCAAACAGTTTGAGAAATGCCGTTGTCGACGCAAAAAACAGCGTGCCGTGGACCCGATACAGCTTGGTGCCGTTGTCCATGAACTTCTCGGCATAGAGTTGCCGCGACTGTTGCCACGCGAAGTTGAGCGCGGCAATGATCACCCCGCACATCACCGCCACTGCCAGATCCGTGAAGACGGTGATCACCGTGACTGAAATAATCACCAGCACGTCGTTCAACGGCACTTTGTTCAGCACCCGCAGTGACGCCCAGGCAAAGGTCTGTTGCGCCACCACGAACATCACGCCCACCAGCGCGGCCAGCGGGATGCGCTCAATGAACGGTGACAGGAACAGCACGAACAGCAGGATCATCACCCCGGCTGTCACGCCTGACAGCCGACCACGCCCGCCCGAACTGAGGTTGACCACGGTTTGCCCGATCATCGCGCAACCACCCATGCCGCCGAACACACCCGACACCATATTCGCCGCCCCGAGCGCCACGCACTCGCGGTCCGGGTAGCCCCGGGACTCGGTGATCTCGTCGGTCAGGTTCAACGTCAGCAGCGTTTCCAGCAGCCCCACCACCGCCATCACAATCGCGTAAGGCGCGATGATACGCAGGGTCTCGAGGTTCCACGGGATGTCCGGCAGGGCAAACGTCGGCAGGCTACCAGCGATGTGCGCCATGTCACCGAGGGTGCGTGTCGGCAGCCCCAGAAAATACACCGCAAGCCCGACGCTCAAAATCGCAACCAGTGCAGGCGGCGCGGCACGCGTCAGCCGAGGCAACAAATAGACGATGGCCATGGTCAGCGCCACCAGACCGATCATCAGGTACAGCGCCTGGCCGCTGAGCCAGGTGTCGCCGTCCTTGAAGTGATCCAGTTGGGCCATGGCAATGACAATCGCCAGCCCGTTCACAAATCCGAGCATCACCGGGTGCGGCACCATGCGCACCAGTTTGCCGAGTTTGAGCAGGCCGAATGCGAGCATGATCAACCCGCTCAGCACCACGGTCGCCAAGAAATACTGCACCCCGTGCTGCACCACCAGCGCGACGATCACCACGGCCATTGAGCCGGCAGCACCGGACACCATGCCGGGACGGCCACCGAACAGCGCGGTCAGGGTGCAAATAATGAACGCACCATACAACCCCATCAACGGGTTGAGATGCGCGACCAGCGCGAATGCAATGCACTCGGGCAGCAAAGCAAATGACGTCGTGAGTCCGGCCAGGACATCAGCGCGCAGACGTGAGAGTTTCATGGCTTACCTAAAGACGGGAGACGCGAAGGGAGAAAACTTGAAATGGATGGTAACAAATTGCGGGGGAGTTAAGACATTTGCAGGAGCGAGCTCGTTTCGCGGTCTTTTACAAAGATCAAAAGATCGCGAAACAAGCTCCCTCCTACAGGTTTTTGCGGGGTTACTTCACCACTTGGCCCACGCCACGGCCGCGTGGGTCAGAGGCGGTTTCCAGCGCGGTGCCGTTCACGCGGATGGCCTGGATGTCGCCCATGTTCCAACCCTGGTCTTCCAAGGTGTAACCCATGGCCTTGAGTTCATCCGCAACCTTGCCGGTCAACGGCGCGTAAGCGTCGTAGTAGATGGTGTCTTTAGGCAGCAACTGGTGATGCACGCGTTGCGCCGCCACAGCTTTTTCCAACGGCAGGTCGTAGTCGTAGATGTTGTTCAGCACTTGGAAGATCGAGGTGAAGATCCGCGAACCACCCGGCGTGCCGAGTACCAGCGTAACCTTGCCATCGCGTGTCACCAGGCTTGGGCTCATCGACGACAACATGCGCTTGCCCGGCTCGATGGCGTTGGCATTGCCACCCACCACACCAAAGGCGTTGGCCACGCCCGGCTTGGAACTGAAGTCGTCCATTTCGTCGTTGAGCAAGAAGCCCGCACCTTTGACGACAACACCGCTGCCGTAATCCCAGTTCAGGGTGTAGGTGTTACTCACCGCGTTGCCGTCTTTATCGACGATGGAGAAGTGCGTGGTCTGATGGGGTTCCAGGCCCGGCTTGACCTTGGCGGTTTCGGAAATCGCCTTCGGGTTCACTTCTTTCGCACGCTTGGCGATGTACGCCGGATCGGTCAACTCGGCCACCGGCATTTTGCCGAAGTCGGGGTCGCCCAGGTAATCGGCGCGGTCGGCAAACACGCGTTTTTCGATTTCAGCCAGCAGGTGGATGTAGGGGGCCGAGTTCAGCTCGACGCCTTTGAAGTCTGCCGCGCGGTCTTCTTTGATGCCAATCAACTGGGCCAGCGCAATACCGCCCGAGCTTGGCAGTGGCGCGGTGTACAAGGTGTTGCCGCGAAAGTCGACGCGCATTGGCTCACGCCAGCTGACCTTGTAGTCGTTGAGGTCTTCTTTGGTGATCAGGCCTTTGTCTTTCTGCATTTGCGCGACCAACAGGTCGGCGGTTTCGCCGTGGTAGAACTCCTTGGCGCCTTTATCGGCGATGCGCTCCAGGGTCTTGGCCAGTTCTGGCTGCTTGAAAGTTTCGCCCGGCTTCATGGTGCCAAAGTAATCACCGAAGTTGGTGCTGCCGTTAAACAGCGCCAGCGCATCTTCGCGGTATTGGAATTGCTGGTCGGCCACTTTGAAGCCGTTTTTCGCGTAGCCCACTGCCGGGGTGATCAGCTCGGCCCACGGCAATTTGCCGAAACGTTGATGGGCTTCCCACAGGCCCATCACGGTGCCCGGCACACCCGCCGCGCGGGAGCCCACCAGGCTCAGGTTTTCAATGACTTCGCCCTTGTCATTGAGGTACATGTCGCGGCTGGCCGCTTTGGGCGCGGTTTCGCGATAGTCGAGGAAGTAGGGTTTGCCATCAATGAACAAGGTCATGAAACCGCCACCACCGATGTTGCCGGCTTCGGGGTAGGTCACGGCCAGGGTGAAAGCCGTTGCAACAGCGGCGTCGACCGCGTTGCCGCCTTTCTTGAGGATTTGCGCGGCCACTTCAGCGCCGTATTGATCAGGTGCAGCCACTGCGCCACCTTCCAGGGTGACGGCATAGGCCGAGGAGCTTGCCGCGATGGCAGCCGTCAAGGCCAGAGTTTTGAACCACACAATACGCATTCGATACATCCTTTTATTGTTATTAACCGTTTCCAAACCTTGTCTGATTTTGTCAAAGATTTCAAACACTAAAGGCAAAACTGCGGCGCGCCGCACACCCGCGTACGTTCACTCCAGGGTCTGATCCCGTTTCGTCGCGGCAGCCAGTAAAGGGGAACAGCCCCTAGTCTTTGAGATACGGCGTCGCGTAACTCGCCAACTTGGTCTGGATAAAGTCCAGAAAACACTGAATGCGCAGCGCTAATTGAGAGTTGCGGTAATACACGGCATGAATCGGTTGCCGGTAGCCGCTATTGAATTCGCTCAACAGCACCTGCAAACGACCGGTGCTGATGTCTTCGTGGGTCATGAAGTGCGACAAGCAAGCAATGCCCTGCCCTTGCAGCGCCAAATGGCGAACGGTTTCACCGCTGGACGCGCTGATGGCCGGCTGGATGGGCCAGCGATCACCTTGTGCATAACGCAGCGGCCATTGGTTGAGGCCGTCGTTTTGGGTAAAGCCGATCAGGGTATGGTTGGCCAGGTCGGCCACAGTTCGGGGCATCCCGTAACGAGCGATGTACGCGGGGCTGGCCAGGATGTTAAGCGGGCTACAGCCCAGTGAGCGGGCGTGCAGGGTCGAGTCGGCCAGCGCCCCGATGCGGATCGCGACGTCGGTGCTTTGCTCAAGCAGATCGATGATCAGGTCGTTGCTGTTGAGTTCCAGTTGAATCTCGGGGTACAGCGCGCGGAACTCGGGGAGGTAAGGCACGATGGCGTGGAGCATAAATGGCGACGCCGCGTTGATGCGCAAACGTCCGGACGGTGTGCGTTGATGTGAAATCAGGCGTTCTTCCAGTTCGTCCATCTGCTCAAGGATCAGCTTGGCCTGTTCGAAGAAGAACTTGCCTTCTTCGGTCAGGTCCATGCGCCGCGTGGTGCGGTTGATCAGTGTGGTTTCGAGCTTGGCCTCCAGCCGCGACAGCGTGCGGCTGACGGCTGATGGCGTTTGCCCGACTTGTTCGGCTGCGGCAGAAATCGATCCGCACTCAATCACCGAGACAAAAATTTGCAGCTCATCCGATCTGGCTTTCACACGCGCCCCTCATTGGTTACGGACAGAGTAGCCGCTGTCGAGGCACCAGAGTTTACGCCTTGATGCCGAAGACTTCAGTCAGGTGCTGTTCATAGCGGGCCGCGTCGACCTGAGGTTGCGGGCTCTTCATGACATCCACACACAGGAAGGTCGGCAGACCCGTCATGCCCAGGAACTGATTGGCTTTGTGAAACGGAAAGTACACCGCGTCTACGCCCTTGCCTTCAAAAAAGTCGGCCGGGTCTTCAAACGCTTGCTGCGGGGCGTTCCAGGTCAATGACAGCAGGTATTGCTTGCCCTGAATCATGCCGCCGCTGCCGTAGCGCTTCGAAGCATCGGAGCGGCTGCGGCCGTCACTGGCGTACAGCTTGCCGTGACCAAAGGTGAATACTTCGTCGACGTATTTTTTGACGATCCACGGTGCGCCCATCCACCAGCCCGGCATTTGATAAATGATGACGTCAGCCCACAGGTATTTTTCGACTTCTTCAGCCACGTCGTAGCCTTCGTCGATGTGGGTGACTTTGACTTCAAAGCCATGACGATCAAAAAAAGCCAGTGCCGTATCGTGCAAGGTCAGGTTGTAGCGACCGTCGGAGTGGGCAAATTTTTTGGCGCCATTGAGCAACAGAATCTTTTTCATGATCAGCCTCTTCAGGAGTTAACCCTCAGCGCTGTTGAGCGGCACGGGGGTCTTAAAGGTTTAACGTGGACTCAAGATATAGAGCCCAACCTTCAGGAAAAACCCGCGCCGCGGCAAATGACCTTTGCCTTGAAGTCACGAATGGTAATTGGATTGTTGCAACAGCGTTTCAGCCGCTGATCAATAAATGAGCACCCAACAGTGCCATGCCGATAAAGAACACGCGTTTGAACAGCGTGGCGCTGATGCGTTGACGCAACCATTGCCCCAGCCACATGCCCAGCATGGCCGGCAACAGCGCCAGCACCGACGCGTTGAGTTCGCCCCCGCCCAGCGAGCCGCGCCAATAAAGCCCGCCCGCAAGGGCCAGGGTCGAGACGCTGAAGGACAAGCCCAGCGCTTGCACCAACTGGTTTTTGTTCAGGCCTAACGCTTGCAGATACGGCACGGCGGGAATCACGAACACGCCCGTGGCCGAGGTAATAACACCGGTGATCAGGCCACAGACCGGGCCTAACCAACGCTCGGCAGAAGGTGCGACGCGCAGGGTGGGCAGGAACAGACCGCTCAGCGCGTAGAGCAATAAGGCCGCGCCCAATGCCCGCACCACCCAACTGCCACCCTCTATGCTCAGCCATAGCACGCCAAGACCCGTGCCGACGAAGATCCCCAATTGCATGGGCCATAGACGCTTGATCAATACCCGCAGTTGCCCGCCAGCCGCCAATTGCCAGGTGTTGGTGACGATCGAGGGGATGATCAGCAACGCCGCAGCCTGCGCGGGAGCGATAGCCAGGCCGAGCATGCCCATGGCGACGGTGGGCAAGCCCAGGCCAATCATGCCTTTGACCGCGCCCGCCAACAAAAAGGTCATCATCACCAGCAGTGACAAGGCCCAGCCCAAATGTTGGTAGTACTCGATTAATGTATTCATGCGGCCATGCTGTGGGATGGCGGCGAAATTGAAAATGCGTCATAAACAGAGCCAGCCTCTTGTTTATCAATAGGCTGGATATAAACCTGTGCAGGAGCGGGCTTGTCTTGCGATCTTTTTTTTTTT
>NZ_JANLNV010000044.1 GCF_025465935.1 Pseudomonas sp. 7P_10.2_Bac1 | reverse complement strand
CAGTATCTGGGCCTTAAGGGTGCAAACCCTTGGCTTGTAATGGGGCGGGAGACTCTGACGGAAAGTGGGGCCACTCTGCAAAGCAGCACCTATGACTATATTGAAACGCCGGACGATGCGTTGGACCATGGGCGAAAATTGCAAGACGCAGTGACCCGCAATGGCATGACCACGACCACCCAGTACCTCTACAGCCAAACCTTTAATCTTTTGGTTGGAGAGACGGTGCTGTATACAGTTAATACTGTGATTGGTTATGACGATGTGCCTGGTGTACCTGACAAGCAAGTACGTAAAGTATTTACACTGGAGCACTCACTGCTCAATGGTCAGCCACTGCTGAACCGAGATGACAACGATGTAGAAATTGCCTATGAATATGATCTTCTGGGCCGTGTCACCAAAGAAACTGTGTCCCCAAACAATGAGGCTTACAAAGCCAGCCGCAATTACACTTATCAACTAACCGGCAGTGCAGGTCAACAGGCAATACAAACTGCCGAGGATGTAAAAGGTGTCAAGACCATCACCTACCTGGATGGGCATAACCGGGTCGTCAAGGAAGAGCGTCGAAATGCCGATGCTGTCGAGGAAGGTTCTGAGGAATACCGTGAGATTTACCGCGCGAGTTATAACCACCTTGAACAGATGACAAGTGAAACCGTTATCGACTGGGAGAAGGACAAAGATATTGAGTTGACCAGTCTATTCAACTATGACGCTTGGGGTGAACAACGCAGTGTGATCCGCCCCGATGGAGTTGAAGAGCACGAGGTTACTGACCCTGTAAAACGTACAACTACCCAATGGATTGAGGGTATGGGTAAAACGGTTACGACCCACAATCTGTTCGATAAGCCAGACATCATCCAACGCTTCGATCTGAAGAATAATCTGCTCAGCGAGCAAACTCATAATTACGATGGTCTTGGACGTACAGCAGAGGAATATGACGCTGCAGGCAACTGGACTCGCTATGAATATGACGCTTTCGAGCGGATGACCAAAACTGTTTTGCCGGACGGTTCTGAGATTGAGCGTGAATACGCACAACACAGCAGTGAAGATTTGCCGATTAAAATCAGTGTCAATGGTCTTGTATTGGGAGAACAGGTCTTCGATGGTCTTGACCGGATGACCGTTTCGATTACCGGTGGGCGTAAAAGTACCTACAGCTTCGAACCAGGACAAATGCAGCCCTGCAAAGTTGTGCGCCCTACAGGTCTGGAAACCACTTTTGAGTACAGGCCAGAGTTGGGTGAGGAACCTGTGCAGCGCGGTACAGGTGAGAGCACTGCAATCTATGAATATGACTCCCAGAATGCTCGGTTGCTTAGCGCTGAGGAGTCAGGTAGGAAACTGATTCGCAGCTACTACAGTACGGGCGAACTCAAAAGTGAAACCCACGCGCAAGAAGGAACGGTGCCGCTCAACATGCACTATGAGTATAGCCGGCAAGCACGGTTGCTCAGTTATGTCGATGTGCTTGGGCAAACCCAGACGTACAATTACGACGAATATGCCCGATTGACAGCCACTGAGTTAGGTACGACCCGTTCGGTCTTCACCTATAACAGTGTGGGCCTTCAGGCAGGAATCGAAACCATTGATGGTGCACAGAGGTTGAAGATTGACCTTGCATACGATGATTTCGGCCGCGAAGTATTACGTACATTCGACCTTGGTGGGGGAGTGGTTCAGACGCTGGAGCAGAGTTACGACGCGGTCGACCGGCTTACTCAGCGTACTCTGAAACAAGGCGAAGACGTGCTGCGCAGTGAAGGCTATAACTATGATTCGCGCGGACGATTGTATGAGTACACTTGCACTGGCAGCCAAGCACCGGTGGATCCGTACGGTAAGATCATTAAGACTCAGCTATTTGGTTTTGATGCGCAGGACAATATCACTTTTGTAGAAACCACCTATCAGGGCGGGGTTTATACCAGTGAATATGAATATGAATATGATGATCCCAAGGCTGATCCGTGCCAACTCAAGGCGGTTACCCACACGTTTGAAACCGGAGCGCCGCAACGGATTGAGTTCAGCTATGACGCCGACGGTAATCTTTTAAACGATGAAGCGGGGCGCATTCTGGGTTACGACAATTTGGGGCGTTTGGCCAGCGTTAGCATTTAAAGGAGAAGCACTCAACGTGCTGCCATTGTGCAGCACGTTGGACTTTTAAGGCTGAACGTTTCCCAGCCCATTGTTTTGCACATAGCTGGCCAAGTCGCTGACATAGCGGATTCCAAGTTTTTGCATGGCGGCGCGTTTATGTCGGCTGATGGTTTTTTCACTGCGATTAAGGACTCTTGCGATGTCTCGGCCCGAATAGTTTTGGCTGATGAGCCGCACAACTTCAAGCTCACACAGTGACAATGATAGGTGCAGATTATTATCGTGTGATAACGGATTTTGGATGCTGGAAAATGTTTCGCTAATATAGGTTGATCCCATGCTTGTGCGTGTGATTGCGTGCGTCAATTGTTCCAGTGGTTGGCGTTTGTCAAATAGTCCGCTGACCCCCAATTTGAGTAAGTTACGTAATATGAGTGGGTTGTTGGTCATCGTGATAATGATGATTTTGGTGCGTGGAAAGTGGCGCCGTATATAACTGATCAGCCTGATGCCATCAGGTGTTTTTCCGTCCGGCATAGAAAAATCGGTTATCAGAAGATCGCATGGATGGTGTTTTAGTTGCTGGATTAACTCATCCGTGGAACGAGCTTCGCTTACTATTATTGCATCGCAAAAGGCGCTATTAAGTGTCATGCGTATGCCGGTGAGTACTACCGGGTGATCATCTGCCAGAATTATGCGTTGGCTCATGATAGGGAGGGGGAAATGATAGTAGTCAGTAGTAAGCAGGTAGTGGAAATCATAAAAATATCTATGTGTTTAAGGCGGCGTTTACCTTAGCAGTCTATGCGCCCGTGTAAAAGTAGGCTGTTTCCTATATCCTTATTAGAATTTTCATACCTCTAGCCAATAATGAATTGGGCAAATTCAGGGCCGAATTTAATTTTCAGCCCTGAAAAAGTTATTCCGTGATTTGCAATTTCCTTGCCTCGGTATAGATATAGCGCAGCTTGTCGTACTCAAATGGCGAGTCGAACTGCCCATAACGGAAGCTGGTGTTGTAGCGTTTATCAATGGCTTGGAGCAGCCAGATTTCCGGGTGGCGCGAGCTTTCACGCGGTATGTTGAGGAAGTTGATTTCTCGATTGGCGCCGTAGTCGACCACCAGCCCCGTGGTGTCGCGCAGGTTTGATGGGCCCAGGATCGGCAGCATCAAATAGGGGCCGTCCGGTACACCATAAAAGCCCAGGGTTTGCCCGAAGTCTTCGCTCTGGCGCGGCAGGCCCATGGCGGTAGCAGGATCCCACAGGCCGCCAACACCCAGCGTGGTGTTAAACAGCAAGCGAGCGGTGGTTTTCAAGGAGCGGTCGCCCTTGAGTTGCAGCAAGCTGTTAAACAGGTTCGGCACATCGCCCAAGTTGTTGAAGAAGTTGGTGACACCGGTGCGAACAAAACTGGGTGTGACGTAGCGGTAGCCGTCGACCACGGGCAAGAACACCCACTGATCGAAGCGGTAGTTGAAGTGGTAAATGCGTCGGTTAATCGACTCCAGCGGGTCATACACATTGAGCGCGCTCATGGTGGCGCGTTCAAATTCACGCTGATCGAGCCCTGGATTGAACTTCAATAGTTTCAGGGGTTGAGTAAAGCCATCCACGTCGTGTGTGGATTCGACGTTGGCCTTGCTGTCGTCTGCCAGGGCGTAGCCGGTACTGAGTAGGGCGGCGAGAAGCACGAGATGTTTAGCCACGGAAGAACTCCAGCATGTCTTTGGTGTTGACGCGGTAGTTGAGATTGCCGCAGTGGCCACCATACGGGTAGACAGTCAGGCGATTGCCGAAGGTCTTACGCAAGAATCCCAGATCGCCAGGGCCAAGGATGATGTCGTCGGCATTGTGCATAACGGCAATTTTTGGGCTGTTTTTCAAATAGTCCTGCAAGGCATACAGGCTGACCTGGTCGATCAGTTGCAGCAAACTGCCGCCATCGGTGCGGGCGCGCCACATCGGTATGACTTGCTCGGTGAGGTAGCAATCGAAGTCGCACAGCAGTGAGCGCTTGAGAAATGGCGTTAGGCTGGTGCCTTCGGTAATGGGGTAGTTGGGCGGCGTTATCAGGCCGCGACGGTTGATCAGGTCTGAAGTGAATACGATGTCGGCTGATGAGAACCGGAACATGGTCCCAATCAGCATTGCCATCTGTTCGTTGGTCAGTCGCTCTTTGGAGTTCTGCAAGTCGTAGACCAGTGCGCCATTGAGATCGACGTAGCCTTTTTGCTTGAAGTACTCAGTGAGCTTGTTCAGTACCAACTCGTAGAACGTGGTGCTGCTATTGATGCCTTTGACTTCCGTTTGTACCAGCTTGTCGAGGTTGCTGATGGATGTGTACAGGTTCACCGGTGGGTTAAGCATCAAGACTTTCTTGAAGTTGAAGCTTTTGCGGGTTTCGTCCAAATGGCTCACGAAGGCCGCGTCCAGTGCACCCAGGCTATACCCTGCAAGGTAGTAGTCGGTCACCGGGACATCGGCTTGTTGGGCGCGGACCGCTTGCATGACGTGATACAGGTCTTCTGCATCGTATTGGCTGATGCCGGGCGTGGCAAAGCGTGAAGCCGCGCTCATAAAGTCATAGCTGGTCGGCGATGACAACTGCACGACGTGGTAGCCCGCTTGATAAAACAGTTTTTTCAAAAACTCGTTGAGGCTGCTGTCGTAGGGGGCCCCTGTACCGGCGATCAAGAAGATCAATGGGGCCGCGTGGTCTTGCCTGGCCATTCGGTAGGTGAGTTTTTTCACCGCCCAGAAGTTGGCCGGCAAGGTGAACTCGCGCTCTGGTCGCAGTTTGAGGGTGTAATCCGACTGACTAATATCGTCTTCGCTGGGCAGCAGCGGGCGCAGTTCCGGTGGTGTGGTTGCGATCGTGGCTTCAAACGGGTTTTTGAGAGGGTAGCCATAAGTGGCGGGGTCGACGTCGACCGCCTGTGCGGACGCACTCAAAATCAGGCCGCACAACAAGGCGGCAAAGGGTAGAGAACGAAGCATGACGACTATCCCTAATAAAGTGCAGAAAATGATTCGCAGGCTATGACCGCAGGGCTACAGTCGAAGTGCCATTTTCAGACACAAAATACATCCCCCGGACAGTCGAAAGCAGGCAAAGAACTACCAGAAGATACACGTTGAATGACTTTAGTGAACAGTTATCTGATTGCAAGGCTTGCATACCCCTAAAGGGCGATTAAGCTGGGCGCCGCTTTAGCCTTTTGGAGTTATATATGCGCGCTCGTTTGCCGTGGATCTTGTTGCTCATAGCCTTGTCTGCGTTGCTGGCGGCCAGTTATGGCCTGCGTTACAGCTTGATGGAAGACCCACAATGGGTTGGAACGTGTGTCGCTGACGCCGAGCGATGGGAGTGCCAATTGCGCTCCAGTCTTGGTTGGTTGATCTATTTCAGAGTGTTGGGCTGGTCGGCGTTGGTGACTTCAGTGCTGGCTTTTTTTGTGCGTGGCCGAATGGGTAGCGCACTGGCCGTCTTGGCGTTGCTGTTTGGCTTGCCTGCGTTGGCGCTCTACAACGCCAGTTTGGCGGTCTTTGCTGTGGTGATTGCGGGGTTGCGGTTGGTGCGGGCAAAGCACCAGAAATAACCAAATGTAGGAGCTCGCTGCGTGATCTTTTAAAAAGTCAAAAGATCGCGAGGCAAGCTCGCTACAGGTCTTGAGTTATTGACGGCGGCTGCGCCACAACGCGATGACCATCAATACACTGACCAAGGCCCACACCCAGGCTTGTTGATTGTTCAGGCCTTCGCGGTACAGTTGCAGCGGGATGCCCGCGCCGATGATCAGTGCCAGCAGGCCGAGTTCACGGCGCGGACCGCGCACCGGGCGTAGCAGGTATACCAATGCCGGCAAGACTAGAGCGGCACTCGGAAAGCTGCGATAGCGGGGTTCAAATACCAGGCCCAGCATCATCACCGCTCCGGCAAACCCGGCGGCCGCGATCCAGCAACCTGCATGACGCTCGAGCAGGTTGAACAGGCGCCCGCGCCAGCCCTGCTGTTGCCCCAGCGCCAAAGCGCCGTGGGTGAGTACCGTCAGGTTGAGCGCAATCAATAACCCGGCCCAGGTCCATTCTTCTGCAAAGCGGCTAGTCACCAGGATCAATTCAACCCACGCCACCAGGCTGCAACCTGCCACTGCGCCCAGTGCAGGCAACAGCAGGGCCGACCGCGTGCTACGTACGCGTCCGCCGAGCATCAAGGTGGCTGTAAAAAGGGCTACACCCAAGCCTAGCCAGGCTGGCCAATGGGGCAGATTGGTAACGGGGCCAGCGAGGATGCCCTTATCTTGGCGATCGGCATCAAATAACCCCCAGTAACCACCTACGGCACCTTCACTGGCACGCTTCCAGGGTTGGTCAAAGGCTTCGATCAAGTTGTAATTCCAGCCGTTGTGTTCGGCCAAGGTGACAACGCCGCGAATGAATTTGGCTTCGTTGACTCGGCTTGGCAAGGCGGTCTCGCGTTGGCGGCCTTCGCTGGGCCAGCCGGTTTCACCGATCAGAATGTCTTTGGGAGCGAACTTGTTGCCGAATTCCTGGCGAACCTGGGCGACGTGGTTCACGGCTTGTTCGATACCTGCAGGATCGTCTTCCCAATATGGCAGCAGGTGGATGGTCAGGAAGTCTACCGCCGGGGCGATTTCGGGGTGTTGCAGCCAGAACTCCCACACATCTGCATAGGTGACGGGTTGTTTGATCTGGCTTTTGACTTGAGTGATCAATTTGACCAGTTGCGGTGCGGTGATCTCTTTGCGCAACAGGGTTTCGTTACCCACAATTACGGAGCTGATGACGTCCGGGTTGGCATTGGCGTTGGCAATCAGCGCGTTGACTTCTTTTTGCGTGTCCGCTTCGTTGCTGTTGACCCAGGCGCCGCTCATCATTTTCAAGCCATGTTTGCGGGCCAGCCCCGGAAGCGCTTCAAGCCCGCTTTGTGAGTAAGTGCGAATGCACTCAAAGCGGGTTGCCAGCAACGCCAGGTCTGCGTCCATGCGCTCTATGCGTGGAACGAATGGTTGGTCAAACGGCGACTGGTCTTTGTCAAAAGGCGTGTAAGAAACACATTTCAGTTTGTGGGTAGGTGTCGCCGCGTCGGGCAGTATGACGGGCTGGCCCAGCCCGTACCAAAAACCAGCAATGGCTAAGACGCCCAGCAAGCAGGCAATCAGATAAGGCAGTACAGGGGAGCGGGCAGTCGCAGACATGGTCGGGCCGTATGGGAACAAAGCCGCGCATCTTACCTGCAATCAGTGGCGCTCGGCGCGTCCGTATAATTTTGTCATGCAATGTTCAGGTGGGCTGCGAAGCAAAGTGCCTTTTGGAATGGATTAATGTCGTTTGTGGTTGTCTGGGCGTCGTCGTCAGAGCAGGGCGCTCGGCAGGTGAGGTCGATTATCGGGGGGCATGATATGTCGGGTTGTTGAAAAGGCCCTGTAACCCTGATGTGGTCCGGCACTCGTCGGGCCCGGCACAGCGAGGAATCATAGATGAAGATGCGACGACTCTTGAGCGCGGGAGCTGCCTTGGTTCTGGCGATGAGTGCGGGTTTGGCGATGGCGCAGAACAAACCAACCCTTAATATTGGCTATGTGGATGGTTGGTCCGACAGTGTCGCGACAACGTTTGTAGCGGCGCAGGTTATCAAGCAGAAGCTGGGCTATGACGTGAAATTGATGCCGGTGGCGACCGGCATCATGTGGCAGGGCGTTGCGACCGGAAAACTCGATGCAATGTTGTCTGCCTGGCTGCCAGTGACCCACGGTGAATATTGGGCCAAGAATAAAGATAAGGTGGTGGATTTTGGCCCCAACTTCAAGGAAGCAAAAATTGGTTTGATTGTGCCGGATTATGTTGAGGCCAAGTCGATTGCTGATTTGAAGGACGATAAAGGCTATAAAAACAAAATCGTGGGCATTGATGCCGGATCGGGCGTTATGTTGAAAGCGGATGAAGCGATCAAGGACTATGGTTTGAATTACAAGCTGCAAGCCAGTTCTGGCGCTGCAATGACCTCTGAACTAGGTCGTGCTTATGCCAAAAACGAACCCATAGTGGTCACAGGCTGGGTACCACACTGGATGTTTGCCAAGTGGAAGTTGCGATTCCTCGATGACCCCAAAGGTGTATTCGGGGCCGCAGAAACGGTAAACAGTGTGGGCAGCAAGGACCTGGAAAAGAAAGCGCCGGAAGTTGAAGCCTTCTTGAAGAAGTTTTCGTGGAATTCCAAAGACGAAATTGGTGAAGTCATGCTGGCTATTCAAGAGGGGGCCAAGCCAGAAGCGGCTGCCAAGGATTGGGTTGCCAAGCACCCTGAGCGTGTTGCCGAGTGGACGGCTAAATAATCGCGAGGCGTCTAGCTCGCTGCACACAGAACCGCCCGGTTTAATCGCTCGGCGGTTTTTCTGTTTTCGGCAATGGCGAAATGATGTCGTTATTCTCGCAGGCTAGGGAATACGGGGCCTGTAGGGGAGTTTGGTTCTACTACTAAAGTCGTCTGGCTTAGAGTTCGAAGCCCCCTAATAGTGAAACCGTTACATCTCTTCTGTGCTGCGAGGACAAAAATAATGAACGACAGCATTTACCTCTCGATTCAAAACAGCCCGCGTTTCAAGGAGCTGGTCAAAAAAAGGGAGCGATTCGCCTGGATTCTCTCGGCGATCATGCTCGGTTTATATGCCGCCTTTATTCTGTTGATTGCTTACGGGTCGCACATCATGGGGGCCAAGTTGTACCCCGGCTCGGCCATTACCTGGGGAATACCGATTGGTGTAGGGCTGATTATTTCGGCCTTTATTCTGACCGCTATTTATATTCATCGGGCCAATGGTGAGTTTGACGACCTGAACAATGCAATTCTAAAGGAGGCTGAGCAATGATCCGGCGTCTATTGGCAACACTGGGCATTGCTGCCTTGTCTCAAGGTGTCTGGGCGGCCGACGCCTTGACGGGGGAAGTTCAAAAACAACCACTGAACGTGTCCGCCATCATTATGTTTCTGGCGTTTGTGGGCGCGACGTTGTGCATTACTTATTGGGCCTCCAAGCGTAATAAGTCGGCAGCGGACTACTATGCCGCGGGTGGCAAGATCACCGGTTTTCAGAATGGTCTGGCGATTGCGGGCGACTATATGTCTGCTGCGTCTTTTCTGGGTATTTCCGCGCTGGTTTACACCTCTGGCTATGATGGCCTGATTTACTCCATCGGGTTTTTGGTGGGGTGGCCGATTATCCTGTTCCTGATCGCAGAGCGTCTGCGTAACCTGGGTAAGTACACCTTTGCTGACGTGGCTTCGTATCGCTTGGGGCAAACCCAGATCCGCTCGTTGTCTGCATGCGGTTCGCTGGTGGTTGTTGCGTTTTACCTGATTGCGCAAATGGTCGGTGCCGGTAAGCTGATTCAATTGCTGTTCGGCCTTGATTATCACGTTGCGGTGATTCTGGTCGGCATTCTGATGTGTCTGTACGTGTTGTTTGGCGGCATGCTTGCCACCACATGGGTGCAGATCATCAAGGCGGTGCTGCTGTTGTCTGGTGCGACCTTCATGGCCGTGATGGTGATGAAGCACGTTAACTTCGATTTCAACTCATTGTTTGCCGAAGCGGTCAAGATCAACCCGAAAGGCGAAGCCATCATGAGCCCGGGCGGGCTGGTGAAGGATCCGATTTCGGCCTTCTCGCTAGGTCTGGCGCTGATGTTTGGTACCGCAGGCCTGCCGCACATCCTGATGCGCTTCTTTACTGTGAGTGATGCCAAAGAAGCCCGCAAGAGCGTGCTGTATGCGACCGGCTTCATCGGTTACTTCTACATCCTGACCTTTATCATTGGTTTTGGCGCGATCATTCTGGTCAGTACCAACCCTGACTTCAAAGATGCGGCGGGCGGTTTGTTGGGTGGCAACAACATGGCTGCGGTGCACTTGGCTGACGCGGTGGGTGGGAGCATTTTCCTGGGCTTTATCTCTGCGGTGGCCTTCGCGACAATTCTCGCCGTGGTGGCTGGCTTGACGTTGGCAGGCGCTTCAGCGGTTTCCCACGATCTATATGCCAGTGTCTTCAAGAAGGGCAAGGCCAACGATAAGGAAGAAATCCGCGTTTCGAAGATTACGACCGTTGCGTTGGGCGTACTGGCGATTGGCTTAGGTATTTTGTTCGAAAGCCAAAACATTGCGTTCATGGTAGGTCTGGCGTTCTCTATCGCGGCGAGTTGCAACTTCCCGGTGCTGTTGCTCTCCATGTACTGGAAAAACCTCACCACCCGTGGCGCCATGATCGGTGGTTGGATGGGGCTAGTGAGTGCCGTGGGCTTGATGATCCTTGGCCCAACCATCTGGGTGCAGATTCTGCATCATGAGCATGCGATCTTCCCTTATGAGTACCCAGCGCTGTTCTCGATGATCATCGCGTTCGTGGGCATCTGGTTCTTCTCCGTGACCGACAAATCCAAGTCGGCGGCGAATGAGCGTGCGCTATTCTTCCCTCAGTTTGTGCGTTCACAAACCGGTCTGGGGGCGAGCGGGGCGGTAGATCACTAAAGCAGCGGCAAGTTGTTAGCTGCAAGCTGCACGTTAAATCAAATCCCCCTGGCTTAAGGCAGGGGGATTTTTGTCTGCCTACCCTGTAGGAGCGGGGGTGGGGGGGGGGGGGTTTTTTTTTTTAAAAATATGGGGGGGAGGTGGCGGCCAAAGGGGTTTGGTTTTTTA
>NZ_JANLNV010000080.1 GCF_025465935.1 Pseudomonas sp. 7P_10.2_Bac1 | reverse complement strand
TTTAAAAAAAAAAACCCCCCCCCCCCCCCCCCCGCTCCTACAAGGTCAGCTACAGCGAATTACTTGCTTTCAGCCGCTGGAGCATCCTGAGCGGCTTCTTTTGCTGCTGCTTCATTGGATTCGGCCTGGGCTTTAGCGGCTTCGGCGTTCTCTTTGGCAGCGTCGTTTACCTTGTCTTGCGCCTCAGTCATGTTTTGTTGGGCTTGTTCTGCGTGCTGATTAGCCTCCTGAGCTTTGTCTTCGGATTTTTTATCGCAAGCAGCCAGACCCAGAGTGGCGGCCAGCATCAAGGCAACAGCAACGGTATTACGCATGGGGTGTTTCTCCTTGTGAGTGATTCTATGGGGCGTTTGAGCTTGCCTGCATCAGTTAAGTTCCTTGGTCAGGCAGATATATAAGTAGTGCGGGATGAACAGAATCTATTGGTAAAAAGTATCAGGCCTTGAAATCTCAAGTTCAGCCCCCAACTTTCATCACATCCCGCCGCTAACCCTCTTGGGCGTGGCTTATGCCATCTAATCGGAGTTTGATAACAATGAGCGTGGAAACTCAAAAGGAAACCCTGGGCTTCCAGACCGAGGTCAAGCAACTGTTGCACCTCATGATCCATTCGCTGTACTCCAACAAGGAAATCTTCCTTCGCGAATTGATCTCGAACGCTTCTGACGCTGTCGACAAATTACGTTTTGAAGCGCTGTCCAATCCAGAACTTCTGGAAGGCGGCGACGAACTTAAAATCCGTGTGAGCTTCGACAAGGACGCCAAGACCGTCACCCTCGAAGACAACGGTATTGGTATGAACCGTGATGACGTAATCGCCCACTTGGGTACGATTGCCAAGTCCGGCACCGCCGACTTCATGAAAAACCTCACCGGTGATCAAAAGAAAGACTCGAACCTTATCGGTCAGTTCGGTGTGGGCTTCTATTCGGCCTTTATCGTGGCTGACAAGGTAGACGTGTACAGCCGCCGTGCCGGTACTCCGGCCAGCGAAGGCGTGCACTGGTCTTCCAAAGGCGAAGGCGAGTTTGAAGTCGAGAACATCGAGAAAGCCTCTCGCGGCACCAAGATCGTTCTGCACCTGAAATCCGGCGACGAAGAGTTCGCCGATGGCTGGCGCCTGCGCAACATCATCAAGAAGTACTCCGACCACATCGCCTTGCCGATCGAGCTGCCTAAAGAACAGACCGCTGCCGAAGGTGAGGAGGCTCCGGCTCTGGAATGGGAAACTGTTAACCGCGCCAGCGCCCTGTGGACCCGTCCGCGCACTGAAGTGAAGGACGAGGAATACCAGGAGTTCTACAAGCACATTGCCCACGATTACGAGAACCCGCTGGCCTGGAGCCACAACAAGGTTGAAGGCAAGCTCGAATACAGCTCGCTGCTGTATGTACCGGCCCGTGCACCGTTCGACCTGTACCAGCGTGAAGCGCCTAAAGGCCTGAAGCTGTATGTACAGCGTGTATTCGTGATGGATCAGGCCGAGTCGTTCCTGCCACTGTACCTGCGCTTCATCAAAGGCGTGGTCGACTCTAACGATCTGTCGCTGAACGTGTCGCGTGAGATCCTGCAGAAAGACCCGATCATCGACTCCATGAAGTCGGCGCTGACCAAGCGCGTGCTGGACATGCTTGAAAAACTGGCGAAGAACGAGCCTGAGAAGTATCAAGGCTTCTGGAAAAACTTCGGCCAGGTCATGAAAGAAGGCCCGGCAGAAGATTTCGCCAACAAGGAAAAAATCGCCGGCCTGCTGCGCTTCGCTTCCACCCACGGCGATGACGGTGAGCAAACGGTTTCCCTGGCCGACTACCTGGCACGTGCCAAGGAAGGTCAGGACAAGATCTACTACCTGACCGGCGAAACGTACGCGCAGGTCAAAAACAGCCCGCACCTGGAAGTCTTCCGCAAGAAAGGCATCGAAGTGTTGCTGCTGACTGATCGTATCGACGAGTGGCTGATGAGCTACCTGACCGAATTCGACGGCAAGAGCTTTGTTGATGTGGCGCGCGGTGATCTCGACCTGGGCAACCTGGACTCCGAAGAGGACAAGAAGGCCGCAGAAGAAGTCGCCAAGGCCAAAGAAGGTCTGGTTGAACGCATCAAGAAAGCGCTGGGTGAAAGCGTCAGCGAAGTGCGTGTTTCGCACCGTTTGACCGATTCGCCGGCCATTCTGGCGATTGGTGAGCAGGACCTGGGCTTGCAAATGCGCCAGATCCTGGAAGCCAGCGGCCAGAAGGTCCCGGATTCCAAGCCGATCTTTGAATTCAACCCATCTCACCCGCTGATCGAGAAGTTGGATGCGGAGCAGAGCGAAGAGCGCTTCGACGAGCTGTCGCATATCCTCTTCGACCAAGCTGCCCTGGCGGCCGGTGACAGCCTGAAAGATCCGGCGGCGTATGTCCGTCGCCTAAATAAGTTGTTAGTTGAGTTGTCCGTGTAACACGTCTATAAAAAACCCGCTTCGGCGGGTTTTTTTTGTTTTGAATTCGGGAGTTTTTAATGAAGTCAATTACGGTCAGTTCTGTGGTCTATCAAATCGATGGCCAATCTTATGAAAGCCGCCTGGCGTATGACCCAAGCTGCGAACAGTCGCTGCCGGGCCTGCTGATGGCGCCTAACTGGATGGGCATCAGCGCAGGTGCCGAGGACATTGCCAAGAAGGTCGCCGAGCAAGGCTATGTGGTACTGATTGCTGACCTGTACGGTCAGGGCGTTCGCCCAACCAACGGTGATGAGGCCGCCGCGGCCATGATGCCGTTGAAAAATGATCGTGCCTTGTTGCGCAAACGCATGCAGGCGGCCTACTCGGCCTTGAGCGTCCAAAAAGAGGCCAAAGTCGACAGCAACCAGTTAGCGGCCTTTGGTTTCTGCTTTGGTGGATGCTGTTCCCTGGAGCTGGCGCGTGATGGGGCTGCGCTGAAAGCGGCGGTGTCTTTCCACGGCTCGCTCGACACACCCAACCCGGCAGATGCCAATAACATCACCGGTTCAGTGCTGGTGCTGCATGGTGCTGCTGACCCGTTGGTGCCCCATGAGCAATTGCCGGCGTTTGAAGCCGAGATGAACGCGGCCGGTGTAGATTGGCAGCTGACCAGCTACGGCGGTGCGGTGCATTCCTTCACTGACCCCCACGCCAATGTGCCGGGCAAAATGATGTACGACGCCAAGACCGCGCAACGGGCTTTCACTGCCATGCACAACCTGCTGGAAGAAGTGTTCAAGGGTTGATGCTACGCACGTTGTTGTAGGAGCTCGCCTCGCGATCTTTTGATCTGTTAAAAGATCGCGAGACAAGCTCGCTCTTACAGTGCCCTCTCTATGCTTTCGCTCACCGTCAAATCACGCATCAGCAGGGCATAGTTCAGGTCCACCTGCTCGGGGATCGGCAAGTAGACCGTGTGGCCATCCCCCGGGGCGACTTCGATTGGCAATCCCGCCGTGTTGAGCAGTTGGTCCAGATCAAAGTGGTAATTGCCACTGGGGGTCATCAACTCGAGGTGATCGCCCAAGGCAAAACGGTTTTTCACATGGACCTCGGCCAGCCCTTTGCGCCGCACGCCGGTCAATTCCCCGACAAATTGCTGGCGATGTGAGAACGAGCTGCCGTGCAGGTAATTCTGGTACTCGTCATGCACATGCCGGCGCAGAAAGCCTTCGGTGTAGCCGCGCTGCGCCAGTGACTCCAGGTCGTTCATCAAGTTGCGGTCGAACTCACGTCCCGCCACTGCGTCATCGATTGCCTTGCGGTACACCTGTGTGGCCCGTGCGCAGTAAAAATGCGATTTGGTGCGCCCCTCAATCTTCAGCGAGTGCACGCCCATTTCTGCCAGCCGTGCCACGTGTTGCACGGCGCGCAGGTCTTTGGAATTCATGATGTAGGTGCCGTGCTCATCCTCGAACGCCGCCATCGGTTCGTCCGGGCGATTGCTTTCGTGCAGCACAAACACTTCGTCGGTCGGTGCGCCCAGACCGAGCGTGGGCTCAACCACCTTCACCACATTGCCCAGTTCGTTTTCTGTGGCCGGTTTGGCTTCGTACTTCCAGCGGCACGCATTGGTGCAACTGCCCTGGTTGGCGTCGCGTTTGTTCATATAGCCAGACAACAGGCAGCGGCCGGAATAGGCCATGCACAGCGCACCGTGCACGAAGATCTCCAGTTCCATGTCAGGTACGTGCTGACGGATTTCATCGATCTCATCCAGCGACAGTTCTCGGGACAAAATGATGCGGCTCAAGCCCTGCTGGCGCCAGAATTCGACACTGGCCCAGTTCACCGTATTGGCCTGAACCGACAAATGAATGGGCATCTGCGGATAATGCTGGCGTACCAGCATGATCGACCCAGGGTCGGACATGATCAGCGCGTCCGGGCCCATTGCAATCACCGGTTCCAGGTCTTTAAGGAAGGTACGCAGCTTGGCGTTGTGTGGCGCGATGTTGACCACCACGTAAAAGCGCTTGCCCTGAGCCTGAGCCTCGCGGATGCCGATGGCCAGGTTGTCGTGATCAAATTCGTTGTTGCGCACCCGCAAGCTGTAGCGCGGCTGGCCTGCGTAGACGGCGTCGGCACCGTAGGCGAAGGCGTACCGCATGTTTTTCAGGGTACCGGCGGGGGCGAGGAGTTCGGGTGGAGCAAAGCGCATAATCGAGTCTTTCGCAAAAAGGCGCAATGGTAGTCGAGCCTTTGGGCGCACTTATTGATCTGGATCTAAAAACCTGTGCCTGGTTTACCGCGCCGCCCGTTGCAAGGCCAGCATGACGATGCCGGCAACCACCATCAGCCCGCCGATAACCTGGCCGCTGCTGAGCACCTGATCCAGAATCAGCCAGCCAAACAGCAGGCTCGCCACCGGCTCAACGTTCATCACCGGGGCGTTTTGCGCCATGTTCAGGCGGGTCATGCAGATAAACAGCAAGCAAAAGCCGACGCCATACAGCGTGACCAGGCAAGCGAGGGCGGTCCAGCCGGTGGGCGAGCTGGGCAGCGAAACGCCACCGGGCAAGACGCCGCTGACCCCGGCCAGGGCGGCAGCGCTGAACACGATCAACATGGTCAGCAGGCTGCGCACGGTGCCGCGCAGACTCGACAGTTTGTGATCGGTGATCCATAGCGCGCAGGCGAACACAGATGCGGCACCAAAACCAAACAGGATGCCCTCCAGCCATTGCGCCTCGGTGCTGCCCTGATTGGCCAGACGCTCGGGCACGTCCAGCGCAAACACCAGACCGCACATGATCAGGCCCATCAGCAGGGCTGCGCGGCGGGTAGGCGCAGCACCGCCCAGTGCCCATGTCAGCAACACCAGCAGAATCGGCGCCATATTGCCGATCAGCAACGCCAGCGCGACGGGTATGCGCGCCACTGCTGAATAAAGAAAAAAGCTTTGCGCCGCAATCAGCAGGCCCAGCAACAGTTGCCAACGCCAGTTGGCAGCCGTCAATCGAGGCCGTTCGCGTTGCCAGACCACCAAGGCCGTCAGCACCAGTAAGGTGATCCCGGCGCGGCACAGAATCGCCAGCAAAAGGCCGGTGTCATGATCGAAAGCAATGCGCGCAGCAATATGGTTGCCAGCGAAGGCACACGCCAGCAGTACCAGAATCAACACCGCAATATGACGGGGAAACAGAGCAGGAGCAGACATAAGCAACCAGCCTCCTTGGCTGGATAAATACGCCCTGTAGGAGCGAGCTTGCCTCGCGATCTTTTAACGGTTCAAAAGATCGCGAGGCAGTTGGCTCCTACAGAGGGGAGGGTTACAACACCAGGCTTGGCAGCCACAGCGAAATGGCCGGCACGTAGGTCACCAGCATCAGCACGCCGAACAACGCCAAGTAGAACGGCAGCAACGCCTTGACGGTGTTTTCGATGGTGACTTTGCCCACCGCAGCACCGACAAACAGCACCGCGCCCACCGGCGGAGTAATCAGCCCGATGCCCAGGTTGACTAGCATGATCATGCCGAAGTGCACCGGGTCGACGCCGATGCCGATGATGACCGGCAATAGAATCGGGGTCAGGATCAAAATCAGCGGCGCCATGTCCATCACCGTGCCCAGCAGTAGCAACATGACGTTGATGCACATCAGGATCACGTAACGGTTATCTGACAGTGTCAGGAACGCCGTGGTGATTTTCATCGGGATTTCCATCAGCGTCAGGATGTAGCCAAAGCTGGCGGCAAAACCGATCAGGATCATTACGATGGAAATAGTCCGCACCGCCCGATGCATCAGCTTGGGCAGGTCGCGCCATTTGTAGTCGCGGTAGATGAACATGGTCACGAAGAACGACCACAACACCGCAATCGCCGCCGATTCGGTGGCGGTGAAAATGCCCGACAAGATGCCGCCAAGGATGATGACCATGGCCATCAAGCCCCACAGGGCTTCACCCGCGATTTTCAGTGCCTGTTTAAGCGGGATCACTTCGCCCTTGGGGTAGTTGCGCTTGCGCGCGAAGATCATGCACAAGCCCATCATCACCGCACTGAGCAGCAGCCCCGGCATGATCCCGGCCATGAACAACGAGGCAATCGACACCGTGCCGCCAGCGGCCAGCGAGTACAGCACGGAGTTGTGGCTCGGTGGCGTGAGCAGGGCTTGTACCGAGCCGCTGACCGTCACGGCTGTGGAAAACTCGCGCGGGTAGCCTGCACGCTCCATTTCGGGGATGAGTACCGATCCGACGGATGCGGTATCAGCCACCGACGAGCCCGAGATGGCGCCGAAGAAGGTCGAGGCCACGATGTTCACCAGTGACAGGCCGCCGCGAACAAAGCCCACCAACACACCGGCAAATGCCACCAGCCTGCGCGACATGCCGCCCTCGGCCATGATCGCGCCCGCCAGGACGAAGAACGGAATCGCCAATAGCGAGAATTTGTTCACGCCCCCGGCGACTTGAATCATCAGCGCGTCGAACGGGATTTCAATCCACCAGGCGCCGATCAGGGCTGAGAGACCAAGGGCATAGGCGACCGGCATGCCAATCAGGATCAGGGCAATAAAGCTGCCCAAAAGTACCAAAGCGTCCATTTATACGGCCTCTTCACTGGCTTCTACGATGTCGAACCGCACAACACGGCGGTGGCTCTGGTCGCCCAGGAAGAGCTTTTCCAGGACAAAGATCAGCGTGATAAGGCCGCCGATGGGGATGGGCAAGTACGAAATCCCGACCCGCATGGAGGGCATTTCGCCGAGGAATTGATTCCAGGTGGTGGCGCACAACTTGAACCCCTTGACCGCCATGAACAGGCAAACAACGACCATCAGGATCTGCACCAGCACCGCCACCGGCTTGCGTACGTGAGCCGGCATGCGCTCCACCGCCATCGCGACCGCCATGTGGGCGCCGGCGCGGTAACTGGCGGCGGCCCCGAAGAAGGTGAACACCACCATCAGCAAAATGGCGGTCGGTTCCGGCCAGCTGGAGCCCGAACCCAATACGTATCGGGCGAAGATGCCCCAGGGAATGATCAGGGTCATGGTCAGCACCGACAAACCGGCGATCCCGATGCAGACCCTGTACAGAAAGTCGTTAAAACGCAGTACGGTATTTTTCATGGAGGCTCACCCCAGCGGCGGCAAACGGGCTCGCGCCCGCCACCGCGGCGTTGTCGGACAGGCTTATTGAACCGCTTCGATACGCGAGATCAGGTCTTTGTAGCCGGCGCCGTATTTGTCACGAACCGGTTGGGTGGCGTCGTAGAAGGCTTTTTTCTGGTCCGGGGTGAGGGTGATGAACTCCACACCAGCCGCCTTGAGCTTGGCTTCGCTCTCGGCCGATTTTTGGTCCCAGATCACACGCTCTTCCATCTGCGCTTCGCGGGCCAGTTTCTGCACCAGGGCTTGTTGCTGGGGGTTGAGTTTGTTCCAGGTGGTTTTGGCGATCACGATGGGCTCGGGCAGGATCAAGTGATCGGTCCAGGTGAAGTATTTGGCGTTCTGGTAATGGTTGTGCTCAAGGAAGGTAGGCGGGTTGTTTTCGGCACCGTCGATCACGCCGGTTTGCAGGGCGCTGAAAATTTCGCCGGTGGCCATGGCAATGCCGTTCCCGCCCATGTCATTGATGGTGTCGATAAACACCGGGTTGCCTTGTACGCGGATCTTCATGCCTTTGAGATCAGCCAGTTCACGCACAGGCTTCTTGGTATAGAGGTTGCGGGTGCCGCCATCCATCCACGCCAATGCGACCATGTTGAAGTCGGAGTTGGTGATGTTGTCGAGCATCTCCTGGCCGATTTCGCCGTCGATGATCTTGCGCATGTGCGCCTGGTCTCGGAACACAAAGGGCAGGTTGAAGGCATTGGTTTGCGGCACCACGGGGCCGAGGATGCCAAGGCTGACGCGGGTCATTTGCACGGCACCGGACTGCAACTGTTCAACCACTTCTTTCTCGGAGCCAAGTACGCCACCGGCAAACATTTTGAAGGTGATTTCGTCATTGCTTTGGGCCTGCAGCTTCTTCCCCATCTCTTGCTCAGCCACCACCGGCGGGTAGCCAGCCGGATGAACTTCGGCGAATTTGATCTTGATTTCGGCCTGGGCTATGCCCGACAGGCAGAAGGCAAGCGGCAATGCAGCGATGAGTAAGGTGCGTTTGAAATCCATGGGTCACTCCACATATTGTTTTTGTTATTTAAAGGTTCTGGATCAGCAGGATTAAACAGTCAGCTTGTGTACGCGGGCTCCGCCAGCCCTTTAACGCCAGGGTTAAGGGCAAACACGCCGCCCGCCAAAGGTTGGTCACTGAGGTCGCCTGCGGGGCGAATCGAGGTGACGAACAGGGTGTCCAGATTCGCGCCGCCAAAGGCGCACATTGCCGGCTTCTTGACCGGGACGGCCAGCGAGCGGTCAAGTTTGCCTTCGGGGGTAAACCGGTGAATCAACCCGGCATCGTTGCCGCAAATCCAGTAGCAGCCGTCGGCGTCGACAGCGGCGCCGTCAGGGCGGCCGGGATGTTGTGTCATGTCGACAAACAGGCGGCGGTTATGTGGGGTGGCCGTGTCGATGTCGTAATCAAAGGCCCAGATTTTTTGCACGTCCGGGTGCGAGTCCGAGAGGTACATGGTCAGGCCGTCCGGGCTGAACGCTAGGCCGTTAGGCACGATAAACCCGCTCATCTGCGGTTTTAGAGGCTCATGTCGCCCGGCTTCATAGCGATACATCGCACCGACGGGCACCCCTGCGGCCATATCCAGCAGCATGGTGCCGGCCCAGAAGCGGCCCTGGCGATCGCAGCGGCCATCATTGAAGCGCATGCCCGGTTGTGCATGTTTAACGCCGCTCAACAGGCGCGTGCTCAGGCGGCCATCGGCTTGGGGCGTGAGGCTGAAGACGCCGCTTTCCATCGCGCCAATCCAGTGGCCATCACTGCCTCGAGCGATACACGCGAGCATTTGTGGGGCTTCCCAGCTTTGGCTGATGCCGCCAGTTGCCTGCCAGCGGTGCAGGCGCTTGGCCGGAATATCAACCCAGTACAGCGCTTGTTCGGCAATACTCCAGACCGGGCTTTCACCCGTGGCATTGCGGGCGTCGAGAATCAGTTCGGCAGTCATGCGGCTTGATCCCTGTTGGTATTGTTTTTATTCGTCGCCAAATGGGCCGGCTGCCACAAAGGCACCGCCTTGGTAAATTCGGCTGGGATCATCTGCGGGCGGCATGGGTTGGGCTTCAACCTTTTCCCGGTAAACCTCTGAGGTGTCCTTGGGGGCGAACCCCAAATGCGCCGCATAGCGGTTATCCCACCACACGTTCAGATTGTTCGAGGCGCCATAGACCACGGTATGCCCGACATTCGGCGTGTAGAGCGCACGTTCGAGCAACTGCGTGAGGTCGGCAAAACTGAGCCAGGTGTGCATCATTCGACGATTTTGCGGTTCCGGGAATGAAGAACCGATACGGATGCTGACGGTTTCGATGCCGTAACGATCGAAGTAAAAAGTCGCCATGTCTTCGCCGTACGACTTGGACAGCCCGTAGTAACCGTCGGGACGGCGAGGGGAGTGGGCGTCGAGTGTCTGCTCTTGCGGGTAAAAGCCGATCACATGGTTGGAACTGGCGAAAACCACACGCTTGACCCCATGTCGACGCGCGGCTTCGTAAATATGAAACACGCCGCTGATATTAGGGCCGAGGATTTCTTCAAAGGGGCGTTCAACCGACACTCCGCCAAAATGCAGGATGGCGTCCACGCCTTCGACCAACTGATGCACGGCCTGTTTGTCGGCGAGGTCGCAGATCACAGTTTCTTCAGTGCTGTCGACAGCCGGCGCCATTGGCGCAATGTCAGACAAGCGCAGCACCTTGGTATATGGTTTCAGGCTTTCGCGCAGCACCTTCCCCAAACCACCCGCGGCACCGGTTAGAAGAAGGCGGTTGAAGGGAGTTTGGACAGTACGAGTGTTAGTCATCAAGGACCCCTGCTTTTTATTAATGTCATCTGTTGTCGTATGACTTGCGCGAATTATTCACAGCCCCGGTCGGGGTTGTCAATGCACGATTTGGCCGAGTGCCATCATCGTGCTTTGAACCCTATAGGAGCTTGCCTCGCGATGCCTTGAACGATCGCGAGGCAAGTGGGCTGGTTACAACAACGACAACGGGTAGCTAATGAAAATGCGGTTTTCGTCAAATTCATGGGCACTGTAGCTGCGGCGAATGCTTGCGTTACGCCAGCGAAGCGTCAGGTCCTTGAGTGTTCCGCTCTGCACGGTGTAGGCCAGTTCTGATTCGCGACCCCATTCCTTGCCGTTGGTGTAGGTACCGATATGGATGTTATCGCCGCTGATATAGCGGTTCATCATGCTCAGGCCCGGCACGCCCAGCACGGCGAAGTCGAGGTCGTGGCGCAGTTGCCAGGAGCGTTCCTTGGCCAGGTCATAGCTGGAGTTGTAACTGTCGTTGGCCAGGGTCCCGCCGCTGGTGCCGTTGACCCGGAACCAGCCATCGTCGCCGTATACCCTTTGCAGGCCGACGTACAAGGTATTGCCTTTGTATTTGGCAGAGAGCAGGGCGGAAGCGGTTTTGTTGTCCAGATCCCCGGCGCGTTTGCTGCCATCTTCCTTGCCCCAGAAATAGCCCAGGTTGGCGCCTAGCGTCACATCGCCGACGGGCTGGCTGTGTATCAGATTGAGAAATTGTTGCTGGTAGATGTTTTCCAATTCGGCATACCACACACCGACCTGGGTGCGTTTGTCGTTGAAGGTGTAATCGCCGCCGACAAAGTTGAAGCGGTCGGAGGTGAAAGCGCCTTTGCCGTTGAGTGACATGTCTTCCATGCTCGCGTCATTGCGTGGGCTGTTGGCGCGAAACTGCCCGCCGTAGAGGTTCAGGTTGGCGATTTCCTTGGAGGTGATCTGCGCGCCGCGAAAGGTTTGCGGCAGCGAGCGCCCATCATCCGAGCGCAAAATCGGCAGGACCGGCATCCACTCGCCAACTTTCAGTTCCGTGTTGGAGAATCTGGCCTTGGCGGCAACCCCCAGGCGGCCGAAGTTCTTTGCCGGCTCGCCATCGCTGCCGGTTGGCAGTAACTGGGTGCCTGCAGTCCCTTTGCCGCCATCGAGCTTTTGCGAATACAGCCCCAGTACGTCCACCCCGAAACCGACAGTGCCTTGGGTAAAGCCGGACTTGACGTCGAGAATGAAGTTTTGCGTCCATTCTTCGGCCTTGCTTTGCGGGGTGCGGCTGTTGGGGTAGTCCGGGTGGGTGTAGTTACGGTTGATGTACGCGTTGCGCAGGGTCAGGGTCGCCTTGGTGTCTTCGACAAACCCTTCTGCCACCCCTGTCAGCGGCAGTGAAAAGGTCATGCCGCCCAGCCCCATCAGAATCAATGAACGGGTGTTTTGAGATTTCATTATTGTTGTGCTCCCATTTTTGACAAAGTCGTCCTCGCGTGACCGGCATAAGCAGTCAGAAAAGGCGAAGTGTGATGCCCTGGTGTCAGGGCGCTGACTCAAGCCGTTCTGGTGGATGAGTCATTTGCTGCAGGCAGACAATCAGCCAATGCGGCGGGCAATCGCCCCGACGTGAGTCGGACGCGACAGAGGCGGGTGAGGGCTGGGGTGACAGGTATAAGACGAGGCAATGCGGTCATACGGAAATACCCTGATTATTATTGTTTTGTTATCCGTTGTCGTACAACTATGTAGGATTATTTACAGCTTCGACCGGCTTTGTCAATGCAACGCCCAGCAAAGAAATCAGGGTTTTTCAGGGGTAGGCGAGGGCGCATTGCCCCCTTGAAAGGTGATCGTACAACCGGCATGAGCTATCATGCGTGAACTTGCAGCTCGCGCCACTGAATTCGAGATAAATGTTGACCATGGAAAAACCGACCGACATTCCACGCCTTCCTCGCAAACGCCGCAGCCTCGCGCAGGAATTGGTGACGGTGCTGTCAGAACAAATTCGCGACGGCTTGCTCAAGCGGGGCGACAAGTTGCCCACCGAGTCCGCGATCATGGAAGCCCATGGCGTCAGCCGCACCGTGGTGCGCGAAGCCATCTCCCGGTTGCAGGCGGCGGGGCAAGTCGAGACGCGCCATGGCATCGGTACTTTTGTGTTGGACACGCCAAGTCCCAGCGGCTTTCGCATCGATCCGGCCACAGTGGTCACATTGCGCGACGTGCTGGCGATTCTGGAGTTGCGTATCAGCCTTGAAGTCGAGTCGGCCGGGTTGGCCGCGCAACGTCGCAGCCCCGAGCAGCTGGCCGCGATGCGTGCTGCGTTGGATGCCCTGAATGAAAACACCGCGCGCAACGGTGATGCCGTGGCCTCGGACTTCCAGTTCCACTTGCAGATTGCCCTGGCCACCGGCAATCGCTACTTCACCGACATCATGAACCACCTTGGCACCAGCATCATTCCGCGGACCCGCCTCAACTCGGCGAGCCTGGCCCATGATGACCAGGCGCATTACATGAGCCGCCTGGGTCGCGAGCATGAAGAAATCTACGCCGCCATTGCTCGCCAGGACTCCGACGCCGCCCGTGCGGCCATGCGATTGCACCTGACCAACAGCCGCGAACGCCTGCGCCATGCCCATGAAGAAGCAGAAGCGCAGGGTTAAAGAACTGCAGTTGTAGTCGCTGCCGCTGGTTGCGATGGGCTGCGCAGCGGCCCACACCTGTGAAGTCAGCAGCGAAGGTCTTGCGGACCTTATCGCAGCCTTCGGCAGTCGCTACTTGGCGACTTAAGACATGGATGGCCTATGAACGATTTAAGCCTGCAACGTAAAACCCTGCTCTTGCTACTGGCCTTTGTCACCATTGCCTTTATCTGGATCCTGATACCGTTCTATGGCGCGATTTTCTGGGCGGTGGCGCTCGGCATTCTGTTCACGCCTTTACAACGCAAATTGCTCCACAAGCTTAAAGGGCGCCGTAATCTGGCTACCTTCATTACGCTGACGGCCTGCACGTTGATTGCGATCTTGCCGGTGATTTTCACCACGATCCTGCTGGTGCAGGAAGTGGCAACCCTCTACAGCGATGTGCAGAGCGGCAAGATCAATGTCGCCCGCTATGTCGCGCAATTGCAAAGCAGCTTGCCGCATCAGGCCCTGGAGTGGCTCGACCGTCTGGGTTTGCGCAGCATCGAAGGCGTCAGCGACAAAATCTCCAAGGGTGCACTGGAAGGCAGCCAGTTTTTCGCCACCCAAGTGTTCAACTTTGGTCAGAGCACGTTTGAGCTGGTGGTGAGTTTCTTCATCATGCTCTACCTGCTGTACTTCTTTATCCGGGACGGGCAGGCCATGGTGCGCATGATCCGTAACGCGGTGCCAATGGCGGAACAGCACAAGCGGCTGTTGCAGATCAAATTGCGGCGCGTGGTCCGGGCTTCCGTCAAGGGTAACCTGGCTGTCGCGGTTGTTCAGGGAGCGCTGGGCGGAGTGATCTTCTGGATTCTGGGCATCCAGAGTTCGTTGTTCTGGGCGGTGCTGATGATGTTCCTGTCGCTGCTGCCGGCGGTGGGTGCGGGCATCGTCTGGGCGCCGGTGGCGGTTTACTTCCTGGCCACCGGGATGATCTGGCAAAACGTGGTGTTGGCGCTGTTCGGGGTGTTCGTGATCGGTATGGTCGACAATGTTCTGCGCCCGATTCTGGTGGGCAAGGACACAAAAATGCCGGACTTCCTGATTCTGATCTCGACCTTGGGCGGCATGGCGATTTTCGGCCTCAATGGCTTTGTCATCGGGCCATTGATCGCCGCCCTGTTCCTGTCGAGCTGGGGATTGTTCAGCGGCACCCGGCGCAAGGTGCGTTTGCCCGCCGATAAAATCAGAATCGATTAACGCAAGCTGTACGACACCCCGACGTAGGCGCCACGGCCTTCGCCAGGGGTGGAGCGGGCGGCGTCCTGACCTTTGTCGTCGTAGCCCGGCGTTACCGTGGCAGCATAACGCTCGCCTGTCAGGTTGCGCAGATCGATCCAGGTTTGCCAGTCGCGCTTGGGGGACGCGTAGCCCAGTGTTGCGCCCAAGAGCCTGTAGGACGACGCGTAATAGCTGTTGGCATAGTCCACCGCCATGCGTGAGGCGACTTGGGTGTTGACCCCCGCATACCAACCCTGCGGATGGTCATAGCGGACTTCAGCCTGGTAGTAGTGTTGCGGGATGCCGGGCAAGCGGTTGTCACCAAAACGCGCGTCATCGCGGTAATGGAAGTCACTGAAGGTGTAGGCCTGACGCAACGACACGCTGCCCACACCATCGCGCTCCCACAGCTTACTGTTAAGACCGGCTTCAATGCCTTGGTGCACGGTCGGGCTGGCGTTGGACTCGCCGAGAATGGGCGCCAGGTCAGCCGTGGCGGGTTGCAGCTCAACCGTCAGCAGTTCATGGCGCACCGCCGAGTAATACCAGGCCACATCCCATTGGCCGATCCCCGAGTCGCCGCGCGTCCCCAGCTCAAGGGTCGTCGCGGTCTGGTTGTGCATTGCAATCGGGGTGCTTTGGCGCCCGGTGGCCGGGCCGCTACCCTCCGGGAACACGTACGGCGAACTCCAGATCATCGACCACGGGTGCGGCGGTTCGACCGAGCGACTGAGGTTGCCGTACACCTGCAAGTGCGGGTTGAACTCATAGCGTAAACCCAGGCGCGGCGCGTAGTCCCAATCGTGGCGGCTGACTTTACCGCCGGTTTCGGGGTAGCTCACCTCGCTTTCGCGGCGGGTGTAGATCAGCGCCATGCCGGTGGTCAGCCACAGGTCGGGCATCAGCTCCAGATCATTGCTGGCGTGCAGCACGGTGTCTGAACCCTGATACGTGAAGTCCCGCATTTTGGTGCCCGGTGCGTAACTGGCGGTGTTGCCGCGTGGCAGTCGCACGTATTCTGACGCGCCGTTGTTGGGCAGGTGCTTGGTGCTGCGCAGGCCCACCGTGGTGTTGCTTTCGAGGCCAAACAGCGTGTCGCGACGTTTGTAGTTCAGCGTGCCGCTGACGTCGGTGTAGGCGACCTTGAGTCGGTTGGGGCCTTCGCGCAGGTCCATGGGGTAATCGTGGTACACCAGCCCGACTTCCAGTTGCGAGTCGTCATCCAGGTACATCGTGGTTTTGTTGCCTAGCCAGGTACTGCCGGGTTGCGGGCGCGTGTAGTCGCCGCTCACATACGCCGGGTTGGCGGCACGCGGGTGGTGCTTGATCTGTTCTTTAGTGACGCGGCCAGCGAGTTCGTTGTCGGTTTCGCGGTAGCGCAGGTAAAAGCGCGTCTCTAATTGCGGGCTGAAGCGATAGCCGATATTGGCCGCGACACCTTTGCTGTTGCCTGACGTGTGGTCTTGATACCCGCTGGTTTCAGCGTCGTTTAGCGAAACGTAGTAATCCAGATCGCCCAACACTTGCCCGGAACTGATCTGGCGCTTCTGGTAACCGTAGCTGCCGGTTTCATAGCGCACTTGCAGCGGCGCGGCGTCGTAGCCGGTGTGGGTGACGTAGTTGATCGAGCCGCCCAGGGCCAGCGCACCGGCCTCAAAACCATTGGCACCGCGCAACACCTCTGCGCGGCTCAGCCACAGCGGTTCGAACAGCTCATAGGGCGTGCCGCCGGGACCGGTCAGCGGCAGACCGTCGAACATCACATACAGGCCTGAGGCGTGAGCGCCGGGAGCGCGGTTGAGGCCCGAGCCCCGTACCGAAATCTTGGTGCCTTCATTACCGCCCGATTGAGCATAGACCCCGGGTTGATAGGCCAGCACATCACTGTTGGTGGCGACGCGACCATTTTCGACGGAGTTCATGTCGATCAGATTGCTGGCGCCGGGGACTTGCTTGAGGGCTTGCTGGGCGGTTTCCAGATCACTGTTTTCTTCGCTGCGCACCTGCACCTCGCTCAGCTCCAGCGGGCCGGCATAGGCAGGTACAGCGCAAACCAGCGCAAGGGGCAGCAACGAAGACAGGGCAGATCGCATCAGCAGGTATTCCAGGAGGGCGGGCGGCGCGCCAGCCTATACAAGCCAGTAATCACTCGCAACTGTCAGACAATCACCGATCTACCTAAACCGTAGGAGCGAGCTGGCCTCGCGATCTTTTGAGCTTTAAAAGATCGCGAGGCAAGCTCGTTCCTACAGGGGCTGGCAGGGTTTAAATCCAACCCAAAAAAATACCCCGTGAAGGCCGGGCCTTCACGGGGTATCGGGACAACCGTTTAACGCTTAGCCATGCAGGTACAGCGTTGCGTGTTGCACCAGTTCCAGCATCGGTTGTGGGTACACACCCAGAAAGAACACCAGAATCGACACGGCCAGCAGCATCACGCCACCTGCCTTTTGCTCCCAGTTCAGCGGAGCGTCGTGGCGATGCAGTTTTGGCTCGACCAGGTACAGAGTCACCATCACGCGCAGGTAGTAGAACACGCCGATGGCGCTACCCAGGATCAGGGAACCGACCAGCCACCATTGATGTGCTTCAACGCCGGTGGCAATGATGTAGAACTTGCCGATGAAGCCTGCGGTCAGCGGGATACCGGCCAGCGACAACATCATCACGGTCAGTACGGCGGTCAGGTACGGACGGCGCCAGAACAGGCCGCGGTACTCGTACAGTGCGTCTGCGTCACGGCCTTTGTATGGCGACGACATCAGGGTAATGACGCCGAACGCACCCAGGCTGGTGAGCACGTAAGTGATCAGGTACACGCCAATCGCTTCAACGGCCATGCCTTTGCTCGCAATCAGGGCGATCAGCAGGTAGCCGAAGTGGGCGATGGACGAGAAACCGAGCAGACGCTTGAGGTTGTTTTGCGTCAGGGCCAGCAGGTTACCGAACAGGATCGAGGCAATCGCGATCACGGTCAGTACGTCGCTCATTACACCGGTAGTCGCCGCCGGGGAGATCTGGAACAAACGCACGATAACGGCAAACACAGCCACTTTGGAGGCGGTGGCCAAGAAAGCCGCCACGGGTGCCGGAGCACCTTCGTACACGTCTGGGGTCCAGAGGTGGAAAGGTACCAGCGACAGTTTGAATGCCAGACCGACCAGCATCATGCCCAGACCCAGCTGTGCGATGGCGCTTGGTGCGCCAGTCGACGCCAGGGCATGGCCGATACCGCTGAAGCTCAGGCTGCCGGCTTCGGCGTAGAGCAGAGCCATACCGAACAGCAGGAACGCAGAGCCCGCGGCCGACAGCACCATGTACTTGATACCGGCTTCCAGCGAACGCTTGTTGAAGAAGGCGTAGGCCACCAGGCCGTAGACCGGTACCGAGAGCAGCTCCAGACCGATGAACAAGCCAGCCAGGTGTTGCGCGCTCACCAGCACGATACCGCCGGCAGCGGCCAGCAGGATCAGCAGGTACAGTTCTTCACGGTTGCCCGGGTAGCCGGTGCCGCCTTCGCCCAGATAGGCATGTGCCAAGGTGACGCAAGCCAGGGTCGAAACCAGGATCAGCCCGATGTACAGATAGGCGAAGTTGTCCATCATCAACAGCGGGGTGACGGCCAGTGGAGCCACTTTCAACGCCGGGAAAATCGACAACAGTGCCAGGTTGAGACCCGCCACCGAAAGCAGGAAGGTCTGTGAGTGATTGCGGCGCCATGCGATTGCCAGCATCACCACCACAAGGGTGAGGCTGGTAATCAGCAATGGAGCAAGCGCGATAAAGTGTTGGATCGTAAATTCCATAGCGCTCTTACCGGGCCGAAGCGAGTTGAGTGAAGGCGGTGCCGAGCCATTGCTGCACGCCATGCATGGTCGCAGCAGAGGTATCGAGGAACGGTTGTGGGTACACGCCGATCAACACCAGCAGTACCGCCAGACCGAGCACCATGATCAGTTCACGAGCATCCATGCCGGCCAGAACGGCGTCCGACTTGGAAGGGCCGAAGTAGGCCCGGTGAATCATGATCAGCGAGTAAACCGAACCAAACACCAGACCGGTTGTTGCAATTGCCGTGACCCAAGGGAAGCTGGCGAACGAGCCCATCAGAATCAGGAACTCACCGACGAAGTTACCGGTGCCCGGCAGGCCCAGCGACGCGGCGGCGAAGAACAGGCTGATAGCTGGCAGGTAAGCGATCTTGGACCACAAGCCACCCATTTCACGCATGTCACGGGTGTGCAGGCGCTCGTACAGCTGACCGCTGAGGATAAACAGCGCCGCGGCCGACAGACCGTGTGCCAGCATCTGAATCACTGCACCTTGCAGCGCCAGCAGGCTGCCGGAGTAGATACCGATCAGCACGAAGCCCATGTGGGAAACGCTGGAGAAAGCGATCAGACGTTTGATGTCGGTTTGTGCGAAGGCCAGGAAAGCACCGTAGAAAATCCCGATCAGACCCAGGGTCATGGCGATCGGCGCAAACTCGGCCGAGGCATTCGGGAACAGCGGCAGGGCGAAACGCAGCAGACCATAAGCAGCGGTCTTCAACAGGATACCGGCCAGATCGACGGAACCTGCGGTCGGTGCCTGGGCGTGAGCGTCAGGCAACCAGGAGTGGAACGGTACAACCGGCAGTTTCACGGCAAATGCAATGAAGAAGCCGAGCATCAGGATGTACTCGGTGGTGAGTGACATCTTGGTTTTCAGCAGCTCGGCGTAGCTGAAGGTCAGCACACCGGTTTCGTTGTAGTTGACCAGTACCAGACCGAGGATCGCCACCAGCATGATCAGGCCGGACGCCTGAGTGAAGATGAAGAACTTGGTCGCGGCGTAGATACGGGTTTTCTTGCCGTCGGAGGAGCTGTGACCCCAGAGCGCGATGAGGAAGTACATCGGCACCAGCATCATTTCCCAGAAGAAGAAGAACATGAACAGGTCGATGGCGAGGAACACGCCAACCACACCGCCCAGGATCCACATCAGGTTCAGGTGGAAGAAGCCCACGTGACGCTGAATCTCTTTCCAGGAACACAGAACCGACAACACGCCCAGCAGGCCGGTCAGCAGGATCATCAGCAGCGACAGGCCATCCAGCGCCAGGTGCACGCTGATGCCGAAGCGCTCGATCCAGGTGTGCTGGAACTCAAGCGCCCACGCCGGGGCAGCGCCCGGGTTCGGCGCCAGGTGGTAGTCCCCGTGCGCCCACAGCCATAGGCCGAGGGCAAGTTCGAGGGACATGGTCAGCAACGCAATCCAGCGTGGCAGGGTAGGGCCGAAGCGCTCACCCAGCCAGCACAGCAGGCCGCCGATAAAGGGGATCAGGATTAGCCAAGGCAGAATCATGACGGGCTCAATTCCTTTCGCAATGTCGAAGGTTCATATCAGACCGCTACCAGTACGATGGCGCCCATGACCAGTACAGCACCGGCGGCCATGGAAGCAGCGTACCAACGCAGTTGACCGGTTTCGCTGCGGCTCAGGGCGTTATGCCCGGCCTTGGCCATCTGCGGGATCAAACCAATGGTCTGGTCCAGCGGATCTTTGCGCAGCAAGCGGCAGATCAACAGGTACGGTTTGACGAACAGTTTGTCGTACAACCAATCGAAGCCCCAGGCGGCGAACCACCAGGCCGAGAGGAAGCGACCGATGCCGCTGTTGGCAACAGCGGTGACGAAACGACGCTTGCCCAGGTACAGCAGAGCAGCCAGCAGGATACCGGCCAGGGCGATGGCACCCGAGGCGATTTCCAGGCTGTGCTTGGCTTCGCCGCCTGCATGGCCAACGCTTTGTGGCAGCACGCCCGCCAGTGGCGGTGTGATCAGGGCGCCGATGAAGGTCGACAGTACGATCAGGATGCTCAGCGGCAGCCAGTAGGTTACGCCGTGGCCTGCATGAGCTTCAGTCTTGGCTTCACCGTGGAAGGTGATGAAGATCAGGCGGAAGGTGTACAGCGAGGTCATGAACGCACCCACCAGACCGGCATACAGCAGACCGCTGTGACCGCTGGCGAAGGCTTCCCAAAGAATTTCGTCCTTGGAGTAGAAGCCGGCTGTCAGCAGTGGCAAGGCCGACAAGGCCGCCCCGCCGACGATAAAGCTTGCATAAGCCAATGGCAGTTTTTTCCACAGGCCGCCCATCTTGAAGATGTTCTGCTCGTGGTGGCAGGCAACAATCACCGCACCCGAAGCAAGGAACAGCAGGGCCTTGAAGAAGGCGTGGGTCATCAGGTGGAAAATCGCGCCGTCCCAGGCACCTACACCCAGCGCCAGGAACATGTAGCCGATCTGGCTCATGGTCGAGTAGGCGAGGATACGTTTGATGTCGGTTTGAACCAGCGCAGCGAAACCTGCCAGCACCAGTGTCACACCGCCGACGATACCGACCAGGTGCAGCACTTCAGGTGCCAGAGTGAACAGACCGTGGGTACGGGCAATCAGGTAAACACCTGCGGTCACCATGGTGGCCGCGTGGATCAGTGCCGATACCGGGGTAGGGCCGGCCATCGCGTCTGCCAACCAGGTTTGCAGCGGCAGTTGCGCCGATTTACCCACCGCACCACCCAGCAGCATCAGGGTCGCCAGAACGATCCAGAAGTCACCGGCCTGGAATTTCTGCGGTGCCAGTACCAGCAGTTCCTGAATGTTCAGCGTGCCCAGTTGCTGGAACAGGATGAACAGGCCGATGGCCAGGAACACGTCACCGATACGGGTCACGATAAAGGCTTTGAGTGCCGCGTCACCGTTGTTGCGGTTGCTGTAGTAGAAACCGATCAACAGGTAAGAGCACAGGCCCACGCCTTCCCAACCGAAGTACACGAACAGCAGGTTATCGGCCAGGATCAGGAACAGCATGCTGGCGATAAACAGGTTGGTGTAGGAGAAGAAGCGCGAGTAGCCGTCTTCACCGCGCATGTACCAGGAGGCAAACACGTGGATCAGGAAGCCCACACCGACGACCACGCCGAGCATGGTCACCGACAAGCCGTCTAGGTAGAGGGTGAAGGAAGGCTTGAACTCGCCTACCGACATCCACTGCCACAGCACTTGGGTGTAGTGACCGCCTTCAGGCGGCGCGACGTTGAATTGCCAGATCACATACGCGGCCACGAGGGCCGATAGGCCCACCGAGCCAACGCCGATCAGTGCCGAGAGGTTTTCGCTGAAGCGTCCACGGGAGAACGACAGCAGCAAAAAGCCGATCAGGGGGAATACGAAAGTCAGAAAGAGAAGGTTCATCCGCGCATCTCACTGGCAGCATCGATATCAAGCGTGTGGAAGCGGCGATACAGTTGAAGCAGGATCGCCAGGCCAATACTGGCCTCGGCAGCTGCCAGGGTGATCACCAGGATGAACATCACTTGCCCATCCGGTTGCGCCCAACGTGCACCGGCAACAATGAACGCCAGTGCAGCGGCGTTCATCATGATTTCCAGACTCATCAATACGAAGAGAATGTTACGGCGAACCATCAGTCCAACCAGACCGAGGCAGAACAGTACACCTGCTACCGCAAGGCCGTGTTCCAAAGGTATTCCAGGCATCTTATTGCTCCTTCGCCTCGTTGCGGCCCAAATGGAACGCCGTCACAGCTGCAGCAAGCAGCAGCATCGAGGCGAGTTCGACCACCAGCAGATACGGGCCGAACAGGCTGATGCCTACGGCTTTTGCATCAATGGTGGTTTGACCGATAGCCGCGCCGCTCTGGTGAGCGAACAGCACGTACAGCAGCTCTGCCAGTAACAGCGCCGACAGAATGCTCGGGCCAACCCAGATGCCGGGCTTGAGCCAGTGGCGTTCTTGCGTCACCGAGGCCGGGCCCTGGTTGAGCATCATCACCACAAACACAAACAGCACCATGATGGCGCCAGCGTAGGCGATCACTTCCAGGACACCGGCAAACGGTGCCCCCAGGCTGAAGAAGGTCATCGCTACGGCAATCAGCGAAATAATCAGGTAGAGCAGGGCGTGCACGGGGTTGGTGTTGGTGATCACGCGTAGCGTGGACACGACAGCGACACCCGATGCGAAATAGAAAGCGAATTCCATCGTTCTTCCTTAAGGCAGCAAGCTCTTCACGTTGATCGGCTCGGCTTCGTTCTGGGCAGCGCCTTTCGGCTTGCCTTCCACGGCCATACCCGCAACACGATAGAAGTTGTAATCAGGGTTCTTGCCCGGGCCGGAGATCAGCAGATCTTCCTTCTCGTAAACCAGATCCTGACGTTTGAACTCGGCCATTTCGAAATCCGGCGTCAGCTGGATCGCGGTGGTCGGGCAGGCTTCCTCACACAGACCGCAGAAAATGCAGCGTGAGAAGTTGATGCGGAAAAACTCCGGATACCAACGGCCATCTTCGGTTTCGGCTTTTTGCAGCGAGATGCAGCCTACCGGGCACGCTACGGCGCACAGGTTACAGGCTACACAACGTTCTTCACCGTCCGGGTCGCGGGTCAGGACGATTCGGCCACGGTAACGCGGTGGCAGATAGACCGGTTCTTCCGGGTATTGCAGCGTGTCACGCTTGCGGAAGGCATGGCCAAAGACCATCACCAAGCTGCGAAGCTGGGTGTAGGTGCCATGCACGATTTCAGACAAATACTTGAACATGGGTCTCTATCCTCACTGAACCGCGACTGCAGGCGTGTTCATCAACACGATTGCAGCGGTTACCAGCAAATTGATCAGGGTCAGCGGCAGGCAGAACTTCCAGCTGAAGTCCATCACTTGGTCATACCGTGGACGCGGAATAGAAGCGCGCAGCAGGATGAAGATCATGATGAAAAACGCGGTCTTCAGGGCGAACCAGATAAACGGGATCTGCGGCAGGATGCCGAAAGGCCCGTGCCAGCCACCGAAGAACAAAGTCACCAGCAACGCCGAGATCAACACGATCCCGATGTACTCACCCACGAAGAACATGCCCCATTTCATGCCGGCGTATTCAATGTGGTAACCATCGGCCAGTTCCTGCTCCGCTTCTGGCTGGTCGAACGGGTGACGGTGAGTCACGGCGACACCAGCGATGAAGAAGGTCAGGAAACCGAAGATCTGCGGGATGATGAACCACAGGTTCTGCGCTTGGTATTCAACGATGTCGCGCATGTTGAACGAGCCAACCTGCACCACAATACCCATCAGCGACAGGCCCATGAACACTTCGTACGACACGGTCTGTGCCGAGGCACGCAAGCTGCCCAGCAGGGCGAACTTGTTGTTACTGGACCAGCCAGCGAACAACACCGCGTACACCGACAGACCGGCCATGGCGAAGAAGAACAGGATACCGATGTTCAGATCCGCCACGCCCCAGGTCGGGGTGATCGGGATAATCGCAAAGGCGATCAGCAAGGCACTCATGGCCACAACCGGCGCCAGGGTGAAGATCATCTTGTCGGCGAATGGAGGTGTCCAGTCTTCCTTGAAGAACATCTTGACCATGTCGGCGGCAATCTGGAACGCGCCGAACGGGCCGACGCGGTTCGGACCGTAACGGTCTTGCCAGAGGGCGAGCAAACGACGCTCGACCCAGCTCAACAGTGCGCCGCACACCACAACGGCGAGCAGGATCACGATGGCCTGCACCACCGTGATGATCACGTCGATCACTTCAGGCGTAAACCAGCTCATTGGGCTGCCTCCTGCAAACCGTCAACGGTAAGGCCAAAGATAGCGGGTGGAATGCCTGGCAAACCGGCCGGCAATGCCACCAGGCCTGCGCCCAGCTCTTCATTGATACGCAGTGGCAGACGCAAGGTCAGGCCCGCAACGTTCAAGCTCAGCAGTGCGCCATCATTGACGCCCAGACGATCGGCTTCGGACTTGGCCAGCGCAACGTAAGCGGCTGGAATGCGCTCTTGCACCGGCGCGGCTTTGGAAGAGTTCTCTTCGCTGCCCAGCAGGTGATAGAACGGCACCACTTGCCAGGTGCCACGTGCCGGGTTGAAAGCGCCCGGAATATTGGCAGACCAGCTCAGTGCATCGCCTTTGCTTTCGATCAGGCGGGTGCCTGGGTCGCCAGCACGGATGTGACCACCGACTTCGTCCTGGAACTTGTTCCACGCTTGGGGTGAGTTCCAGCCCGGAGACCAGGCGAACGGTACTTGTTTACGCGGCTCGACCGAGCCCGAGTAACCTTCCATCGAGAACGCGAACGCGGTGTCCGGGTCTTGAGGAATACGTGGCTCGTGCACGCTGATGTTGGCGCGCATGGCTGTGCGTCCGCTATAACGCAGCGGTTCACGGGCCAGTTTCAAGCCTTTGATACGGAACGCGGCAGACGGCGCAGCATCCACGATCTGAGCCAGTGCTGGCGTGCTGGCAGCAGTGGCTTGGGTCACGTGGTCGAGCAGGGTCCAGTCAACCGGCTTGTTCAGCAGGGTGCTGCGCAGGGCGTGCAACCAGCGCCAGCCTTCGTGGATCAGGATGCTCGAGTCCAGGTAGCGTGGCTCGTAGACCTGGAAGAAGCGCTGGGCGCGGCCTTCCTGGCTGACCAGAGTACCGTCGCCTTCGGCAAAGCTGGCGGCTGGCAGTACTAGATCAGCGCGGTCAGTGGTCGCGGTCTTCTGGTGGTCAGCAACGATGACCACTTTGGCAGCGTCCAGTGCAGCATTGACCTTGATCGCGTCCACGCGGGTGAACAGGTCGTTTTCCAGAACCACGATGGCGTCGGCTTTGCCGTCGATGACCGCTTGCAGCGCGGCATCCACCGAGTCACCGCCGAGCATGGCCAGACCGAGGCTGTTGGCCTCTGGCACCACCAGGCTGATGGAACCGGCTTTTTCACGCAAGTGCAGAGCCTTGGCGATGTTGCCGGCGGCTTCGATCAGGGCCTTGGAGCCCAGCGAAGTACCGGCCACGATCAGTGGGCGTTTGGCCGCGAGCAGGGCGTCAGCGATGCGCTGGGCCAGCTCAAGGGCTTCGGCATCCAGGCCAGAAACAGCTGGTGCGCTGGCGTCCAGGGCGTGAGCCACGGCGAAACCGATGCGCGCCAGGTCATCTGGAGCGGCGTGTACGCATTCTTCGGCAACGTCATCAAGCTTGGTTTCAGCCAGGCTTGCGATAAACAGCGGGTTCAGCGCGTGCTGACCGATGTTTTTGACTGCAGCGTCGAGCCAAGGCTGAACGCGCATGGCGTCGGCCATGTCTTCGGCTTTGCCCTTGACCGATTGACGCAGCGACAGCGCCATACGGGCGGCGGTCTGGGTCAGGTCTTCGCCAAGTACGAACACCGCATCGTGGTCTTCGATGTCGCGCAGGTTCGGCACTGGCAGCGGGCTGTCCTTGAGAACTTGCAGCACCAGGCGAATGCGCTCCAGCTCACTGGCTTCGATGCCGGAGTAGAAGTGCTCGGCGCCCACCAGCTCGAGCAGCGCGTAGTTGCTTTCGAGGCTGGCACGTGGCGAACCGATACCGACGATGTTGCGACCGCGCAGCAGTTCGGCGGCTTTATCCAGCGCCGCGTCGAGGCCCAGCTTGGTGCCGTCGGCCAGCAGCGGCTGACGTGGACGGTCGGTGCGGTTGACGTAGCCATAGCCGAAACGGCCGCGGTCACACAGGAAGTACTGGTTCACCGAACCGTTGAAACGGTTTTCGATGCGACGCAGCTCGCCATAACGCTCGCCCGGGCTGATGTTGCAGCCGCTGGAGCAACCGTGGCAGATGCTTGGTGCAAACTGCATGTCCCACTTACGGTTGTAGCGCTCGGAGTGAGTCTTGTCGGTGAATACACCAGTCGGGCAGACCTCGGTCAGGTTGCCGGAGAACTCGCTTTCAAGCACGCCGTCTTCAACGCGACCGAAATACACGTTGTCGTGCGCGCCGAAGACGCCCAGGTCGGTGCCACCGGCGTAGTCTTTGTAGTAGCGCACGCAGCGATAGCAGGCGATGCAGCGGTTCATCTCGTGAGCGATGAACGGGCCGAGTTCCTGGTTCTGGTGGGTACGCTTGGTGAAGCGATAACGGCGCTCGTTATGGCCGGTCATCACCGTCATGTCTTGCAGGTGGCAGTGACCGCCTTCCTCGCAGACCGGGCAGTCGTGCGGGTGGTTGGTCATCAGCCATTCGACGACGCTGGCGCGAAACACTTTCGCTTCTTCGTCTTCGATGGAAATCCAGCTTCCGTCACTGGCGGGTGTCATGCAGGACATGACGATTCGACCGCGGGTGTCGTTCTCGTCGGTGTACTGCTTGACTGCGCACTGGCGGCAGGCGCCAACACTGCCCAGGGCAGGGTGCCAGCAGAAATACGGAATATCGAGTCCTAGCGACAAACAGGCCTGTAACAGGTTGTCTGCCCCATCGACTTCGAGCTCTTTGCCGTCTACGTGGATAGTGGCCATGGTTCAAAGTTCTTCGTTGGCCCGGTGTCAGCGGGCGTGGCTAATGGAATCTTGTTATGCGTTCGAATCAACACAGCCTTTACGGCGTCATCGAACGATCAAAGGGCGGCACGGACCGCCCTCATGCAAAGCGTTACGCGCCGACTACGATCGGCCGTGCCAATGGCACGGCACCCGGTGTTGCCTGAGCAATACCGGCCTCGAACTCAGAGCGGAAATACTTGATCGCGCTGCCCAATGGCTCCACGGCGCCCGGTGCGTGTGCACAGAAGGTCTTGCCTGGGCCGAGGAAACCGACCAGACCCAGCAGGGTCTCGATATCGCCGGGCTTGCCTTCACCTTTCTCGATGGCCATCAGGAGCTTGACGCTCCATGGCAGGCCATCGCGGCAAGGTGTGCAGAAACCGCACGATTCACGGGCGAAGAACTGTTCCATGTTGCGCAGCAAGGACACCATGTTGACGCTGTCGTCGACCGCCATCGCCAAGCCTGTCCCCATACGGGTTCCGACTTTGCCGATGCCGCCGGCGTACATTTGTGCGTCCAGGTGCTCCGGCAGCAGGAAGCCAGTACCGGCGCCGCCTGGCTGCCAGCACTTGAGCTTGAAGCCGTCGCGCATGCCACCGGCGTAGTCTTCGAACAGCTCGCGTGCAGTCACGCCGAACGGCAGTTCCCACAGGCCGGGGTTCTTCACTTTGCCGGAGAAGCCCATCAGCTTGGTGCCGTGGTCTTCGCTGCCTTCGCGGGCGAGGGATTTGTACCAGTCAACGCCGTTGCCGATGATGGCCGGTACGTTGCACAGGGTTTCTACGTTGTTGACGCAAGTCGGCTTGCCCCACACACCCACAGCGGCCGGGAACGGCGGCTTGGAGCGCGGGTTGGCGCGACGGCCTTCGAGGGAGTTGATCAGTGCGGTTTCTTCACCGCAGATGTAACGCCCGGCGCCGGTGTGCACGAACAGTTCGAAATCAAAGCCGGAACCCAGGATATTTTTGCCCAGCAGGCCTGCTGCCTTGGCTTCTTCGACCGCACGGTTAAGGTGCTTGGCGGCAGTGACGTATTCGCCGCGCAGGAAAATGTAGCCACGGTAGGTTTTCAGGGCACGAGCACTGATCAGCATGCCTTCGATCAGGAGATGGGGCAGTTGCTCCATCAGCATGCGGTCTTTCCAGGTGTTGGGTTCCATTTCATCGGCGTTACACAGCAGGTAACGGATGTTCAGGGACTCGTCCTTGGGCATCAGGCCCCACTTCACGCCGGTGGGGAAGCCCGCACCGCCACGGCCTTTGAGGCCCGCGTCTTTCACGGTCTGGACGATATCGTCCTGGGCCATGTCAGCGAACGCCTTGCGAGCAGCCGCGTAGCCGTTTTTGGCCTGGTACTCTTCGAGCCACACCGGCTCGGCGTCATCACGCAGGCGCCAGGTCAGCGGGTGGGTTTCTGCCGTACGCGCGATGCGGTTGGCAGGGCCGAAAGAAGTCAGGGTCATGGGTAGCCCTCCAGCAACGTAGCGACGCCAGCAGGCTGCACGTCACCGAATGTGTCGTCGTCGATCATCAACGCCGGCGCCTTGTCGCAGTTGCCCAGGCAGCACACTGGCAGCAGCGTGAAGCGGCCATCAGCAGTGGTCTGGCCCAGGCCGATGCCCAGTTTGCTCTGGATTTCGCTGACCACCGACTCGTGGCCACCGATGTAGCAGACCATGCTGTCGCAGACGCGAATGATGTGACGGCCAACCGGCTGACGGAATATCTGGCTGTAGAACGTGGCCACGCCTTCAACGTCGCTGGCCGGGATGCCCAGCAGTTCGCCGATGGCGTATACCGCGCCATCCGGCACCCAGCCGCGTTCCTTCTGAACGATCTTCAGGGCTTCGATCGACGCTGCGCGTGGATCTTCGTAGTGATGCATCTCGTGCTCGATGGCCGAGCGCTCGGTTTCGCTCAGGGCGAAACGGTCTGTCTGGATAAGCGTGCTGTTCATGCTTAGCGGTCCACGTCGGCCATAACGAAATCGATACTCCCCAGGTACGCAATCAAGTCCGCGACCATTTCACCTTTGATCACCGAAGGGATCTGCTGCAAATGGGCGAAGCTTGGAGTACGAATCCGGGTGCGGTAGCTCATGGTGCCGCCGTCGCTCGTCAGGTAGTAACTGTTGATGCCCTTGGTCGCTTCGATCATCTGGAAAGACTCGTTGGCCGGCATGACCGGGCCCCACGAAACTTGCAGGAAGTGCGTGATCAAGGTCTCGATGTGCTGCAGCGTGCGCTCTTTAGGCGGCGGCGTGGTCAGCGGGTGATCCGCCTTGTACGGGCCGGCTGGCATGTTGCGCATGCACTGCTCGATGATGCGCAGGCTCTGACGCATTTCTTCGACGCGCACGATGCAGCGGTCGTAGGCATCGCCATTGGCCGCCAGCGGGACTTCGAACTCGAAGTTCTCGTAGCCCGAGTATGGGCGCGCTTTACGCAGGTCGAAGTCGCAGCCGGTGGAGCGCAGGCCAGCACCGGTAACGCCCCATTCCAGGGCTTCTTTGGTGTTGTACTGGGCGACGCCGATGGTACGACCACGCAGGATGCTGTTGTCCAGGGCAGCTTTTTGGTATTCGTCCAGACGCTTTGGCATCCACTCGACGAATTCCTTGACCAGACGCTCCCAGCCATTTGGCAGGTCGTGGGCAACGCCGCCGATGCGGTACCAGGCCGGGTGCAGACGGAAACCGGTGATGGCTTCGATCACTTTATAGGCGCGCTGACGGTCGGTGAAGGTGAAGAACACCGGAGTCATGGCGCCCACGTCCTGGATGTAGGTCCCCAGGAACAGCAGGTGGCTGGTGATACGGAAGAACTCGGCCATCATGATGCGGATGGTGTCGACCCGATCCGGTACCTTGATGCCGGCGAGTTTCTCGACCGACAGCACGTACGGCAGGTTGTTCATCACGCCGCCGAGGTAGTCGATACGGTCGGTGTACGGGATGAAGCTGTGCCAGGACTGGCGCTCGGCCATTTTCTCGGCACCGCGGTGGTGGTAGCCGATGTCCGGCACGCAGTCGACGATCTCTTCGCCGTCCAGTTGCAGGATGATACGGAAAGCACCGTGAGCAGAAGGGTGGTTCGGGCCCAGGTTGAGGAACATGTAGTCCTCGTTTTCACCCGAACGCTTCATGCCCCAGTCTTCAGGGCGGAAGCGTGCGGCTTCTTCTTCCAGCTGAACCTTGGCCAATGTCAGGCTGTACGGATCGAATTCAGTGGCGCGCGCCGGGAAGTCCTTGCGCAGCGGGTGACCTTCCCACGTTGGCGGCATCATGATGCGCGACAGGTGCGGATGGCCTTTGAAGTCGATACCGAACATGTCCCAGACTTCACGTTCGTACCAGCTGGCGTTCGGCCAGATACCGGTAACGGTCGGCAGGCTCAGATCGCTTTCGGACAGGGCCACCTTGATCATCACGTCGCTGTTACGCTCAAGTGACATCAAGTGGTAGAAGACTGTGAAGTCGGCACCGGAGGGCAGGCCCTGACGCTTGGTACGCAGACGTTCGTCCACACCATGCAGGTCATAGAGCATGACGTACGGTTTTGACACGTTGCGCAGGAAGGTGAGGACTTCAACCAGTTTTGCGCGGGAAACCCAAAGCACCGGCATGCCGGTGCGTGTGGCTTGGGCGGTGAACGCCTCAGGGCCAAAACGGGTGTTGAGTTCGACAACCACATCTTGGTCGTCAGCCTTATAAGGCGGGATGTACAGAGCGGAGCCTGTAGTCATGGTTTTTTTATCGCTTTCGGTCAACGTAAAGAATGAAGCCAGTGATTCGTTCTATATAAAGAAACGGCGCTGGATCAGACTTCGTCGGGGCTGCGCAGGTTAGTGACCTGAATACGCTGTTCGCGGCGCTGTTCCTTTTGGGACGGCATCTCGGCGCGGTACACGCCTTGTTCACCGACAACCCAGGAAAGTGGGCGACGCTCCTGGCCAATCGACTCTTGCAAGAGCATCAAGCCCTGCAGGAAAGCCTCTGGGCGGGGTGGGCAGCCTGGCACGTAAACGTCCACGGGCAGGAACTTGTCGACCCCTTGAACCACGGAGTAGATGTCGTACATGCCACCGGAGTTGGCGCAAGAACCCATGGAGATAACCCATTTAGGCTCAAGCATTTGCTCATAGAGACGCTGAATGATCGGCGCCATCTTGATGAAGCAGGTACCGGCAATAACCATGAAATCCGCCTGACGCGGCGATGCCCGGATTACTTCGGCACCGAAGCGCGCGATATCGTGGGGCGCCGTGAAGGCGGTGGTCATCTCCACGTAGCAGCAGGACAGGCCGAAGTTATACGGCCACAGGGAGTTTTTACGCCCCCAGTTGACGGTATTGCTCAGCACGTCTTCAAGCTTGCCCATGAAGATGTTTTTGTGGACTTGATCTTCTAACGGATCGGCAACGGTTTCCCGTTTGCCGATTGGGTATTGCTCGTTAGGAGCATCCGGGTCGATCCTGGTGAGTTCGTATTGCATTGCCAAAGCCTCATTGTTTCAGCTTGGCCTGCCGCTTACGACGAGCTTCTGGTGCCCAATCAAGAGCACCCACCCGAAATAGGTAGACAAGGCCTGCCAACAGAATTGCTATGAAAACGAGAGCTTCGACGAATCCGGTCCAGCCGCTTTCGCGAACAGACACAGACCATGCAAAGAGAAAGAGGGCTTCGATATCGAAGATCACGAACAGCATCGCGACCAGATAGAATTTTGCCGAGAGCCGCAAGCGGGCGCCACCGGTAGGCAGCATGCCGGATTCGAACGGTTCGTTTTTGCTGCGGCCCCAGGCTTTTGACCCAAGGAGGCTGGAGACGCCGAGCATGAAGGCACAGAGGCCGACAACGCCGAGAAGGAAAATGGCAAAGCCCCAGTTGTGGGCTATGAGTCCTGTCGCTTCGGGCATGCTGGAAATCCTTAACAGAGAGCAAAGGTCTCTGAGCTTGAAAAGGTAATAAAGCAGTGACGATATGTCGCAGCGCTATTGATTGCCGGGATTTTATGGCTAAACACCCAGCAAGTAAATTTTCTAAGATGAATAAATTCAATCCTTTAGTGGTATGGCACTCCCCAAAGTCTACGCAGGCCTTGTGTTACGTGGATTACAGCGTGTTTCAGTGATTATGTTTTACCGTTCAGGTAATCAACAAAAGCAACTCTAAATGATAATTAATATCGTTTAAAAGCTGCGCTATTGTGACGCGGTGCAGTCAACCTGTTGAACTTGGCTTATATAGACGCAATTGGCAAGTTTAGAACTTGGTTTTGTAACCTGTTTCGGGTTTCAGTTTATGGATCCAGGTCAGGGTTTTGGTGAATGCTCACCCTCTGTAGGAGCGAGCTTGCCTCGCGATCTTTTAAAAGATCAAAAGATCGCGAGACAAGCTCGCTCCTACAGGGTTGTTCGGGCACACAAAAAAACGCCCCGAACCAGTCGGGGCGCCAATCACTGAGGAGCAGCTATCAGTGGAACTGTTCTTCTTCGGTCGAGCCGGTCAGGGCGGTTACCGATGAAGAGCCACCCTGGATAACGGTGGTCATGTCGTCGAAGTAGCCGGTGCCCACTTCTTGTTGGTGTGCCACGAAGGTGTAGCCTTTTTCTGCGTCAGCAAATTCCTGCTCTTGCAGCTTCACGTAGGCAGTCATGTCGTTGCGGGCATAGTCGTGCGCCAGGTTGAACATGCTGTGCCACATGTTGTGAATGCCTGCCAGGGTGATGAACTGGTGTTTGTAGCCCATGGCTGACAGTTCGCGCTGGAACTTGGCAATGGTTGCGTCGTCCAGGTTTTTCTTCCAGTTGAAAGAAGGCGAGCAGTTGTAAGACAGCAGTTGGTCCGGGTATTCCTTTTTGATCGCTTCGGCAAAGCGGCGAGCTTCGTCCAGATCTGGTTTGGCGGTTTCACACCAGATCAGATCGGCATAAGGAGCGTAGGCCAGGCCGCGGGCAATGGCTTGGTCCAGGCCGGCACGCACTTTGTAGAAACCTTCTTTAGTGCGTTCGCCCGATACAAACGGCTGGTCGTACGGGTCGCAGTCAGAGGTCAGCAGGTCTGCGGCGTTAGCGTCGGTACGGGCCAGGATGATGGTCGGTACGCCAGCCACGTCAGCTGCCAGGCGCGCTGCAGTCAGCTTTTGTACGGCTTCCTGGGTGGGTACCAATACTTTGCCGCCCATGTGGCCGCATTTTTTCACTGAGGCCAGTTGGTCTTCGAAGTGAACGCCGGCGGCGCCTGCTTCGATCATGTTTTTCATCAGCTCGTATGCGTTCAGTACGCCGCCGAAACCGGCTTCAGCGTCTGCCACGATTGGAGCGAAGTAGTCGATGTAGCCTGCATCGCCCGGGTTCTTGCCGGATTTCCACTGGATCTGGTCAGCACGGCGGAACGAGTTGTTGATGCGCTTGACCACGGTTGGAACCGAGTCCACCGGGTACAGCGACTGATCGGGGTACATGGATTCAGCAGAGTTGTTGTCTGCTGCCACTTGCCAACCCGACAGGTAAATAGCCTGGATACCGGCTTTAACCTGTTGAACTGCCTGGCCCCCGGTCAGGGCGCCCATGCAGTTGACGAAATCTTTCTCAGGACGGAAGGACGGGTGTGCGCCCTGTGTCACCAGTTTCCACAGCTTGTCGGCGCCCATTTTTGCAAAGGTGTGCTCGGGTTGAACCGAACCACGCAGGCGGACCACGTCAGCAGCGGAGTAATCGCGTTTCACGCCTTTCCAGCGTGGGTTTTCGGCCCAGTCTTTTTCAAGGGCTGCAATTTGCTGTTCGCGTGTCAGTGCCATGGAGATAAACCTCGTCGCATAGGTCTGGGTTGAAAAATTTTGCTCCACCAGCACACAACAATTTTGTTTGAGTACGTGCGTGAATGGCTGCTCGCCATGGAGCGTCCAGGGCCTGTTGGTGGGGCTCTGATTGGCGGGAGCGGGGCCATCATGCCTTTGCATTTTTGTGTCGTCAAACACTTTGTAGTGCTTTTTTTTCCGCACTACATATTTGGTCTAATACGACCCGTCAGTCAGTTTTGGGCCTTTTGGTCGAGTGTTTCGACTTTGACCCGCACCGTCAGGTCATTGCGACCTTGAGTAGAGTACGTAAGGGTTGTAGCGTTATTTGCGGTCTGGTTCTGGTTGCTGCTACCTGCCACGGTGATCCATTGACCCAGTGGTCCGCTGATTTGTGTGTTGGCATTTTGAACGTTCACTACATCTGGCTGCTCTTGGCTCATGGCGTCCAGATGCGTGCTGATCGCGAGGTGTACCGTTTCACCTGTGACGTTGGCAGTGACGAAAAAACCTTGGGTAACATCGCGGTATTCGGTCTGTGTGAAGAGTCGGCCATAACCGTCAGTCCGGGTGCTGGTGAGGGGTACGCTCTGTCCGATCTGAATCTGCGCTGGCACGCCTTCGGTGGCCTGTATTTGCTGAACTCCTCCTTCTCGGCTGGCCGTGCTGTACACACGGGTGTCTGAATTGGAGTTGGGCAGGGCGTTGTCACGAGTGTCGACGGTGATCAATAGCCGTTTGGCCGGCGTATCGAGCTGGGCCAGGAGGTTTTCCAGGTTTTGAATTTTTGAGGGGGCTGCTTCGACAATCAGCTGATTGCCATAAGCGCTGACTTTGCCGTTTTTACCGATAAAGTTCTGTGCAATCGGTAGCAGTTCGGCGCTGGTTCGGTTTTGCAGGGTGATGACCTGAGTGTCGGCGAGCGCGCTCACGCTAAAGGTCAAGAGCAGGCTGGCAATAAAAGCCCGTGGGGACATGTCCGTTATCTCCGAAATACGTGTAAAGGTCTGTTCGGAGTGTGGCAGATAGCAAAACGCCCTGCGATCCGAAGATCGCAGGGCGTTTTGTGGCAGGCGTTTGTAGTCGTTGCCGCAGGCTGCGATAGGTTGCGCAGCAACCCCGGTTATAAAGGGTCTGCGGCCCTTATCGCAGCCTGCGCCAGGGGCTACAGAATTTTGCTACTGCGTTTCATATCAACGTGAGGAATGCCTGCTTCGAGGAACTCCTCACTGATGACTTCAAAACCCAGGCGCTCATAGAACGGCGTCGCGTGCACTTGCGCGCTGAGCTTTTGTTCTTTCAGGCCGCGTTTTTCAGCCTCGTTGATTGTGGCCTGCATCAAGGCATCACCGACTTTCAGGCCGCGCCAATCCTTGAGGACTGATACACGGCCGATATGACCGTCTGGCAACAGGCGGGCGGTACCAATGGGAAAGTCGCCTTCGTAAGCCAGGAAATGTACCGCATCTGAATCGTCAGCGTCCCACTCAAGCTCGGGCGGAACATGTTGTTCGGCAATAAACACCGCCTCACGAATGCGTCGAAGTTCGGCGTTGTCCTTATGCCAGTCGGCGACACGTACGTGAATCTTATTCATCGGCAAACCCCAGGCTTCCTTGTTTAACCAGCTCCAAGAGCAGGTTGCTTGCGTCTTCATCGGCCAACCATGGGCCGAGGTTGTCACTGTGCAGTGCGTCAGCAGCACAGATCATTTTCAGCAGCTCACGCAGTTTGCCTGGCAACAGGCGGCTTTGGCCGCTGGCGAAGAGCAGAAGGTCTTCGTCCACTTCAGACCAGGCCAGGCGTGCGCTTGGATTACGGATCAGGATGGCTCCCTGTTCCAGGCTGTCGATCAACTCTTGTTCTTCGAGTTCGGGGCCGACCACGAGTTCCGGATAGCGTGGCTCGGTCATGAACTGTCCGAACCAGGTCAGCAGCATGCGTTCGTCGCTCATGTGCTCGGTCAGCAGGTTTTTCAGACGACCCAATGCGTCGTGCTGGATCTGGTGCGGATCACTGACAGGCTGCGCGTCGGTATCGGTGTAGCGCTCTTCATCGGGCAGGTACTGGCTCAGGAAGTCAGTGAAGTGGGTCAGCACTTCGGCAGCCCCGGGTGCGCGGAAGCCTACCGAGTAGGTCAGGCAGTCATCCACGGCTACGCCGCAGTGGGCCAGACGTGGCGGCAGGTATAACATGTCGCCGGGTTCCAGGGTCCACTCATCGGTTGTCTGGAAATCAGCCAGAATGCGCAGGTCGGCATGCTCCAGCAGCGGGCTTTGCGAGTCGCACATTTGGCCGATTTGCCAGTGGCGCTTGCCATGCCCTTGAAGCAGAAACACGTCGTAGTTGTCAAAGTGCGGGCCTACGCTGCCGCCCGGGGCTGCATAGCTGATCATCACATCATCGATGCGCCAGCTCGGCAGGAAGCGGAAGTTTTCCAGTAATTCACCGACTTCAGGTACGAACTGGTCAACCGCTTGAACCAGTAAGGTCCACTCGCGCTCAGGCAGTTTGCCGAATTCGTCTTCTTCAAACGGGCCGCGGCGCAATTCCCATGGACGTTCGCCGTGTTCGATAATCAGGCGTGATTCGACTTCTTCTTCCAGGGCCAGGCCGGCCAGTTCATCGGCATCGATCGGGCTTTCGAAGTCAGGAATCGCCTGACGGATCAGCAATGGTTTTTTTTGCCAATAGTCGCGCATGAATTCGCGCGCCGTCAGGCCGCCCAAAAGTTGAAGAGGAATATCAGGATTCATGTGTAACCTATTGAAAAAATGCGCTTTGTAATCGGGAATAAAAACGCCCGGCACGGCCGGGCGTTAATAGGTCATTGCAGCAGTCAGATGCGCTTGGCTTGCTCGACCGCGTTGCCAATGTAGTTGGCAGGCGTCAGCAACTTCAGCTCGGCCTTGGCCGCTTCCGGCATTTCAAGGCCGTCGATGAACGTTTGCAGGGCTTCAGGGCTGATGCCCTTGCCACGCGTCAGTTCCTTGAGCTTCTCGTACGGGTTTTCAATGTTGTAGCGGCGCATCACGGTCTGGATCGGCTCGGCCAGGACTTCCCAGCAGTTGTCCAGGTCTGCGGCGATTTTTGGTGCGTTAAGCTCCAGCTTGCTGATGCCTTTGAGGCTGGCTTCGTATGCGATCACGCTGTGGGCAAAGCCGACACCGAGGTTGCGCAGCACGGTGGAGTCGGTCAGGTCGCGCTGCCAGCGGGAGATTGGCAATTTGCTGGCCAGGTGCTGGAACAGGGCGTTGGCGATACCCAGGTTGCCTTCGGAGTTTTCGAAGTCGATCGGGTTGACCTTGTGCGGCATGGTCGAGGAGCCGATTTCGCCAGCGATGGTGCGCTGCTTGAAGTAGCCCAGGGAGATGTAGCCCCAGATATCGCGGTCGAAGTCGATGAGGATGGTGTTGAAGCGCGCAATAGCATCGAACAGCTCGGCGATGTAGTCGTGAGGTTCGATTTGCGTGGTGTACGGGTTGAAGCTCAGGCCCAGTTCGTCTTCGATGAAGGCGCGGGCGTTGGCTTCCCAGTCGATCTGCGGGTAGGCCGACAGGTGGGCGTTGTAGTTGCCCACAGCGCCGTTGATCTTGCCCAGCAGCGGGACTGCAGCGACTTGGGCGATTTGACGCTCAAGGCGGTAAACCACGTTGGCCAGCTCTTTGCCCAACGTGGTTGGGGAAGCCGGTTGGCCGTGGGTGCGCGACAGCATCGGCACGTCAGCGAAGCGGATGGCCAGCTCGCGGATGGCTTGGGCAGTCTGGCGCATCAGCGGTAGCATCACATCATCACGGCCTTCACGCAGCATCAGGGCGTGGGACAGGTTGTTGATGTCCTCGCTGGTGCAGGCAAAGTGGATGAATTCACTGACTTTGGCCAGTTCAGGCAGCTTGGCAGCCTGTTCCTTGAGTAGGTACTCAATGGCTTTTACGTCGTGGTTGGTGGTGCGCTCGATCTCTTTCACACGCTCGGCGTGCTCCAGAGAGAAGTTCTCGGCCAGTTCGTTCAGAACGGCGTTGGCTTCGGTGGAGAAGGCGGGTACTTCAGGGATGGCAGCGTGAGCAGCCAGGCGCTGGAGCCAGCGAACTTCAACCAGAACGCGAGCGCGGATCAGGCCGTACTCGCTGAAAATTGGGCGCAGGGCCTGGGTTTTGCCGGCGTAGCGGCCGTCAACAGGGGAAACCGCAGTGAGCGAAGAGAGCTGCATGGGGTGTTCTCGGACAGTCGGGCAACGAAATAGGGCGCGTATCATACATGAAAAAAACGGCCGGTCCGTTGCCAACTGACCGGCGTCTTGCGCATAACGACATTACAAGGTGTGTGCTGGCGTGTTTCAGTTGCCGCGCAGCATCGGGTAGAGCTCTTTGAGCAGCTTGCGGCGGCTGAAAACCAGCTGCCAGCGATGACCACCCAATTGGCGCCACAGCCGGGCGGAGCGAATACCGGCCAGCAGGAGCGCGCGAATTTTTGCCGCGTTATTCGGTTGTTGCAGGTTGCGCATGTCGCCGTGGACCTGGATGCGCTGGCGCAGGGTGCTCAGGGTGTCCTGGTACAGCCCGCCGCAGGCCGCCACCACGTTTTCGTGGGCAGGGCCAAAGTGCTCAACCTGTGACTGGATCTGTGGCAGACGCTTACTGATCAGCTCGAGCATGTCGTCGCGCTTGGCCAGTTGACGCTCCAGACCCAGCATCGACAGCGCGTAGCGCAGCGGTTCGCGCTGCAGGGTGTTGGGGTCGCGCTCGAGGGCGCCAATCAGTGCCCGGTAGCCTTCACGCAGGTTGATGTCGTCACCGCCATAGACTTCAAGCGTGTCCTTTGGGTCGCGGACCAGCAAGCTACCCAGCATGCAGGCCAGATCGGTTTCGCTGATCTGGCCGGTCTTGGCGATCTTGTCTACCAGCACGGCGGCAAAGAACACACCGCCAAGGGCTACCAGTTGCTCCTGAATGGTGTTCATGCGCGATGGCCCTTGCTGGTCCACGGCTCGGCCACTTCGATCACGCCGCCGCCCAGGCAGACATCACCGTCGTAGAACACTACGGACTGGCCGGGGGTAACGGCGCGCTGCGGGTCGTCGAAGGTGGCGCGGTAGCCGGTAGCGGTCTTTTCCAGGGTGCAAGGCTGGTCGCCTTGACGATAGCGGACCTTGGCGGTCAGGCGCAGCGGGCTGCTCAGGTCGACCGGGTTGACCCAGTAGATCTCTGAGGCGAGCAGGGCGCGGGAGAACAACCACGGATGATCGTTGCCCTGGCCGACGATCAGCTCGTTGTGCTCCAGGTCTTTGATCAGCACGTACCACGGCTCGTCACTGGCGTCTTTGAGGCCGCCAATGCCCAGGCCCTGACGCTGGCCGATGGTGTGGTACATCAGGCCATGGTGGCGGCCGATCACTTCACCTTCGGTGGTTTTGATTTCGCCCGGTTGTGCAGGCAGGTACTGCTTGAGGAAGTCGCTGAAGCGGCGTTCGCCAATAAAGCAGATACCCGTGGAATCTTTTTTCTTGGCGGTAGCCAGGCCGTGTTTTTCGGCGATGCGGCGAACTTCCGGTTTTTCCAGTTCGCCGACCGGGAACAGAGTCTTGGCAATCTGTTCGCCGCCCACGGCGTGCAGGAAGTAGCTTTGGTCCTTGTTTGGATCAAGGCCCTTGAGCAGCTCTGTGCGGCCGTCAATGTCGCGACGGCGAACGTAGTGGCCGGTGGCAATCAGGTCGGCGCCCAGCATCAGGGCGTAGTCGAGGAACGCCTTGAACTTGATTTCGCGGTTGCACAGGATGTCTGGGTTGGGCGTGCGTCCGGCCTTGTATTCGGCCAGGAAGTGCTCAAAGACATTGTCCCAGTATTCGGCGGCAAAATTGGCGGTGTGCAGCTTGATACCGATTTTGTCGCATACGGCCTGGGCGTCTGCCAGATCGTCCATGGCGGTGCAGTAATCCGTTCCGTCGTCTTCCTCCCAGTTCTTCATGAACAGGCCTTCCACCTGATAGCCCTGCTCCATGAGCAGAACGGCGGAAACGGAAGAATCTACACCACCGGACATGCCGACGATGACGCGCTGTTGTTCGGGGGCGACTAAGGCTGGATCACGCATAAGGTTTCAATGAGTGTCTTGAAAAAGGACGCGATTCTATCAGGCCCGAGCGTTCAAGGCTAAACCGAAGGACGGATTAGCGTGAGGTCGAACAGTTGACCGTTCAGATAATCGTCGATGCACTGCAGGCTCAACTCGCTGCGCCAGCGGTGGCGTTGGGCTAGTAGCTCGTCACGGGTCAGCCATTGCGGGCCTATGATGCCGGTGTCCAGGGTGTAGTCAGGATGGTGTTTGAGCGCTTTACCGGCAAAGCAGACGCGCTGATAGGTGACGCCATTGCTCGGGGCTGTGTACAAATAAATGCCGATGACCCCGGTTAGCTCGACGTCGTAGCCGGTTTCTTCGAGGGTTTCGCGCACGGCGGCTTCTATCAGGGTTTCGTTTGGGTCCAGGTGCCCGGCGGGCTGGTTGAGCACGGCGCGTTCGCCGCTGTATTCCTCAACCATTAAAAAACGGCCATTGTCTTCAACGACCGTGGCAACGGTGATGTGGGGTTTCCATTCCATTGAGGTGGTTCTCGATTTTTGGGGGAATATTCCTTGATGCTACAGAAAGTTTGCGTCAATCCCAAAACCTGAAGCCTTCGGCAGCGATTGCACAGTTGCGAGCGCCCTGAAAACACAAACCCCGGCGTCGTGGGCCGGGGTCTGTGCTGTTGCCTGTTGCTCTTACACCAGTGAAGCGATGATCGCGTTCAGTGTGGCGCTAGGGCGCATTACGGTGCTCACCTTGTCGGCGTCAGCGTGGTAGTAACCACCGATGTCGACTGGCTTGCCCTGCACGGCGTTGAGTTCGGCAACGATTTTTGCCTCGTTCTCGGTCATGGCTTTTGCCACTGGGGCAAACAGGGCTTGCAGCGCTTTGTCTTCAGTCTGCGCGGCCAAGGCTTGAGCCCAGTACAGCGCCAGGTAGAAGTGGCTGCCGCGGTTGTCGATGTTGCCGACTTTGCGCGATGGCGATTTGTTGTTGTCGAGGAACTGGCCGGTGGCCTGGTCCAGAGTCTTGGCCAACACCAGCGCTTTCGCGTTGTTGTAGGTCGTGCCCAGGTGCTCCAGGGAGGCTGCCAGTGCCAGGAACTCACCCAGGGAGTCCCAGCGCAGGAAGTTCTCTTCCAGCAGTTGTTGTACGTGCTTGGGTGCCGAACCGCCTGCGCCAGTTTCGAACAGACCGCCACCATTCATCAGCGGTACGATCGACAGCATTTTGGCGCTGGTGCCCAGCTCCATGATCGGGAACAGGTCAGTCAGGTAGTCGCGCAGTACGTTGCCGGTCACCGAGATGGTGTCCAGGCCGGCACGGGTGCGTTCCAGAGTGAACTTCATGGCCTCGACAGGCGACATGATGCGAATGTCCAGGCCGCTGGTGTCGTGATCTTTCAGGTAGGTTTCTACCTTCTTGATCATCTGGGCGTCGTGGGCGCGTTTAGGGTCCAGCCAGAAAACGGCCGGGGTGTTGCTGGCGCGGGAGCGGTTGACGGCCAGTTTGACCCAGTCGCGGATCGGCGCGTCTTTGGCCTGGCACATGCGCCAGATGTCGCCTTCCTCAACCTTTTGCTCCATCAGCACGTTGCCGTTGCTGTCGGTAACGCGAACAACACCTGGGGTCTTGATCTGGAAGGTTTTGTCGTGCGAGCCGTACTCTTCGGCTTTTTGTGCCATCAGGCCAACGTTTGGCACGCTGCCCATGGTGGTCGGATCGAAAGCGCCGTGCTTTTTGCAGTCTTCGATCGTGGCCTGGTAGATGGTGGCGTAGGAGCGATCCGGGATCACAGCCTTGGCGTCATGCAGTTGGCCATCAGCGCCCCACATTTTGCCGGAGTCACGGATCATGGCTGGCATCGAGGCGTCAACGATGACGTCGCTCGGTACGTGCAGGTTGGTGATGCCTTTGTCGGAGTTCACCATCGCCAGTGCAGGGCGATCCGCGTAAACAGCCTGAATGTCGGCTTCGATTTCAGCTTGCTTGTCGGCAGGCAGGGTTTTGATGCGGGCGTACAGGTCGCCAATGCCGTTGTTCAGGTTGAAGCCGATTTCTTTCAGGACGTCAGCGTGTTTTGCCAGCGCGTCCTTGTAGAACTCAGCCACGATCTGACCAAACATGATTGGGTCGGAAACCTTCATCATGGTGGCTTTCAGGTGAACCGAGAACAGCACGCCTTGTTTCTTGGCGTCTTCGATTTCGGCCGCTACGAACTTGCGTAGGGCGTTTTTGCTCATGACGGAGCAATCGATGATCTCGCCGGCTTGTACGGCGGTTTTTTCCTTCAGGACGGTGGTGGTGCCGTCTTGAGCGATCAATTCGATTTTGACGTTGTCCGGGGCTTCTACCGTGGCGGCTTTTTCGCTGCCGTAGAAGTCACCTTCGCTCATGTGCGCAACGTGGGACTTGGAGTCTGCGGTCCAGGCGCCCATTTTGTGCGGGTGCTTGCGAGCGTAGTTCTTGACCGACAGCGGGGCGCGACGGTCAGAGTTGCCTTCGCGCAATACCGGGTTTACGGCGCTGCCCATGACTTTGCTGTAACGCGCCTTGATTTCTTTCTCGGCGTCAGTGGTTACAGTCTCCGGGTAGTCCGGGATGTTGAAGCCCTGTGCTTGCAGTTCCTTGATGGCAGCTTGCAGCTGAGGAACCGATGCGCTGATGTTGGGCAGCTTGATAATGTTGGCTTCAGGGGTAACAGCCAGGTCGCCCAGTTCGGCGAGGTGGTCTGCTACAGCCTTGTCACCCAATTGCTCGGGGAAGCTGGCGAGGATGCGGCCTGCCAAAGAGATGTCGCGCGTCTCAACGGCGATATCAGCGCTGGCGGTAAAGGCCTCGATGATAGGCAGCAGTGAATAGGTGGCGAGCGCCGGAGCTTCGTCGGTGAAGGTGTAGATGATCTTCGAACGGTTGGGCATTTCGGATTAACTCTCTTCTTTGCTGAGCGTGCTCAGATACTCGAGATGCGCAGGGTAGGCGCTTTCGTACACAGTGAACAATGAGCCGAAAGTCGAGGTTCTTAGCGGTGATGTGAATGCATCAGTAGAGCGTCAAGCGGTCGAGCCGGGGTAACGGCTCAGCCTTTCTAGGCCTGAAAGACTCATTCCAGTTGGTATATCTGGGTGACTCCGTGGTCACCCGCGCAGTATACATAGGTCACTAAGGTTGCTGCGAGGGGGGCGGCGTATCACAAATCATCCATTGGTCTAAGATCCTGCGGCAATATGTCCTTGTTTTTACCGTGTTATCCCCGTTTTTACTGGCTTTTGCAGACGTTTGGCAGCGCCCGGGGGGATCATTTTCCCGAGTCGACGGCATAAAAAAACGGCCGATTCCTGTGATTGAATCGGCCGTTTTTTGATCACGAGCTGTGCTTGGGGGCTCAGACCGAGAGGCGGTTGGTCCCTGATGCAGTCACGGGGGATGGCGTGAGCACCTTTGCATCGGTGATCGCAACGGCGTGCAGGCCTTTTGGCCCTTGAATGATTTCGAAGCTAACAGGTTGGCCTGCTTTCAGCGTCTTGTAACCGTCCATCTGAATGGCTGAAAAATGGGCAAAGAAGTCGATGGGGTGTCCATGCTCGTCGATGCCTTCCTTGGCCTCCGTATTGATGAAGCCGAAGCCTTTGGCGTTGTTGAACCACTTGACCTTGCCTTGCATACTCATCTCCCTCTGCTGCAAACAACTCCATCACTGGAGTATCATCCAGTTCACTCGCGCAGAAACCACGAAATATGGTTGACTGCACGGACCTTTGTTACCCACTGTGGGTTCTATTGGTTGTAACACCGTTTTACCGATAGTCAAGGTCACGCGGCGGCGCAGTTGAAATTTGCTCTGTCTGCCACCATCACTGTAATCGATCAAAGACGAACCTTTCTTTCCATGCATGCAATCAGCCAGATTCGACTAACATCCAATCAAGATCAGCCCGATTTTGATGACGAAGACTCCGCTGGCTTGGCTGTGCAAGAGGCTAAGCCTGCGCTCCAGGCGCCGCCGATGTACAAGGTGGTTTTGTTCAACGATGACTACACACCCATGGATTTCGTTGTCGAAGTGCTTGAGGTGTTTTTTAACTTGAATCGCGAATTGGCGACCAAGGTCATGCTGGCCGTTCATACAGAAGGACGGGCCGTGTGCGGCATCTTTACCCGTGATATTGCCGAGACGAAGGCGGCGCAGGTAAACCAGTACGCACGCGAAAGCCAGCATCCGCTACTCTGTGAAATCGAGAAGGACGGTTAACGCCGACCACTTGGGTATGAGGTGAAGCCATGTTAAATCGCGAGCTCGAAGTCACCCTCAATCTGGCCTTCAAGGAGGCCCGCTCAAAGCGTCATGAGTTCATGACGGTCGAGCACCTCCTTCTAGCGCTCCTGGATAATGAGGCGGCCGCAACCGTTCTACGCGCCTGTGGCGCAAACCTCGACAAACTCAAGCATGACCTGCAAGAGTTTATTGATTCCACCACGCCCCTGATCCCTGTCCACGACGAAGACCGTGAAACTCAGCCGACCCTGGGTTTCCAGCGTGTCCTGCAGCGCGCCGTGTTTCATGTGCAAAGTTCCGGCAAGCGAGAAGTCACCGGCGCCAATGTGCTGGTTGCGATTTTCAGCGAGCAGGAAAGCCAAGCGGTGTTTTTCCTCAAGCAGCAGAGCGTTGCGCGCATCGATGTGGTCAACTTCATTGCGCACGGCATTTCCAAGGTGCCGGGCCACGGTGACCATTCCGAAGGCGAGAACGAAATGCAAGATGAGGAGGGCGGTGAATCGACTTCCTCAAGCAATCCTCTGGATGCTTACGCCAGCAACTTGAACGAGCTGGCGCGCCAAGGTCGTATCGATCCGCTGGTGGGGCGTGAAACCGAAGTTGAGCGCGTTGCGCAGATCCTGGCGCGTCGCCGCAAAAACAATCCGCTGCTGGTGGGCGAGGCAGGCGTAGGCAAAACCGCGATTGCCGAAGGCCTGGCCAAACGTATTGTCGACAACCAGGTGCCGGACCTGCTGGCCAACAGCATTGTCTACTCACTGGACCTGGGCGCCTTGCTGGCCGGTACCAAGTACCGCGGTGATTTCGAAAAACGCTTCAAGGCCTTGCTTGGCGAGCTGAAAAAGCGTCCGCAGGCGATTTTGTTTATCGATGAAATCCACACCATCATTGGTGCGGGCGCGGCGTCTGGGGGCGTGATGGACGCTTCCAACCTGCTCAAGCCGCTACTGTCCTCGGGTGAGATTCGCTGCATTGGTTCGACCACATTCCAGGAATTTCGCGGGATCTTTGAAAAAGACCGTGCGCTGGCGCGTCGTTTCCAGAAAGTCGACGTATCCGAGCCTTCGGTAGAGGACACCATCGGCATCCTGCGCGGCCTAAAGGGGCGGTTCGAGCAACATCACGGCATCGAATACAGCGATGACGCGCTGCGTTCGGCGGCTGAGCTGGCTTCGCGCTACATCAATGATCGGCACATGCCGGACAAAGCCATTGACGTGATCGACGAGGCGGGTGCATTCCAGCGTCTGCAACCGGCTGAAAAACGCGTCAAGCGCATTGATGTGGAGCAGGTTGAAGACATCGTGGCGAAAATTGCCCGTATTCCGCCCAAGAGCGTCTCCAGCTCTGACAAAGAGCTGCTGCGTAACCTGGAGCGTGACCTCAAGCTGACGGTATTTGGCCAGGATGCGGCGATTGACTCCTTGTCGACCGCTATCAAGCTGTCGCGAGCCGGGCTCAAGTCGCCTGACAAGCCAGTGGGCTCTTTCCTGTTCGCAGGTCCGACCGGTGTCGGTAAAACCGAAGCGGCACGTCAGTTGGCCAAGGCGCTGGGTGTCGAACTGATCCGCTTTGACATGTCCGAGTACATGGAGCGTCACACCGTGTCACGCCTGATCGGTGCGCCTCCAGGCTACGTGGGCTTCGACCAGGGCGGTCTGTTGACCGAAGCCATCACCAAGCAGCCGCATTGCGTCCTGCTGCTGGATGAAATCGAGAAGGCGCACCCTGAGGTCTTCAACCTGCTGCTGCAGGTCATGGACCACGGCACGCTGACCGACAACAACGGGCGCAAGGCCGACTTCCGTAACGTGATCATCATCATGACCACTAACGCGGGTGCAGAGACGGCTTCGCGAGCATCGATCGGCTTCACTCTGCAGGATCACGCCACCGATGCAATGGAAGTGATCAAGAAGAGCTTCACCCCTGAGTTCCGTAACCGCCTGGACACCATCATTCAATTTGGTCGCCTCAGCCATGAAGTGATCAAACACGTGGTGGACAAGTTCCTCACCGAGTTGCAAGTGCAGTTGGAAGACAAACACGTGCAGTTGGTGGTGACCGATGCCGCGCGCGGCTGGCTGGCGGCTGGCGGCTACGACGTGACCATGGGTGCCCGCCCGATGGCGCGTCTGATTCAGGACAAAATCAAGCGTCCACTGGCTGAAGAGATTCTCTTTGGTGAGCTGGCTGATCACGGCGGTGTGGTTAACATCGACCTCAAAGACGGTGAGTTGGTCTTCGAGTTTGAAACAGATGTTGAAATGGCTTGATGTGACCGTGAAATAAAAAAAGCGCCGAAAGGCGCTTTTTTTATAGGTGCACCCTGTAGGGTTGCCGCCTCGTCTTCGACGCCGCGCTGTCGCGTAGCAAGCAGACCAGTGAGTATCTTCAGCATCCCCCAATCGGTTCCCTCTCCTGCGGGAGAGGGCTAGGGTGAGGGGGGCTTAGATCAAGAGATCGCGAGGCAAGCTCGCTCCTGGAGTCAGGGCAGGCGTTCGTCATATCTCAGGCAAACAAAAACGCCCGGCAGAGCCGGGCGTCTTGTATTGACTTGATTAACGAGCGCGGTAGGTGATGCGCCCTTTGCTCAAGTCATAGGGCGTCAGTTCGACGCGCACTTTGTCACCGGTAAGAATACGAATGTAGTTCTTGCGCATCTTGCCGGAAATATGCGCGGTTACGACGTGCCCATTTTCCAACTCCACACGAAACATGGTGTTGGGCAGGGTGTCGACGACAGTGCCTTCCATTTCGAAGCTGTCTTCTTTCGACATGCAGTAAAGCCCTCGGTGTCCAGTGAATGGCCCGGTGCAACTGCGCCAGGCAAAAGCGGCGTGCATTGTGCCCGAAAAGTAGGGTTTAAGCCAAGGGGTTCAGTAAAGAGTGCTCCATCTCTGGTTCATCAGCAGATCAATGGGCCGATATTCGGTCTTGTAATTCATCTTTTTGCAGTTCTTGATCCAGTACCCGAGGTACAACGCATGCAGCCCCTGGCGGTGAGTTTCGGCAATTTGCCAGAGAATCCCGTAGCGACCCAGGCTGCGACGCTCTTCGTCGGGTTCATAGAACGTATAGACCGCTGACAAACCGTTGGGCAGGACGTCAGTGACCGCTACCGCCAGCAACCGTCCGTCCAGGCGGAACTCGTAGAAGGTCGAAAATGGCAGGTCACGCACCAGGAACGTTGAAAACTGCTCGCGGCTAGGTGGGAACATATCCCCGTCTGCGTGCCGTTGTTCGATGTAGCGCCGATAGAGATCAAAGTACTCATCGGTGAAGCTCGGCTTGGCAGCCGTGACCTGCAGGTCGGCATTGCGTTTGAAAATACGTTTTTGTTGGCGATTGGGAGCAAACGTGGCAACAGGGATGCGCGCCGGGGTACAGGCATCGCATTTAACGCAATGGGGGCGGTAAAGGTGGTCGCCACTGCGACGAAAGCCCATCTCGGACAAATCGGCATACACCTGCACATCCATCGGCTGGCTGGGATCGAGGAACAGCGTAGTCGCCTGTTCGTCGGGCAGGTAGCTGCAAACGTGAGGTTGAGTGGCATAAAACTTCAGGCGCGCCAGCTCGGTCATGATTGGCCCTCAGGGAAAACTTTGAACTAAGTGTAAGCCAGCTGGCAAAACTCGCCTACGAAAGCCTAGCTCTCGTTACGGGGCCATTGCGCAGTTGAAGGCTGATCCAGATGGTTGTGCAGAAAATCGGCGAACTGTTCGCGAGGAATTGATCGTGCGCCCAAGCTTTGCAGGTGTTGGGTTGGCATCTGGCAATCAATCAGAACAAACCCCCATGCCTTCAAGTGGCTGACCAGCGTAGCAAAGCCCACTTTTGAGGCGTTGTCGGCGCGGCTGAACATGGATTCACCAAAAAACAGCTGGCCCATGGCTAGCCCGTACAGGCCGCCCACCAGTTCGCCGTTGTCCCAGACCTCAACCGAATGCGCATGGCCGCGTGCATGAAGTTCGATGTAGGCAGTTTGCATTTTTTCGGTAATCCATGTGCCGTCGGCGTAGCTTCGTGGCGCAGAGCAGGCACGAATAACCCCTTCAAAGTCCTGGTCGAAACTCACCTGGTAACGTTGCTGGCGCAACAGTTTGGCCAGGCTGCGGGACACATGCAGCTCTTCGGGGAATAACACCGTGCGAGGGTCGGGTGACCACCAGAGAATCGGCTGGCCTTCGGAGAACCAAGGGAAACAGCCATGCCGATAGGCCTGGATGAGTCGGTCGGCAGACAAATCACCGCCTGCCGCGAGCAGTCCATTGGGTTCGCGCATGGCCATTTTCAGTGGCGGGAAGGTCAGGGTGTCGCGTTTTAACCAGGTCAGCATGGCAATCGGTCTTACAGAAGAGGGGAGGGGGCTGCAACTCTGCCGCGTAGACGCGGTCTGAGTCGAGCGCGTCCATGGCAGTATTGGCGCTGCTTTAAGTCTTTGTCACAAAAGGCAATGCATGCTCAAATTAACGGCTCTCAGGTTGGCGCATGTTGAAACATCCGCCGTGGGCGTCAGCGTGGCATCCACGGCTTAAACCCGTACAATGGCTCGCCTGTTTGAGCTGTTCTAAACTGCACAACACTCACCGCACCCCATGGCGGGCTGGTCATCGGGTGACGAGTCATATTACAAGGCTGTGTGCAAGGCTAGTCCAGTTTCATGTCTGAACTTGTCACCTGCTCGAATTGAGCAGTATTTTGCAGTCAATCAATCGTTGGGCGCGCCACAGGCGCAGGAAAAGACGCGTTTTGAAGAAATCCACAGCAGCACCTAAAACAGTTCCACTCTGGCGTCAGCAACTGCACTACCGGCTCAAGGAAGGTGCATTGCTCGCTATTGGCGCTCTATGCCTGTTTCTGATGATGGCTTTGTTGACCTACGGTAAGGACGACCCAGGCTGGAGTCACAACAGTCGCGTAGTGGACGTGCAGAACTTTGGCGGCCCGGTGGGCGCCTACAGTGCAGATATCCTGTTCATGGTGCTCGGCTATTTCGCCTACATCTTCCCGATGTTGCTGGCGATCAAGGCCTATCAGATCTTTCGCGAGCGGCATCAGCCCTGGCAGTGGAGCGGCCTGCTGTTTTCATGGCGCCTGGTCGGCCTGATCTTCCTGGTGCTCTCGGGGGCGGCGCTGGCGCATATTCATTTCCATTCGGCCAGCGGCTTGCCCGCAGGCGCTGGCGGTGCACTGGGCGAGAGCCTCGGTGACCTGGCGAAAAATGTCCTGAACATTCAAGGCAGCACGCTGCTGCTGATTGCCTTGTTCCTGTTTGGTCTGACGGTTTTTACCGATCTGTCGTGGTTCAAGGTCATGGACGTGACCGGCAAGATCACCCTCGACCTGTTCGAATTGATCCAGGGGGCCGCCAATCGCTGGTGGTCGGACCGTAATGAGCGTAAGCAATTGGTTGCCCAGTTGCGTGAAGTTGATACCCGCGTCAATGAAGTCGTGGCGCCAAGCGTCCCCGACAAGCGTGAGCAAGCCAAGGCCAAGGAGCGCCTGATCGAGCGTGAGCAGGCGCTGAGCAAACACATGTCCGAGCGCGAGAAACACGTGCCGGCGGTGATCACGCCAGCCCCGGCCAAAGCGCCGGAGCCCAGCAAGCGCGTGCAGAAAGAAAAACAGGTGCCGTTGTTTGTCGACAGCGCGATTGAAGGCACGCTGCCACCGATCTCGTTGCTGGACCCGGCGGAGAAGAAGCAACTCAATTACTCCCCTGAATCGCTGGCCGCCGTCGGCCATTTGCTTGAAATCAAACTCAAGGAATTCGGGGTTGAAGTTGCAGTGGACTCGATTCACCCGGGCCCGGTGATTACCCGTTACGAAATCCAGCCGGCAGCCGGGGTCAAGGTCAGCCGGATCGCCAACCTGGCCAAGGACCTGGCGCGCTCGCTGGCCGTGACCAGTGTGCGGGTGGTGGAAGTGATTCCGGGCAAAACCACGGTCGGTATCGAAATCCCTAACGAAGACCGCCAGATCGTGCGTTTCTCCGAAGTGTTGTCGACCTCTGAGTTTGATGATGCCAAATCGCCGGTCACCCTGGCCCTGGGTCATGATATCGGCGGTAAGGCTGTTATCACCGACCTGGCAAAAATGCCGCACTTGCTGGTGGCCGGTACCACGGGTTCCGGTAAGTCCGTGGGCGTGAACGCCATGATCCTGTCGATTCTGTTCAAGTCCGGGCCGGACGACGCCAAGCTGATCATGATCGACCCGAAAATGCTTGAACTGTCGATCTATGAAGGCATCCCGCATTTGCTGTGCCCGGTGGTGACCGACATGAAGGACGCGGCCAACGCCCTGCGTTGGAGCGTGGCCGAGATGGAGCGCCGCTACAAGCTGATGGCCAAGATGGGCGTACGAAACCTGGCCGGCTTCAACCAGAAGATCAAGGACGCTGAAGCGGCAGGCGAGCCCATCAGCGATCCGCTGTACAAACGCGAAAGCATCCATGATGAAGCACCGCTGCTGACCAAGCTGCCGACCATCGTGGTGGTGGTCGACGAATTTGCCGACATGATGATGATCGTCGGTAAAAAGGTCGAAGAACTCATCGCCCGTATCGCCCAGAAGGCGCGGGCTGCCGGGATTCACTTGATCCTCGCGACCCAGCGTCCGTCGGTGGATGTGATCACCGGTCTGATCAAGGCCAACATTCCGACCCGTATGGCTTTCCAGGTGTCGAGCAAAATCGACTCGCGGACCATTATCGACCAGGGTGGGGCCGAGCAGTTGCTGGGCCACGGTGACATGCTCTACATGCCACCAGGCACCAGCCTGCCTATCCGGGTACACGGCGCGTTCGTGTCTGATGATGAAGTGCACCGCGTGGTTGAGGCCTGGAAGCAGCGTGGCACGCCTGACTACAACGATGACATTCTGGCGGGCGTCGAAGAGGCCGGCAGCGGTTTTGATGGCGGCAGCAGCGAAGGAGGCGATGACGCCGAAACCGATGCGCTGTACGACGAAGCTGTCCAGTTCGTGCTCGAAAGCCGTCGTGCTTCTATCTCTGCGGTCCAGCGCAAACTGAAAATCGGCTACAACCGCGCGGCACGCATGATCGAGTCCATGGAAATGGCCGGGGTCGTGACCGCGATGAACACCAACGGCTCGCGCGAAGTGATAGCGCCGGCTCCAATGCGCGACTGATCTGCTCGCCGCGTGCGCGCGAGCAGGGATCAACTAATCAATGAGGATATCCATGCGTTTTGTCAGCATGTTGTTGCTACCGGTTTTGGCTTTTACTGCTTTTTCCGCCAGTGCCGCTCCGGCGGATGTACAGAGCCTGACCAGCCTTCTGGAACGCTCCAAAACACTGACCGCCAACTTTTCCCAGTTGACGCTGGATGGCAGCGGCACTCAGTTGCAGGACACTAAAGGGCAAATGGCCTTGCAGCGTCCGGGGCTGTTCTACTGGCACACCGATGCGCCAAATGAGCAAACCATGGTCTCCGACGGCCAGAAAGTCACCTTGTGGGATCCGGACCTGGAGCAGGTCACCATCAAAAAGTTGGATCAGCGTCTGACCCAGACCCCGGCCTTGTTGCTTTCGGGCGATGTCTCGAAAATCAGTGAAAGTTTTGACATCACCTCAAAACAAGCCGGCGAGGTGATAGATTTCACCCTCAAGCCAAAAACCAAAGACACCCTTTTCGACTCTTTGAATCTGTCGTTTCGCGGTGGCTTGATCAATAACATGCGTTTGGTTGACAGCGTGGGTCAGCGTACCGACTTGCTGTTCACCGGGGTCAAGGCTAACGATCCGATCCCGGCTTCCAAGTTCAAGTTCGATATCCCGAAAGGGGCTGATGTCATCCAGGAATAAGCCCTGGACGAGGTTTCAAACGCTCTATGGATCTGTTTCGAAGTGCACCGATTGCCCAACCCTTGGCCGCCCGTCTACGGGCGACCAACCTGGATGAGTATGTCGGTCAACAACACCTGCTCGCACGCGGCAAGCCCTTGCGTGAAGCGCTGGAGCAGGGCGCGCTGCACTCGATGATCTTCTGGGGCCCGCCGGGCGTGGGTAAAACCACGCTGGCGCGGTTGCTGGCCGAAGTCTCTGACGCTCATTTCGAGACGGTCTCGGCGGTGCTGGCCGGGGTCAAGGAAATCCGCCAGGCGGTAGAAATCGCCAAGCAGCAAGCCGGCCAGTACGGGCGGCGGACCATTCTTTTTGTCGACGAAGTGCACCGCTTCAACAAGTCACAGCAAGATGCGTTCTTGCCTTACGTTGAAGACGGCACCCTGATTTTTATCGGCGCCACCACCGAAAACCCGTCCTTTGAGCTGAACAACGCCCTGCTGTCACGGGCGCGGGTCTACGTGCTCAAGAGCCTCGACGAAGCGGCGCTGCGCAAGTTGGTACACCGCGCACTGACTGAAGACAAAGGCCTGGGCAAACGCGGCCTGACCCTCAGCGATGAGGGCTTTGAAACGTTGCTCCGGGCGGCCGACGGCGATGGGCGGCGTTTACTCAATTTGCTGGAAAACGCCTCGGACCTTGCCGAAGACCACACTGAAATTGGCGTAGACCTGCTGCATAACTTGTTAGGTGACACCCAGCGCCGTTTCGACAAGGGCGGCGAAGCGTTTTATGACCAGATATCGGCCTTGCACAAATCGGTACGTGGCTCAAACCCGGACGGCGCGCTGTACTGGTTTGCCCGCATGATCGATGGCGGCTGCGACCCTCTGTACATCGCGCGCCGGGTGGTGCGCATGGCCAGTGAAGACATCGGCAACGCCGATCCGCGGGCCTTGAGCCTGTGCCTGGCGGCCTGGGATGTGCAAGAGCGACTGGGCAGCCCCGAAGGCGAGTTGGCCGTGGCCCAGGCGATCACCTACCTGGCCTGTGCGCCGAAAAGCAACGCGGTGTACATGGGCTTCAAGGCGGCGCTGCGCAGTGCCGCCGAGTACGGCTCGCTCGAAGTTCCGCTGCATTTGCGCAACGCGCCGACCAAACTCATGAAGCAATTGGGGTATGGCGACGAATACCGTTACGCCCATGACGAGCCTGATGCCTACGCGGCCGGGGAAGACTACTTCCCTGATGAGCTGGAGCCGTTGGCGTTGTATCAACCCGTGCCGCGCGGGCTTGAATTGAAGATTGGCGAGAAGCTCAAACACCTGGCCGCCCTTGATCGTGCCAGTCCTCTGCAGCGGAGAAAACCTTGATTCCTTTGATCGCTGCGGTGACGGTGGGTGGCATAGCCGGCACGTTATTGCGTTTCGCCACGGGCAACTGGGTGACCGCCAATTGGCCAAAGCACTTCTATACCGCGACATTGGCCGTTAATATCGTGGGCTGCCTGCTGATTGGCGTCCTTTACGGACTATTTTTGATCCGTCCGGAAGTCCCGATTGAAGTCCGCGCTGGGCTCATGGTCGGGTTCTTGGGCGGTTTGACCACTTTTTCATCCTTTTCACTGGATACGGTGCGCCTGCTTGAAAGCGGGCAAGTGCTATTGGCGCTGGGCTATGCGGCCCTCAGCGTATTCGGCGGGCTGCTTGCAACCTGGGCTGGCCTGTCCCTGACCAAACTTTGATAAACGAGAAACCGACATGCTCGATTCCAAACTGTTACGTACGAACCTGCAGGACGTAGCGGATCGCCTGGCATCCCGTGGCTTCAAGCTGGACGTGGCGCGCATCGACGCGCTGGAAGCCAAGCGTAAAGAAGTGCAAACCCTGACCGAGCGTCTGCAGGCTGAACGCAATGCCATCTCCAAGAGCATTGGCCAGGCCAAGGCACGCGGTGAAGACATTGCGCCGCTGATGGCCAGCGTGGAAACCATGGGCACCGATCTGGCCAGCAGCAAAGTTGAGCTGGACGCGATCCAGAGCGAGCTGGACTCTATTCTGTTGAGCCTGCCGAACCTGCCGGATGAATCGGTACCGGTCGGCGCGGACGAAGACGACAACGTTGAAATTCGCCGCTGGGGCACGCCGAAGGCATTTGATTTCGAGATCAAGGACCACGTTGCACTCGGCGAGCAGCACGGCTGGCTGGACTTTGAAACCGCCGCCAAGCTGTCCGGCGCCCGTTTTGCCTTGCTGCGTGGGCCGATCGCGCGCCTGCACCGTGCATTGGCGCAGTTCATGATCAACCTGCACATCAATGAACACGGTTACGAAGAGGCCTACACGCCGTATCTGGTGCAGGCGCCTGCGCTGCAGGGCACAGGCCAGTTGCCCAAGTTCGAAGAAGATCTGTTTAAGATCACCCGTGAAGGTGAAGCCGATCTGTACCTGATTCCAACCGCCGAAGTGTCGCTGACCAACATCGTGGCGGGCGAGATCGTCGATCACAAAGCACTGCCGATCAAGTTCGTGGCGCACACGCCATGCTTTCGCAGTGAAGCCGGTGCTTCGGGCCGTGACACCCGCGGCATGATTCGCCAGCACCAGTTCGATAAGGTCGAGATGGTGCAGATCGTTGAGCCGTCGTCGTCGATGGAGGCACTGGAAGGCCTGGTCGGCAACGCCGAAAAAGTACTGCAACTGCTCGAACTGCCATACCGCACTTTGGCGCTGTGCACCGGCGACATGGGTTTCAGCGCCACCAAGACCTACGATCTGGAAGTGTGGATACCGAGCCAGGACAAATACCGCGAAATCTCGTCGTGCTCTAACTGCGGCGACTTCCAGGCCCGTCGTATGCAGGCACGTTTCCGTAATACCGAAACCGGCAAGCCTGAACTGGTTCATACCCTCAACGGTTCCGGCCTGGCCGTAGGCCGCACGCTGGTGGCCGTGCTGGAAAACTACCAGCAGGCAGACGGCTCGATCCGCATACCTGAAGTGCTCAAGCCTTACATGGGCGGTATCGAGGTCATCGGCTAAATGGAGTTTCTGCCGCTGTTTCATAACCTGCGTGGCAGCCGTGTACTGGTGGTCGGTGGCGGGGAGATTGCCTTGCGCAAATCCCGGCTGCTGGCCGACGCCGGTGCGGTACTGCGGGTCGTTGCGCCCGCGATAGAGCCACAGCTGTGCGAGTTGGTAAACAGTAGCGGCGGGGAGCAGGTATTGCGAGGCTATGTTGAAGCCGACCTTGACGGGTGCGTGCTGATTATCGCCGCAACTGACGATGAGCCGCTCAACGCTCAAGTGTCCGCTGATGCCCATCGTCGTTGTGTGCCTGTCAACGTGGTCGATGCGCCCGCGCTGTGCAGCGTGATTTTCCCAGCCATCGTCGATCGCTCGCCGTTGATCGTCGCCGTGTCCAGTGGTGGCGATGCGCCGGTGCTGGCGCGTTTGATTCGCGCCAAGATTGAAACCTGGATTCCTTCGACTTACGGACAGTTGGCAGGCCTTGCCGCGCGTTTCCGCACGCAGGTCAAACACCTGTTCCCGGATGTGCAGCAGCGTCGCGGCTTCTGGGAAGACGTTTTCCAGGGGCCGATCGCTGATCGTCAATTGGCCGGGCAAGGCGCTGAGGCCGAGCGTTTGCTGCAAGCCAAGATTGCCGGTGAAGCGGCGCAAACCACCGGTGAGGTTTACCTGGTGGGTGCTGGGCCGGGTGATCCCGACCTGCTGACCTTCCGCGCATTGCGTCTGATGCAACAAGCGGACGTTGTGCTGTATGACCGCTTGGTGGCGCCTGCCATTCTCGAATTGTGCCGCCGCGATGCCGAGCGTATCTATGTCGGCAAGCGCCGTGCTGATCACGCGGTGCCGCAAGACCAGATCAACCAGCAACTGGTGGACTTGGCCAAGCAAGGCAAGCGCGTGGTGCGGCTTAAAGGCGGCGACCCGTTCATCTTTGGCCGTGGTGGCGAGGAAATCGAAGAGCTGGCAGCCCACGGGATTCCCTTCCAGGTGGTGCCGGGCATTACCGCTGCCAGTGGTTGCGCGGCGTATGCCGGTATTCCACTGACCCATCGCGACTATGCGCAATCGGTGCGTTTCGTGACCGGGCATTTGAAAGACGGCACCAGTAATTTGCCTTGGAACGACCTGGTCGCCCCGGCGCAAACCCTGGTGTTCTATATGGGCTTGATTGGTTTGCCGATCATCTGCGAACAACTGATTGCCCACGGTCGTTCGGCTGACACCCCGGCGGCCCTGATCCAGCAAGGCACCACGTCAAACCAGCGAGTGTTTACCGGCACGTTGAAAGACCTGCCGACCTTGGTCGCGGAGCATGAAGTACATGCACCGACCTTGGTGATCGTAGGCGAAGTGGTATTGCTGCGTCAGAAGCTGGCGTGGTTCGAAGGCGCCCAGTCGCAGGTTTAACTGCACAGCAAAAAATTTCTGTAGGAGCGAGCTCGTCTCGCGATCTTTTGATTTTTTAAAAGATCGCGAGGCAAGCTCGCGCCTACAGATTATTTTCAGTTCCTGTTTTCCCCTACCAGGCTGTCGACCGACGGCACGCGTGTATCGCTTTCCATCTGGGCATCGTGTTCCAACTGGTGACTAAAACGATCCAGGGAGCCTTGTGCCGGTTGGGCGTCGCTGGCAAACACCGGCGGGCTGAGCAGGTATGCCCCAAGCAAACGACTCAATCCCGCCAGGCTATCAATGTGCGTGCGCTCATAGCCATGGGTCGCATCGCAACCGAATGCCAGCAGTGCGCAGCGAATATCATGCCCCGCCGTGACGGCTGAGTGCGCATCGCTGAAGTAATAGCGGAACATATCTCGGCGCACCGGTATGTCGTTGTGGGTGGCCAATCCCAACAGGTGCCGTGACAAATGGTAGTCATATGGGCCGCCCGAATCCTGCATGGCCACGCTGACGGCATGCTCGCTGGAGTGCTGGCCCTCAGCGACCGGCGCAATATCAATGCCGACGAATTCACTCACATCCCACGGCAATGCGGCGGCTGCGCCACTGCCGGTTTCTTCGGTGATGGTGAACAGTGGATGGCAGTCGATTAGCGGTTGCTCACCACTCTCGACGATGGCTTTGAGGGCTGCCAGTAAGGCGGCAACCCCGGCCTTGTCGTCCAGGTGTCGGGCGCTGATGTGTCCGCTCTCGGTGAATTCAGGCAAAGGATCAAACGCGACAAAATCCCCCACGTTGATACCCAGCGAATCGCAATCGGCTCGGGTGACGCAGTAGGCGTCCAGGCGCAGTTCTATGTGGTCCCAGCTCACCGGCAATTCATCCACAGCTGTGTTAAAAGCATGGCCTGACGCCATTAACGGCAACACGCTACCGCGAATCACGCCGTTGTCGGTGAACAGGCTGACCCGGCTACCTTCGGCAAAGCGGCTGGACCAGCAACCAACGGGGGCCAGCACCAAGCGGCCATTGTCTTTGATCGCTCGCACACTGGCGCCAATGGTGTCCAGGTGCGCGGAGACGGCGCGGTCCGGACCGCTTTGCTGGCCCTTGAGCGTGGCCCGCAAAGTACCACGACGGGTCAGCTCAAAGGGGATGCCCAATTCTTCAAGACGTTCGGCGACGTAACGCACGATGGTGTCGGTAAACCCGGTAGGGCTGGGGATGGCAAGCATTTCCAGAAGCACCCGTTGCAGGTACTCAAGGTCAGGTTCTGGCAGGGTGTGACTCATAAAAGCTCCTTTTGCGGGAGGTGTGCAACAGACGGTTCAAGGCGCGGGCTGACTGTGGGGGAACAACAAGTCGATAAAGCGCTCGGCGGTAGGCTGCGGCTCGTGATTGGCCAGCCCGGCACGTTCATTGGCTTCAATAAACACGTACTCGGGTTGGTCTGCGGCAGGCACCATCATGTCGAGCCCGACCACAGGAATGTCCAGCGCTCGTGCAGCACGAACAGCCGCATCGGCGAGCACGGGATGAAGAATCGCGGTGACGTCCTCAAGACTTCCGCCGGTGTGCAAATTGGCTGTCCGGCGAACCGCCAGCAGTTGGCCGGCAGGCAAGACGCTGTCAAAGTCATATCCGGCGGCCTGAACCGCTCGCAGGGTTTCGGCGTCCAGCGGGATGCGGCTTTCACCATGGGTGGCAGCCTGGCGGCGACGGCTTTGTGCTTCGATCAGTTGACGCACGTTGTGCTGGCCATCGCCGATAACCTGCGCCGGGCGGCGTATGGCGGCGGCTACCACGTTAAAACCGATCACCACGATGCGCAGGTCTTGGCCTTCATGGAAGCTTTCCAGTAGCACCCGGTTATCAAAGGCTTGGGCCGCCTTGATCGCTTCCTGTACGTGTTCAATTGAATGCAGATCAACCGCCACTCCATTGCCTTGCTCGCCATCCAGCGGCTTGACCACCACCCGCAGGTGCTCCTCAAGGAACGCCAGATTGTCATCGGCATTGCCAGCGCGTTGCTGGGTGGGCACATTCAAGCCCGCAGCACTCAACACTTTGTGGGTCAGGCTCTTGTCCTGACACAGGCTCATACTGATGGCGCTGGTCAGGTCCGTCAGCGATTCGCGGCAGCGAATACGGCGCCCACCATGACTGAGTGTGAACAAGCCAGCATTGGCGTCATCAATGTGTACATCGATACCGCGTTTGTAGGCTTCTTCCACCAGAATCTGCGCGTAGGGGTTGAGCCCGGCCTCTGGGCCGGGGCCGAGAAACAGCGGCTGGTTGATGCCGTTTTTACGTTTGATGGCAAAGGTCGACAGGGTGCGAAAGCCCAGCTTTCGGTACAGTTTTTTGGCTTGCAGGCTGTTGTGCAGGACCGAGAGGTCAAGATAGCTCAGGCCGCGGCTCATGAAATGTTCGACCAAATGCCTTACCAGCACTTCGCCAACGCCGGGCCGCGAACATTGCGGATCGACGGCCAGGCACCACAGGCTGCTGCCGTTTTCAGGGTCGTGAAACGCCTTGTGGTGATTGAGCCCCATTACACTGCCAATCACCGTGCCGCTGTCTTCATCTTCAGCCAGCCAGTACACCGGCCCGCCGTTATGCCGCGCGGTGAGCAGGGTCGGGTCGACGGGCAGCATGTTACGCGCCTGATACAGCGCGTTGACTGCGCTCCAGTCGGCCTCGCTTTGCACGCGCCGAATACGAAAGCCGCGGAACACCCGGGTTGCGGGGCGATAATCGGTGAACCACAGACGCAGGGTGTCCGAGGGGTCGAGAAACAACTGCTGCGGTGACTGCGCCAATACCTGTTGCGGGGCTGCCACATACAAGGCGATGTCGCGCTCACCGGCTTGTTCGTTCAGCAATTCGTTGGCCAGACTGGCTGGTTCTGGGAACGTGTGACCGATCAGCAGGCGTCCCCAGCCGCAATGTATAGCGACCGGGTTAGCGTCCAGCGCGCTGCCATCTTCGGCAAAGCGGGCCTGGAGTCGCTCGTAGGAGGGCGCTTGCCCGCGCAGTAAACGTTGGCTATAGGCTGTGGCAAGGGGTTTCATTGATCAGATTCCTTGTTCGCTCAGCCACAGGTTCAGTGCCGCCAATTGCCACAGCTTGGAGCCGTTCAGAGGCGTCAGTTGGCTTTGTGGATGGCTCAGCAGACGGTCGAGCATGGCCGGTTGAAACAGGCCGCGATCCTGGCTAGGGTCCTGCAGCAAATCGCGTACCCACGTTCGGGTGTTGCCTTCCAGATGCTTGAGACCGGGCACCGGGAAGTAGCCTTTTTTGCGGTCGATGACTTGGCTGGGGATGACCAGGCGCGCGGCTTCCTTGAGCACATGCTTGCCACCATTGGGCAGCTTGAACCGGGCCGGAATCCGCGCCGACAACTCGGCCAGGCGGTAATCCAGAAACGGCGTGCGCGCTTCCAGGCCCCAGGCCATGGTCATGTTATCGACGCGCTTGACCGGGTCATCGACCAGCATCACCGTGCTGTCCAGACGCAACGCCTTGTCAACCCCGGCGTCTGCACCCGGCTGGGCGAAGTGTTCACGGACAAAGTCCCCGGCGGCGTCATTGGCGGTCAGCCATTGTGGTTGCACAGTGGCCTGGTACTCGGCATAGCTGCGATCAAAAAAGGCCTCGCGGTAGGCTGCGTAAGGATCGCTGGCGCCGTCGACCTGCGGGTACCAGTGGTACCCGGCAAACAGTTCATCGGCACCCTGGCCGCTTTGCACTACTTTGCAGTGCTTGGCGACTTCCCGTGATAGCAGGTAGAAGGCAATGCAGTCATGACTGACCATCGGCTCGCTCATTGCCCGGAAGGCCGCTGGCAGTTGCTCGATGATTTCATTTTCGCCAATGCGTAATTGGTGATGACGGGTGTGGTAGTGCTCGGCGATCAGGTCCGAATACTCGAACTCATTACCGCGCTCACCGCCTGCGTCTTCAAAACCAATGGAAAAGGTCGACAGGTCTTGTACGCCCACTTCCCGCAGCAAACCGACCAGCAAGCTGGAGTCGACGCCGCCTGACAGCAGCACACCGACATCTACCGCTGCGCGCTGGCGAATGGCGACGGCTTCACGGGTGCTGTCCAGTACGCGTTCGCGCCAGTCTTCAAAGGTGAGATTGGCCTCATCGGCATGCGGGCCGTAAGGCAGCGTCCACCAGGTTTTCTGCTCGGTGTTGCCGTCAGCGTCGATGCGCAACCACGTGGCGGGCGGCAGTTTTTCAATGCCGGCAATCAGAGTGCGCGGCGCCGGGACCACGGCATGGAAATTCAGATAATGGTTCAGCGCGACCGGGTCGAGCATTGGGTTGATGTCGCCGCCTTTGAGCAGCGCCGGCAGGGTCGAAGCAAAACGCAAGCGCTCGCCGGTGCGCGACAGATACAGCGGCTTCACGCCCAGGCGGTCGCGGGCAATGAATAAACGCTTGGCATCACGCTCCCAGATGGCAAAAGCAAACATGCCATTGAGCTTGGGCAGCAGGGCTTCACCCCATGCGTGGTAGCCCTTGAGCAATACCTCGGTGTCACCCTTGGAGTAGAAGGCGTAGCCGAGTTTTTCCAGTTCGGTGCGCAGTTCCGGGAAGTTGTAGATTGCCCCGTTAAAGGCCAGAGAAAGGCCCAATTGGCTATCGATCATTGGCTGCGCCGAGCCGTCGGACAGATCCATGATCTTCAGGCGACGGTGGCCGAGGGCTATCGGCCCTTGGCTATGAAATCCCCAGGCATCGGGGCCACGTGGTGCAAGGTGGTGGGTAATGCGTTCGATGGCTGCCAGGTCGGCAGGTTGGTGATCAAAACGTAACTCTCCAGCTAATCCGCACATGGTGTTTAAATCCTTGGTGTTTCGGCATGTGTGTCACTACCGCTTCAGACGACATCGACAAACGATGTGGGCAGCGCGGGCACGGTTTACAGGAGGCATGGCGATTGGCCGTGCCTTCAGCCCAGACGACGCGCAGGGTTTAAAATGCCGCGCGCCGCGATGAATGACCGTGTTTTATCGAGTGATCATGGTCGGGATCGTTCAATAAAATTTACCAACGGTGCCTGTACGCGGCGCGGATCAAGTCAGCAGAGTGTGCGGCTGGCCACAGCTGTGCGGGGTGCGCACAGCCAGGTGGAGGGGTGGTTTAAAGCCTGCGGATCAGAGCGCGCAGGGCAAAGCGGTTGGGGTGGCAGGCCTCGGCAACGGCGCGAGGGAGGGGCAGGGGTTCGTTATTGATCCAGGCGGCGAGCAGTTCGCCCGACAGCGGAGCGGTGATCAAGCCGCGTGAGCCGTGACCGCTGTTGACATACAGGCCTTCCAGCCACGGGCATTGCACCTGCGGAACTTGCCGCGCGTCTTTGCCGAGCGCCGCATAGGCGTGGGCAAACGCTGTGGTATCGGCCAGCGGTCCGACGATCGGCAGGTAGTCCGGGCTGGTGCAACGAAACGCCGCCCAACCTTGCAAGTTCTGGGGATTAAGGTCTTGTTCTGCGAGGCGTTGCACCAGATCGGGGGAGATGTCTGCCAGCAAATCCAGATTGCCTTGATGGCCTTCGGGGGTGGTGGTCAAGTCTTCATTATGAAAGTCGAAGCTGGCGCCCACCGTGTGTTCGCCCAGGCGGCCCGGTGCCACATAGCCTTCGGCGCAGACCACGGTTTTCAGTGCTGAGCTGCGCGGGGTTTCAACCAATTGGGTGATCTGCCCGCGAATCCGCTTGAGGGGCAAACCGCTACTGGCTGGGAAGCGCTTGACTTCGGCAGCACCCGCCAGAATCACCAGCGGCGCGCTCGCCAGCACGGTTTCGCCCTGGCAGGCCTGCCAAAGCCCGCCCACCTTGTTGAGTTGCAGCACGTCCTGGTGAGTCACAACCCTGATATTGGGGTGCAGTGCCTGAAACTGACACAAGGCTGGCGGATGCACCCAGCCGCCCTCGGGATAAAACAGCCCGCCATGGGCCAGTTCAACACCGGCCAGCGTCTGTGCATGGGGTTGGTCCAGCAAATGCACCAGCGCGGATGGAAAGGCCGCAGCCAATTGCGCTTGGCGTTCGGCTTCCTTGGCGTTAAAGCCCAGTTGCAGCACCCCGCAATCATCCCAGTCGCGCCCACGTTGCAAATGTTCCAGGACCCGACGGGTGTATCCAAAACCACAGACGATCATTTGCGACAGCGCCGTGCCATGGGCTGACAGCTTGAGGTACAGCACGCCTTGCGGGTTACCGGAGGCTTCTTTGGCCAGACGTTCATGACGCTCAAGTAGCACCACCTGCCAACCGCGCCGGGCCAGACTGTTGGCGCTGGCGCAGCCAGACAGGCCACCACCGATCACCAACGCAGTGCGTGGCCCCGTGAGGGCGGACGGGCGCGCGTACCAGGGTTTGCTCGTCTCGCCGGGCGAGGCGGTCTCTGGAATGCCGAGAAAGACGCCGCGAAGGATTTCCCACTTGTGGCCGATCCCTGGTGTACGACGCATTTTGAAGCCAGCATCATTCAGCGCGCGGCGTACCCAACCGGTGCTGGTGAAGGTACTTAGGGTGGACTGCGGCGCTGCCAGGCGGGCCAACTGAGCAAACAGTTCTGGCGTCCACATGTCCGGATTTTTAGCTGGCGCAAAGCCGTCCAGAAACCAGGCGTCGACCTGTGCGTCGAGGTGCGGCAATTGCTCCAACGCATCCCCGATCAGCAGCGTGAGTGTGACCCGGCCGTTGGCCAGGCTGAGGGTTTGAAAGCCCGGGTGAATGGCGAAGTAGCAAGCCAGCAGTTGTTCGCTGTAGGGCGCAAGGTCTGGCCAAAGGGCGAGGGCGCGTTGCAGGTCGTCGCGGGTCAGCGGGTATTTTTCGACACTGATGAAATGCAGCCGGGCTTGCGGGTGGGCCATTTCGTCGAACAGTTGCCAGGCGCAGAGAAAGTTGAGGCCGGTCCCGAAGCCGGTTTCCCCAATCACCATATGGCCGTTGGCGGGCAGGGCGCTAAAGCGCTCGCGCAAGGCATTCTGTTCAATAAAGACATAGCGGGTTTCTTCCAGGCCCGACTTGTCTGAAAAGTACACGTCGTCAAACAGCCGCGAATGGGGGCGACCCTGGTCATCCCAGTCCAGCTGGGCGTTGGTCATTTCAATGGTCATGTGAGGCTCTGCATCGGCAAGGCGGCCATTCTAGCCGATCGGCCACTGCACGACGGATTCATGACAGTTTTATGCGCTTTATCAACACGCAACAGAAAGCAATCGACTAGGCTTGTGACATCTTGCCAGGGAGCTTTCCATGTTCGAATCCGCTGAAATCGGTCATTCAATCGATAAAGAAACCTACGACAGAGAAGTCCCTGCCCTACGTGAAGCGTTGCTTGAGGCGCAATACGACCTGCATCAGCAAAAACGCACGGCTGTGATTGTGCTGATCAACGGCATCGAAGGTGCTGGCAAGGGTGAAACGGTCAAACTGCTGAATGAGTGGATGGACCCACGATTGATCGAGGTGCGAACTTTCGATCAGCAAACCGACGAAGAGCTGGCGCGCCCACCCGCCTGGCGCTACTGGCGGCATTTGCCGGCCAAGGGGCGCATGGGGGTATTTTTTGGCAACTGGTATAGCCAGATGCTCCAGGCCCGGGTGCATGGGGTTATCAAGGATGCAGTGCTGGATCAGGCCATTACCGGGGCCGAGCGCCTGGAGCGGATGCTCTGTGACGAAGGTGCGGTCATTTTTAAATTCTGGTTTCACTTGTCCAAAAAACAAATGAAGGCGCGCCTCAAGGCTCTGAAGGATGACCCACTGCACAGTTGGCGAATCAGCCCGCTGGACTGGCAGCAATCCAAAACCTACGACAAATTTGTGCGTTACGGCGAGCGCGTGCTGCGTCGTACCAGCCGTGATTACGCGCCTTGGCACATTGTTGAGGGTGTAGACCCGCATTACCGCGGCCTGACGGTGGGCAAGATATTGCTGGAAGGTCTGCAAGCCGCGCTTAACGCCCCCAAAAGTCGCGTGCGACCAATTAACGTACCGCCACTGCCAGAAAGCCGTGATGGTTTGAGCTTGCTCGATTGCCTGGACATGTCTCAGCGTCTGGAAAAAGACGACTACAAAGAGCAGTTGGTGACTGAACAGGCGCGCTTGTCAGGCCTGATGCGTGACAAGCGTATGCGTCGGCATGCCCTGATCACGGTGTTTGAGGGCAACGATGCGGCGGGCAAGGGTGGCGCTATTCGCCGGGTTGCGGCGGCCCTCGATCCGCGTCAATACAACATCGTACCGATTGCCGCGCCGTCCCAGGACGAGCGGGCCCAACCTTATCTCTGGCGGTTTTGGCGACAGATACCGGGCCGCGGAAAATTCACCATCTTTGACCGTTCGTGGTACGGGCGGGTGCTGGTGGAGCGCGTCGAGGATTTTTGCAGCCAGGCTGATTGGCTGCGCGCCTATGGCGAGATCAATGATTTTGAAGAACAGCTGAGAAATTCGGGGGTGATCGTCGTCAAATTCTGGCTGGCGATTGATAAAGAGACGCAGCTGGAACGCTTCCAGGAGCGCGAAACCATCCCGTTCAAACGTTTCAAGATCACCGAAGAAGACTGGCGCAACCGCGAGAAATGGGACCTGTATCGCACGGCTGTGTGCGACATGGTTGACCGCACCAGCACCGAAATCTCGCCCTGGACACTGGTGGCGGCCAATGACAAACGCTGTGCGCGGGTCCAGGTGTTGCGCACCATCAACGAAGCGCTGGAAGCGGCCTTCGAAAAAAGCGACAAACACGCCAAGAAAAACAAGACAGAAATTCGTATTTGAAGGGGATTGGCGCCACGCCTTGTTGGATACGATTTCAAGCGGGGAGTTTTGGGGTAGCGAGAGGTTGTGTTTATGTACTCAAACCCTCTCAAATCAAGAGCCCCTCACCCTCTCCCTAAGGGAGAGGGGACTGACTGGGCAATGACGTGATTGGTAAGGACCTGTAGGAGCGAGCTTGCTTCGCGATCTTTTAATCTTGATCACGCTTTTTACCGAAGAGCCCCTCTGCCGGGGGAGAAGGGCCTGTGTGTTTAATGCTTGCCGGGGCTGAGCATGTTTTCAGGGCGTACCCACTCGTTGAACTCTTCGTCGGTGAGGTAACCCAACTCCAAGGCCGCTTCACGCAAGGTCAGCCCTTCGGCATAGGCTTTTTTGGCAATTTGTGCCGATTTGTCGTAGCCGATGTGCGGGTTAAGCGCGGTCACCAGCATCAGCCCTTGCTCAAGATGCTCGGCCATTTTGCCCGCGTCAGGCTCTAGCCCGGTCACGCAGTGTTCATTGAAGTTGCTGCAACCATCGGCCAGAAGTTTGATCGACTGCAGCAGGTTGTGAATGATTACTGGCTTGTAAACGTTGAGCTGCAAATGCCCCTGGCTGGCGGCAAAGCCAATTGCCACGTCATTACCCAACACCTGGCAGGCCAGCATCGACAGCGCTTCACACTGGGTCGGGTTGACCTTGCCCGGCATGATCGAGCTGCCTGGCTCGTTGGCTGGCAGTTTGATCTCGGCAAGCCCCGCACGCGGTCCCGAGCCCAGCAGACGGAAGTCGTTGGCCAGTTTCATCAGAGTGACGGCAAGGGTTTTCAGGGCGCCCGACAATGTGGTCAACGGCTCATGCCCGGCCAAGGCGGCAAATTTGTTGGGTGCGGTGACAAACGGCAACCCCGACAGGGCCGCCAGTTCTGCCGCAATGGCTTCGGCGAAGCCATGGGGCGCATTCAGGCCGGTGCCCACGGCGGTGCCGCCTTGAGCCAGTTCACAAACAGCCGGGAGCGCGGCGCGGATGGCTTTTTCTGCGTAGTCCAGTTGTGCGATGTATGCCGACAACTCCTGGCCGAACGTGATTGGGGTGGCATCCATCATGTGGGTGCGACCTGTTTTGACCAGTTTCATGTGGCGCGCCGACAATTCGGCAAGCCCACCAGCCAATTCACTGATGGCCGGCAACAGCTGTTCATGGACCGCCTTGGCAGCCGCGATGTGCATGGCGGTCGGGAAGCAGTCGTTTGAACTCTGCGAGCGATTGACGTGGTCGTTTGGGTGCACCGGAGCCTTGCCGCCCCGGCCCTTGCCCGCCAGTTCGTTAGCACGCCCGGCAATCACTTCGTTGGCGTTCATGTTGCTCTGCGTGCCGCTACCGGTTTGCCAGACCACCAACGGGAATTGATCGTCATGCTGGCCGTCGAGCACTTCATCGGCGGCCTGTTCGATCAGGCGGGCGATGTCGGCGGGCAAGTCGCCGTTGCGGTCGTTGACCCGAGCCGCGGCTTTTTTGATCAGGACTAGAGCGTGCAGTACGGCCAGCGGCATTTTTTCGTTGCCGATGGCAAAGTTGATCAGCGAGCGCTGAGTCTGAGCGCCCCAATAGGCCTCATCCGGTACGTTCACTTCACCCAGGCTGTCGGTTTCGATGCGGCTCATCAGGTCGTTTCTCCTAAAGGTTGATCAGTGAGCTTAGGCGCTCAATCGCCATCAGGAGTTCAAACTTTAGTTTTATTGGTTTTTGTCGGATTGTTGAGAACCGCTATCAGTGTCGGGCTTGAGTGACACACTTTGTTAGGCGCAGAATGGTGGCCCCTGGGGTACGACCTCGTTTGCTAGATAAAGGAAACTCGATGACTCGTCTTCGCGCCATCTGTACTGCAGTTGCTCTGGTATGCGCCAGCGGCCAAGTATTCGCCGACGCTGCCAGCCACGCTGCCAGTGCTGAAACGTTCCTCAAGCTGGCACATGCCGACAAACTGGGGACGCCGGTGTACATGCAAGTGCAGCAAATGTTTGCTCAACGCTTTGAACAGACCAAAGCGCCAGCTTCGAAAAAAGCCTTGCTCGAAACCTACCAGGCCAAGGCCAACACAGCCTTGGACCAAGCCATTGGCTGGGACAAGTTGAAGCCGGACATGGTCAAGCTGTACACCGCCAACTTCAGCGAGTCCGAGCTTAATGATCTGGTGAAGTTCTACCAGTCGCCATTGGGCAAGAAAGTGCTGGAAAAAATGCCGCAACTGACTCAGCAGTCTGCCCAGATGACTCAGGCCAAGCTGGAAAGCGCCGTTCCTGTGGTCAACAAGTTGTTGGAAGACATGACTGCCGAACTGGTACCGGCAGCACCGGCCCCGGCCAAAAAGAAGTAAGCGGAGTCTGAATGAGCATGCAACAACGTATTGAAACGACGCTGAGCGCGCTGCAGCCTGAGCATTTGAGCGTGCTGGATGAAAGCCACATGCACAGTCGTGGGTTGCAGACCCACTTCAAGGCTGTGGTGGTCAGCGAGCAGTTCGCCGGGCTCAACCGCGTCAAGCGTCACCAAAAGGTCTACGCCACTCTGGGTGACTTGATGGGCGAGTTCCATGCGTTGGCCTTGCACACGTATACGCCCGAGGAATGGGCGCAAATCGGCACAGCCCCGGCCTCGCCGACCTGTGCTGGCGGCTCTCACTGAGTTGGCTTCCTGAGCTGGCTTTTTGCTAGAATCCGCTGCGCGCCGCTTAGTCGGCGCGTTTTTTTTGCATCCGGTTCACCCTTTGCGAGGGTAGCCACCTGGAGAGATTCACGATGACTGCGTCAATTGTTGTAGCGGCACTGTATAAATTCGTCACCCTTGAAGATTACGTTGAACTACGCGAACCCTTGCTCAAGGCCATGGTGGATAACGGCATCAAGGGCACCTTGCTGATCGCCGAAGAAGGCATCAATGGCACCGTCTCGGGTAGCCGTGAAGGGATCGACGGCCTGCTGGCGTGGCTGCGCAACGACCCGCGCATGATCGACATCGATCACAAGGAATCCTACTGCGAAGACCAGCCGTTCTACCGGACCAAGGTCAAACTGAAAAAAGAAATCGTGACCCTCGGCGTTGAAGGCGTAGACCCGAACAAAACCGTCGGAACCTATGTCGACCCCGAGAACTGGAACGCCTTGATCAGCGATCCTGAGGTGCTGTTGATTGACACCCGTAATGATTACGAAGTCTCGATTGGCACTTTTGAAGGCGCGATTGATCCCAAAACCACGAGCTTTCGTGAGTTTCCTGACTACATCAAGGCTAACTTCGACCCGGCTGTGCACAAAAAAGTCGCGATGTTCTGTACCGGTGGCATTCGGTGCGAAAAAGCCTCGAGCTACATGCTCAGCCAGGGGTTTGATGAGGTCTATCATCTCAAGGGCGGCATTCTGAAGTACCTTGAAGAGGTGCCGCAGGAAGAGTCCAAGTGGCAAGGCGATTGCTTTGTATTTGATAACCGTGTGACCGTGCGCCATGACCTGAGCGAAGGTGAGTACGACCAGTGTCACGCCTGCCGTACGCCGATCAGCGCCGCGGATCGTGAGTCCGAGCACTATCAGCCAGGCATCAGTTGCCCGCACTGTTGGGACAAGCTGAGCGAGAAAACCCGTCGCAGCGCGATAGATCGTCAAAAGCAGATTGAACTGGCCAAGGCCCGCAATCAGCCGCACCCTATCGGTCACAACTACCGTAAATCTGCCGAGGCCTGATATGTCTGCGCGCCTGCTCTATGTGATGGACCCGATGTGTTCATGGTGCTGGGGCTTTTCGCCTGTCGCGCAAGCCTTGTTCGAGCAGGCGCAAGCCGCGGGTGTTCAAGTGCACTTGGTGATGGGCGGGTTGCGCACTGGCAACAGTGCGGCGCTTGAGCCGTCAACGCGGCGCTATATCCTCGAGCATTGGCAGGCCGTCGCTGACGCCACCGGGCAGCCGTTCCAGTTTGACGGTGCCTTGCCCGATGGTTTTATCTACGATTGTGAGCCTGCCTGCCGCGCGGTTGTGGCTGCGCGCAGCCTGGCACCGGAATGTGCCTGGGCGTTGGTCAAGCTTATCCAGCAGGCGTTCTACACCCAGGGACGTGACGTGACGCAAACCAGTGTGCTGGTTGAATTGGCCGAGCAGGCCGGGCTGTCACGGATCGACTTTGCTGCGGCATTTGACAGTGCCGAGCAACAGGCTGCGACGGCTGCAGACTTCACGTGGGTTCAGGATCTGGGTATTGCCGGGTTTCCGACCTTGTTGGCCGAGCGCAATGGCCAATTGGCGTTGCTGACCAATGGCTATCAGCCGATTGATCAACTATCAGACTTGCTGGGCCGCTGGCTTGAACGAGCAGCGAGTGCTTGAGTCGTCTGCCAAGCCGTCGATTTCCCGTATGGCAGACCGTCTGAGCTGGTCAGACATTCGCCGTTTGGCCCTGCGCCATAAAAAAGCCCTGTGGATCGCCAATGGCGTGGCCGTGCTGGCCACCCTGTGCAGTGTGCCCATTCCGTTGCTGCTGCCATTGCTGGTGGACGAAGTCTTGCTGGGGCATGGCGATGCGGCGCTGAAGGTCATGAACCACTGGCTGCCCGCTGCCTGGCACACATCGGTGGGCTACATTGGCCTGATGCTGGTGGTAACGCTGTTGCTGCGCGTGGGCGCATTGCTATTTAACGTTCTGCAGGCACGCTTGTTTTCGCGGTTGGCCAAAGACATCGTGTTTCGCATCCGGGTGCGGCTGATCGAGCGTTTGAAACGTATCTCGTTGGCGGAGTACGAAAGCCTGGGCAGCGGCACGGTAACCACGCATTTGGTCACCGATCTCGACACCCTCGACAAGTTTGTCGGCGAAACCCTGAGCCGATTTTTGGTGGCAATGCTCACCCTGATTGGTACGTCAGGGATTTTGCTGTGGATGAACTGGCAATTGGCGCTGTTGATCCTGTTGTTCAACCCGTTGGTGATCTACGCAACTGTACAGTTGGGCAAGCGCGTCAAACACCTCAAGAAACTCGAAAACGACAGCACCGGGCGTTTCACCCAGGCGCTGACCGAAACCCTGGATTCGATCCAGGAGGTGCGAGCGGGCAATCGCCAAGGCTTTTTCCTCGGTCGGTTACAGCAACGCGCTCGCGAAGTGCGGAATTTTGCTTCGACCTCGCAGTGGAAAACCGATGCTTCGAACCGTGCCAGTGGGCTGCTGTTCCAGTTTGGTATCGATATTTTCCGCGCAGCAGCCATGTTGACGGTGTTGTTCTCTGATTTGTCGATTGGCCAGATGCTGGCGGTGTTCAGTTACCTCTGGTTCATGATTGGCCCGGTCGAGCAGTTGCTGAATCTGCAATACGCTTTTTATGCCGCCGACGGTGCTGTGACGCGCATCAATCAATTGCTCGCCCGTGAAGACGAACCTCACTATCCGGGCGGTATTAACCCGTTTACCGGGCATGAAACCGTCGGTATCACTATTCGGGACCTGAGTTTCAGCTACGGTGAAGAAAAGGTGCTGGACACGCTCAACCTGAGTATTGCTCCTGGCGAAAAGGTAGCGATTGTCGGCACCAGCGGCGGCGGTAAAAGCACTTTGGTGCAACTGCTGCTGGGGCTGTATACCCCACAGTCTGGGACTATTTCCTTTGGCGGCGTCAAGCAGTCCGACATTGGTCTTGAGACCATCCGCGAGCATGTGGCGGTCGTGTTGCAACATCCGGCGTTGTTTAACGACACGGTGCGTGCCAACCTGACCATGGGTCGTGAGCGGACCGATGAAGCTTGCTGGCGCGCACTGGAAATCGCTCAGCTCGACGGCACTATTTTGACCTTGCCCCAAGGCTTGGACAGCGTGGTCGGGCGTTCCGGCGTGCGTTTATCAGGGGGGCAGCGGCAACGTCTGGCGATTGCACGTATGGTGTTGGCCGAACCCCGTGTGGTAATTCTTGATGAGGCGACCAGCGCGCTGGATGCTGCCACCGAATACAACCTGCATCACGCTTTAGGAAAATTCTTGAGTGGGCGTACGACTTTAATCATCGCTCACCGTCTTTCTGCGGTAAAACAAGCAGACCGGGTGCTAGTGTTTGATGGTGGTAGCATTGCCGAGGACGGCGAGCATCACCAGTTGATAGCCGAAGGCGGTCTTTACGCACAGTTGTATGGCCATTTGCAGCAAAGCTGAAGGCGGGCAGTGTATGTGGACGGGTAGTCAGGGTGTGCGGCCGAGCGCCTGAATCGTCCTGAGCACCAACTGTGGGTCTGATTTTTCGCGGCTTTTTTTCTGGTTTTCATCAAGCAGCTTGCTGCAAGGAACCTCATGAAGCCAACACGTAGCCTCGTCACACCTCGTTTGCTGGGGATTGTCTGGCCCTTTATTGCGGTCGTGCTGTTCCAGGTGCTATTGGGGTGTGTGAGCCTGTACATGCTCTCTGCCGTGAGAGGGTATGTTGCGGGGGAGAGTTTGTGGTCAAAGGGGCAGAAAGATGCCATTCACTTTCTCAATCTCTACGCGGACAGTCGCGATCCGTATACATATGCGCAATACCAGCAAGCCATTGGTGTTCCCCAAGGTGATCACGCGCTACGCGTAGCTCTGGAGCAGTCGCCACCCGACCTCAAGGCTGCACGCGAAGGCGCTCTGCAAGGTGGCAATCGTCCTGAAGATGTGGCCGGAATTATCTGGCTCTATCAAAACTTCCGTCATTTGAGCTTTCTGGACAAAGCCATCCAGCAATGGAGTGTGGCGGATGGGTATCTGGCCAAGCTCGATGAACTCGCACTCCAGATGCATGGGCGTATCAGCACTGAGCAAGTGACAGCAGACGATACCCGGCAGTGGAAGGCGCAGATAGATGCGATCAATGATGCTGTCACGCCCTTGACCTATGCATTCAGCGAGATCTTGGGCGAAGCCTCGCGCTTCATTCTGCAGGCGTTGCTGATCGTTAATCTGCTGACGGCATTGGTGCTGATTTGTCTGGCGTTGTGGCGCACACACAAGATCTTGTTGCAGTGCCGGGCATTTGCCGACGCTCTGCAGTTAGAGAAAGAGCGGGCGCATGTCACGCTTGAATCCATCGGTGATGGAGTGATCACGACAGACACGAAGGGGGCCATCACCTACATGAACCCGGCGGCCGAGCAATTGACCCACTGGAAGTTCGCGCAGGCCCAGGGCTTGCCGTTAGGGGCCTTGTTCAAGTTACTGGATGAAAATCGGGCAGATGACGGCTTTACTCTCATCGATCAAATACTCCGTGGCCGTCTGGCGGGCAGTAGCGAGCATTCCCGTTTGATCCAACGCATGGACGCCACCAGCGTCGCAGTTACGCTGACTGGTACGCCGATCCGACACGCAGGCGCACTTAGCGGGGCGGTGTTGGTGCTGCACGATATGACCCAGGAGCGCCAGTACATTGCCAATTTGTCCTGGCAAGCCACTCATGATGCCTTGACCGGGGTCGCCAATCGTCGTGAATTCGAATACCGGCTGGAGCGGGTACTGCAGAATCTGACACGGCAGCAAGGCCGCCATGCGCTGATGTTCCTGGACCTGGACCAATTCAAGCTGGTCAACGACACCTGTGGTCATGCGGCGGGTGATGAACTGTTGCGTCATGTCTGCGCGCTGCTGCAGGCCGGTCTGCGCGAAGGCGATACCCTGGCCCGGCTGGGGGGAGATGAATTCGGCATATTGCTTGAAAACTGCCCGGCTGACGTGGCCGAGAAAATTGCCGAAGGCTTGCGCCACACGGTGCAAAGCCTGCACTTTGCCTGGAAGGGACGGCCGTTTTTAAACACCATCAGTATTGGCCTGGTGTACATCAACCCTGTGCCTGTCACTCTGGAGGCTGCGCTGCGGGCAGCCGACCTGGCCTGTTACATGGCCAAGGAAAAGGGGCGTAATCGAGTTCAGGTGTATCACGAGGATGACACGGAGCTGTCCATACGGTTCGGTGAGATGACTTGGGTCCAACGCTTGCATGTGGCTCTGGAGGAAAACCGCTTTTGCCTCTATTCACAAGCCATCGTACCGCTGGGGCCTGAACCGCAGGACCGCGGTCACCTCGAGATTTTGTTGCGACTGCATGATGAGCAGGGGCGGGTGATCATGCCTGACAGCTTCATCCCTGCAGCCGAGCGTTATGGCTTGATGGGCCTGATTGACCGCTGGGTAGTGGAGAGCGTCTTCAAGACGATTGCCGAATGCGCGCTCCGGGAACCCGGGCGGCCTATGGAAATGTGTGCGATCAACTTGTCAGGCTCGACGATTGGAGATGAGGAATTTCTGGCGTTCTTGCATGAACAGTTCGAGTGTTATGGCGTTTCACCTGGGCAGATCTGTTTTGAGGTCACCGAAACCAGCGCTATCGCGAACCTGGGCAACGCTATTCGCTTCATTAATGACCTCAAGGCGCTGGGTTGTCATTTCTCTTTGGATGACTTTTGCGCAGGAATGTCTTCATTTGCATACCTTAAACACCTGCCCGTCGATTTTTTGAAGATAGATGGCAGTTTCGTCAGGGATATGCTCGACGATCCAATCAACCGGGCTATGGTTGAGGTTATTAACCATATCGGGCATGTCATGGGTAAGCGAACGATTGCCGAATTTGTCGAATCATCGCAAATTGAGCATGCATTGATGGAAATCGGCGTTGATTATGCTCAGGGTTATGTGATCGAACGCCCCGGCATCTTCAAGGTTGAAAGCCTGTGGTCTCGACCCTCGCGACCGCGGCCTTTTGCTCCGAAATTGCCGGGAGCTTTGCGTTAAAGCTTGCTGATTTAATAACGTGCATTTCAGAAGGAGTCGGATAGCGATGGATGCATTTAACCGAACAGGCCCCTTGATGGAGCCGACCAGTTATCCAGAGTGGGCTCAGCAGCTGATTCGTGACTGCGCGCAGAGCAAGCGTCGGGTGGTTGAACACGAGATCTACCAGCGCATGCGTGACAACACGCTGAGTGAAAAGACCTTTCGCACTTTTCTGATCGGCGGCTGGCCGGTGGTTGAGCAGTTTTCATTGTATATGGGCCATAACCTGGGCAAGACCCGTTATGGTCGACACCCTGGCGAAGACATGGCGCGGCGCTGGCTGATTCGCAACATTCGGGTTGAGCTCAACCATGCGGACTACTGGGTGAACTGGGCACGGGCGCATGGCGTGAGTCTTGAGGAGATGAATGCGCAGGACGTCCCGGCAGAGTTCCAGGCCCTGAATGACTGGTGCTGGCATAGCTGCGCCACTGACTCGTTGGCCGTATCGATGGCAGCAACCAATTACGCCATCGAGGGAGCTGTTGGGGAGTGGGCGGCCGTAGTCTGTTCAAAAACCATCTATGAAGACTCCTTCGCGCCTGAAGAGCGTAAGCGCGCCATGAAGTGGCTGAAGATGCACGCGCAATATGACGATGAACACCCTTGGGAAGCGCTCGAGATTATCTGCACGCTGGCGGGGATGAATCCCTCTGAGGCGCTGCAGACCGAGTTGCGCCGGGCGATTTGCAAAAGCTATGACTACAAGTACCTGTTTTTGCAGAGTTGCTTGCAGTACGAACGCTCACACGCGGTTTATGAGCAACGCGAGTTGGTCGCCGGGTAAGTATTTTCCCATGGCAAAAACCGGAGATCGTGCTGGGGCGCGACCTCCGGTTTTTTATGGCTTGGCGTTATTGCGCGTTGAAAGCCTGGCCATTCACACCGGTGCTGTCTGGGCCCATCAGGTACAGGTATACCGGCATGATGTCTTGCGGCTCAGGGTTATTTTGCGGGTTTTCAGCAGGGTAGGCCTGTGCTCGCATGCTGGTGCGGGTGGCGCCGGGGTTGATGCTGTTGGCGCGTACTGTCGAAACGTTTTCAACTTCGTCGGCAAGCGTTTGCATCAGCCCCTCGGTGGCGAATTTGGACACGCCATAGGCACCCCAGTAGGCGCGACCCTTGCGACCTACGCTGCTGGACGTAAAGATCACCGACGCGTCCTGTGAGAGCTTGAGCAACGGCAGCAGGGTGCTGGTCAGCATAAATGTGGCGTTGACGTTGATGTGCATGACGCGCATGAAGTTCTCGCCAGACAACTGCTCCAGTGGCGTGCGTGGGCCAATGATCGAGGCGTTGTGCAACACCCCGTCAAGATGGCCGAACTCGCTTTCAATCATGGCGGCCAGTTCATCGTACTGATGGGGCAGGGCGGTTTCGAGGTTGAACGGTATAACCACCGGCTTGGTGTACCCTGCGGCTTCGATTTCGTCGTAGACCTGGCTCAGGTTGGCTTCTGTCTTGCCAAGCAGGAGGACAGTCGCTCCGTGCGCGGCATAGGTTTTGGCCGCTGCGGCGCCAATACCGCGCCCGGCACCCGTCACAAGGATGATGCGGCCCTGGAGCAGATCGGGGCGAGCGGAGTAATCAAACATTAAGCACCTCAACAAAAAGCAAAAAACATGCGCGGTGGCGGCGTGTCAGCAGCTGCACATCGCGTTATCCAGGACTTTACGCAATTCAGCCGGATGATCGACGACCACATCGGCGCCCCAATGGTCGGGGTTGTCATTAGGGTGAATATAGCCATAGCGCACGGCGGCCGTTTTGGTGCCTGCATCGCGCCCCGATTCAATGTCACGCAGGTCATCGCCCACGAACAAAACGCTGGCGGGATCAAGGTCAAGCATCTTGCAGGCCAGGATCATCGGTTCAGGATCGGGTTTGCTGTGGGTGACGTGATCGGGGCAGATCAGCACTTTTGAGCGCTCGGCCAGCCCTAGTCGTTCCATGATCGGTTGGGCAAAACGCACCGGCTTGTTGGTGACGACGCCCCAGATCAAATGCGCTTTTTCGATATCGGCCAGCAGTTCGGCCATGCCGTCGAACAGCTTGCTGTGTACTGCGCAATCACGTTGATAACGCTCAAGGAACTCAAGGCGCAATGCCTCGAACTCTGGCGATTCACAAGTGATGTCAAATGTTGCGGCGACCATTGCACGGGCACCGCCGGAAATTTCATCGCGAATCAATTTGTCGGCAATCGGCGCCAGGCCGCGCTCTGCACGCATGGCCTGGCAGATGGCGATAAAGTCCGGCGCGGTGTCGAGCAGGGTGCCGTCCATGTCGAAGAGAACTGCTCTTAAACGCATGCGTTACTCCTCGCGCAGTGTCTGGATCATGTAGTTGACGTCTACATCGTTGGCCAATTTATAGTGCTTGGTCAGCGGGTTGTAAGTCAGGCCGATGATGTCTTTGACGCTCAGGCCCGCCTTGCGGCTCCAGGCGCCCAGCTCGGAGGGACGAATGAATTTCTTGAAGTCATGAGTGCCGCGCGGCATCAGTTTAAGAACGTACTCGGCGCCGATAATTGCGAACAGATAGGATTTCGGATTGCGGTTGATGGTGGAAAAGAACACCTGGCCGCCGGGTTTGACCAGTTGATAGCAAGCACGGATGACCGAGGCTGGGTCTGGCACGTGTTCGAGCATTTCGAGGCAGGTGACGACATCGAACTGGCCTGGCATTTCGTCTGCCAGCGCTTCGGCGGTGATCTGGCGGTATTCGACGTTGACGCCGGACTCTAGCTGGTGCAATTGCGCGACCGCCAACGGGGCTTCGCCCATGTCGATACCGGTGACCGTTGCTCCGCGTTGCGCCATGGATTCACTGAGTATGCCGCCGCCACACCCCACATCGAGGACTTTTTTGCCGGCCAGCTGGACGCGCTCGTCGATCCAGTTCACACGCAGCGGGTTGATATCGTGCAGCGGTTTGAACTCGCTTTCGCGGTCCCACCAGCGATGGGCAAGCGCCTCGAATTTGGCGATCTCGGCGTGGTCGACGTTGCTCATGGGTAAATCCTCTAAAGCTGAAAAAACCGGGTAAAACTCAGGGCCTCAGCCCTGAGGCTTGGAATCAGTGAGTATGGCTGTTTATGCGCTCGCCCCAGGCTTTGGCGGTCGCGCATAGGTGTTGTTCGTCCAGTCGCGTCAGTTGGCGGTTATCCAGCAGTTGCTTGCCTGCGACCCATACGTGCTTCACGCAGTCGCGGCCAGTGGCGTAGATCAGCTGTGAGACGGGATCGTAGACCGGTTGCTGGGCAAGCCCGCTCAGGTCGAATGCCACCAGATCAGCCGCCTTGCCAACTTCAATCGAGCCGATTTCGTTCTCAAGGCCCAGTGCGCGTGCGCCATTGAGCGTAGCCATGCGCAATGCGCGGTGTGCATCCAGTGCCGTGGCCGAGCCGGAAACGGCTTTGGCCAGCAGGGCGGCAGTCCGGGTTTCGCCGAGCAGATCCAGGTCATTATTGCTGGCGGCCCCGTCGGTGCCAACCGCGACATTGACGCCGGCTTGCCACAGTCGCTCGACCGGGCAGAAGCCGCTGGCCAGTTTCAGGTTGGATTCGGGGCAATGGATGACGCTGGAGTTGCTTTCTACCAGCAAGCTCAGGTCTTGGTCGCTGATCTGAGTCATGTGCACGGCCTGGAAGCGCGGGCCCAGCAAGCCCAGCCGGGCAAGGCGGGCGATCGGGCGTTCGGCATTGTTTTCGACCGCCTGTTGCACTTCAAAGGCGGTTTCGTGTACGTGCATCTGCACGGCGGCATCGAGCTCGTCGGCAATAATTCGGACTTTCTCCAGGTTTTCGTCGCCGACTGTATAGGGCGCGTGGGGGCCGAAAGCGATTTTGATGCGTGGGTGGTACTTCAGATCGCCAAACAGCTCTACCGCTTGGCGCAAGGATTCATCCGCGTTACTGGCGCCCGGAATCGGAAAGTCCAGGACAGGGAAGGCGATCTGTGCGCGGATCCCGCTGTTGTGCACGCGTTCACTGGCCACCTTCGGGAAAAAATACATGTCACTGAAGCAGGTAATGCCGCCTTTGATCTGTTCGGCAATGGCCAGATCGGTGCCGTCGCGTACAAAGGCTTCGTCGACCCATTTGGCTTCGGCCGGCCAGATGTGGTTTTCAAGCCAGGTCATCAGGGGCAGGTCATCGGCCATGCCGCGGAACAGGGTCATCGCCGCATGGCCGTGGGCATTGATCAGTCCCGGGCTCAGCAGCATGTCAGGGAGTTCGCGGGTTTCAAGAGCTGTGTGTTTCAGTGCCAGTTGGCGTGGGCCGATGAAAACGATGCGTCCGTCCTGGATGCCTATGCCATGATCCTTGAGCACAACCCCGGCGGGTTCAACCGGTACTAGCCAGGTGGGGAGTAGCAGTAAATCGAAGGTCAAGGGCTGGGTTGGCATCAAAAACGGCTTCCAGTGCATTATAAAAAGGACGCGAAGTATACCCGAGCGCCCTGGGGGCAGGCTCGCTATAATCAGCGGTTTTGTATCTGGGTGATAGGGGAAGTCATGCGCGATCGACTGTTGGCCGCAGAAAAGGTGAAGGCCATTGATTGGCAGGGTAAAGCCCTGCATCTGTTGGATCAGCGCATTTTGCCCTTTGAAGAGAGCTGGCTGGCCTATACCGATGTCCAGGGTGTAGCCCAGGCTATCCGCGATATGGTGGTGCGCGGCGCGCCGGCGATCGGGATTGCGGCCGCTTACGGCGTTGTCTTGGCGGCGCGTGATCGTAAGGTAGCTGGCGCAGATTGGGTGGCGGCGCTGGAGCAGGATTTCACCCTGCTGGCGAACTCGCGGCCGACTGCTGTGAACCTGTTTTGGGCCCTCAACCGCATGCGTGATCGTCTGGAGCGCTGCAAAGATAGCGCCGATGCCCTGCAGGCCCTCGAAGATGAAGCGTTGGCGATTCATGAGAGTGATCGCGAGGCCAATTTGACCATGGCGCAATTGGGTGTCGATGTGATTCGTCGGCATCAGGGCAATGCCCAGACTGTTCTGACGCACTGCAACACCGGCGCGCTGGCCACCGGCGGCTTCGGTACAGCGTTGGGGGTGATTCGGGCGGCCTGGCTGGAAGGCATGATCGAGCAGGTCTATGCCGATGAGACACGCCCTTGGCTGCAAGGCTCGCGGCTGACGGCCTGGGAACTGGCCAATGAGGGGATTCCGGTGATTTTGAATGTGGATTCGGCGGCGGCCCATATCATGAAAACCAAGGGTGTCACCTGGGTGATTGTGGGGGCTGATCGGATTACCGCCAATGGTGACGTCGCGAACAAAATCGGCACCTATCAGTTGGCGGTCAACGCGATGCATCACGGTGTGCGCTTTATGGTGGTTGCGCCGAGCTCGACCATCGACATGGATCTGGCCAGCGGCGAAGACATTCCAATTGAAGAACGCACTGGCAGCGAACTGCTGGAAGTCGGGGGCAGGCGTGTCGGAGCGGACGTTCAGGCGTTCAACCCGGTCTTTGACGTGACGCCAGCTGACCTGATCGATGTGATCGTGACCGAAAAGGGCATTGTTGAGCGTCCGGATGCGGCCAAAATAGCCCAGTTGATGTGTCGCAAGCGGTTGCATTAATGCAGCTGCAAGCGGCGAGTTGTCGGCGGCAAGCTTGAAGCCGCGGTTGCGAGGCTGCGGGATATCTTGCCATGTGCTGCAAACTTGCAGCTTGTCGCTTGAAGCTTGTAGCCGCCAACCACGCCAATTGTGATAACATCCGGCGGTTTCCGGGGTGCCCTGCAGGGGTTGCCCTTACTGCGCAAATCCGTAGGTTAACTCGTTGATTTGTCGTAAGTCGTTGCTTGGCACGTGGCCAGCAGCGGCGAGCTTCGTTCGTCCCGAATGGATGTGGCGAAGTTTCACCCGAAAAAGGAATCAGGCTTCTCATGGGCGAACTGGCCAAAGAAATCCTCCCGGTCAATATCGAAGACGAGCTGAAACAGTCCTACCTAGACTACGCAATGAGCGTCATTGTCGGGCGGGCACTGCCTGATGCGCGCGATGGCTTGAAGCCCGTGCACCGGCGTGTGCTGTTTGCGATGAGCGAACTGAGTAACGACTGGAACAAGCCGTACAAGAAATCTGCCCGTGTGGTCGGTGACGTGATCGGTAAGTATCACCCGCATGGTGATACCGCTGTTTACGACACTATCGTTCGAATGGCTCAGCCATTCTCCCTGCGCTACCTGCTGGTAGACGGTCAGGGCAACTTCGGTTCGGTTGACGGCGATAACGCCGCAGCCATGCGATATACCGAAGTGCGTATGACCAAGTTGGCTCACGAATTGCTGGCCGACTTGCACAAGGAAACCGTGGATTGGGTGCCGAACTATGACGGCACGGAACTGATCCCGGCGGTCATGCCGACGCGTATTCCCAACCTGTTGGTCAACGGCTCCAGTGGTATTGCCGTAGGCATGGCCACCAACATCCCGCCGCACAACCTGGGCGAAGTCATCGACGGCTGCCTGGCACTGATCGACAACCCGGAGTTGAGCGTTGATGAGCTGATGCAGTTCATCCCGGGACCCGATTTCCCCACGGCAGGCATCATCAACGGCCGTGCCGGTATCATCGAGGCTTATCGCACTGGCCGTGGCCGCATCTACATGCGTGCCCGCTCGGTCATTGAGGACATCGACAAGGTCGGTGGCCGTCAGCAGATCGTGATCACCGAGCTGCCTTACCAGTTGAACAAGGCGCGTTTGATCGAGAAGATCGCCGAGCTGGTTAAAGAGAAGAAGCTCGAAGGCATCACTGAGTTGCGTGACGAGTCCGACAAGGACGGTATGCGCGTAGTGATCGAGTTGCGTCGTGGCGAAGTGCCAGAAGTTATTCTCAATAACCTGTATGCGCAGACTCAACTGCAAAGCGTTTTCGGCATCAACATCGTTGCCCTGATCGACGGTCGTCCCCGCATTCTGAACCTCAAGGACCTGCTTGAAGCGTTTGTGCGTCACCGTCGTGAAGTGGTGACCCGCCGCACGGTGTTCGAGTTGCGCAAGGCCCGTGAGCGTGGCCACATCCTTGAAGGCCAGGCGGTTGCCCTGTCGAACATCGATCCGGTGATTGCACTGATCAAGGCTTCGCCAACGCCGTCCGAAGCCAAGGAAGCGCTGGTCAGCACTCCTTGGGAGTCCACTGCCGTTGTGGCAATGGTCGAGCGCGCCGGCGCAGATTCGTGCCGTCCTGAAAATCTTGACCCGCAATACGGTCTGCGTGATGGCAAGTACTTCCTGTCGCCAGAACAGGCTCAGGCCATTCTTGAATTGCGCCTGCACCGTCTGACCGGTCTTGAACACGAGAAACTGCTGGCTGAGTATCAAGAGATTCTCAACCAGATCGGCGAACTGATCCGCATCCTCAATAGTGCTGTGCGCTTGATGGAAGTGATCCGTGAAGAGCTGGAAGTCATTCGTGCCGAATACGGCGATGTCCGTCGTACCGAAATCCTGGATCACCGTCTCGACCTGACACTGGGCGACATGATTCCGGAAGAAGAGCGTGTCGTGACCATTTCCCACGGTGGCTATGCCAAGACTCAGCCGCTGGCGGCGTATCAGGCCCAGCGTCGTGGCGGTAAAGGCAAATCGGCTACTGGCGTCAAGGATGAGGACTACATCGCTCACCTGCTGGTTGCCAACAGTCACACCACGCTGTTGCTGTTCTCCAGCAAGGGCAAGGTGTACTGGCTCAAGACTTACGAAATCCCGGAAGCATCCCGTGCAGCGCGCGGTCGTCCGCTGGTCAACCTGTTGCCGCTGGATGAAGGTGAATACATCACCACTATGTTGCCGGTCGAGGAATATACCGAAGGTCACTTTATCTTCATGGCAACTGCCAACGGCACCGTGAAGAAGACCCCGCTGGAATCCTTCAGTCGTCAGCGCAGCGTGGGCCTGATTGCCCTGGAGCTGGACGAAGGCGACGTGCTGATCAGCGCAGCCATCACAGACGGTGAGCGTGAAGTCATGCTGTTCTCCGACGGTGGCAAGGTAACCCGCTTTAAAGAGTCCGACGTGCGTGCGATGGGCCGTACTGCCCGTGGCGTACGTGGTATGCGCCTACCAGAAGGTCAAAAGCTGATTTCGATGCTTATCCCGGAAGATGGCAGCCAGATCCTCACTGCATCCGAGCGCGGCTACGGCAAGCGTACTGCTATCAGCGAGTTCCCTGAGTACAAGCGTGGCGGTCAGGGCGTAATTGCCATGGTCAGCAACGAGCGTAACGGTCGCCTTGTTGGCGCTGTTCAAGTTCAGGATGGTGAAGAAATCATGCTGATTTCTGACCAGGGCACGTTGGTGCGTACACGGGTTGACGAAGTGTCGAGCCTGGGTCGAAACACCCAGGGCGTTACGCTGATCAAGCTGGCCAGTGACGAAACGCTGGTTGGACTTGAGCGGGTACAAGAACCATCGGAAGTCGAAGGCGAAGAACTCGACGGTGACATCGAAGGTGGAGTCGAGCTCGAGGGCGAGGCCATCCAGGATGGTGTTGACGACGAGCAGCCGCTAGAGGCTGACGCTGACGAAGCAGAGCCGCAGGAATAAGCGGACACACAGGGGGCGGATGAAGATTCGCCCCCTTGTTGTATGTGTTGGAGCTGCAAAGCATAGCGAGGCAGCGGTTTTCTGAGCCATCTGGCAGGTGCGCACAGAACAGATTGCCGTCTCGCTGTACTGCGCAGCTCTTATTGATTTATTGCATGACCCACCAAATCAGAGCGAGAGTGGATGTGAGCAAACGAGCCTATAACTTCTGCGCAGGTCCAGCTGCGCTTCCTGAAGCCGTCCTGTTGCGGGCCCAGTCAGAGTTGCTCGACTGGCACGGCAAGGGTCTCTCGGTCATGGAGATGAGCCATCGCAGCGATGAGTTCGTGGCCATTGCAACCAAGGCTGAGCAGGATCTGCGTGACCTGCTGTCTATTCCCTCGAACTATAAGGTCCTGTTCCTGCAGGGCGGCGCCAGCCAGCAATTTGCCCAGATTCCGCTGAATCTGCTGCCAGAAAATGGCTCGGCGGATTATATCGATACCGGTATCTGGTCGCAGAAGGCCATTGAAGAAGCCTCGCGCTATGGCCACATCAACGTGGCTGCCAGTGCCAAGAGCTACGACTATTTCGCAATTCCCGGCCAGAACGAGTGGAAACTCTCCAAGGACGCGGCCTACGTTCACTACGCTCCGAACGAAACCATTGGCGGCCTGGAGTTCGAATGGATTCCGCAAACCGGTGATGTTCCGCTGGTGGCCGACATGTCTTCCGACATTCTGTCGCGTCCGGTCGATGTGTCCCGCTTCGGCATGATCTACGCCGGCGCACAGAAGAACATCGGCCCGAGTGGTATCGTCGTCAACATCGTTCGCGAAGACCTGCTGGGGCGTGCTCGCTCGTTCTGCCCGACCATGCTCGATTACAAGGTCGCAGCTGATAACGGCTCGATGTACAACACGCCGCCAACCCTGGCCTGGTACCTTTCAGGTCTGGTATTTGAGTGGCTGAAAGAGCAGGGTGGTGTTGAAGCGATCGGCAAGCTCAATGAAGTCAAAAAACGCACGTTGTATGACTTCATCGATGCCAGCGGCTTGTACAGCAACCCGATCAACAAGACCGATCGCTCGTGGATGAACGTGCCGTTCCGTCTGGCGGATGATCGTCTCGACAAGCCATTCCTGGCAGGTGCCGAGGCTCGTGGTCTGCTGAACCTCAAGGGCCATCGCTCGGTAGGCGGTATGCGCGCGTCGATCTATAACGCCGTTGACATCAACGCAGTGAACGCGTTGGTGGCTTACATGGCAGAGTTCGAGAAGGAACACGGCTAATGTCCGAGCAAGAACTCAAGGCTTTGCGCCTGCGTATCGATAGCCTGGATGAAAAGGTTCTCGAGCTGATCAGTGAGCGTGCTCGCTGCGCGCAGGAAGTGGCGCGCGTCAAGATGGATTCGCTGGCTGAAGGCGAAGTGCCGGTATTTTACCGTCCTGAGCGTGAAGCTCAGGTGCTCAAACGTGTAATGGAGCGCAACAAGGGGCCGCTGGGTAACGAGGAGATGGCGCGTCTGTTCCGCGAAATCATGTCTTCTTGCCTGGCGCTGGAGCAGCCACTCAAGGTGGCTTATCTGGGCCCTGAGGGCACCTTTACTCAAGCAGCGGCCATGAAGCATTTCGGGCACGCCGTGATCAGCAAGCCAATGGCTGCGATTGATGAGGTGTTCCGCGAGGTGGCGGCTGGGGCGGTCAACTTTGGCGTGGTGCCGGTGGAGAACTCTACGGAGGGCGCCGTCAACCACACGCTGGACAGCTTCCTTGAGCACGACATGGTGATCTGCGGCGAAGTAGAGCTGCGTATTCACCACCACCTGCTGGTGGGCGAAAACACCAAGACGGACAGCATCAGCCGTATCTACTCGCATGCCCAGTCGTTGGCCCAGTGCCGTAAGTGGCTGGATGCTCACTACCCGAACGTTGAGCGTATCGCCGTATCGAGCAATGCCGAGGCGGCCAAGCGGGTCAAGGGTGAGTGGAATTCAGCAGCGATTGCTGGCGACATGGCGGCGGGCCTGTATGGTCTGACGCGTCTGGCTGAAAAGATCGAAGATCGTCCGGATAACTCCACCCGCTTCCTGATGATTGGTAACCAGGAAGTGCCGCCGACCGGGGATGACAAGACCTCGATCATCGTGTCGATGAGCAACCGTCCAGGTGCGTTGCATGAGCTGTTGGTGCCATTCCATGAAAACGGCATCGATCTCACGCGAATCGAGACACGCCCATCGCGCAGTGGCAAGTGGACCTATGTGTTCTTCATTGATTTTGCTGGCCACCATCGCGACCCGTTGGTCAAGAGTGTGCTGGAGCAGATCAGCCAGGAAGCCGTAGCACTCAAGGTGCTCGGCTCCTATCCGAAAGCGGTTCTCTGAGGCGGTTTACATGAGCGGTGATTTTCTCGCCCTGGCACAGCCGGGCGTGCAGCAACTTTCGCCATATGTCCCGGGCAAGCCTGTGGACGAGCTGGCGCGTGAGCTGGACATTGATCCGGCCACTATCGTCAAGCTGGCCAGCAACGAAAACCCTTTGGGTGCGAGCCCCAAGGCTCTGGCGGCCATTCGTGAAGAACTGGCTGAGCTGACGCGTTACCCGGATGGCAACGGTTTTGCCCTTAAAACCCTCCTGGCTGAGCAGTCTGGCGTGCAACTTGATCAAGTCACGCTGGGCAATGGCTCCAACGACATCCTGGAGCTGGTAGCTCGTGCGTACTTGGCGCCAGGCCTGAATGCGGTGTTCAGTGAACATGCGTTCGCGGTTTACCCGATTGTGACCCAGGCAGTCGGGGCAATGGCGCATGTTGTTCCGGCGAAAGACTGGGGTCATGACTTGCCGGCGATGCTGCAGGCGATAGACGACAACACGCGTGTGGTATTTCTTGCCAATCCGAACAACCCGACTGGTACCTGGTTCAGTGCCGAAGCGCTGAACGAGTTCTTGCAAGATGTGCCTGAACGCGTGCTGGTGGTGCTGGACGAGGCATACATCGAGTACGCCGAAGGCAGTGAGTTGCCGGATGGCGTGGAGTTCCTGTCAGGTTATCCAAATCTGCTGGTCTCGCGTACCTTCTCCAAGGCTTATGGCCTGGCCGCCTTGCGGGTCGGGTATGGCTTGTCGAGTGCAGTGGTGGCTGATGTGTTGAACCGTGTTCGCCAACCATTCAACGTCAACAGTCTGGCGCTGGCTGCGGCCTGCGCTGCATTGCAAGATGCCGATTATCTGGCTGAAAGCCGCCGCCTTAACGATGCCGGCATGCTGCAGCTGCAAGACGGTTTCCGTGCGTTGGGCTTGAAGTGGATTCCATCCAAGGGCAATTTTATTGCCGTGGACCTGGGGCGGGTGGCAGCACCTGTTTATCAGGGCTTGTTGCGTGAAGGCGTAATCGTTCGCCCGGTGGCCAATTACGGCATGCCGAATCACTTGCGTATCACTATTGGTCTGCCAGCGGAGAACACCCGCTTGCTTGAGGCGTTGGCCAAGGTTCTTGCTCGTGGTTGATGTTATATCGTTGAAACCTGCCGAGCCTATTGTGGGTCGGTTGGTGGTGGTGGGGCTGGGCCTGATTGGTGGCTCTTTCGCCAAAGGCATGCGTGAAAGTGGCTTGTGTGCTGAGGTGGTCGGGGTAGACCTGAACCCGACGTCGCGGGCCCTGGCTGTAGAACTGGGTGTTGTTGACCGCTGTGAAGCCGATTTGGCGGTGGCTTGCCGTGGCGCCGACGTTATCCAATTGGCGGTGCCCATCCTGGCCATGGAGAAAATGCTCGGCTTGTTGGCGGGTATTGATCTGGGGCAAGCGGTGCTGACCGACGTTGGCAGCGCAAAAGGCAACGTGGTGCGGGCTGCTGCCGAGGCATTTGGCGCCATGCCGGCGCGTTTCGTGCCGGGTCACCCGATTGCCGGGTCTGAGCAAAGTGGTGTAGAAGCATCAAATGCCAGCCTGTTTCAGCGGCACAAGGTTATTTTGACGCCTGTGGCTGAAACCGATCCTGTCGCGTTGGCTCTGGTTGATGCGTTGTGGCGTGCGCTGGGCGCTGATGTAGAACATATGCAGGTCGAGCGTCACGACGAAGTCTTGGCTGCAACCAGCCATTTGCCGCATCTGTTGGCTTTTGGGTTGGTCGATTCTCTTGCCAAGCGCAATGAGAATCTGGAGATCTTCCGTTACGCTGCGGGAGGCTTCCGCGATTTCACAAGAATCGCCGGGAGTGACCCGGTAATGTGGCATGACATCTTTCTCGCCAACCGCGAGGCGGTGCTGCGCACATTGGATACATTTCGTAGCGATCTCGACGCCTTGCGCGACGCGGTCGATGCAGGGGACGGGCATCAACTGCTGGGCGTTTTTACTCGCGCCCGTGTTGCTCGAGAGCATTTCAGTAAAATCCTGGCCCGCCGGGCATATGTGGACCCTATGAATTCAAATGATCTGATTTTCCTGGCTGAACCAGGTGGCACTGTTACTGGCCAAATCCGCGTGCCAGGCGACAAGTCCATTTCCCACCGCTCGATCATGCTCGGCTCCCTGGCTGAGGGGACGACGCAGGTTGAAGGCTTTCTTGAAGGCGAAGACGCTCTTGCAACACTGCAGGCGTTTCGTGATATGGGCGTGGTTATTGAAGGCCCGCATCAGGGGCGCGTGACCATTCACGGCGTTGGCCTACATGGCTTGAAAGCGCCGCCGGGGCCCATATATCTGGGTAACTCGGGTACGTCGATGCGCCTGTTGTCGGGGCTTCTGGCTGCGCAGAGCTTTGACACGACGCTGACCGGTGATGCATCGCTGACCAAGCGCCCAATGAACCGCGTAGCCAACCCGCTGCGTGAAATGGGTGCCGTGATTGAAACGGCGGCAGAGGGTCGTCCTCCGATGACCATTCGTGGCGGTCATTCCCTCAAGGGCTTGAATTACACGCTGCCGATGGCCAGTGCTCAGGTGAAGTCCTGTCTGCTATTGGCGGGTCTGTATGCCGAAGGCAAGACCTCGGTCACTGAGCCTGCGCCAACGCGCGACCATACTGAGCGCATGTTGCAGGGTTTCGGCTATCCAGTGAGCGTTAACGGTGCTACGGCGTCGGTCGAGTCGGGCCACAAGCTCACGGCAACGCATATCGAAGTACCGGGCGATATCTCCTCGTCGGCATTCTTCCTGGTGGCAGCGTCTATTGCTGAAGGTTCCGATCTGTTGCTGCAGCATGTTGGTATCAACCCGACCCGTACCGGTGTGATCGATATCTTGCGTTTGATGGGGGCTGACATCACTCTCGAAAACCAACGCGAAGTGGGCGGCGAGCCAGTAGCGGACTTGCGTGTGCGTGCGGCCAAGCTTAAAGGCATCGAAATCCCTGAAGCGCTGGTGCCATTGGCGATTGACGAATTTCCGGTACTGTTCGTGGCGGCGGCTGTTGCAGAAGGTCGTACTGTTTTGCGCGGTGCTGAAGAGCTGCGTGTCAAAGAGTCTGATCGTATCCAGGTGATGGCTGACGGCTTGCTGACCTTGGGCGTCAAGTGTGAGCCAACGCCAGACGGCATCATTATTGATGGCGGCTCAATCGGTGGTGGTGAAGTGCATGGCCATGGTGACCACCGCATTGCAATGGCCTTCAGTATTGCTTCGTTGCGTGCCACGGCGCCCATCCGTATTCACGATTGTGCCAACGTCGCGACATCTTTCCCGAACTTTCTTGCGTTGTGCAAGCAGGTCGGTATTCGCGTGGCCCAAGAGGCGCAGTCGTGATGTTGACGGCGCCAGTCATCACCATCGACGGGCCTAGCGGTTCGGGTAAAGGCACAGTTGCAGGTCGCCTGGCCGAGCATTTGGGCTGGGCATTGCTGGATTCTGGCGCCTTGTACCGTTTGTTGGCGTTTGCTGCCGTTAATCATGGTGTCGCCCTCGATAACGAAGCCTTATTGAGTCAGTTGGCGGCACATTTAGATGTGCAGTTCGTCGGGGCGACGGAAGGTAAGCCGGCGCGTATCGTGCTCGAAGGTGAAGACGTTACGCTGGCTATCCGCAATGAAGATGTTGCTGCGGGCGCATCCAAAGTAGCGGCATTGCCCGCTGTTCGCGAGGCTTTGCTACAACGTCAGCGTGCCTTCAGAGAATTTCCGGGGCTGGTTGCGGACGGTCGAGACATGGGGACTGTGGTTTTTCCTAATGCGCCGCTCAAGATTTTTCTGACGGCCAGCGCCGAGGAGAGGGCCCGTCGCCGTTACTTGCAGTTGAAGGCCAAGGGGGATGATGTTAGTCTCCCGCGTCTGTTGGATGAGATACGTGCCCGTGATGAGCGTGACACGCAGCGTGCAATAGCCCCGCTCAAGCCGGCGGCTGATGCCCTGCAACTCGACTCTACGGAGTTGTCCATCGAGCAGGTGTTGGAACGCATCAAGAGCGAAATCGCCCTGCGCGATCTCGCCGGATGATCAAGAACGCGTGCAGGAGACCAGAAATAGTCCTGCATGCCTTCTTTTATATGAACGTAACCCACATTGTCTGGAATGTGGCAGATGGGCGTATTCCTTCGCCCTTGATCAACAGGAATTAAAATGAGCGAAAGCTTTGCAGAACTGTTTGAAGAAAGCCTAAAAACCCTGAATCTTCAGGCTGGCTCGATCATCACCGCTATCATCGTTGATATCGATTACCAAGCTGGTTGGGTAACCGTTCACGCTGGTTTGAAGTCTGAAGGCCTCATCCCGCTGGAGCAGTTCCACAACGATGCTGGCGAACTGAACATCAACATCGGTGATGAAGTTCACGTTGCGCTGGACGCGGTCGAAGACGGCTTTGGCGAAACCAAGCTGTCCCGTGAAAAAGCCAAGCGCGCTGAATGCTGGATCGTTCTGGAAGCAGCCTTCGCAGCTGAAGAAGTGGTCAAGGGCGTTATCAACGGTAAGGTTAAAGGCGGCTTCACTGTCGACGTTAACGGCATCCGTGCGTTCCTGCCAGGTTCTCTGGTTGACGTTCGTCCAGTGCGCGACACCACGCACCTGGAAGGCAAAGAGCTGGAATTCAAGGTCATCAAGCTTGACCAGAAGCGCAACAACGTTGTTGTTTCGCGTCGCAGCGTACTTGAAGCAGAGAACTCGGCTGAGCGTGAAGCTCTGCTGGAATCCCTGCAAGAAGGTCAGCAAGTTAAAGGTATCGTCAAAAACCTCACCGACTACGGCGCATTCGTCGATCTGGGTGGCGTTGATGGCCTGCTGCACATCACCGACATGGCTTGGAAGCGCATCAAGCATCCTTCCGAGATCGTCAATGTTGGCGACGAGATCGATGTTAAGGTTCTGAAGTACGATCGCGAGCGCAATCGTGTTTCCCTGGGCCTGAAGCAACTGGGTGAAGATCCATGGGTTGCTATCAAAGCCCGTTACCCAGAAAGCACTCGCGTGACCGCGCGTGTGACCAACCTGACCGACTACGGCTGCTTCGCTGAGCTGGAAGAAGGCGTTGAAGGTCTGGTACACGTTTCTGAAATGGACTGGACCAACAAAAACATCCATCCTTCGAAAGTCGTACAAGTCGGCGACGAAGTGGAAGTTATGGTTCTGGACATCGACGAAGAGCGTCGTCGTATCTCCTTGGGCATCAAACAGTGCAAATCTAACCCATGGGAAGATTTCTCTGGCCAGTTCAACAAGGGCGATAAAATCTCCGGCACCATCAAGTCGATCACCGATTTCGGTATCTTCATTGGTCTGGACGGCGGCATCGACGGTCTGGTTCACCTGTCCGACATCTCCTGGAACGAAGTGGGCGAAGAAGCCGTTCGTCGTTTCAAGAAAGGCGACGAGCTTGACACTGTAATCCTGTCTGTTGATCCAGAGCGTGAGCGTATCTCCCTGGGTATCAAACAGCTGGAAAGCGATCCGTTCTCCGAGTACGTACAAGAGAACGACAAAGGCGCAATCGTTAAAGGCACCGTGAAAGAAGTTGACGCCAAAGGCGCCATCATCACTCTGGCCAACGATATCGAAGCGACTCTGAAAGCGTCCGAAATCAGCCGTGACCGCATCGAAGATGCTCGTAACGTTCTGAAAGAAGGCGAAGAAGTAGAAGCCAAGATCATCAGCGTTGATCGCAAGAGCCGCGTAATCCAACTGTCCATCAAGTCGAAAGACGTTGAAGACGAGAAGGAAGCAATCCAGAGCCTGCGCGACAAGCCAGCTACCTCTGAGATCGCTGCTGGTCCGACCACTTTGGGCGACCTGCTGCGTGCACAAATGGAAAAACAGAACTAAGTTCTGATTGACCATAAAAAAGGGCGACTTAGGTCGCCCTTTTTTGTGCCTGAAATTTGAGTTTTTCCTAAAGGTCGACGCTGATCATGTGAAGGTTGAGCAGGAAGGGCTCTGGGTGTGTCTCCAGCGTTTTGCCGTCGTGTGCGGGTATGGCAGCGAGTGTCCTTCAGAAGCTCTTAGCGTCGTGTTGGATGGGCTCGAGGACGGCCAAGCTATTAGGTGATGTTTTTTGATCGTTCTCTGTATTCATCCGCAATTCAGTAGTGAATGGCATACAAAAGTCAATAACTGGGCTGTTCAAATTCTTTTGATCATGCTAAAACCTTTGGAGCGCTGATCTAGCTGCTTGAAAAAGAAGGGAAAAATATGACGAAGTCGGAGTTGATCGAACGAATTGTCACCCATCAAGGGCTACTCTCATCCAAGGATGTTGAGCTGGCTATCAAGACCATGCTTGAACAAATGTCACAGTGCCTGGCGACCGGAGATCGAATTGAGATCCGTGGCTTCGGTAGTTTTTCGCTGCACTATCGGGCTCCACGAGTGGGGCGCAACCCAAAGACCGGCCAGTCAGTAAGTCTTGACGGCAAATTTGTTCCTCATTTCAAGCCAGGTAAAGAGCTTCGGGATCGAGTGAACGAAGATGAGGAAGGCGAGATTTAATCCTTCAGGACATGGGAGTTACAAATGAGTAGCGTCAAGCGTGCAGTTCTGGTGGTTTTTGCGCTGGTGGTGATTTTTGGGACGATGATTTTTATTCTCGAAAACCAGCAACCCACTTCATTGGTTTTTCTTGGGTGGAGTACACCAGAACTGCCGGCTTCCCTTATCGTCATAGGGTCTTTGCTACTAGGCATGCTGATTGGGCCTGCAATGGGCTTTATTGCTTACAAGCGAAAGTCGGCCAGATTAAAGCGCAACTTAGTGCAGTCATAAAAAGGTAGAGGTCTGGCGCAACGGATCGAGGATCACTCGCCTGGCCAGATAGTAATCAGTTGTAATGGGAAATCTCCTACAACAAGTCAGGCCTCGTATTCTTTGTAACGACAGGTAATGCAGGCAGAATACGGCCAATCCTCGATTGCCTGCTGTTGACTTACCTATTCAGGTGCCCTCATTCAGGTGCTTGTTGTTCGGTGATAAATATCTCCGCATCCGAGCCCGCAGTTTTGCATTGAAAGCAGGCTTCGCTTTTGAGCAGTATTCCCCCTTTTCTAGGTACCGTCTCAAGCCACGACAGCGATAGCATTGAGCTTGTCCGGTTAAATTCGCATGGCTGCCATTTTGCTCTGCATCTTGGCGCCTCAGCTGGGTTATTTATCTATGCTCATTCCTGCCTTATAACCCTTCAATGTCGAGTGGCAAGTATGTTTCGTCTGGCCACGAACCAAACTCTCGATGCACTTGGTCTTTGGTTTTTTTTCAACGCCAATCAGGGGCCGTTCAGTTATTTGCAGCGTCCAGGCGTTAGGCTTGGTGAGGGTTTTGAGCCGTTCAGTAACTCTTCGATGAGAGGGCTCCCATGTGCTTCCAATGTAGGTGAAACGTCTGCAATGGAAGTTGGGCGTAAGCGGCTAGAGGCTGGCTTCAATAGCGTGATCAATAAAAGCAGTACGAAACTCGAGCATAGGTTTGAAGCAGCGTTAGCCAAAAGTGACGGTAACCAGCATACCCGCAATGCAACATTGAACGCTGCTGGAGAGGTAAAGCGCACTCATTCACAGGTTGAGCTGGCCGTGCTGGGTAAGCAGCTTAGAGTAGTGCGGATGGATCGACTAGCTCGGTTGATGGAAGCGATAACGCCCGGAGAGGTCATATCTTGATGGCGGCTGAACTTTTAGCTGTGTGGTAAGTGTCTTGATTGTATTGATCCGGCGATTATCGACAGAGCTGGGCGTCGAAAAGCTGAGTGTTGATAGCCCCAAGGTTTGACTGTCGCGAGCGAGTACATGGGATATCCGATTGTTCTACATCATGGTGCCGTCAACGGCGTTACCGGGTCATGTCATCAATTACAGATGACTGACCAGTGCAGTGTGCTGATTGACTGCGGGCTATTTCAAGGCGGTGATGAACGAGTCGCACTCGAAAGGTGCACAGATTACCCGCAGATCGACTTTTCGCTTGAAGGTGTTAAGGCCCTGATTATCACGCATGTCCATGCTGACCATGTTGGGCGGCTTCCTTACTTGCTTGCCGCAGGTTTCCGCGGGCCAATTCTGTGCAGTGAACCAACAGCCAAGCTGCTGCCATTGATTCTTGAAGATGCATTCAAGCTTGAGGTGAGTCGAGATCCTAAGACTGTCGAGCGCTATTTGCAGCGCGTACAGCAACAAATCATTGCGCTGCCTTTTGATCATTGGTTCAGCATCGAACAAACAGATGTCCTGACCGCTCAAATTCGACTGCAAAGGGCAGGGCATATCCTGGGGGCAGCCTATGTGGAGTGCGATCTTGACTATCCTCAGGCAACGTTGAAGCGACGCATCGTCTTTTCGGGTGATTTGGGCGCTCCGCATTCACCATTTCTGTCTGCGCCTGTGTCGCCCGAGAGGGCAGATATCCTGATTCTTGAGAGCACTTACGGCGACCGTTTACACGAAAATCGTATGAGCCGCCAAGAACGCCTTGAAAGCGCTATCGACAAGGCTTTGGCTGATCATGGAACGTTATTGATTCCGGCGTTCAGCATGGGCCGTACTCAAGAGCTACTCTACGAAATTGAAGATATCTTGCATCGCAAGGCTTTGCTTGGTCCGGCGCAAGCCGTATGTGATGACGATCAATTTCTTCCCATCACATGGCCACAAGTGCCGGTTATTCTGGATTTTCCTTTAGCAAGCCGCTTAACCAAGGTCTATCGTGAACTACAGAACTACTGGAATGAAGAGGCCCTAGTACGACTTGCAGATGGGCGCAAGCCTTTGCAGTTCGAGCAATTGATCACTGTCGACAGCCATGCACGGCATATGCAGACAGTTAACTATCTGGCCAGCACCGGTCGACCGGCGATAGTTATTGCTGGAGGAGGAATGTGCTCCAGTGGACGGATAGTGAACTACCTGAAAGCGATGTTGGCTGACCAACGGCATAACGTGCTGTTTACGGGGTTTCAGGCCAAGGGAACACCGGGGGCAGCGATACAAAAATACGGTCCGTCAGGCGGATTTGTTGAATTGGAAGGTGAGCGCTGTATGATCCATGCAGGTGTCAGCACATTGGGTGGCTATTCTGCCCACGCCGACCAGAAAGACCTGCTTCAGTTCGTTTCAGGCATGTCTCAATGGCCAGCACAAATACGCCTGGTACACGGTGAGGAGCCGGCAAGGAAGGCATTGGCAAAGGAACTGTTGGGCCTATATCGCGCTCAAAACAAAGTTGTAGACGTCCTTATCCCGACAGACGTCAAGCCGTTTCCATGAAGCCGGCTGCAGTCATGATAAGAGCCCAGTTGCTTGCCATTTGCACATGCAAGGCACAATGGTAAACCACGGATGAACCCATCAATGAAGTCCCCATGCAAACAATAAATACCCCAGTACCGAGTGATCCCTGCAATCCGAAATCAGACGACTGGTACCTGGTGCAATGCAAGCCTAAACAAGACGAGCGTGCCGAAGAAAATCTCCAGCGCCAAGGCTACGAGTGTTCTCGCCCGGTTTGTCGGCGAGAAAAACTGCTCCGTGGCCAATTGAGCTGCGTGAGAGAGTCACTATTCCCGGGCTATCTCTTCATCCATATGCCCGAAGGCGCCAATTGGGCCCCCCTGCGTTCAACCCGAGGAGTCGCTCGGGTTGTTGCATTTGGTGGACGCCCCTTGGCCGTCAGCCACGAGTTGATCCTTCAACTACAATCACGTGCTGAAACGCACATCATCTCCAAATTTAATCCTGGCGATAAAGTCACCATCCTCGAACAGGGCTTCACAGGTATTGAGTCCATATTTATGTCTATGGACGGCGAGGAGAGGGTCATTCTGCTCATCAACCTAATGAACCGTCAGCAGCAGATCAGTTTGCCTGCCACGAGTATTTCTCCTAGGTAGACCGATATTGGGTTGGCTTTGCCAAATCGAAAATGTAAATCGTTCTCAGGAATTCAACGATAAATCCTGGGGCGGTAGCGTGTGTATTTCAGATTAGTCCTCCCGCATAACATCCAGATATAAGTGAGGGGACGTACAAGAACAGTTAAGGACGTGCTCGCGACATGACCACCATTAAACGTAAAGGCATCATTTTAGCTGGCGGTTCAGGCACCCGTTTGCATCCGCTCACCTTGGGCGTTTCAAAACAAATGCTGCCAATTTATGACAAACCGATGATTTACTATCCTCTGTCGGTATTGATGCTGGCAGGCATGCGCGAAATCTTAATTATCTCCACGCCTGAAGATTTGCCATGCTTCAAGAAATTGTTGGGCGATGGTAGTCAATATGGAATTGAACTGAGCTACGCTGAGCAGCCTAGCCCCGATGGATTGGCACAAGCCTTCATCATTGGTGAAGAGTTTATAGGTGAAGATGCTGTTTGTTTGATCCTTGGCGACAATATTTTTTACGGTCAACATTTTTCGGATAATTTACGCTCAGCTATGTCGCTCAGTGTGGGCGCCACTGTGTTTGGATATCATGTCTCAGATCCTGAACGTTTTGGTGTTGTTGAGTTTGATAGTAGTGGTCGTGCGCTTAGTATTGAAGAAAAGCCTATCAAGCCAAAATCGAATTATGCAGTAACAGGCTTATATTTTTATGATAATCACGTCGTGAAAATAGCTAAAAGTATTAAGCCATCTTCACGTGGTGAACTTGAAATTACAGATATTAATAGCGCTTATCTCGAGCAGGGCAACTTGAAGGTCGAAATGTTGGGGCGTGGTTTTGCATGGCTGGATACTGGAACTCATGAGTCATTACTTGAGGCCAGTCACTTTGTACATACCATCGAGCAACGTCAGGGCTTGAAAGTTGCTTGCCTGGAAGAAATTGCCTATAACAATAGCTGGATAACACCTGAGAAATTGGGTGAGCAGGCTCATAAACTGAAGAAAACTGGGTATGGACAGTATCTTCAGAAAATATTTGATGAGAGTAAGTAGGCATGGAAATCATCAAAACCGAGATTCCTGATGTTGTGATATTTGAGCCGAAAATTTATTCCGATGACCGCGGTTGGTTCATGGAAAGCTTCAATGAGGCCCTCTTTAACCAAAGGTTGCAGGATTTAGGTTTACCTATAGCACGTGCATTTGTGCAGGATAATCATTCCTTCTCTAAGCGAGGAGTGCTTAGAGGCCTGCATTTTCAAGAGGCTCCGTATGCCCAAGGTAAACTAGTACGTGTGCTGCAGGGGGCTGCATATGATGTGGCTGTTGATTTACGCAAAGATTCTGCAACCTATCTGAAATGGGTTGGAGTCGAACTGAGCAAGTCTAACAACAAGATGTTGTGGATTCCTGAGGGTTTCGCACACGGGTTCTTGGCTTTGGAAGATGAAACTGAGTTTTTTTATAAAACGACGAATTATTATAATAAATCTTCGGAGCGATCTTTACGCTGGGATGATGAAGTTTTTAATATTAATTGGCCACAAATCGATCATCTGGTAATCAGCGAAAAAGACAAAAATGCTCCATCATATTCGTCGCTAATGGGCGGTAAGTTATGATCTTGGCGAAATGGTTGGATTTTCAGATTCTAGGTGATGAACGAGGAAGTCTAGTAGCATTAGAGCAGGGTAAAATAATTCCTTTTGAAATCAAACGCGTCTATTACATATATCATACTGAAAAAAATGTAAGTCGTGGATTTCATGCTCATCGAGAATTAAAACAAGTCGCTATTTGTATATCGGGTAGCTGTCGAATGGTTCTCGATAATGGTTTGGTCCGGGAAGAAGTAATCATGAACTCGCCTGTTAAAGGACTTCTGATTGACAGTTTGCTTTGGCGCGAGATGCATGATTTCAGTGAGGATTGTATTCTTCTCGTTTTAGCGAGTGAGCACTACACCGAAGCAGATTATTTGCGTGACTACAGCGCTTTTAAACGCGAGGTAGGTAATGCCTAAAATTCATCCCTTGTCAGATGTTCAGAGCGAAGCCATAGGTTCAGGAACAAGAGTATGGCAATACTCAGTAATTCTGAGTGGTGCAGTGATAGGTGAGAACTGTAATATTTGTGCGCATACTTTGATTGAAGGCGATGTCAAGATTGGCAATAATGTGACAATTAAATCAGGCGTATATTTGTGGGAGGGTACCAGGATTTACGATAATGTATTTATTGGGCCTAATGCCACATTTACAAATGATCCATATCCCAGATCAAAAGTATATCCTGAAAAATTTTATGGTGTGATAGTTAATGAGGGGGCCAGCATTGGAGCAAATGCAACAATATTACCAGGTGTTGTTGTTGGTGTAGGTGCCATGGTTGGTGCGGGGGCAGTTGTTATATCAGATGTTCCAGACCATGCTGTTGTAGTTGGAAATCCAGCAAAAGTTATTAGGTATGTTGATCATGGTTGATTTTTTAGATTTAAAAAAAATTAATGAAGAATGCCGCTCCGAGCTTATAGAGGCGTGTGCGCGGGTTATTGACTCTGGGTGGTATATAAACGGGAAAGAGTTAAACGAGTTTGAGAAGGAGTTTGCAGCTTACTGCGGGACACAATATTGTGTCGGCGTTGCTAACGGGTTAGATGCGCTCACATTAACAATCCGCGCTTGGAAAGAACTAGGTAGATTAGCCGTCGGTGATGAAGTCATTGTTCCTGCTAACACATATATCGCCAGTATTTTAAGTATTACCGAAAATGGTCTTGTTCCGGTTTTGGTTGAGCCAGATGAACTGACATATAATTTAGGCGCAGCTGAAGTCGAGTCTCGGATAACTGCCAAAACCCGTTTAATCCTTGCTGTGCATTTATACGGTCAGCTCGCGAATATGAGCCAGTTAGCTGATATTGCGGATCGTCATGGATTACTTTTGCTAGAAGATTCCGCCCAAGCTCACGGCGCTAAGCTGCATGAGAAAAAAGCTGGCAATTGGGGACATGCGTCGGGCTTTAGCTTTTATCCAGGTAAAAACCTCGGTGCGCTTGGGGATGCAGGAGCCATTACCACGAATGACCCCGAGCTGGTTGATGTATTAAAAGCATTACGTAATTACGGCTCGCACGAAAAGTATAAAAATATTATTCAGGGGGTAAATAGTCGACTCGATGAAATACAAGCAGCTATGCTGCGTGTGAAATTGAAATATCTTGAGGAACAGATCGTCAAGAGAAGAGTGATCGCTGATATTTATATGAGAGGCATTGATAATCCGTTAATTACTCTCCCTCTATCGCGTGGTACAGATGTGTTGGAGTATGGTGCTCACGTTTGGCATCTTTTTGTGATTCGTTGTGATTCGCGTGATGAATTAAAAAAATATTTATCCGGCAAAGGGATAGATACACTTATCCATTATCCGATACCGCCGCACAAACAAAAAGCATATGAGGGGTTTGAATTTGTTGAGGGTGATTATTCTATTACTGAAAGTATTCATCAAGAAGTTTTAAGTTTGCCAATCAGTCCTGTCATGACAGAGGCTGATGCCTTGTTAGTTGTGGATGCGTGTAACAAATTTTCAGTAAGTAAATAATATGATGACCTTGTTGCGCACAAGTGTTTTAAATGGTGTTGCAGTTATTGTTAAAATGCTGACTTTGCTAGGGATTAATAAAATCCTTGCTATTTATGTAGGGCCTTCTGGATACGCAGCGCTGGGGCAATTCCAAAATGCGTTACAGATGATTTCTACGTTTACAAGTGGCGCGATCAATACAGGAGTGACCAAATATACTGCCGAGTATTCAGACGATGTAGCTAAGCAGCAGGCGGTTTGGCGTACTGCTGGCACATTAGCGACTATTATCTCTTTAATAATGGCTATATTAGTCGCAGTATTTAGTGGGTATTTGGCGGAACTTTTTTTTAAAGACAAGGGACTGTCAGGTGTGTTTTGGTGGCTCTCAGGCGGGCTAATACTTCTTGCTTTAAACTCATTAATACTAGCGATTCTTAATGGTAAAAAAGATATTCTGCGTTATGTTGCAGCCAATATAGTTGGTAGCATTTTCGCTTTATGTATTACTGGTTTTTTGGCAGTTAAGTATGGGCTATATGGAGCTCTGGTTGCATTGGCCCTCTACCAGTCTATTTCATTTTTTGTCACCATTTACATCTGCAAAAGAGCAAGTTGGTTCAAACTGCATTACTTGTTTGGCGCTATAGACAAGTCAGTAGCAAAAAACTTATTTAAATATGTTGCTATGGCGCTAACATCGGCTGCGTGTGTACCTTTAAGTCAGATATTAATCCGTAATCATTTGGCGACATTGTTTGGGTGGGATGCGGCTGGATATTGGGAGGCCATAACTCGATTCAGCTCTGCTTATTTGCTTTTGGTAACCTCGACGTTAAGTGTTTATTATCTTCCAAAGTTGTCAGAACTTAAAAGTGTTATCGCTCTCAAAGCCGAAATCACGCAAGGCTACAAATACGTATTGCCTTGTGTCGCTCTAATGGCAGGTATTGTTTATGTCTTGCGTGATTTTATTATAAATCTTCTTTTTACATCTGATTTCGGCCCTATGCGTGAGTTGTTTGCCTGGCAAATGATTGGCGATACCTTGAAAATAGGAAGTTGGATTCTAGCATATGTGATGTTGAGTAAAGCCATGTTTAAGATGTTTATGATAACGGAGGTTTTGTTCGCAATATCTTATGTACTTATGGTTGTTGTTTTTACTCATTACTTTGGGTTTGTAGGGGTAACAGTTGCGTATGCTATTAATTATGCAATTTATTGGGTTGTAATAGCTCTGTTGATGTCGAGAAAATTTAAGGCAGCAGTGCTGAGTAATAAGGATGGTGTGTTGTGCTAACGATTGTAATTGCATCTTATAATCATGAAAAATATATTGAATCATGTATGTTGGCTGTTCTTGGACTTGAATGGGCTAGCGTTATTGTTATAGATGATGGTTCAACGGATGCAACAGCTGAAATCGTACAATCATTTCTAAAAAAACATAACGCATCGAACATATCGTTAATACAAAAAAATAATTCAGGCCTGGTTTCGTCTTTAAATTTGGGGCTATCGCTTGCACGCACTGAGTATTTTTATCTTGTTGCGTCAGACGACATACCTGATAAAGATGGGCTGCTACAGTGTATAGAGAAATTAGAAAATAATAAAAGGAGCCAATTTTGTATTGGTGGTGCTAGAGCCTTTGATGACGAAGATGAAGGTAGTACATACGATGTTTATGGTAAGGCACAAGAGAGCTTTTTGAAGCTGAAACCTAGCGAGCGGAGTAAAGCTTCTCTTTTTAACTATCCGGTTCCATTGCTGTTGCAATCTACCGTATTTAGGGTGAGCGCGCTCAAAGATATTGGCGGTTGGGATTCTAATGTCGTATTAGATGACTACCCAATGTTCGTAAGATTGTTGTCTGTTTTTTCTGAGTGGGACCGTGATTTCTTGTATGCGCCAGAAGTTGATGTGGTTATGTACCGTCAACATCCACACAACAGTTTTAGGAACCTATTGCGGCAATATACGATTGTCGCCCAAGCTATTCGCTCAATTGCTAAAGCCCCACTGTCTGAATATGCAGTTTCAAAAATGTTTGCATATTACTCTATTGTTGCAATAAAAAATCGTCAGTTCGAGTATATAAAGCCAATTTTCAAAGCATCGTCTGGGCGAGTAATTGTCAGTTCTATTTACTATTTTTTTAATATTCCTCTATCAAGATTGCTCACTGTTTTTCGCTCTTATCTTAAGTCGAAGGTTAGGTAATATATTAGTATGTGTAGATTTTATAAATGAATGACTCTAGATTTTATTTGACATCACCATTCAATATTCTTGTTTTTATTGTAGCAACTATGCTTGTAATGAATCTCATTGTTTTGGGTGAGCCTTGGGAGTGGGGGCATAATGTTTTTTTAAGTGGTATTTTAGCTTTTTTATTGTCCTATAGTGTTCTTATATTGATACTAGGGGGCGGTAAATGGGACCCGGCGCAAATGGAAGTAGGTTCTGCAGAAGCCCCTCGCGGAATTATTTTATTCTACTGGGTATTGGCGTTAATTGGGTTGATATTGTCGTGTTATAGAATTTATAAGTTCGGTATAAACGGTCCATTACAGGGGGGGGTGCTGTTTAATCTAAGGTATGTATATGTTTGGGGTAATGAATCTAATTATGGAGCTCAGCACTTCTCATTATTCGGCCTGTGTTTGGCATTGTACTACGCACAAAACAAAAGATTGCTGCTTTGTTCAGCAGCAGGAGGGATATACTTAGTTTCGGCTTTAAGTTTGGCGGAGCGTACCAGTGTCCTGTTCCTGTTTGTGAGCATCGCCTATACGTTATTTTATATTGGCTGGGTGCGGCTTAAGGGTTTGCTGGTTTTTTTTATCGGTTTGGTCTTGATATTCTGCATCATTGCTGTCGCCACTGGACGAGCGGGTGGTGATAAGGGTTTTGATTTTTTATATACCTATTTTGGATATGCTGTAACGGCATTTTCACATTGGTTAGGGGGGCAGGCAGGGAATGGTTGCGTTGACTTAGTAGTTGGTAAAGTCATTGAACTCATTAGCCTTGGAACATACAGCTGTACTCCATTTGATATTGGTTTTGCAGATGGTGATTTTAATGTGCTCACCTACGCGTCAAGTCCATACTTAGTAGGCGGTGTTGGCGTCGTTGTAACCTGCATGACTCTATTGGGATTTTGGTATGCCCTGCTAAGGCGCTGGGCTTGCAGCAATGGAGGTTATTTTTTAGCACTTTTGAGTTGTTACATATATGCTTTAGTTATGGTATTCTATGCTTGGCAGTTTACATTGACAACTTATTTTTACGTTGGCGTAATTTTGTGGCCGTTATTTTATGGTGGCAGGCTCACGTTATCAAAACGTTATTGCAATGAAGGTGAGTCATGAAAATTCTTTTGCTTTCTAAATACTCTCGAACGGGAGCTAGTTCGAGATTAAGGATGCTTCAGTATATTCCATTTCTAGAACGGGAAGGAAATACTGTAGATGTAGCTAACATGTTAGATGAGCAATATCTAATTAGACTTTATGATGGTAGTGGCTCCACGATTTGGCATTATATAAAGTATTATTTTTGCAGGTTGGCATGGCTGTTTAAAGCCCGAAAATATGATGTGATCTGGCTCGAAAAGGAGATATTTCCCTACTTTCCTGCTTGGGCAGAGAAAGTCTTAGTATTAATTGGGGTAAGAATTATTGTTGATTATGATGATGCGATTTTTCATAACTATGATATGTCCTCCAATCCCCTGATTAAAAAATTCTTAAATGATAAAATTGCGCGTGTGATGCGTTATTCAAGTTGCGTAGTTGCTGGAAATAGCTATTTGGCTACATATGCTTCTGATGCTGGTGCGGAAAAAGTAGTTGTGGTACCAACGGTGATTGACCTAGAACGCTATGACGTGAAAAAAAATGGTGAGGGTAATAAGCTAGTTATAGGCTGGATGGGATCTCCCTCGACGCAAAAATACATTATTGAAATAAAAGATGCTTTGATAGCTCAGTGTAAAGCCTACGGAGCAAAAATCATTTTGGTGGGTGCTGATACTAAACTAGTTAATGAATTTCAGGGCGTTGATATCGAAGTATTGCCCTGGAGTGAAGACGCAGAAGTAGAAATGATCCAGCAAATGGATATAGGTATTATGCCGCTCAAGGATGGCCCTTGGGAAAAAGGAAAGTGCGGATACAAGTTAATTCAATATATGGCGTGTGCTGTCCCAGTTATAGCATCTCCAATAGGTGTCAATGTTGATATTGTGAACGGCAGTAAATCTGGATTATTAGCTAAATCTCTTGAGGATTGGGAGCAGAGCTTAGGTCATTTGCTTTCATCTGCTGAAGTTCGAGAAAAATTAGGGCTTTCGGGTCGACGCTCAGTTGAGAATCACTACTCAGTACAAGTCCAAGCTTCATCGCTGATGCGAATTATGAGCGAGATTGCAAATTGAAAATACTATATGTAATCACACGTTCAGATGTGTTGGGTGGAGCAAGTGTTCACTTGCTAGATCTGGCGGCAGGGGCTCAAGCAAAGGGTCATGATGTAGTTATCGGTGTTGGCGCAGAAACTGAAACAGGTGTTTTGTTTGACCGCGCTGCATCGATGGGTATCAAGTGTAAGGGTTTAAAAAATCTTGTAAGAGAAATAAATGTTGTAAAAGATTTTCTTTGTTTTTTTGAGTTGCGAAATTTTTTTAAATTAACAAACCCGGATATCGTTCATGTTCATTCGTCAAAAGCTGGTGTTATTGGTAGGTTAGCAGCAAAAAGTCTTTCTATACCTGTAGTTTTTACAGCGCATGGATGGGCTTTTACAGAAGGTGTATCTGCCAAGAGGCAGTCTTTCTATCGATGGATAGAAACCCAGCTTTCGAAGATTTCTAATAAAATAATAACTGTTTCTGAATATGATCGACAGTTGGCAATTTCTCAGAAAGTAGCACGAGAGAAAACGCTAGTTAAAATACACAATGGTGTCCCTGAGGTCACTTCAAGAGCAGTTAGACGGTCTAGCGACGCCGTTGTAAATATAATCATGGTCGCTCGTTTTGAACGGCCTAAAAATCAGAGCGCTGTTTTACAAGCCTTAGCGGATATAGAGTTCCAAAACTGGCACTTGGAATTAGTAGGGGATGGCCCCGAATTAGCAAAATGTGTATTGCTTGCAGAGCATTTAAGTATTGCTAATAAGGTTACATTTTCAGGCGCGTGTTCTGATGTTGATCTACGTCTCGCTAATGCAGATATTTTTGTTTTGATTTCTGATTGGGAAGGTCTTCCGTTAACGATTTTGGAAGCCATGAGATCAGGTTTACCCGTCATAGCCTCAGATGTTGGTGGAGTATCGGAGTCTATAGATGACCACGCTACAGGCATTCTAGTTTCTCGTGATTACAAAATTGCTTTGCGGAATGCTTTCGTACAATTGGTACAGTCTCCAGGCGAGAGAGAGACGATGGGAGTGAAAGCACGTGAGAAATTTGAGCGAGAATTCACTTTTGATTTGATGTTGCGTAAAACTCTTGGTGTGTATCAGTTAGTGTTAGAAGAAAGATCATGAAAATACTAGTAACGGGTGCAACTGGTTTTATAGGCGTATCTCTGTGCAAAGCATTAATATCTCTTCCAGATGTTAGTATTGTCGGTTCAGGTCGAAGCTCAATGGATCTAGCGGCTACTAATTTTGTGTTTTCCAAAGTAGCCGCTATCCCTACTGCTGTTGAATGGCGCAACCTTCTTGAAGGTGTCGATGTTGTCATTCATTTAGCTGCCCGTGCACATATTTTATCCGAGCTCAGTAGTGATCCTTTGGCTGAGTTTAGGAAGGTTAATGTTGAAGGGACTTTAAGTTTAGCTGAACAAGCAATAAATGCTGGCGTGAAAAGATTTATTTTTTTAAGCTCTATTGGTGTTAACGGTAATTTTACTTCGGGACAAGCTTTTAGTGAGTCTAGCGCCCCTGCTCCGCATGCGATATATGCCATATCAAAGTGGGAGGCTGAGCAAGGGCTAGAAGAACTTTGTACTTACAAATCAATGGAATTAGTCATCATAAGACCTCCTTTGGTTTATGGTGCTAATGCACCGGGAAATTTTAAACGTTTGTTAAAATTGGTTTCGTCTGGCATACCATTGCCACTGGCGGGCATTAAAAACAAACGAACAATGGTTGCCCTAGAAAATCTGGTTGATTTTGTCAAAACTTGTGTCACTCATCCATTGGCTGCAAACGAGTTATTTTTAGTCTCAGATGAGCAGTCAGTCTCAACTCCGCAGATAATTAAGGCCTTGGCCTCAGGTATGAAATCTCGTGCTTCTCTATTTCCAGTACCTGACTTGTTATTGCACGGAGGTGCCAAGATGACGGGTAGGTTATCCGTTTATCAGCAATTATGTGGTTCCTTGGAAATAGACTCCAGTAAGTCACGGACCTTATTATCGTGGGTACCTCCTTTACAGGTTAAAGATGCTTTGAAAAATGCAGGTGGTGACTTCAAAAAAAACCAAACACCTTAATAGTCACTCCATAGTGCAATCTTTAATTTATTGGTGAGTTTTCATATGGCTCTGTGGTTTGCTTTACCGATAGTCTGCATTCTCTGCCTTTGCTTCACAGCTGGCCTTAGAAAATATGCTTTGGCAAGTAACCTGATGGATGTTCCGAATGCGCGGAGTTCGCACTCTATCCCTACTCCACGAGGAGGTGGAGTTGCTATTGTCTGCGTTTTTTTGTTGGCTACTCTTTACTTGGCCTCTATCGATGCAATCGACTGGCATTTGACCTGGATATTTATTGCCTCTGGTGGCGGAGTTGCAATACTAGGGTTCCTCGATGATCACGGGCACATTGCTGCTCGCTGGCGACTATTAGGGCACTTTTCTGCGGCTCTGTTTGCAGTATTTTTATTAGGGGGGTTGCCTAAATTAGTTGTCTTTGGATTTTCTTTAAATTTGATGTGGCTTGGTAGTTTACTGGCGGTCCTGTATCTAGTTTGGATGCTGAATCTTTACAATTTCATGGATGGTATTGATGGCCTGGCTAGTATAGAAGCTGTTTGTGTTTGTACTGGAGCTGCATTAGTCGCCTGGTTGTCAGGTTTTCATGAGTTGATCTGGGCACCCTTATTGTTGGCTGCTACTGTTGTGGGATTTTTGTACTGGAATTTTCCTCCAGCACGTATTTTTATGGGAGATGCCGGTAGTGGTTTTTTAGGGATAACCCTCGGGATTCTTTCTTTGCAGGCTTCTTGGGTCAACTCGAATTTTCTATACGTTTGGCTGATTCTTCTGGGCGTATTCATCATTGACGCGACCTTCACGCTGTTCAGACGATTGATGCGCGGCGATAAGGTTTATGAAGCGCATAGGAGCCATGCCTATCAGTTTGCTTCTCGTCATTTTCGTTCACATAAAGTGGTCACTTTAGCTGTTGCTGCTATAAATATCTGTTGGCTGCTGCCTTGGGCTTTTGCGGTTGGCGTTTTAGGGGTGGACGGTTTCACGGCTTTAATACTGGCCTATTTGCCCTTGATTTTAGTAGCCATTAAATTTAATGCAGGTGCTTTGGAATAATAAAATTATTTTTTTAAATATGCAGGATTGAACAGTGTCAAGCATGTGAAGCATTAATGTGCGATGCGATGTTAAATAAGAGGCCGAAGATACCATGGATATAATTCGATCATATTTGCTTAATATGTCTCGACGGCAAAAGAGGACTATTCAGGTAGTCACTGACATCGTGCTTGTTTGGATTGCTTTGTGGTCAGCTTTCGTTGTACGGCTGGGCATAGACGACATGATCAACCCAGTCAAAACCCATGTCTGGTTATTTGTCGCCGCTCCTTTAGTAGCCATTCCCCTGTTTATCCGTTTTGGTATGTACCGAGCGGTGATGCGCTATTTCGGAAACGATGCCCTCATCGCCATCATTAAAGCAGTCAGCTTGTCTTCGCTGATCCTTGCAGTAGTGGTGTACTGGTACAGCAATCACGATAACGTCGTTCCGCGTTCGATTATTTTCAACTATTGGTGGCTAAGCCTGATCATGTTGGGCGGCTTGCGCCTGGCCATGCGTCAGTATTTTTTGGGAGACTGGTTTTCAGCTGCCCAACACGTGCCTTTCACCAGTCGTGATGACGGTCTGCCGCGAGTCGCTATTTACGGTGCGGGGGCAGCGGGTAACCAGTTGGTTGCTGCATTGCGCATGGGCCGGCTGATGCGCCCAGTGGCTTTCATTGATGATGATGAAAGTATTGCTGATCGAGTTATTTCCGGCTTGCAGGTTTTCAAGCCGGAAAATATGCAGCAGATGATCGATCGAACGGGTGCTCAAGAACTGCTATTGGCCATTCCGTCATCTTCCCGTGCCCGTCGACGCGAAATATTGGGATTGCTGGAAGGCTTTCCACTGCACGTGCGCAGTGTTCCCGGTTTTATGGATTTGGCCAGTGGTCGGGTAAAAGTCGACGATATTCAGGAAGTGGATATTGCCGACCTGCTAGGGCGTGATGCTGTCCCGGCGCAGGCTGAGCTATTGGAGCATTGCATCAAGGGGCAGTGTGTTTTGGTAACGGGCGCGGGCGGCTCAATTGGCTCCGAGTTGTGCCGCCAGATCTTGGTACTTGGCCCCACAACCTTATTGCTGCTCGAGCACAGTGAGTTCAACCTCTACAACATCCTGTCTGAACTTGAGCAGCAGGTGAATCGCGAATCACTCTCGGTGAAAGTGTTACCGATTTTGGGCTCTGTGCGTAACTCCCAGAAGCTGCTCGACCTGATGAAAACCTGGCACGTAAATACGGTTTACCACGCGGCTGCGTACAAGCATGTGCCCATGGTTGAACACAACATTGCAGAGGGGGTGCTGAACAACGTTATTGGGACTCTCAACACTGCTCAGGCCGCTCTTCAGGCGGGAGTCGAGAACTTTGTGTTGATCTCCACTGACAAGGCGGTGCGTCCCACCAATGTGATGGGCAGCACCAAGCGGTTGGCCGAAATGACACTTCAGGCACTCAGCCGTGAGGTCGCTCCCGTCTTGCTGGGTGATAGGTCTAACGTGGTGCGGGTCAATAAAACTCGATTCACTATGGTTCGTTTTGGCAATGTATTGGGGTCCTCTGGTTCAGTGATTCCTTTGTTCCACAAGCAGATCAAGGCCGGTGGGCCCCTTACAGTTACTCATCCCAAGATTACTCGTTACTTCATGACCATTCCGGAAGCGGCCCAGTTGGTCATTCAAGCGGGTTCCATGGGGCAGGGCGGCGACGTGTTTGTTCTCGACATGGGTGAGCCAGTACGCATTGTCGAGCTGGCCGAGAAGATGATTCATCTCTCCGGTCTCAGTGTTCGCTCCGAGAAGAACCTGCATGGGGACATAGAGATTGAGTTCACGGGACTTCGCCCGGGAGAAAAACTTTACGAAGAATTGCTGATTGGCGACAACGTGGTCGCGACACAGCATCCGATGATCATGTGTGCCAACGAGGACATGTTGTCTTGGGAAGACCTCAAGCAGAGACTGGGGCAATTGCTCGAAGCTGTAGAGCGCGATGACTATCCACGTGTCCGGCAGTTGTTACGTGAAACCGTCAGCGGATATTCACCGGAGGGGGAAATTGTTGACTGGATTCATCTGCAACATCGCGCAGAGCCCTAGTCACTACACACCCTGCAACTGACACATTTTTGACACCCTCCAGCCATCGCCTAAGTTTGGAGTACAGCTCAGGAAAGCTGTTTCCACTTAACGATGTATTGGAGTGTCACTTATGCGTATTGCCTTTCTTCCTTCGATGTTTTTGGCTTTGATGGTCTGTATTTCCAGCGTGGCACATGCTGCTCCTCTGGCAGAAGCAGGCGCACCGGTCGTGGCTGCGGCGGCTTCACCCGATGTTCAAGTGATGACAATCAATCTCAATACGGCAGATGAGGCGACACTTCAGCGCGAACTGTCCGGTGTTGGTGCCGCCAAGGCTAAAGCAATCGTTGCTTACCGTGAGGCAAACGGTGCTTTTGCTTCGGCCGATGAGTTGCTGGAAGTCAAAGGCATAGGCAAAGCCATTTTCGACAAGAATCGGGATCGAGTTGCCGTTAACTAAGTAAAACGATGGAATGCAGAAGGCCAGTCAATGACTGGCCTTTTTTGTTTGCAGCCGCTTTTATTCGGCCGATTGCTTCAACGTATTGCGTGTTACATCGAGGATTTTTTCTCTTAGCGCATCACTCTCCGTGCTACGGGCAAGCACCAGTGCTCCTACCAGGCTTGCGAATATCATGATGCTCTGTTCTTCAGCATCTGCGCCCGGTAGCGTATTTTGAATTTGTCCGAGCCTTGCGTTGATAACACTGTCGGTCGTCGGGCTGGCATGCCCTTGCTGTGCCATTTCTGCAGACATGGTTGGCAATGGGCAGCCTTCATGGGGCGAGGTCACGTGCCATTGCGAGAGGTAGGTATCGATGAAGGCATGCAGCGGCTGCGGCTGGCTGAATATGTCGGCACACAGGCCATCGACTTCGCATGCTGCCTGTTGCAGGGCTTTTTCCACCAGTTCGTTTTTCGAGGCGAAGTGAGCGTAAAAACCGCCGTGGGTCAGGCCCAGAGATTTCATCAGGGGCTGCAGGCCAGTTGCTCCAATCCCGTCACGTCGGAACAGGCCGGCGGCTTCTTTGAGGATGCGCTGATACGTCAAGGCTTTGTGATTGTGTGAGTAGCGCATGCTCGACGTCTCTTGGTGCAATGAGCGTTTCATAGCCTTGAGTTTTCAGCCATTGCACAGACGCTTCATGCATGTATGTGAAAATTCTCGTCCTCAGGGCGCATCTTCAGATGCGCCCTGAGGACGATGACTGTTTTACAAATCCTTTGATTCTTTAGCGTCCATTTCGGCGTTGCGTTCTGCAATGCGTTTACGCTGCTCATCGGTCAGTTCAACTTTGTCAGCGGTGTCACGCAGGGTCATGAGGCCGCCTACAATGGCGCCGATGACTACGATGAGTATTATCCAACCATACCAGGGCATTGTTTTCTCCTTGAATAGCACGTCACTCAGCAAAAAATGTGCAGAGCGTGTTGCTGTCGATCCCGTTAAGTGTGTGAGTAATCAGTGATTTCATTGTAGGCCGGTTATTTATTCATGCGCGCATGTTCGCTTCAAGATGATTAAAGTCATGAAAATACGATCATCGGGTGCCGGTAGGCGATGGCTTCCGCTACAATGCGCGCCGATTTCGACCAGCTTGAGAACCCGCTAATGTCCGACTGCCAGACTCCTATCATCGTCGCCCTGGATTTCCCGACGCGTGACGCCGCATTGAAATTGGCTGATCAGTTGGACCCTAAACTGTGCCGCGTGAAAGTGGGCAAAGAGCTGTTCACCAGTTGTGCAGCTGAAATTGTCGGCACTTTGCGTGATAAAGGTTTCGAGGTGTTCCTGGATCTTAAATTCCACGATATTCCCAATACTACGGCGATGGCTGTCAAGGCCGCGGCTGAGATGGGTGTATGGATGGTTAACGTCCATTGCTCTGGTGGTTTACGCATGATGGCTGCGTGCCGTGAGGAGTTGGACAAGCGTACCGGGCCGCAACCGTTGTTGATCGGTGTCACGGTATTGACCAGCATGGAGCGTGAAGACCTCGCCGCGATCGGCCTGGACATCGAGCCACAAGAGCAAGTGTTGCGTTTGGCAGCACTGGCACAGAAGGCCGGTATGGATGGGCTGGTGTGTTCGGCTCTGGAAGCACAAGCGCTGAAGGCCGCGCACCCGTCGTTGCAGTTGGTGACGCCAGGGATTCGTCCTGCTGGCAGTGCTCAGGATGATCAGCGTCGCATTTTGACTCCGCGTCAGGCGTTGGATGCGGGTTCTGATTATCTGGTCATTGGCCGCCCAATCAGCCAAGCGGCTGATCCGGCTAAAGCTTTGGCTGCCGTTGTTGCCGAAATAGCTTAAGCGTTCCAGTGATGTCGCCGCAGCCCAGGCTGCGGCGACATGGGTTTTAAACTTTCAGCACCAATTTGCCGAAGTTCTCGCCGCTGAAAAGCTTGAGCAGGGTTTCGGGAAAAGTCTCCAGACCTTCAACAATGTCTTCCTTGCTTTTGAGTTGGCCTTTGGCCAGCCAAGCAGCCATTTCTTGTGCGGCCGCACCGTAACGGTCGGCATAGTCCATCACTACAAACCCTTCCATACGCGCACGATTGACCAGCAATGACAGATAGTTCGCTGGCCCTTTGACAGCTTCCTTGTTGTTGTACTGACTGATCGCACCGCAGATGATCACGCGAGCCTTGAAGCGCAAGCGACTGAGCACAGCGTCGAGAATATCGCCACCGACGTTGTCGAAATACACGTCGACGCCTTTAGGGCATTCACGTTTCAGGCCTGCGAGAACGTCCTCGTTCTTGTAGTCAATGACTCCGTCAAAGCCCAGTTCTTCGAGCAGGTACGCACATTTGTCTTTCCCGCCTGCGATACCGACCACACGACAGCCCTTCAACTTGGCAATTTGCCCGGCAATGCTGCCGACGGCGCCTGCAGCGCCAGAGATCACCACGGTATCTCCGGCTTTGGGTGCTCCCACGTCGATCAATGCGAAGTAGGCGGTCATACCGGTCATGCCCAGCGCTGACAAATACACTGGCAAGGGCACCAGTTTCGGATCAACTTTGTAGAAACCGCGGGGTTCTCCAACGAAATAATCCTGTACCCCCAGCGCGCCGTTGACGTAATCACCCACTGCAAAGTCTGGATGCTTTGAAGCAACGACTTTGCCAACGCCCAAAGCGCGCATCACATCGCCCAGAACGACAGGGGGAATGTAGGACTTGCCTTCATTCATCCAGCCGCGCATGGCGGGATCGAGGGACAAGTACTCGTTTTTCACCACGACTTGCCCGTCGGCGGGTTCAGCCACAGGCACTTGTTGGTAGGTGAATATGTCACGGGTTACTGCGCCGACGGGGCGTTTGGCGAGAAGGAATTGACGGTTAGTCTCGGCGGTCATCGTAGGCACTCATTATTAAGGCAAAAGATGTTGATAGACGTTCCGGGCCATGGGGGCAAGCGAACATGATCTTACGAATGCTTTTTCATCAATTGGGGTGATTTTGGTAGGCGGACTTATATCACTTCGATAAATAAGTTGTTTGGGTGTGCCTACACTGAAAACAGAACTTCCCCCTATGAGGATAAGAATAATGAGCATGACATTTTCCGGGCGAGTGGCTGTGGTGACCGGGGCCGGAGCAGGTATAGGGCGAGCCACGGCACTGGCATTTGCGGCCGAGGGCTTGAATGTCGTGGTGGCCGATCTGGATGCCGAGAGCGGGGAGAGCACTGTCGAGCAGGTCAAGGCTGCGGGTGGCAATGCTGTATTTGTACGTTGCAATGTCGCGATCGAGGCAGACGTCAGGCATTTGATGGAGCAGGCCCTCAGCATTTACGGTCGTCTGGATTATGCCTTCAACAATGCCGGCATCGAGATTGAGCAAGGACGCTTGGCGGACGGCACCGAGGACGAATTCGACGCAATCATGGGCGTTAACGTCAAAGGTGTGTGGTTGTGCATGAAATATCAGCTGCCTCTGCTGCTTAGCCAGGGCGGCGGGGCGATCGTCAATACCGCATCAGTGGCTGGCCTCGGCGCAGCGCCGAAAATGAGTATTTACTCGGCCTCGAAACACGCAGTGATTGGCCTGACAAAGTCGGCGGCCATTGAATATGCGAAGAAAAAAATCCGCGTCAATGCGGTGTGTCCAGGAGTGATTGACACCGACATGTTCCGTCGCGCGTACGAAGCAGATCCGAGAAAGGCGGAGTTTGCCGCGGCGATGCACCCGGTAGGACGAGTGGGGACCGTAGAAGAGATCGCGAGTGCGGTGCTGTACCTGTGCTCGGACGGTGCCGCGTTCACCACGGGCCATGCCTTGGCGATTGATGGCGGGGCTTTAGCGATTTAATGACACTGCTGAAGGCTGTGATCTTTTGGTGTTGATAAAGATCACAGCCCACGTTGAGTCATTACTCAGCGAGTTTTCCAGTTCGAAATCATCAGCGTCAACACGCCTGCCACGATGCCCCAGAATGCCGAGCCGACGGAGAACAGGCTCATCCCTGATGCGGTGACCATAAACGTCACCAGCGCGGCCTCGCGCTCTTTCGACTCGTTCATGGCGATGGTCAAGCCGTTGATGATCGAACCAAACAGTGCCAGGGCTGCAATCGACAGCACCAGTTCTTTGGGGAATGCGGCAAACAAGGCGGCCAATGTCGCGCCAAAAATGCCCGCAATGCCATAGAAAATGCCGCACCACATCGCTGCCGTGTAACGTTTTTTTGGATCTTCGTGGGCATGGGGGCCAGTGCAGATGGCGGCGCTGATAGCCGCCAGGTTAATCCCATGTGAGCCAAAAGGGGCGAGCAGCAGCGAGGCCACGCCCGTGGTAGTAATGAGCGGCGAGGCGGGCACGGTGTAGCCATCGGCCCTTAATACAGCCATGCCGGGCATGTTTTGCGAGGTCATGGCAACCACGAACAGCGGTATGCCGATGCTGATGGTGGCCGCCAGCGAAAATGAAGGCGAAGTCCACACCGGGACGGCCACTTCCAGTGCAAAACCGTTGAAGTCCAGTAACCCCAGCAAGCTCGAGATCAAGATACCGATCACCAGCGCCGCCAAAACTGCATAACGCGGCAACAGGCGTTTGACAATCAGATAGGTGAAAAACATACCGATCACCAGGCCGGTCTGGTGCTGCGCGGCGACAAAGATTTCGCTGCCGATCTTGAACAGGATACCTGCCAGCAATGCCGCTGCCAGCGATCCTGGAATCCGCTTGACCAGGCGTTCAAAACTGCCGGTCACGCCACAGATGATCACCAATACGGCACAGGTGATGTAGGCACCGATGGCCTCGTGGTAACTGACGCCGCCCAAACTGGTAATCAGCAACGCTGCCCCCGGCGTCGACCAAGCGATGGTAATCGGTGTGCGATAGCGCAGGGACAGGCCTATGCTGCAGATAGCCATGCCAATTGACAGTGCCCAAATCCATGAAGAGATTTGTCCGCTGGTCAAGCCTGCTGCCTGACCCGCTTGAAACATCAATACCAATGAGCTGGTATAGCCGGTCATCATGGCGATGAAACCCGCGACCACCGCAGAAGGCGAGGTGTCTGCCAGCGGGTGCAAGCGCGGCTGAGTGGCGTCGGTCATAAAACGCAATTCCTTGTACTGGGCAGAGTGCTCTGCAAAAACTGTTCTTTAATAAGCCTTGAACAGTGCGTAAGCCTAAACGCAAAAGTAACATTTCATTGCAATACAGCCGGGGGATCAAACGACCGTACAGTGTGTATGCACTCGGGCTTGTGTACAATACGGCCAGTTTTTTCGCATTAATCCATTGTCAGCAACGCCCGTTAACGTATTAACGTAACGCCCAATTCGCAGCCGCTTTCCCATTCGAGTGCCCATGAACGAACAGTTGCAGCCTCTCAAGAAACCCTCCCGCGCAGGCAAGGCCAGCCGCAGTGGAACCCAGGACGATATTGTCTACGCGCATATCTTCGAGGCGATTCTCGAACAGCGACTGGCGCCGGGCACTAAGTTGAGCGAAGAAGCGCTGGGTGAAATCTTTGGTGTGAGCCGGACCATCATTCGTCGCGCACTCTCGCGCCTGGCCCATGAAGGGGTTGTATTGCTGCGCCCTAATCGTGGCGCCGTGGTTGCCAGCCCGAGCGTTGAAGAGGCACGCCAGGTATTTCTAGCGCGGCGGCTGGTGGAAAAGGCCATTACCGAACTGGCAGTCGTGCATGCCACGGCGGATGATCTGGCTGTGTTGCGCAAAATGGTTCAGGACGAGCGCGACAGCTTTTCGCGCGGTGATCGCGGCGCGGGCATTCGCTTGTCGGGAGAGTTTCACCTCAAGCTGGCAGAAGCGGCCAAGAACGCGCCCCTTATCAGCTTCCAGCGTAGTCTGGTGTCACAAACGTCGTTGATCATTGCCCAGTACGAAAGCGGCAATCGCTCACATTGCTCCTACGACGAACACATGCAACTGATCGATGCCATTGAAGCCCGCGATGGCGCGATGGCCGTTGACTTGATGATGCATCACATGGACCACATCGACAGCAAGCTCAACCTCGATGAAGAAGGCGCTTCTGACGATCTGCACGCAGTGTTCTCACACCTATTGCAGACCAAGGCCAAAAGCCATCGTTAACCCGTAGGAGCTGCCGCAGGCTGCGATCTTTTCAAGATCAAAAGATCGCGAGGCAATCGAGCGTCGACCGGCTGCTCCTACACAGTTTTACCCACGCTCTAAACGCTGATGCACCAGGTTCCCTGCTGCATACGTCTGCTCAACCGTGCGGTCATCCCCCAGCGTCATCAACACGAACAACGTTTCAGCAATGTCTTTTGATTGCTGCAAGCGATAGCTCATCAATGGTGTGGCGTTGTAGTCGAGCACGACAAAATCTGCGTCGGTCCCCGGTTTCAGCGTGCCGATCTTGTCTTCCAGACGCAGCGCCCGTGCCCCGCCCAGCGTAGCCAGATACAGCGATTTGAACGGGTTGAGGCGCGCGCCCTGCAATTGCATGACTTTGTAGGCTTCGTTCAAGGTGTTGAGCAGCGAGAAGCTTGTCCCTGCGCCTACGTCGGTGCCCAATCCAACATTGAGTTTGTGCTTTTCCGCCATCGGCAGATTGAACAGGCCGCTGCCCAGGAACAGGTTGGACGTCGGGCAGAAAGCCACGGCCGAGCCTGTTTCAGCCAGGCGAGCGCATTCTTCATCACACAAATGTACGCCATGGGCAAATACCGAGCGCTCACCCAGCAGTTGGTAATGGTCGTACACATCCAAATAGCCTTTACGCTCCGGGAACAGCGACTTGACCCACTCGATTTCCTGAAGGTTCTCGCTGATGTGGGTATGCAGATACACATCCGGGTATTCGCTTAATAGCTTGCCCGCCAAGGTTAATTGCTCTGGCGTACTGGTCGGCGCGAAACGTGGCGTCACGGCGTAGTGCAGGCGGCCCTGCCCGTGCCAGCGTTCAATCAGCGCCTTGCTGTCGTTGTAGCCAGATTCCGCGGTATCTGTCAGATAGTCCGGTGCATTGCGGTCCATCATGACTTTGCCGGCGATCAGGCGCAGGTCCAGACGTTGCGCGGCTTCGAACAATGCCTCTACAGATTGTGGGTGCACACTGCCGAAAACCAGGGCAGTCGTGGTTCCGTTACGCAGCAGTTCCTTAAGAAAAATATCGGCCACTTTTTCGGCATGAGCCTGGTCGGCGAATTGGTTTTCGCACGGGAACGTGTAGGTATTCAACCAATCGAGTAGCTGCTCGCCGTAAGCACCAATCATCCCGGTTTGCGGGAAGTGGATATGGGTGTCGATAAATCCCGGGGTGATCAGTGCATCGCTGTAAAAGGTGATGTCGGTGTCGGTTGCCAGCGTTGTGAGCAGATCGGCGGCGTTGCCCAGTGCTGTGATTTTGCCGTCTTCGACCACCAGCAAGCCATCTTCAAAATATTCGTAGGAGGCCTCGACCCCGACTTCGGCGGGGTCGGCGATGCTGTGCAAAATGGCGGCGCGATAGGCTTTACAGGTCATAACAACTCTCAGTGCGTGGCATGGCTGCGTCGTGGAGACGCCAGCAATTGTTTGGTGGGGTCAGCGATCGGTTCGGCGCAGGCGCTTTGCTGGCCGAAGTGGGCGTTATAAGTGGCGATGATTTCGCCAGCGATAGAGATCGCGATTTCAATCGGTAGCTTGCCTTTCACTTCATTTAAGCCGATCGGGCAGCGCATGCGCTGCAGCTGATCGGCGCTGAAGCCTCGCTCGTGCAGGCGATGTTCAAACTTCAGGCGTTTGGTTTTTGAGCCAATCAAGCCGAAGTAGCTGAAGTCGTTGCGTTTGAGCAAGGCCGCGCTAAGTTCCAGGTCCAGGGCGTGATTATGCGTCATGACGATGCAGTAGCAACCCACAGGCAGCGTATTGATTTCATCGGCAGGGTCTTCGCAGATGATTTTCTGCACCCCGTGTGGGATCTGCGTGGGGAACTCTTGCTCGCGTGAGTCGATCCAGCGCACACGACACGGCAAGCTGGCCAACAGAGGCACCAAGGCGCGGGCGACATGCCCGGCGCCGAATACGGCGATTTGCGCCTGAAACTGGCCCATTGGCTCAAACAACAAGACGGCAACGCCGCCACAGCATTGACCAAGGCTGGCACCGAGGCTGAAGCGCTGCACATGCGGACCCAACGAGCGGGCCGCGAGCATGTCGCGGGCAATGTGCATCGCCTCGAGCTCCAAATGCCCGCCACCGATGGTGTCGAAAATCTGGCTGGCACTGATGAGCATTTTCGAGCCCGCATTGCGCGGGGTAGAGCCTTGCTCCTGGATAATCGTCACCAATACGCTCGGTTCGCCTTGTTGCTGTAAGTCAGCCAGTGCGCAGATCCAGTCATTCATGGCTTGTTCCTCGCGCCTTTGTAATCGCGGCCTTGAGTTCTTCAAGGTTGCTACGCAACCCATCGCAGCTTTCGGCGGCTATAGCGTTACGCATCTGCTCACAGCCCCACAATACGCGCTCCGGTGTGGCGGGCGTGTCGATATCAGGTTGTACACGATAATCGGCCAGGCTTGCGACCGCGTCCTTGATGGCGCACCACGCCGCGATGCCGAGCATGAACGGCGGCTCGCCCACGGCTTTGGAATGAAACACCGTGTCTTCCGGGTTTTTGCGGTTTTCGACCAATTTAACTCGCAGGTCCAGGGGCATATCGCCCACTGCGGGAATCTTGTAACTGGCCGGGCCGCTGGTCAGCAGTTTGCCTTTGGCATCCCATACCAATTCTTCGCTGGTCAGCCAGCCCACGCCTTGAACGTAGCCGCCTTCAACTTGCCCTGTGTCGATCGCCGGGTTCAGCGAGTCGCCCACGTCATGCAGGATGTCGGTGCGCAACATTTTGTATTCGCCCGTCAGGGTGTCGACGATCACCTCTGCGCACGCCACGCCAAAGGCGTAATAGTAAAAGGGCCGCCCACGTGCCTGATTACGGTCGTAAAAGATCTTTGGGGTCTTGTAATAGCCGGTACTGGACAATGAAACTTGCCCGACGTACGCCTGCTGTATCAGGGCTTCAAAGCTCAGGATTTTTTTGCCGATGCGCACCAGACCGTTACGGAACTCCACCTCTCGGGCGTTCACCTGATATTTGCCTGCGGCAAACTCGATCAGTCGTTGTTTGATGGTCGTGGCGGCATTGAGCGCCGCCTTGCCATTCAGGTCGGCCCCGCTAGAGGCGGCGGTGGGTGAGGTGTTGGGGACTTTTTCGGTGTTGGTGGCCGTGATATGTATGCGATTGACCTCCACCTGAAACACCTCGGCCACCACTTGCGCCACCTTGATATTCAGGCCTTGGCCCATTTCGGTGCCGCCGTGGTTCAAGTGAATGCTGCCATCGGTGTAGATGTGGATCAGTGCTCCGGCCTGGTTCAGAAAGCTGGCGGTGAACGAAATGCCGAATTTGACCGGCGTGAGCGCCAGCCCCTTTTTCAGAATCGGGCTGCTGTCGTTGAAGCGCTTGATCGCTGCACGACGCTCCGCGTATTGGCTGCTGGCTTCGAGTTCTGCAGTCATTTCATGGAGTAAATTGTGCTCCACGGTCTGGTAATAGTGAGTCACGTTACGCTCGGTCTTGCCGTAGTAATTGACCTTGCGTACGGCCAGCGGGTCCAAGTGCAAATGACGAGCGATCCGATCCATGATTTCTTCAATGGCCACCATGCCTTGCGGGCCGCCAAAACCTCGATACGCCGTATTGGACACGGTGTTGGTCTTGCAGCGGTGGCCATGGATTGTGGCATCGCCCAGGTAGTAGGCGTTGTCAGCGTGAAACATGGCCCGATCGACAATGGAGCCAGACAGGTCGGGTGAGTAACCGCAGTTGGCCGCCAGATCGAGTTGAATGCCTTGCAGCCGACCGTCGTCGTCAAAGCCGACGTCATATTCGATGTAAAACGGGTGGCGCTTGCCGGTCATCTGCATGTCTTCGACCCGCGGCAGGCGCATCTTGGTCGGTTGCCCGGTCAGGTGCGCGACCACCGCGCACAAGCACGCGGGGCTGGCAGCTTGCGTTTCCTTGCCGCCAAAACCACCGCCCATGCGACGCATGTCGACCACCACCTTGTTCATCGTGATGCCGAGCACCTCGGACACCAGCTTCTGGATTTCGGTCGGGTGTTGGGTTGAGCTGTAAACGATCATGCCGCCGTCTTCAGTGGGCATGACCGACGCGATCTGGGTTTCAAGGTAAAAGTGTTCTTGCCCGCCGATGCGCAGGTGGCCTTGCAGCCGATGGGGCGCCCGGGCCTGCGCAGTAGAGGAGTCACCGCGCTGGTGAGTGTGGCTGTCGAGTACGAAGTGTTGCTTACGCAGCGCCTCAACTACATCCAGTACCGGCTCAAGGTCCTGATATTCGATTATCGCGGCCATTGCTGCATTGCGTGCGGTCTCCAGATCACAGGCGGCCACTGCGAGCACCGGTTGCCCGACAAACTCCACGGTATCGATGGCCAGTAGCGGATCGCCAGGCAGCAATGGGCCAATGTCCTTGAGGCCGGGAATATCTTCGTGGGTAATGATCAGGCTTACGCCCGCAAAGGCACGGCAGGGTGTGGTATCGATGCGCAGGATTCGCGCGTGGGCGCGATCTGACAGGCGTGCATACAGGTGCAACTGGTTGGGGAATTCCAGTCGGTCATCGATGTACTGGGCTTCGCCCGACACATGTTTGTCTGCGCTGTCATGTTTGACGCTGCGCCCGGCCCCGGTTTGCAGGTCGCTGGCAAACTGGGCGCTCAGTTCGGCCAGGGACCGCTCGACTTTGAGAGGATCAGACATAAGCCGTCACCCTCGTTTGCAATGCCGGGTTTTGCTGCTCGATGAAGTATTTACGCAGCAGGTTTTGCGCACACAGCAAACGGTACTCCTTGCTTGCGCGAAAGTCTGAGAGCGGGTTGAAATCTTGCGTCAGGGCACGACAGGCCTGTTCTACGGTTGCGCTGGTCCAGGGCGCGTTGGATAAGATCGCTTCACAGGCTCTGGCGCGTTTGGGCGTAGCCGCCATGCCTCCGAAGGCTACCCGGGCTTGGAGCACCGTGCCGTCTTCGATGCACATATTGAACGCGGCGCACACGGCACTGATGTCATCCTCCAGGCGCTTGGAGATTTTATAGGCGCGAAACAGATGATTGGCCTTGGGGCGCGGGATGACAATTTTTTCAATGAATTCGCCTTCAGCGCGGGCGGTCAGCCGATAGTCAAGAAAGTAGTCTTCAAGGGCTAGCATTCGACGTGTTACCCCTTGGCGCAGCACCAACTGTGCGCCGAGGGCAATCAGCAGCGGCGGTGAATCACCAATCGGCGAGGCGTTGCCAATGTTGCCGCCCAAGGTGCCCTGGTTGCGAATCTGCAATGAGGCAAAACGTTGCAACAGTTCACCAAAGTCCGGGTAATCGGCGTTGAGCGTCTGATACACCTCTGTCAAGGTCACCGCCGCGCCAATTTCGAGGCGATCGTTGAAGCGTTCAATTCGTTTGAGTTCCGCAACATGGCCGAGATGAATCATTACCGGCAAGGTGCGATGCAACTGCGTGACTTCCAGCGCCAGATCCGTCCCGCCTGCCATCAGGCGCGCCTGCGGATGCGCGGCATACAGGTGGGCCAGATCATTGATGTTTAGAGGCATCAGGCAGCGGTTTTCGCCGTTGTTGAGTTCGGCGGTTCGCGCTGGCGTGATGGCCTTGAGCTTGGCGATGGTCGCGGCGCGTTGGGTATCAAATTGATCCTTGGGCGCTGAGTGGCAGGCTTGGGCGGCGGCCGCCAGAATCGGCCGGTAGCCGGTGCAGCGGCAGAGATTACCGGCCAGCGCTTCCTGGGCTTGATGGCGATTGCCGTCTATGCTGTTTTTTTGCAGTGCAAACAGCGACATCACAAAGCCTGGGGTGCAAAAGCCGCATTGCGAGCCGTGGCAGTCGACCATGGCCTGCTGCACGCTGTGGAGTTGGCCTTGGTGTTTGAGGTCCTCGACGCTGATCAGTTGTTTGCCATGCAGGGCGCAGATGAATGTCAGACAGGCATTGAGGCTGCTGTAGTGCAGGGTTTCAGTGCCTTGGGCATCGGTGATCAGTTCGCCCACAACCACTGTGCAGGCGCCGCAGTCACCGCTGGCGCAGCCTTCCTTGGTGCCGGTTTTATGCAAGTGTTGGCGCAGATAGTTGAGCACCGTGAGATTCGGGTCCAGTGTGTGCTCAGTACGGAGTGTCTGATTGACTAGAAACTGGATCACGGTAAGCCTCGCACTGCTTTTTATCGGGCGGGATGACTTGAATTTAGTCATTGCTGACTTTTCGGTCAAGAAATGTGGCGTGGTCCTACGCCTGATTGATCGCTTCCCGGTTTATTTGCTGTTTACATCCCAATTTCGGCGCCCTGGGCACTCTGCTTGCACCACGCAATTGCGTTACACTTCGCCGCCTGCACTGATCAAAGATTTTGAAGGTAAAACATGACGTTCAAGGCGCCGGACAGCCTCGCCGAGCAAATTGCTCACCACCTCGCCGAGCGGATTATTCGTGGCGAGCTCAAGCCTGGAGAACGCATTCAAGAACAGAAGGTGACGCTGGCGCTCAATGTCAGCCGCGGCTCTGTACGCGAGGCGTTGTTGATCCTTGAGCGTCGACACTTGATCGCGATTCTTCCCAGACGTGGCGCCCATGTCACCGAGCTCACCGCACACAAGGTGCAGAGCCTGTGCACCCTGATGAGTGAAATGTATATTCTGCTTGGCAATGCCGTGGCTCAGCGCTGGACAACTCCGGCTGACCTCGGGCCTTTCCTGCAGATACAACAGCGTTTGACCGACAGCTACGAACGTCAGGACATCAGCGCCTTCGTTGACGACAGTTTCAACGTGATGCGTGCGGCTTACCCCTTTGCCGATAACCCGTATTTGCAAGAAACCGTCGAAAACCTGCACCCGGCCATGAGCCGCGCCTATTACTTGGCACTGGAGCAGCGCAAGGCGGAAATGAGCGAATTCCTGGCGCTGTTTGCCGAATTGCTCGAGGCGGTACTGGCGCGTGATTATCCGCTCATTCGTGTCGTCCTGAGCCGTTATGCTCAGCGCAGTTGTGACTTGGTGTTGTCAGCCTTGACGGTTGCCTAAGCGTGCGGCTCAAGTGCATCAAGCTGGCGGGCTTCAAGTCCTTCGTTGACCCGACTACGGTCAACTTCCCGAGCAATATGGCGGCCGTGGTCGGCCCCAACGGTTGCGGCAAGTCCAACATCATTGACGCCGTGCGCTGGGTAATGGGCGAAAGTTCGGCCAAGAACTTGCGCGGCGAGTCAATGACCGACGTCATCTTCAACGGCTCTACCAGCCGCAAACCCGTGAGTCAGGCCAGTATCGAGCTGGTATTCGATAACTCCGACGGCACGCTGCTGGGCGAGTACGCCGCTTACGCCGAAATATCGATCCGCCGTAAGGTGACGCGCGACAGCCAGACCACGTATTACCTCAACGGCACCAAATGCCGTCGTCGTGACATTACGGATATTTTCCTGGGCACCGGCCTGGGGCCGCGCAGTTACTCGATCATTGAACAGGGCATGATCTCGAAGCTGATCGAATCCAAGCCCGAAGACCTGCGAAACTTTATCGAAGAAGCGGCGGGCATCTCCAAGTACAAGGAGCGTCGCCGAGAGACCGAAAACCGGATTCGCCGCACCCACGAAAACCTGGCACGCCTGACCGACTTGCGTGAGGAGCTTGGGCGTCAGCTTGAGCGTTTGCATCGTCAGGCCCAGGCCGCCGAGAAATATCAGGAATACAAGGCCGAAGAGCGTCAGCTCAAGGCCCAGCTGTCGGCGTTGCGCTGGCAGGACCTGAACGAGCAGGTGGGGCAGCGTGAACTGGTCATCGGCAACCAGGAGGTCAGCTTTGAGGCCTTGGTTGCCGAGCAGCGTAACGCGGATGCCAGCATTGAGCGCCTGCGCGACGGGCATCACGACCTGTCAGAGCGCTTCAACCTGGTGCAGGGACGCTTCTATTCGGTGGGCGGCGACATCGCTCGCGTCGAGCAAAGCATTCAGCACGGCCAGCAGCGTTTGCGTCAGTTGCAGGACGATCTGCGTGAGGCCGAGCGCTCGCGCCTCGAAACCGAATCGCACCTGGGGCACGACCGCACGATGCTGGCGACCTTGGGTGAAGAACTCGACATGCTGGTACCTGAGCAGGAGATGACCAGCGCCGCCGCCGAAGAGTCGGCCGCTGCGCTCGAAGAATCCGAAGTCACCATGCATGCCTGGCAAGAGCAATGGGATGCCTTCAACCTGCGCTCAGCCGAGCCGCAGCGGCAATCTGAAGTGCTTCAAGCGCGTATTCAGCAGCTCGAAACCAGCATGGAACGCGTGGCCGAACGTCAGCGACGTTTGGCCGAAGAGCGCGCCTTGTTGGCCGCCGACCCTGAAGACGCGGCGATCCTTGAGCTGAGCGAGTTGCTGGCGACCAGTGAGTTGACGCAAGAAGAGTTACAGGGCAGCGAAGAACAGGTTATCGAGCGTCTTGAGCAAGTGCGCCATGACTTGCAGCAAGCTACACAGAACCAGCAGCAGGCGCAGGGCGAATTGCAGCGGCTGAACGGTCGTCTGGCCTCCCTCGAAGCGTTGCAGCAGGCCGCGCTGGACCCCGGTGTTGGGGCTGGTGAATGGCTGCGTGAACAGCAATTGGCTGAGCGCCCACGTCTGGCAGAAGGTCTGCGGGTCGACGCAGGTTGGGAACTGGCAGTCGAAACCGTGTTGGGCGCGGACTTGCAAGCGGTCCTGGTGGATGATTTTGCCCAGATTGACCTGGCGGGGTTTAGCCAAGGTGACCTGCGTTTGTTCAGTGCCGACGCCCAGGCGAGTCGCATGGCGGGCAGCTTGCTGGAAAAAGTCCAGGCCGACTTTGACCTTTCCCCTTGGCTGGGGCAGGTCAAGCCGGTTGAAACCCTTGAACAAGCATTGGCAGCGCGCGCACAACTGCTCGACGGTCAAAGCCTGATCAGCCGTGATGGCTATTGGGTAGGGCGCAACTTTTTACGTGTACGTCGTGCCAGCGAAGCCGAAAGCGGCGTACTGGCCCGAGGTCAGGAAATCCAGCGCCTGGGTCATGAGCGCGACGAGCGTGAAGCCACGCTGGCAAGCCTTGAAGAGCAACTGCAACGCTTGCGAGAGCAGCAAGTCGCCCAAGAAGACGCGCGTGAGCAGGTGCGCCGCCGCTTGCAGGACGAAGCCCGTCAACAGGGTGAGATCAAAGCCAAGCTGTCTGCGAGCAAAGCCAAGGTCGAGCAATTGACCTTGCGCCGTCGACGTCTTGATGAAGAGCTGGCCGAACTGAGCGAGCAGCGGGCCCTGGAGCATGAGCACGTCGGCGAGGCGCGCCTGCACTTGCAGGAAGCGCTGGACGCCATGGCCACTGACACGGAACAGCGTGAGTTGCTGCTGGCGCAGCGCGACAGCCTGCGCGAGCGTCTGGACCAGGTGCGTCAGGAGGCACGTCAGCACAAGGATCACGCCCATCAACTGGCCGTACGCCTGGGCTCGCTCAGGGCCCAGCATGACTCCACCCGTCAGGCGCTCGAGCGTCTGGAACTGCAGTCTGAACGGCTTGCCGAAAAGCGCGAGCAGCTCACCCTTAATCTGGAAGAGAGCGAGGCTCCACTCGAGGAGTTGCGCCTCAAACTTGAAGAGTTGCTCGACAAGCGCCTGACGGTCGATGAGGAGCTTAAAGTTGCGCAACTCGCGCTCGAAGACGCTGACCGTGAACTGCGGGACGCCGAAAAACGCCGTAACCAGGCTGAGCAACAGTCCCAACTGATCCGTGGCCAACTTGAACAACAGCGCATGGAATGGCAAGCCCTGACGGTGCGTCGTACGGCCCTGCAAGATCAATTACTGGCTGACGGTTATGACTTACACGGTGTATTGGCAACATTAAGTAATGAACTTACTGAACAGCAAGCAGAAGAAGAACTGGAGCGAATTGCTGCGCGTATTCAACGTCTGGGCGCGATTAACCTCGCGGCAATTGATGAATACCAGCAACAGTCCGAGCGCAAGCGTTATCTGGATGCCCAGGATGCCGATCTGGTCGAAGCGCTGGAGACGCTGGAAAACGTTATTCGCAAGATTGATAAAGAAACCCGGAGCCGCTTCAAAGACACCTTTGATCAGATAAATGGTGGATTACAGGCACTTTTTCCAAAAGTTTTCGGTGGCGGCAGCGCTTATTTGGAACTGACGGGCGAAGATTTACTCGATACAGGGGTAACGATCATGGCGAGGCCGCCGGGTAAGAAGAACAGCACGATTCATTTGCTGTCCGGTGGCGAGAAGGCATTGACGGCTTTGGCGTTGGTGTTTGCTATTTTCAAACTCAACCCGGCGCCGTTCTGCATGCTCGACGAAGTCGATGCACCGCTTGATGACGCAAACGTGGGGCGCTATGCACGGTTGGTTAAAGAGATGTCGCAGACCGTGCAGTTCATCTATATCACGCACAACAAAATCGCCATGGAGATGGCTGATCAGTTGATGGGGGTGACGATGCATGAGCCCGGTTGTTCACGTCTTGTTGCGGTTGATGTTGAGGAAGCAATGGCAATGGTCGATGCATGAGCTATAAGCAAGTAGGGATAAAATTTTCTTCACGTAAGAAAATCCCTAAGGATTTGACCGATGAGGCTTGTAGGTCAGTGGCTACATAGGCCTAACTCAAGGTGACAGACGGTGTAAAGTTATCTTTGGTCGTGTTAATTTAGCGTCTAATTTTTTTGTACGTGGAAAAACGTCATTCAGAACATAGAGTTGGCGCCACGTTTTAAAGGGCTTTAGGCTCTTCTTCATAGAATCATTTTTTTAGGGGCACGGGATTACATGGAAATCGGTCTGCGCGAGTGGCTGATAGTCATCGGCATAGTGGTCATCGCCGGTATTCTTTTTGATGGCTGGCGCCGTATGCGTGGCGGCAAAGGGAAACTCAAGTTTCGTCTTGATCGCAGTTTTTCCAATGTGCCTGACGACGAAAACAGCGCTGAGCTGTTAGGCCCGTCGCGGGTTCTGGACACACCGACTCACAAAGAGCCTCAGCTCGATGAGCAGGACCTGCCGTCCGTGAGCATGCCGCCCCGCGAGAAGTCCTCCAAGCGCGGCAAGCGCGCGAGCGAGCCGAGCCAAGGAGACTTGAACCTCAATCTCGATCTTGATGATGACGGTCCAAGCTTCAGCGCGCGCGACGATGATGCCCCTGTTGAAACCAAGCCTCGCGGGCGTCAGGCGCCGGCGGTTGCGGCAGTCGAAAGCAAGGAGCCTGCACAGGCCGCTGAAGAAGTGCTGGTCATCAGTGTGATCAGCCGCGACCCAGCCGGCTTCAAAGGCCCTGCGCTGCTGCAGAACATCCTTGAAAGTGGGCTGCGCTTCGGCGAAATGGATATTTTCCACCGCCACGAAAGCATGGCCGGTAATGGCGAAGTGCTCTTCTCGATGGCTAATGCCGTGAAGCCAGGCGTCTTCGATCTGGACGACATTGATCTGTTCAGCACGCCAGCCGTGAGCTTCTTCCTGGGCTTGCCGGGGCCGCGACATCCCAAGCAGGCGTTTGACGTGATGGTGGCGGCTGCCCGCAAGCTGTCCCAGGAGCTCAACGGCGAGCTCAAGGATGATCAGCGCAGTGTGCTGACCGCTCAGACCATTGAGCACTACCGCCAGCGCATCGTTGAATTTGAACGTCGCGCCCTGACACAAAAACGCTGAAACGGTGGGGGCAACGTACTTGCTCCCGCTGAGTGTTAAATGAATCAACACATGAGCAGCCTCGGCTGCTCATTTGCTTTGTGAGAGAACACCCCATGACCGCCGCCAATACCCGAATTCTAGAGCTGCGCGCTGAACTGGATCAGCATAATTACCGCTACCACGTACTCGACGAGCCGAGCATCCCGGACGCCGAGTACGACCGTCTGTTTCGCGAACTCAAGGCGCTGGAAGCGGAGCATCCTGAACTGGTGACCCCGGATTCGCCCACCCAGCGTGTGGGCAGTGCGGCCTTGTCTGCCTTCACTCAAGTGCGTCACGAAGTGCCGATGTTGAGCCTGGGCAACGCCTTTGATGAAACAGACATGCGTGAGTTCGACCGTCGTGTCAGTGAAGGCCTGGACTTGCCGGCGGGCGACCTGTTTGGCGGTGGTGCTGAAGTTGAATACAGCTGCGAGCCCAAGCTGGATGGCCTGGCAGTCAGTTTGTTGTATCAGGACGGTGTGCTGGTGCGTGGCGCGACCCGTGGTGATGGCACCACAGGTGAAGACATCAGCGTCAACGTGCGCACCGTGCGCAACATTCCGCTCAAATTGCAGGGCAGTGGTTGGCCGTCGGTCCTGGAAGTGCGTGGTGAAGTGTTTATGTCCAAGGCGGGGTTCGATCGCCTCAATGAAGCGCAGATGGCGGTGGGCGGCAAGACCTTTGCCAACCCGCGTAACGCGGCGGCGGGCAGCTTGCGTCAGTTGGATTCGAAAATCACTGCCAGCCGTCCGTTGGAATTTTGCTGTTACGGTCTGGGGCAGGTTTCCGAAGAGTTTGCCGACACGCACATTGGCAACCTCAAGCAGTTGCAGCAGTGGGGCATGCCCATCAGTCACGAGTTGAAACTGGCCAAAGGCATTGCCGAGTGCCTGGATTACTACCGTGACATTGGTGAGCGTCGTGCCTCATTGGCCTATGAAATCGATGGCGTAGTGTTCAAGGTCAACAGCCTGGCCTCGCAACGCGAATTGGGTTTTCGTGCCCGCGAGCCGCGCTGGGCAATCGCCCATAAATTTCCGGCGATGGAAGAACTGACCGAATTGCTGGATGTTGAATTCCAGGTCGGCCGTACCGGCGCAGTCACCCCAGTGGCACGCTTGAAGCCGGTCAAGGTGGCGGGCGTGACCGTATCCAATGCCACGTTGCACAACATGGACGAAGTGGCACGCTTGGGCCTGATGATTGGCGACACCGTGATCGTGCGTCGTGCCGGTGATGTGATCCCCCAGGTGGTGCAAGTGGTGCTCGAGCGGCGCCCCGACAATGCACGCCCGGTACATATTCCGGAAAACTGCCCGGTGTGCGGCTCCCACGTCGAGCGCACGCAATTGATCAAGCGCAGCAAGGGCCGCGAAACCATCAGCGAAGGTGCGGTGTACCGCTGCGTCGGGCGGTTGGCCTGCGGTGCGCAATTGAAGCAGGCGATTATCCATTTCGTCTCGCGCCGCGCCATGGACATTGAAGGTCTTGGTGAAAAGAGCGTCGAGCAATTGGTTGATGAGGGGTTGGTAAGCTCCCCGGCCGATCTGTACACCCTGTCTTTCGAGCAAATTGTCGATCTGGAAGGCTTTGCCGAATTGTCGAGCAACAACCTGCTATCAGCCATTGCCCAGAGCAAGCGTCCGACATTGGCACGTTTTATCTACGCCTTGGGCATTCCTGATGTAGGCGAGGAGACAGCCAAGGTGTTGGCGCGCTCATTGGGCTCTCTGGAGCGCGTACAGAGCGCTTTGCCGCAAGTGCTGACGTACTTGCCGGATGTAGGGCTGGAAGTGGCTCACGAGATCCATAGCTTCTTCAGCGACGAGCACAACCGGCAAGTGATTGCTCAATTGCTCGAGCGTGGCCTGCAATTGCAGGATCAAGGCGAGTTGGCAGCCGAGTTTGCAGCTAGCGCGACCTTGGGCGGGTTGATCGACAAGCTGCACATCCCGTTTGTCGGGCCGGGCGGGGCGCAAAAACTGGCGGACAAATTTGACACCCTCGAGCGTGTGATCAACGCCGACTGGTTGGACATGCGTCAGGCCTTGCCTGAAAAGCAAGCCAAGGCCGTGCGCGACTTCTTTGACAACCCGGGCAATGCGCGTTTGGCGCTGGACGTTGAAGCACAGCTACGCGCCTTCGGTATGCACTGGCAGAGCGAGAAGAAAACCGTAGAAGGCTTGCCGTTGGCTGGGCAGACCTGGGTACTGACCGGCTCGCTGGAATTGATGAGCCGCGACGTGGCCAAAGAAAAACTGGAAAGCCTGGGTGCCAAAGTTTCGGGTTCTGTGTCCGGCAAAACCCATTGCGTCGTGGCAGGGCCGGGGGCGGGCTCCAAATTGACCAAGGCCAATGAGCTGGGTCTCAAGGTGCTGGACGAAGAAGCCTTTGTGGCGTTCCTCAAAGAGCAGGGCATCAGCCTCTAAAGGCAGCAAAAACTGTAGTCGCTGGCGCGGGTTGCGAAGGGGGGCGCAGCAAACCGTTCCCTTGAAGCCTGCGCGGCTTCATTGCAGCCTTCGGCAACGACTACTGAGCCAAATGTGTGCCCGAATCCAAGTGCTTGACCCCATTCATTTTTTTATTCTTGCACCAGCGGTTGTAAGTTTTCCTCAGATAGGTACAATGGCGCCGTTCGCTGCTAGGCGAATGTTGTTATGGTGACCCTATCGGTCCCTCCGCAACGATTACCCGTGAACCTGGTCAGAGCCGGAAGGCAGCAGCCACAGCGGGAACATTGTGTGCCGGGGTGTGGCTGGTGGGGTTGCCTCCATTTTAAAAATCCTCAATTCGCAGGGTTTTTAGTCCAGAAACTACATCTTCTGCTCTTATATCTCTCGACTGCCGATTGCTCTGTCGACGTTTTTTCACGTCTGCCCGAAATGCCCGACCATGGGCGCCTGAGCAGTTAAAAGCGCACACCGGATGCAATTTTGCCCCTGCTCCGCTAGCATTAGCCCCCTCCGCTTTTCTTACGCGACGGTTATCAATGAGTTATCAGGTTCTTGCACGTAAATGGCGTCCGCGCTCGTTCCGCGAAATGGTCGGCCAGACCCATGTGCTCAAGGCTCTGATCAACGCTCTGGACAGTCAGCGCCTGCACCATGCCTATCTGTTTACCGGTACGCGCGGCGTCGGCAAGACCACTATTGCGCGGATCATCGCCAAATGCCTGAACTGTGAAACAGGTATCACCTCGACACCGTGTGGGGCGTGTTCGGTGTGCCGCGAGATCGATGAGGGGCGGTTTGTCGACCTGATCGAGATCGACGCCGCGAGCCGGACCAAGGTCGAGGACACGCGCGAGCTGCTCGACAACGTGCAGTACGCCCCGAGTCGCGGGCGCTTCAAGGTCTACCTGATCGACGAAGTGCACATGCTTTCCAGCCATTCCTTCAATGCGCTGTTGAAAACCCTCGAAGAGCCGCCGCCCTACGTCAAATTCATTTTGGCGACCACCGATCCGCAAAAACTGCCGGCGACGATTCTGTCTCGCTGCCTTCAGTTCTCGCTTAAAAACATGACGCCGGAACGTGTAGTCGAGCATTTGACCCATGTGTTGAGTGTCGAAAACGTGCCGTTCGAAGACGATGCGCTGTGGCTGCTGGGCCGCGCCGCTGACGGTTCGATGCGTGACGCCATGAGCTTGACTGATCAGGCAATTGCCTTCGGTGAAGGCAAGGTGCTTGCCACTGACGTACGGGCGATGCTCGGTACGCTGGATCACGGTCAGGTGTTTGATCTGCTGCATGCCTTGATCCAGGGCGATGCGCGGGCACTGCTGGAAGCCGTGCGGCATTTGGCTGAGCAAGGGCCGGACTGGAACGGCGTGCTCTCCGAGATCCTTAACGTTTTCCACCGCGTGGCGATTGCCCAGGCGTTGCCTGAAGGCGTCGACAACGGTCACGGCGACCGCGACCGAGTGCTGGCGCTGGCGCAAGCGATGCCTGCCGAAGACGTGCAGTTTTATTACCAGATGGGCCTGATCGGTCGGCGCGATCTGCCGCTGGCACCCGACCCGCGTGGCGGCTTTGAGATGGTCTTGCTGAGGATGCTGGCGTTCCGACCGGCAGACACCGGCGATGCGCCGAGTCAGCCGCTAAAGCCAGTGGGGATCAGCCAGGCCACAGTTGATTCCGCTCAATCCGTGGCGGGCCAGACCGCTGTTGCGCCAATCGTTGCGCCCCGTGCTGAGCCTGTCCAGGTTCCGGTCGCACCGGTCGTGGCTCCTGCGCCAGAAGTGGTGGCGCCTGTAGCGGCTCCTGAAGCGCCGCCTGTCGCCGAAATCGACTTGCCCTGGAATGATCGACCGGCGCCGGTAATCGACGACGAGATCAAGCCAGAACCCGTGCTTGAGACCGTCAGTGAGCAGCCGGATTTACCGCCCATGCCGCTGCCGACCCCGGACAGCGTGGTGCCGGACGCGCCGGAGTGGGTTGCCGCGCCGATCCAGGAACCAACCGCCGAACAGGTTGATGCTGCGGTGCCTGGTATGGACCGTGACGACGAACCGCCCCTGGACGAAGACTACATCGAACCGGACATGGATTCGGCGGCCTATAGTTACTTGGACGAGTTGGCCAGCGAGCATGCGTTCGAGCCACAACCCGAGCCTGAGCCGTTACCGGCGTCAATGCCGGCCACTGGCCTGGCCCTTGAATGGCTGAACATGTTCCCCCAACTACCGGTATCGGGCATGACGGCGAGCATTGGCGCCAACTGCACCTTGATTGCTGTTGACGGTGATGACTGGCTGCTGCACCTGGACCCGGCCCATAGCGCTCTGTTTAACTCGACCCAGCAGCGTCGCCTGAATGATGCGTTGAACCAGTTTCATCAGCGCACACTCAAAGTGACCATTGAGTTGGTACGCCCAGAGCAGGAAACTCCGGCCCAGGCGGCATCGCGCTTGCGGGCCGAACGCCAGCGCCTGGCTGAAGAGTCGATCTACGCAGACCCGTTGGTCCAGCAAATGATGGAACAGTTCGGAGCAGCCGTGCGAGACGATACGATTCAACCTGTCGACGTTGTGCAGGCTCAGGCTTCGTAACGCCGGATAAAACTTACAGCCCGCAGTCATGATGAGTGCGGGTGCATTGTGCAAATAACGTTTGAGGTGATTCCCATGATGAAAGGTGGCATGGCCGGCCTGATGAAGCAGGCGCAGCAGATGCAGGAAAAAATGGCCAAGATGCAGGAAGAACTGGCCAATGCTGAAGTCACCGGTAAGGCAGGTGGCGACATGGTGACTGTGGTCATGACCGGCCGTCATGACGTCAAGCGCGTAAACATTGACCCAAGCCTGCTCGAAGGCGTGAGCGACGATGACCGCGAAGTCCTGGAAGACTTGTTCGCCGCAGCCGTTAACGACGCTGTGCGCAAGATCGAAGCCAACAGCCAGGACAAAATGTCCGGCGTAACCGCTGGCATGCAACTGCCACCGGGCATGAAGCTGCCGTTCTAAGGCGCTCACCCATGCCGGGCCATGTGCCCGGCATTTTTTTGCCTGGTCGGCTGGTATTTGACGCTGGCCCGGCCCGCGGGTATAAACCGCCTCTCGTTGTTTTGTCGGACCTTTCTCTATGAGCTTCAGCCCCCTTATTCGCCAACTGATCGATGCCTTGCGCACGTTGCCGGGTGTCGGTCAAAAGACCGCGCAGCGCATGGCCCTGCAATTGCTTGAGCGTGATCGCAGTGGCGGTTCGCGACTGGCGCTAGCCTTGAGTCAGGCGATGGATGGCGTGGGTCATTGCCGCCTGTGCAGGACCCTGACCGAAGATGACCTGTGCCCGCAATGCGCCGATGTGCGTCGCGATGACACCTTGCTCTGTGTGGTTGAAGGGCCGATGGATGTCTACGCCATCGAGCAGACCGGCTATCGCGGGCGCTACTTTGTGCTCAAGGGCCATTTATCGCCGCTCGATGGCCTGGGGCCGGAAGCAATCGGGATTCCGCAGTTGATGACCCGAATTGCCGAGCAGGGCACTTTCAAGGAAGTGATTCTGGCGACCAACCCGACGGTAGAAGGTGAAGCCACCGCGCATTACATAGCGCAATTGCTCAACAGCAAAGGTCTGATTGCTTCACGCATCGCCCACGGTGTGCCGTTGGGCGGCGAGCTGGAATTGGTTGACGGTGGCACCCTGGCGCATTCGTTTGCCGGACGTAAACCAATCGCTTTGTGATGGCAAACACCCTGTAGGAACGGCCTGGGCTGCGATCTGTAAAGATCGCAGCCTTCGTACCTCGACAGCTCCTGCGGGTTATTCGGTCAACGAAAATTCAGTCAGGCAAAACGTCGGCACACCCACTTCATGCAAACGCGTTGAGCCGCCCAATTCGGGCAGGTCAATAATCGACGCGGCTTCAAACACCTGTGCGCCCATACGGCGTACCAGGTTGACTGCAGCGACCAGCGTACCGCCAGTGGCGATCAAGTCATCGACCAGCAATAACGAATCACCTTCGCACAAGCTGTCGGCATGCACCTCCAGAAACGCTTGGCCGTATTCTGTCTGGTAGCCTTCAGCCAGCACGTCGGCGGGTAACTTGCCTTGCTTGCGAAACAGAATGAGCGGTTTGTTGAGTTGGTGTGCAAGCACCGAGCCGATCAGAAAGCCACGCGCGTCCATGGCGCCGATGTGGCTGAAATCCACTTCGACGTAACGTTCGATAAAGGCGTCGGCGAGTACTCGCATGGCCCGGGGGGACTGGTAAAGCGGGGTGATGTCGCGAAAGATCACGCCGGGCTTGGGGAAATCAAGCACCGGGCGGATCAGGGCTTTGAGGCTGAAGTCGTTGACCATGGGGCGCGTTTCCTGGCGAGCTTCGGAGCCGCCAGTATAGCCCTCATGCGGGGTGTTTAGGCTTCCAGCGAACCGCCAGCCAATGCGCAGAGCTTGATCGGGTCAAGGATGTGCACTTCTTTGCCTTCGGCGGTGATGAGTTGGTTTTCTTGCAGGCGGGTAAACACGCGGGAGACTGTTTCTACGGCCAGGCCCAGGTAGTTACCGATTTCGTTGCGCGACATGCTCAGGCGGAACTGATTGGCCGAGAAGCCGCGAGCACGGAACCGCGCCGACAGGTTGACCAGGAACGTCGCGATGCGTTCGTCTGCGGTCTTTTTCGACAGCAGCAACATCATTTGCTGATCGTCGCGAATCTCGCGGCTCATGATGCGCATCAGTTGGCGGCGCAATTGCGGCAATTGGACCGACAGTTCGTCCAGGCGCTCGAAAGGAATTTCGCACACAGGCGTGGTTTCCAGGGCTTGGGCGGACACTGGGTAGGTTTCGGTGTCCATGCCCGACAAGCCGACCAGCTCGCTTGGCAAGTGAAAACCGGTAATTTGTTCTTCGCCGCTGTCACTCAGGCTGAATGTTTTAAGCGCCCCGGAGCGGACGGCATAAACCGAGCCGAAGGTGTCGCCTTGGCGAAACAGGAATTCGCCCTTTTTCAACGGGCGACCACGTTTGACGATTTCTTCCAACGCATCCATGTCTTCCAAATTCAACGAAAGTGGTAAGCAGAGTGGAGCAAGACTGCAGTCCTTGCAGTGAGCCTGGCTGTGAGCGCGCACTTTTACTGGCTCGGACATTTCTTAAATCCTTGTAGGAAAACACACATAAGATGCAAGGGTAACCCAGCGAGGTAAGTGAGGCCAGCGCGCACCGGAGACGCAATCGGCCTCAAGTCATTAATCAAGCGGTCGATACAGGGGGAACAGCTATGAAGGATGATTGACTCCATGTCGTCGATAAGTGCGATCAGCTTGGCTCAAAGTGGCATGCCGGCCAGTATTGAACCGGCTAAAAACACTCAAGCAGCCTCCTCGAAAAGCCAGCAATCGGCGCCGGACAAAGAGGACGCGCCGCCTGCCCAAGGTGTCAAAGTCACTATCTCCGGGGCGGCCATGAAAGCGGCTCGCGCCGAAAAGAGTGAATACAGCGATATTGAAGACAGTGGTCTACCGGAATCCATCCAGAACATTTTGAAGATGATCCGCGAGCTCAAGAAAAAGATCGCTGAGCAAATGGCCAAGCTGCAAGCGGTCATGACCAACCGTAGTCTCAGCCCGGAGCAGGCCAGGTCACAGGCCAGGGCTTTGCAATCGGAACTGGCAAGTCTGAACGCGGCATTGACCACGGCCAGCAACAGTTTGAACAAAGCCATGAAGGACGCGGCATTGAGCAGCGATAGCGTGATCAAGGCTACGTCCCTGGCCATGAAGTGAGCACGTTCAAATAACCCGTGAAAAGCGTTGTCGGGTTTGCTGGGCCAGATAGGCATCGAACACCATGCACACCGAACGCACCAGCAGCCGCCCGGCGGGCAAAACCGTCAATTGCTCATTGTCCAATGCAATCAGACCATCTTCGGCCATCGTCTTGAGTGCCGGCCACTGCGCTGAAAAATACCCTCTGAAATCGATATTGAACGCCTGCTCTATGCGCGCGAATGGCAAGTGCAAGTTGCAGATGATGTGCTGAATGACCTCGCGGCGGATGCGATCGTCCAGATTGCACAGCAAGCCCCGGCTCGTGGCCAGTTGCTCACTGGCCAGGGTGTGCTGGTATTTGGTGATGTCGCCGTTGTTCTGGCAATACAGCTCGCCGATCTGGCTGATGGCTGACACGCCCAGGCCAATCAGGTCGCAATGGCCGTGGGTGGTGTAGCCCTGAAAGTTGCGTTGCAACCTGGATTCTTCCTGGGCAATTGCCAGCTCATCATCGGGCAATGCAAAATGATCCATGCCGATATAGCGATACCCGGCGCCGGTCAGTTGCTCAATGGTGTGTTCGAGCATGTGCAGTTTATCGGCGGGCGAGGGCAGGTCGCTGGGGTTAATGCGTCGCTGCGGCTTGAATCGGTCCGGCAAGTGCGCGTAGTTGAACACCGATAAACGATCCGGTTGCAGGTTGATCACTTCCTCGACCGTGCGGGCGAAACCCAGCGGAGTTTGCTTGGGCAACCCGTAGATGAGATCGATGTTGATCGAGCGAAACTGCAGGGTACGTGCGGCATCAATCACTGCACGGGTTTCGTCCAGGCTCTGCAGGCGGTTGACGGCACGTTGCACTGCCGGATCGAGGTCTTGCAGGCCAATACTGACGCGGTTGAACCCCAGTTCGCGCAGCAGGCCCATCGTCGACCAGTCAGCTTCGCGCGGGTCGATTTCAATACCGTAATCCCCCGAGTCGCCATCCAGCAGGTTGAAATGCTCGCGCAACTGGCCCATGAGTTGGCGCAATTCATCGTGGCTCAAAAAGGTCGGGGTGCCGCCGCCAAAATGCAGTTGCTCGACGGTTTGCCCGGGGTCGAGGTGGCAGGCGACCAGGCCGATTTCCTGTTCCAGTCGCTTCAAGTAAGGCTGGGCGCGACCACGATCTTTAGTGATGACCTTGTTGCATGCGCAGTAGTAGCAAATGTTTGCGCAAAACGGCACATGCACGTAGAGCGACAGTGGGCGCAGGGCTTTGCGACTCTCACGCAGGGCGTGCAGAAAGTCGAATGGACTGATCTGCTCATGAAACTGCATCGCCGTGGGGTACGAGGTATAACGTGGCCCGGCGAGGTCGTATCGACGAATCAAATCGGAGTCCCAACGAATGGCGTCGAGCATGCGGGCATTCCCCTGGGCTGGCTGGCAATGCTCAGGAGTCTATGGGCTGCGAATAGGTAACACCTTGATTTGCATCAACGCCAGCTCTGGCCCGTGGGCTTTGTGAACACGGGCTTGTTCAATGCCCCATCAACCAGTGCTGGTGCGGGCCGGGCAAGGTCCAGAGGCCGAACAACATCACCAGCACTCCGCCGGCCATACGGGCACTGCGCTGGCGCAGCAGGGCGGTCATGCGTTCGGCTGCAAGGCCCGTTGCCAATAGCACTGGCCATGTCCCGAGGCCAAAGCCCAGCATCAGCAAGGCACTGTTCAGGGCACTGCCCTGGCTGGCGGACCAGAGCAGTGTGCTGTACACCAATCCGCACGGCAGCCAGCCCCACAAGGCGCCAAGCAACAGGGCGCGGGGAATGCTCGACACCGGCAGCAGGCGGTTTGCCAGCGGCTGGATATGCCGCCACAGGCCGCGCCCCAGGCCTTCTATGCGCGTCAGGCCGCTCCACCAGCCCGCCAGGTACAAGCCCATGACAATCAGCAGCAGCCCGGCCAGCACACGCATCAGCATCGCCGCCGGGCTATTGGCGACAGCCCAGCCTGCCAGGCCCAGCAGTAAACCCGCCGTGGCGTAGCTGAGAATTCGTCCCAGGTTGTAAGCCAATAGCAGTTTGAAGCGTCGGCTGCGTTGCTCTTTGGGAATGGCGAAGGTCAGCGCGCCCATCAGACCGCCACACATGCCCAGGCAATGCCCGCCACCCAGCAGGCCCAGAATGACCGCAGACACCAGCAGCGGGGCCAACTCAAGCATGGGGTGGCGCCTGCTGGTCGGATTTGTCGATCGCCGCCCGCTGTGTGCCTTTGGCCTCTTCCACTGCCGCCGTGTGTTGCGGGTCCTGGTCGTCAAACAGAATGCTGTGCGCCGGGCTGTCCAGATCGTCGTACTGGCCGCTGTCCACGGCCCAGAAGAAGATGAAAATGGCAATTGCGACAATCAGCAAGGCCGCAGGAATCATGATGTAAAGCGCAGGCATAAAGGCTCCAGGCGACCGATCAGGCCGGTAGCGGGCGAGTGTCTGACGTGGGCTGAGTATGCGCCGCTCGTGGGATGCGGGTCAGGCGCAAGGCGTTGAGCACCACGATCAAGGAACTGACCGACATGCCGACTGCGGCCCAGATCGGTGTAATCCAGCCCAGCGCTGCAAAGGGCAACATAAGGCCATTGTACAAACCGGCCCACAGCAGGTTCTCGATGATGACTCGACGGGTCCGTCGTGCCAGGTCAAATGCCTGTACCAGAACCTGCAGTCGGTTGCACAACAACACCGCGTCGGCACTGGTCTTGGCCAGGTCCGTGGCCGAGCCCATCGCCACGCTGATATCGGCTGCGGCCAACACGGGTACGTCATTGACGCCGTCACCGAGCATCAACACTTTGCGGCCTTGGCTATGCAGCGCTTGCAGGACGTGCAGCTTGTCGTCCGGGCGCAATCCGCCCCGGGCTTCATCCAGTTCCAGTTCAGCCGCCACACTGGCAACCATGGGCGAACTGTCCCCCGACAGCAGCACCGTACGCCAGCCACGCGCCTTGCAGGCGGCCACTAACGCCGCAGCATCGGTGCGAAGGCGATCGTCGAGTACCAGCCAGGCCAACACACCCTCGGTGTCTCCCAGCAGTAGCCATTGGCCGGGTTCGCTTGGCATGACCGGCTCTGCACAGCCACTCAGCTGGCATACAAACCTTGGCTGGCCGATTCGCAAGCGCTGCCCGCCAACCCAGCCTTCAAGGCCCAGCCCCGGAGTGCTGTGCACGTCTTGAGCAGCGTGTGGGGCACGGCCAAAAGCGCGGGCAATCGGGTGCTCGGAGCGATTTTCGAGCGCGGCCGCGAGGGCCAGGCACTGATCGTTACCCAGATCGCGCAAGGGCCGAATGGCGCGCAAGGTCAGACGGCCTTCGGTCAGGGTGCCGGTTTTATCGAAAATCACAGTGTCGATCTGATTCAACCCTTCGATCACATGGCCGCGGGTCAGCAGCAAGCCAAGTGAGTGCAAGGTGCCAGTGGCGGCGGTCAAGGCAGTCGGGGTCGCCAGTGACAATGCGCATGGGCAGGTGGCCACCAGCATCGCCAGTACAATCCAGAACGCGCGGGCCGGGTCGAGCTGCCACCACAGCAGGCCGATCACTGCTGCTGCGATCAACGAGAACAGCAGAAACCATTGCGCAGCCTTGTCGGCGATTTCAGCCAGCCGCGGCTTTTCGTTTTGCGCCCGGTCCAGCAAGCGTACGATGGCTGACAGGCGGGTGTCCTGGCCCAGGGCCAGTACCTCGACCGTCAAGGCGCTCTCGACATTCAAGGTGCCAGCGGTGACCGCATCGCCCACGTTGTGCGGTTGCGGCAGGTATTCGCCGGTCAACAGGGATTCATCGATACTCGATTGACCGTCGACAATCCTGCCGTCGGCCGGCAGTACGGCGCCGGGGTGGACCAATACCTGGTCGCCCACGTTCAACTCGTTCAGCAGAATCCGTTCGCTCTGGCCGTTAGCCTGCAGGCGCAAGCACGAAGCGGGCAGCAGGTTGACCAACTGCGCGGTGGCTGACGCCGTGCGCTCACGGGCGCGACGTTCAAGGTAACGCCCGGCGAGCAGGAACAGGGCGAACATCCCGACGGCGTCGAAGTACAGCTCGCCATCCCCGGTCATGGCGGTCCAGATACCCGCCACATACGCGCCACCGATGGCCAGTGACACCGAGACATCCATGGTCAGATGGCGGGTGCGCAGATCACGCATGGCCCCTTTAAAGAACGGCGCACAGCTGTAAAACACGATTGGGGTTGTCAGAAAAAGCGCGACCCAGCGCAGGATGGTGTGCATCTCGAGGCTGAGATCGATATTGAACTCGGGCCAGGTGGCCATGGTTGCCATCATTGCCTGAAACCACAACAGGCCGGCAACACCAAGCTGGCGCAAGGCCAGACGGTTTTCACGGGCCAGTTGCTCGGTCGCGCGGTCCGCCTGATAAGGGTGGGCGGCATAACCGATCTGGCGCAACTCGCGCAGGACATCGCTCAAGGGTAACTGGCCGTCAGCCCAGCGCAGGTGCAGACGATGGTTGGACAGGTTGAGCCGGGCTTCACTCACGGCGGGCAGGTGAAGCAAGTGCTTTTCAATCAACCAGCCGCACGCGGCACAACTGATGCCTTCGATCAGCAGCGTGGTTTCGGCTTGCTCGCCCTCGTGCCGGACAAAAGGCTTCTGCACGTCGGGGCGGTCATACAAGACCAGTTCTTCTACCAGTTGCACCGGCAGGGCCTGGGGGTTGGCAGAGGCTTCGCTGCGGTGCTGATAGTAGCTTTGCAGCCCGCCCGCCACGATCGCTTGCGCTACCGCCTGGCACCCCAGGCAGCAGAATTCACGGTCCTGGCCCAGCACCTCGGCGGTAAACCGGCTGCCGTGGGGAACGGGCAGGGCACAGTGGTAGCAAGGCGTGAGGGCAGTCATGAGGTGACGGGCACGTTCGGGCTGGGCAACATCGTGCTCAAGGCTGCACCTACGGTGTAATCCATTTAGTGACTGCGCTCTTCTGCGCCCTGGATCGGTTCATCGCCGAGCATCAGGTCTTTGTCATGATCCACAAGTTCTTCTTCAAACAGGCGCCAGGTCTTGCCATTTTCCACCCCCAGCAGTTCGACAAAGCGACGGCCTTCAACCTTGTCATCCAGTTGGCTGGTATAGCGCCCCGGCTCAGACGGGCTTTGGTTCAGGATGAGTCCACGGTCCTTTTCCGGTTGTGTGGGCGAGATCAGGTTCAGCTCCAGGGTCTTGGGGTGGCTGTTGCCCTCTAGCAGCAGCACCACTTCGCCGGTCAGTTCGTCGAGGCGCAGCTTGGCCTTCATGTGCAGGGCTTGCGCCAGCAGTTCGCGGTCCAGTGAGCGGTTGATGCCTTTGCCGGCCTCGTAGTAGTTGTCGTTGACCAGGTTGTCCGGGTTGTTAACGGCAATGGTGACCATCGACAGGGTGAGCGTCACCGAGCAGGTGAGAATGGCAATGATGATCCATGGCCAAATGTGCTTGTACCAAGGGCTGTAGGAATTTGTGGCGGGCATGGACAGTTTCTCTTAACGGATATGCGGGCCGATGAATCGGCTCTTGGCTTTGATAGTGATGTCGCTGTTATCGGCATCCTTGAGGATGAAAAACACCTCGTTGGTGCTGGATGGCAACTGCTCGGGGGCCACCGACAATTCGACTGGCAGGCTGACAATATCGCCTGCCGCGACGCTGATTTCGCGCTTGCCTTGCAGCTTCAGGTCCGGCAGACCGCTGGCTTGCAGCACATAAGTGTGGTCGCGCTGGTCCTTGTTCATGATTTTCAGGCTGTAGACGTTTTCGATCCGCCCTTCGGCGTTTTCGCGATAGAGCACGCGGTCCTTGCTGACATCCAGGCCTACCAGCGAGCGGGTGTAGAAAGCCGCAGCGAGCAGGCCGATCATGGTCAGCAACACCAGTGCGTAGCCAATCAGGCGCGGGCGCAACATATGGGTTTTCTGGCCAGACAGGTTGTGCTCGGTGGTGTAGCTGATCAGGCCGCGCGGATAGTGCATCTTGTCCATAACTTCGTCGCAGGCATCGATGCAGGCTGCGCAGCCGATGCATTCGATCTGCAGGCCGTCGCGAATGTCGATACCGGTAGGGCACACCTGAACGCATATCGTGCAGTCGATACAGTCCCCCAGGCCCTTTGCCTTGTAATCAGCGTCTTTTTTCCGCGGGCCGCGTACCTCACCGCGACGCGGATCGTAAGACACAATCAATGTGTCCTTGTCGAACATCACGCTCTGGAAACGCGCATACGGGCACATATAGATGCACACCTGCTCGCGCAGCCAGCCGGCGTTGCCGTAAGTGGCGAGGGTGAAAAAACCGACCCAGAAATAAGCCCAGCCATCGGCCTGGCCGGTAAAGAAATCGACAACCAGCTCGCGTATCGGGGCGAAGTAGCCGACAAAGGTCAAGCCGGTGACAAGGCCGATGAGCAACCACAAAGTGTGCTTGCTGAATTTGCGCACGAACTTGTTGGCGCTCATTGGCGCTTTGTCGAGTTTGATGCGCTGGTTGCGATCACCTTCGGTGATTTTTTCGCACCACATGTACACCCACGTCCACACGCTTTGCGGACAGGTGTAGCCGCACCAGACGCGACCCGCGTATACGGTTATGAAGAACAGGCCAAAGGCGGCGACAATCAGCAGACCCGAAAGCAGGATGAAGTCCTGTGGCCAGAACGTGGCGCCGAAAATAAAGAATTTGCGCTCGGGCAGGTTCCACCACACGGCCTGATGGCCGCCCCAGTTGAGCCAGACGGTGCCAAAAAACAGCAAAAACAGCAGGGTGCCACCGACCATGCGAACGTGGCGGAAGAAACCTTGAAAGGCGCGGGTGTAGATTTTTTCTCGAGCTGCGTACAGGTCGATACTGTCAGCGTTTTTATCGGCAGGCGGCGTAACGTTGTGGACCTGAATCTTATCGCTCATGAGTACTTACCACGGCAGTTAAGTGCCACGGCCAGTACGTGCCAACCGCGGTCAGAAGGTGTTGCGATGGCGCAATGATACCCCTGGGACTCTAGCTCAAGGGTGCGACCTTTGGTCGCGTTCCGAAGCGCCTTAACTTGGTATAGGAGTTGCTGTAAATCATGACGTGGATCAATTGACTTAAGGCGCCGAGTACAGGGTCAAAACCCTGGTTCAGGGCTCCCACGGGTTGAGTAGCGGTGCTCCACTGAGGGCGAAATCCTGAGTGTTGCGGGTCACGACTGTCATGCCGTGGACCAGGGCCGTTGCCGCGATCAGGGCGTCACATTCATTGCTGCGGTCAGGTACATGCAGGCGGGCGCAGCGTCTGGCAACCATGCTGTCAATCGACAATACGCGCCCGGCAAACGCCGGTATCACGTGGGCTTCGAGCCAGTTTCGCAACGGCGCAGCCTGCTGTGGGTCCTGGCGTTCCAGACGCAGGATGCCCGTTTCAATTTCCAGCAAGGTAATGGCCGAAATATACAGCTTGTAGGCGGGCACACTGCTGGCCCAGGCCACCACGCATGGGTGAGCCTGGGGCTTGCGGAGTTCTGAAACCACGTTGGTATCGAGCAGGAACATTAGAGGTCCACGGGGCGCGGCGCGATGATTGCTCGTTCGGGTTCGAATTCAACCGGAGGCGTTTCAGGCATGACGAGCAGGTCGACGATGCTTGCGTGCTGGCCGGTCAGTCGTTGGTACTCCTCCATGCATAGCAGTACATGCGCGGGGCGGCCACGGTCGGTGATGTAAACAGGCCCTTGTTGCGATGCTTTTTTGGCACCGCTTGTGTCTTGATTGAATTCACGGCTCGAAATCGTGGTGATGGTCATGGCGTGATCCTCTCCAAAAAGCTAATGTAGAAACGTTACTACTTTTGGCGACCCCCAACAATCTCGAAAACATGATGAAACAAAGCGCCCCTCAACCCGGGGCGATGCAATCGGGCTTACTCCGCAGGTTTGGCCTCATCGCCATGGGACAGGCTGTACACGTAGGCCGCCAACAGGTGCACCCTGTCGTTGCCTTGAAATTCGGCTTGCGCCGGCATCTGGCCCTTGCGCCCGTGGCGAATGGTCTGTTGCAACTGTGCCAGGCTGGTGCCGTAGATAAAGGCTGTGGGTGTGGTCAGGTCCGGTGCGCCGAGCAGCGGGTTACCTTTGCCGTTGGCGCCATGACAGGCCACGCAAGTGGTGTTGAAGGCTTGCTTGCCCGCGTCCAGATTGAACGAGGCGTCTTGCGGCAGCGGCAGGCCTGCGAGGTCATGACGAACATAGGCCGATACATTCTTGACCCCATCTTCACCCAGCACTTCACCCCAGGCTGGCATCACCCCGACACGCCCTGCCATGATCGTGGCCTTGATGGTGTTGGCATCGCCGCCCCAGCGCCAGGAGGAGTCAGTCAGGTTTGGAAAGCCGAACGCGCCTTTGGCATCAGAGCCATGGCACACCGCGCAATTGGAGGCAAACAGGCGACCGCCCATTTTCAGCGCTTGCGGGTCTTTGGCTACTTCTTCGATGGGCATGGCGGCGAACTTGGCAAAGATCGGCCCAAATCGGGCGTCCGACCTGGCCATTTCCTTTTCCCATTCATGCACGCCGGTCCAGCCGGTCTGGCCATTGGCAAACGGGGTCTGTTCTTTGGTGTCCAAATACTGGTAACCCGGCAGCAGGCCTTTCCAGTTACCCAGGCCCGGGTACAGCACCAGGTAACCCAGGGCGAAGATGATGGTGCCCACAAACAGCATGAACCACCATTTAGGCAGCGGATTGTCATATTCCTCGATCCCATCGTAGGCGTGCCCGACTTTTTCTTCGGTCTGCTCGCTGCGCTGGCCCTTGCGCGTGGCAAACAGCAGCCAGGTCAAGGCGAAGAGGGTGCCCAGGGTGAGGACAGTGACGTACACACTCCAGAACTCGGTCATTTGTTTTTGCTCCTGGACGCTTGTTCTTGCTCGACGTGCTTGATGGCTTCGGGGTCGTCCTTGAACGGCAACAGCGTTGCGTCGTCAAACTCGGACTTGCGCTTGGGGCTGAACACCCACAAGGCCAGACCAATAAAAGCCACCATCACCACCAGCGTGCCCAGGCCACGAATCATCCCGATATCCATTCAGATCACCGTTTGCTCTTGATGAGTGTGCCCAGGCCCTGGAGGTAAGCCACCAGGGCGTCCATTTCAGTCTTGCCCTTCACTGCGTCCTTGGCACCGGCAATGTCGGCATCGGTGTAAGGCACGCCCAGGGTGCGCAAGACTTCCATCTTCTTGGCCGTATCCTTGCCGTCCAGCGTGCGCTCAACCAGGAAGGGATAAGCCGGCATGATCGACTCTGGCACCACGTTGCGAGGGTTGTACAAGTGCGCGTGGTGCCAGTCATCGGAGTAACGTCCGCCCACCCGGGCCAGGTCCGGGCCGGTGCGTTTGGAACCCCACAGGAACGGGTGGTCCCATACGCTTTCACCGGCAACCGAGTAATGGCCGTAGCGCTCGGTCTCGGCACGGAACGGGCGGATCATTTGCGAATGGCAGCCCACGCAGCCGTTGGCGATATAGATGTCGCGGCCTTCTAGCTCCAGCGCGCTGCGAGGCTTCATGCCTTCCACCGGGTTGTTGGTCACGTCCTCGAAAAACAAGGGAACGATTTGTGTCAGCCCGCCGATACTCACGGCAATGACCATGAGCAAGGCCATCAGGCCAAGGTTCTTCTCGATAGTGTCGTGCTTGATCATCAGTGGGCTCCCACAACGGCAATCGTGCTCGCGGCTTCGGCTTGCGCCGGGTTCGAGGCACGGATGGTGCGGAACACGTTGTAGGCCATGAACAGCATGCCGCTGGCGAAAATGGCTCCGCCGATGGCGCGAACGATAAAGCCGGGGTGACTGGCTTGCAGGGCTTCCACGAACGAGTAGGTCAGCGTGCCGTCATCGTTGATCGCTCGCCACATCAAGCCCTGGGTGATGCCGTTGACCCACATGGAGGCGATGTACAGCACGGTGCCGATGGTGGCCAGCCAGAAGTGGATGTTGATCAGGCGAATGCTGTACATCTGCGTCTGGCCGTAGAGGCGCGGGATCATGTGGTACATCGAGCCGATGGTAATCATCGCCACCCAGCCCAACGCACCGGCGTGAACGTGGCCGATGGTCCAGTCGGTGTAGTGGGAGAGGGCGTTGACGGTCTTGATGGCCATCATCGGGCCCTCGAAAGTCGACATGCCGTAGAACGCCAGCGAGACCACCAGAAAGCGCAGGATCGGGTCGGTACGCAACTTATGCCAGGCGCCCGAGAGGGTCATCATGCCGTTGATCATGCCGCCCCAGCTGGGGGCCAGCAGAATGATCGACATGGCCATGCCCAGTGACTGTGCCCAGTCCGGCAAGGCGGTGTAGTGCAAGTGATGCGGGCCGGCCCAGATGTACAGGGTGATCAGCGCCCAGAAGTGCACGATCGACAGCCGATACGAGTAAATCGGCCGTTCGGCCTGCTTGGGCACGAAGTAATACATCATGCCCAGAAAGCCGGTGGTCAGGAAAAACCCGACTGCGTTGTGGCCATACCACCACTGGATCATGGCATCGGTGGCGCCTGCATAGGCCGAGTAAGACTTGAAGAAACTCACTGGCAGCGACGCGTGGTTGACCACGTGCAGCATGGCCGTCACCACAATGAACGCACCATAGAACCAGTTGCCCACATAGATGTGCTTGGTTTTACGCCGGGTTATGGTGCCGAAAAAGACAATACCGTAGGCCACCCAGACGATGGCCAGCAGGATAGCCAACGGCCACTCCAGCTCAGCGTATTCTTTGGTGGTGGTGTAGCCCAGCGGCAAGGTGATGATTGCCCCGAGGATGACCGCTTGCCAGCCCCAGAAGGTGAACGCGGCCAGGCGGTCAGAGATCAGCCGCGTCTGGCAGGTGCGCTGCACCACGTAAAAAGACGTCCCGAACAACGCGCAGCCACCAAAGGCAAAAATCACCAGGTTGGTGTGCAAGGGGCGCAGACGACCGAAGGTTGTCCACTCAAGATCCAGGTTGAGTTCAGGCCACACCAACTGTGACGCAATAAAGACCCCAAGCCCCATGCCCAGGATCCCCCAGACCACCGTCATGATGGCGAACTGGCGGACGACCTTATAGTTATAAGCAGTCGGATTGATTGCTGTGCTCATCGCAAGGTTCCACGGTTTTATAGTTATTAGGGGCAAAATGGTCGCAAGTATGGATAAAGCATAGGGCTATTGCAACGCAGCCTGACCCCGGCATCTGCCTTGCAGCCCTTGTTCTGCGGCCTTCCTGCAAAAATCCATGGATTGATTAACGCTGCGTGGAAGGGTGTGGCGAGGGGGCTGGCGAGCCAGCCCTGAGGGAGAAAGTAAAAGAGGAAAGACGGAAAGTCCAGATTTTGTTCACAATGTTGTATACATCTTTGTGGGGGCGACTCGCCGTCGCTCCTGCCGTGTCAGACGTTATTCCATGGTTTTTTCCTCTGAGTCACCTCGCGACAAGCTGTACACATAGGCGGCTACCAATTGCACCTTGTCGTTGCCCAACAGTTCGTTTTGCGCAGGCATATGGCCCTGACGACCATGGCGGATGGTCTGCTGCAATTGCGCCAGGCCGGTACCGTAGATAAAGGCAGCGGGTGTGGTCAGGTCCGGGGCGCCGAGCAGCGGGTTACCTTTGCCGCCAGCGCCATGACACGCCACGCAGGTGGTGTCATACGCTTGCTTGCCCGCGTCCAGATTGAACGACGCACCTTGCGGCAACGGCAGGCCTGCCAGGTCGTGGCGAACATAGGCCGAGACATTCTTGACCCCGTCTTCACCCAGCACTTCACCCCAGGCCGGCATCATTGCGATACGTCCGCCCATGATTGTGGCCTTGATGGTGTCGGCATCGCCGCCCCAGCGCCAGGATGCGTCCGTCAGATCAGGAAAGCCGAACGCGCCCTTGGCATCCGAGCCGTGGCACACCGAGCAGTTGGACGCAAACAGGCGGCCGCCCATTTTCAGCGCGGCAGGGTCCTGTGCCACCTGCGCGACGGGCATCGCCGCGTACTTGGCAAAAATTGGTCCGAACCGGGCATCGGCCTTGTCCATCTCCTTTTCCCACTCGTGGGCGCCGGTCCAGCCATCCTCATAACCCGGCAGCAGGCCTTTCCAGTTACCGAGGCCCGGGTAGAGGATCAAATAGCCGACCCCGAACACCAGCGTGCCGATGAACAACAGGAACCACCAGCGTGGCAGCGGGTTGTCGTACTCCTCGATGCCATCAAAGCTGTGACCCATGGTTTCGTGGGTCTCGCTCTTTTTCTCGCCCTTGCGTGTACCGAACAGCAGCCAGGTCAGACCGATCAGCGTGCCAATGGTCAATACGCTGACATAGAGACTCCAGAACTCAGACATTTTTGTTACTCCTGGCCGCTTGTTCCTGCTTGACGTGTTTGATGGCCTCGGGATCGTCCTTGAATGGCAGCAGGGTCGCGTCATCGAACTCTGCCTTGCGTCGCGGGCTGAACACCCACAGCGCCAGACCGATAAATGCCACTGCAACCACCACCGTGCCTAACCCGCGAATCATTGCGCTATTGATCTCAAACACCATGGCTTACCTCTTGCTCTTGATCGCAGTGCCGAGCACTTGCAGGTAGGCGACCAGCGCGTCCATTTCGGTTTTGCCTTTGACCGACTGTTTGGCATTGGCAATGTCTTCATCGGTGTAAGGCACGCCGAGGGTGCGCATCACTTCGAGTTTTTTCGCGGTATGGCTGCTGTCCACTGGCGTCGATACCAGCCACGGGTAAGCCGGCATTTTCGATTCGGGCACGACGTTGCGCGGGTTGTACAAGTGCGCACGGTGCCAGTCATCCGAGTAGCGACCACCCACCCGCGCCAGGTCCGGCCCGGTGCGCTTGGAACCCCACAGGAACGGGTGATCCCACACGCTTTCGCCGGCCACCGAGTAGTGGCCATAACGCTCGGTCTCGGCACGGAACGGGCGGATCATCTGCGAGTGGCAGCCCACACAGCCTTCACGGATGTACACGTCACGGCCTTCGAGTTGCAGCGCGGTGTAGGGCTTCATGCCTTCTACGGGCGTGTTGGTCACGTCCTCGAAAAACAGCGGCACGATCTGCGTCAGGCCGCCGACACTCACGCACAGGATCATCAGCAACAGCATCAGACCGATATTCTTTTCAATCACTTCGTGTTTCATGGCGGACTCCTCAGGCCATCTGCGCTGCAGCGACAACTTCAGCAGGCTCGGCATGACGCACGGTGCGCCAGGTGTTGTAGGCCATCAGCAACATGCCACTCAGGAAAATCGCTCCGCCGATCAACCGCACGACGTAGCCCGGATGGCTGGCCACCAGGGTTTCGACGAAGGAGTAGGTCAACGTGCCGTCGGCGTTGACGGCTCGCCACATCAGGCCCTGGGCGATACCGTTGACCCACATCGAGGCGATGTAGAGCACGGTGCCGATGGTGGCCAGCCAGAAGTGCGCATTGATCAGGCCGATGCTGTACATCTGTGGGCGGCCGAAGACTTTGGGGATCATGTGGTACATCGCACCGATGGAAATCATCGCCACCCAGCCCAGCGCCCCGGCGTGCACATGGCCGATGGTCCAGTCGGTGTAATGGGAGAGGGCGTTGACGGTCTTGATGGCCATCATCGGGCCTTCAAAGGTCGACATGCCGTAGAACGCCAGCGAGACCACCAGAAAGCGCAGGATGGGGTCGCTGCGCAACTTATGCCAGGCGCCCGAGAGGGTCATCATGCCGTTGATCATGCCGCCCCAGCTGGGTGCCAACAGAATCAGCGACATCACCATGCCCAGCGACTGCGCCCAGTCTGGCAATGCGGTGTAGTGCAAGTGGTGCGGCCCAGCCCAGATGTACAGGGTAATCAGCGCCCAGAAGTGCACGATGGACAAGCGATACGAATAGATCGGTCGCTCAGCCTGTTTGGGCACGAAGTAATACATCATCCCCAAAAAGCCCGCCGTCAGGAAAAAGCCCACGGCGTTATGGCCGTACCACCACTGAACCATGGCGTCAGTAGCGCCACCGTACAGCGAGTAAGACTTGGTGAAACTGACCGGGATTTCCAGATTGTTGACGATGTGCAAAATCGCCACGGTGACGATAAACGCGCCGAAAAACCAGTTGCCCACGTAGATATGCCTGGTCTTGCGCTGCATGATCGTGCCGAAGAACACGATGGCGTAGGCGACCCAGACGATGGTGATCAGGATATCGATCGGCCACTCCAGCTCGGCGTATTCCTTGGAGCTGGTGTAACCCAATGGCAGGCTGATGGCCGCCAGCAGAATCACCAGTTGCCAGCCCCAAAAGGTAAATGTCGCGATCCTGGGGGCGAACAGCGTGGTTTGGCAGGTGCGTTGCACCGAGTAAAACGAGGAGGCAAACAGTGCACAACCGCCGAACGCGAAGATCACCGCGTTGGTGTGCAGTGGGCGCAACCGCCCGAAACTGGTCCAGGGCAAATCGAAGTTCAGTTCGGGCCAGACCAACTGCGCAGCGAGCAAAACGCCGAGCCCCATACCGACGATGCCCCAAACCACCGTCATAATGGCAAATTGGCGGACCACCCTATAGTTGTAGGCGGTACTGATAGAAGTGTTCATGGTTCCCCATCCACGGATCAGGCGAGTGCAATGCACGCCTGGAGTTATAGGCAGACTAAAAGCGAGGCAAGCATGGGCGTAGGCAGCAAAGTGGGTATTGACGAGGATCAATGGGCGAACTGCGTGCAGACACGGGGCTGGCTGTGGGACGCAGCGCACACCGCGTCAGCGACCACACTGATCCTGGCTCACGGCGCAGGCGCGCCGATGGACAGCGCCTGGATGACCGGGATGGCGCAGCGCCTTGCTGCACGCGGGGTCAACGTGCTGCGCTTCGAGTTCCCGTATATGGCGCAACGTCGCCTCGAGGGTGGCAAACGGCCGCCCAACCCTCAGGCTAAATTGCTGGAAAGCTGGCGCGAGGTGTACAGCGAGGTGCGACGGCATGTCGCTGGGCAATTAGCCATCGGCGGCAAGTCCATGGGCGGGCGCATGGCCAGCCTGGTGGCGGATGATTTGGCTGTGGATCGGCTGGTGTGCCTGGGGTATCCGTTCTATGCCGTGGGCAAGCCGGAAAAACCCCGGGTTGCGCACTTGGCCGAACTGCACACGCCGACCCTGATCGTGCAAGGCGAGCGCGACGCGCTGGGCAATCGCGAAGCCGTGCAAACCTACTCGCTGTCGCCGAGCATTGAAGTGGCGTGGTTAGCGGCGGCGGATCACGATTTGAAGCCGCTCAAAGCGTCAGGCTTCACCCACGAGCAGCATCTGGACAGTGCAGCAGACAAGATAGCCAGCGGGTTGAAGTTGGCCTTGTAGGCGTGAGCGTGCCGAGCGATCTTTTGCCATAGAAGATCAAAAGATCGCCGGCTTCGCGCCTCGTCAGCGGTTAAACCGCTCCACCAGCGAATATTGGATATTCACGGTCTGCGCCAGTTCTTCACTCAAAAGCGCTGAGTGCTGCGCCTGTTCCGAGGTCTGGTCAGCCAAGTCGGCAATGGTGCTGATGTTGCGGCTGACTTCTTCGGCCACGGCACTTTGCTCTTCGGTGGCGGCAGCAATCTGGGCGGTCATGTCGGTGATATTGGCCACTGCTTCACTGATCCCGACCAGCGCCGCGTCAGCTTCCAGTACCCGTGCTACGCCTTCTTGTGCCTGGCGATGCCCGGCGTCCATGGTGTTTACGGCGGTGGCAGCGGTCTGTTGCAGCTTGGCAATCAAGCCGTGAATCTGGCCTGTCGAGGTGCTGGTGCGTTGCGCCAGTTGCCGCACTTCATCGGCCACTACGGCAAAGCCGCGGCCCATTTCACCGGCACGTGCCGCTTCAATGGCGGCGTTCAAGGCCAGCAGGTTGGTCTGGTCGGCAATGCTCTTGATCACGTCGACGACACCGCCGATTTCGTCGCTGTCTTTGGCTAGCTGGGTCACCGTGGCGCCCGTTTCACCCACCACCACCGACAAGCGCTCAATGGCATCGCGGGTTTCGCCGGCGATGTTTCGGCCCTGGTGGGTCAGCCGATTGGCTTCCTGGGTGGCATCCGCAGTGCGCTGCACATGGTTGGCGACTTCTTGAGTGGTCGCCGCCATCTGGTTGACGGCGGTGGCCACCTGTTCGGTTTCAACCCGCTGGCGCTCCAGCCCGCTGGAACTCTTGTGGGCCAGCGCATCCGATTGACGTGCTTGCTCGCTCAAATGTTCAGCCGTGTCTTGCAGACGGGTCAGACAGGTCTTGAGGCGTGCTTCCTGGCTCAGGATGGACATTTCCAGACGCGCTTGCGGGCCGCGGCTGTCGGTGTACATCTGGGCAATCAGTGGGTCCGAGGTGGTCTGCTCGGCCAGACGCAGCAAACGCTTGATGCCGCGTTGCTGCCAGGTCAGGCCAAGCAGGCCCAATGGAATCGACAGTAACGCCGCCAAGGCAAAGCCCCAACTGGAGTTGAGCGCCGCGCCAATGAGAAAGCTCAGTTGGCTGACCAGAATAAACGGCAACCAGTCCTGCAAGACCGGCAGCCACTTGTCACGGCGGGGCACGGCGGGTTTGCCACGATTCAGGCGCTGGTACAGCGCTTCGGCGCGGCGGATCTGTTCGGCCGTCGGCTTGACTCGCACAGACTCATAGCCCACCACGCGTTCGTTTTCAAACACCGGGGTCACGTAGGCATTTACCCAATAGTGATCGCCGGACTTGCAGCGGTTCTTGACGATGCCCATCCACGGCATGCCCTTTTTAAGGGTGCTCCACATGTGCTCGAACACCGCTGAAGGTACATCCGGATGGCGTACCAGGTTATGCGGCGCACGCACCAGCTCATCACGCGAGAATCCGCTGATCTCGACGAACGCGTCGTTGCAGTAGGTGATCACGCCTTTGGTATCGGTAGTGGAAATCAACCGTTGCTGCGCGGGGAATGTACGCTCGCGCTGGGTGATGGGCTGGTTGTTACGCATGTCGTTTCAATCCGCAAGACTTTGAAAGGCTGTCGGCATGCGTAGGGAATTGTTTAATTAATATTTCGGTAGCCACCGCGTCGGTGAACGCGGTGGCTACCGTAGCGCCGATAACTAAGGCGCCAGCATCGGATAGGTAAAAAATGCCAAGTGCAGCACGTTGAGCCCAAAGTGCGTTGCGATCGCCGCACTTAGCCCACCAAAGCGATAGGCCAGGCCATAGCAAAGCCCGGCAATCCCCGCCAGCAGCACCCACTGCCAGCCAGCGCCGATGTGTGCCAGGCCGAACAACAGCGAGGCGATGACCAGAGCCAGGGTTTGCCCGTAAGGCAATTGCTTGAACCAGCGGCTCAACCCGCCCTGGAGATAGCCACGAAACAGCGCTTCTTCGACCAGCGTGACCAGTAGCAGGTTATTCACCAGCCAGAGGGTGCCTTGAGCCGGCCATTTGGGCGCCCAGCTAATGATGCCCAGTAGCAGCGCACCGCCCAGCGCGGTGATCGCAGCCAGCACCAGCCCCAATAACGTGGCGCCCACCGAGGCCCTCCAGTCAAACCGCGGTGCAATCCACGGGCACACCAGCAACAGCCAAAAGCCGATCAGGGATTTGTCCAGATTCAGGTACATCGAAAAAGGCACGGCATCCGGGGTCAGACGCTCGGGGTCGATCGCGCGACCGTTATGAAAGCCGGGCAACCAGTGCAGGGCCAAGGCCAGCGCCAACAACACAAACACTGCGTGCCCGGCATAGCGCAGCCATGATCGTTGGGTTTGGTGGGCAGCAAGCCCGCTCACCACCAGGGCGGCCAGGGCAATAACAGCTTGAACGCCTAATTGGCCATAGCTCAGGGCAATGCCGTAGCCGAGGGTCAAGAGGGCGAGATAAGGCCAGGGCAGGGCGATCATGCGAATCCTTGGGGGGGAGAAGGGCGCACGATTATTACAGACACAAACCCGTAGGAGCGAGCTTGCCCCGCGATCTTTCAAAGGTCAAAAGATCGCGAGGCAAGCTCACTCCTGCGGTTATTCAGTGTTTACGACGCAATCAACTGGCGTAGCACGTAGTGCAAGATGCCGCCCGCCTTGAAGTATTCCACTTCATTGAGGGTGTCGATCCGGCACAAGACTTCAACCTGTTCCTGTTGGCCATCTTCACGAGTGATCACCAGGGTCAGGTTCATGCGTGGCTGCAACTCGGCCCCGGTCAGCCCGAGAATGTCCAAGGTCTCCTTGCCGGTCAGTTTCAGGCTCTTGCGGTTCTGGCCCTGCTTGAACTGCAAGGGCAATACGCCCATGCCCACCAGATTGGAGCGGTGGATACGCTCGAAGCTTTCGGCAATCACCGCTTTGACGCCCAGCAGATTGGTGCCCTTGGCCGCCCAGTCTCGGCTTGAACCGGTGCCGTATTCCTGGCCGGCAATCACCACCAGCGGCGTTCCCGAGGCTTGATAACGCATGGCGGCATCATAGATCGCCAGTTTTTCGCCGGTCGGGATGTACAGCGTATTGCCCCCTTCTTCGCCACCAAGCATTTCGTTGCGAATGCGGATATTGGCGAATGTGCCGCGCATCATCACTTCATGGTTGCCACGGCGCGAACCGTAGGAGTTGAAGTCACGTGGCTCGACGCCTTTTTCGCGCAGGTAACGCCCGGCCGGACTGTCGACCTTGATGTTACCGGCAGGGGAGATGTGGTCGGTGGTCACCGAGTCTCCGAGCAGCGCCAGGATGTTCGCGCCTTTGACGTCTTCAATCACCGGCAATGGCCCGTCAATGTCTTCGAAGAATGGCGGGTGCTGGATGTAGGTGGAGCTGTCCTGCCACACATAGGTCGCCGCTTGCGGCACTTCGATGGCTTGCCATTGTTCGTCACCGGCAAACACCTCGGCGTATTCCTTGTGGAACATGCCGGTGCTGACTTGCGCCACGGCGTCGGCGATTTCTTTCTGGCTGGGCCAGATATCGCGCAGGTACACCGGTTTGCCGTCTTTGCCCACGCCCAGCGGCTCGCTGCTGATGTCGATGCGCACAGTACCGGCCAGAGCATAGGCGACCACCAGCGGTGGCGAGGCCAGCCAGTTGGTCTTGACCAGCGGGTGAACGCGGCCTTCAAAGTTGCGGTTGCCTGACAGTACCGACGCCACGGTCAGGTCGGACTGGGTGATGGCTTTTTCAATCGGCTCGGGCAGCGGCCCGGAGTTGCCGATACACGTGGTGCAGCCATAGCCCACCAGGTCGAAGCCCAGTTGGTCGAGGTAGGGTGTCAGCCCTGCCGCTTTGTAGTAGTCGGTGACCACCTTGGAGCCGGGCGCCAGCGAGGTTTTTACCCAAGGCTGACTTTTCAGGCCTTTCTCGACGGCTTTTTTGGCCACCAGGCCTGCCGCCATCATGACGCTCGGGTTGGAGGTGTTGGTGCACGAGGTAATGGCGGCAATCACCACGGCGCCGTTTTTCAGGCGATAGGTTTTGCCGTCCAGACTGTAATCCGCTTCGCCGACCAGATCGGCGTTGCCCACGGCCACGCCACCGCCGCCTTCACTTTCCAGGCGGCCTTCTTCTTTGCTGGCTGGTTTGAACTGCAAGTTCAAAAAGTCGCTGAACGCCTGAGCGACATTCGGCAGGGCAACCCGGTCTTGTGGGCGCTTGGGCCCGGCCAGACTGGCTTCGACGGTGCCCATGTCGAGCGCCAGAGTGTCAGTGAACACTGGCTCTTGCCCGGCTTCGCGCCACAGGCCCTGGGCTTTGCAGTAGGCCTCGACCAAATTGACCGTGTCGGCCGGGCGGCCCGAAAGCCGCAGGTAGTCCAGAGTGATCTCGTCTACCGGAAAGAAGCCGCAGGTCGCACCGTATTCCGGGGCCATGTTGGCAATGGTGGCGCGGTCGGCCAACGGCAAATCGGCCAGGCCGTCGCCATAGAATTCGACAAACTTGCCGACCACGCCTTTGCTGCGCAGCATTTGCGTGACAGTCAGTACCAGGTCGGTGGCGGTGATGCCTTCTTTAAGTTTGCCGCTGAGCTTGAAGCCCACCACTTCCGGGATCAGCATCGACACCGGTTGGCCGAGCATGGCGGCTTCGGCCTCGATCCCGCCCACGCCCCAGCCCAGCACGCCCAGGCCGTTGATCATGGTGGTGTGCGAGTCCGTGCCGACCAGCGTATCGGGGAAGGCATAGGTGCGGCCGTCTTCGTCTTTGGTCCAGACCGTGCGGCCCAGGTATTCCAGGTTCACCTGGTGGCAAATCCCGGTGCCGGGCGGCACGACACTGAAATTATCAAAGGCATCCTGGCCCCAGCGCAAAAACGCATAACGCTCGCCGTTACGCTGCATTTCGATGTCGACGTTTTGCTCAAAGGCGCTGGTACTGCCGAACTTGTCGACCATCACCGAGTGGTCGATCACCAGGTCAACCGGCGACAGCGGGTTGATCCGCTGCGGGTCGCCACCGGCCTTGGCCATCGCGGCGCGCATGGCGGCCAGGTCGACCACGGCGGGTACGCCGGTAAAATCCTGCATCAACACCCGGGCCGGGCGGTACTGGATCTCGCGGTCACTGCGGCGCTCCTTGAGCCACGCCGCGAGGGCCTTGAGGTCGGGTTCAGTGACGGTTTTACCGTCTTCCCAGCGCAGCAGGTTTTCCAGCAGCACTTTGAGAGACATCGGTAACTTGCTCAAATCGCCAAGGGTTTTGGCGGCGAGCGGCAAGCTGAAGTAGTGATAAGTCTTATCGGCGACTTTTAGTGTGGCGAGGCTTTTCAGGCTATCGAGGGAGGACATGAAATGACTCCTTTTGATCCGCACGGCACGGATCGTGGGGTACGAACAGAGCTATTAACCTAGCCCTGATTCAATGATCTGGCTAATAACTGGACTGTCTATACGGCTTCAAGGTTCCGAACTCAGTTATGATGCCCGCCTTTTCGTGACAGACCTTGCTCTGGGGCAAGGTTGCGCAGCGGTCTAATGTCTTGCCGCTGCCCAGGAGTAATTCAATGAACACCGTTTTTATGCATTGCCGACCCGGTTTTGAAGGCGAGGTCTGCTCTGAAATCTCTGAGCTGGCCGCCCGTCATGATGTGTCTGGCTATGCCAAAGCCAAGCCGGGCGCGGCCTGTGCCGAATTTGTCTGCACCGAAGCAGGCGGCGCTGAACGCCTCATGCAGCACGTGCGTTTTCGCGAACTGATTTTCCCTCGGCAATGGGCGCGTGGCGGTTTTGTTGACCTGCCGGAAACCGACCGGATCAGCGTGATTCTCGAGCACATGGCCGATTTTCCGGTGTGTGGCAGCCTGTGGCTGGAAGTGGTCGACACCAACGACGGCAAGGAACTCTCCAACTTCTGCAAGAAGTTCGAGGTGCATCTGCGCAAGGCGTTGCTCAAGGCGGGCAAGCTGGTCGAAAACGCCGATCACAAACCGCGCTTGTTGCTGACCTTCAAAAGTGGCCGTGAAGTGTTCCTGGGGCTGGCTGAGTCCAACAATTCGGCCATGTGGCCGATGGGCATTCCGCGCCTCAAGTTCCCGCGTGAGGCCCCGAGCCGTTCGACTCTGAAGCTGGAAGAGGCCTGGCATCATTTCATCCCGCGTGATCAATGGGATGAGCGCCTGCACAGCGACATGACTGGCGTTGACCTGGGCGCTGCCCCCGGTGGCTGGACCTGGCAACTGGTCAATCGCGGCATGCTCGTAACCGCCGTCGACAATGGCCCGATGGCCGAAAGCCTGATGGACACCGGCCTGGTGCAGCACCTCATGGCCGATGGTTTTACCTTCAAGCCCAAGCAGCCGGTGGACTGGATGGTCTGCGATATCGTCGAAAAGCCTGCCCGCAATGCGGCGATGCTTGAAGAGTGGATCGGCGAAGGGCATTGCCGCGAAGCCGTGGTCAACTTGAAGCTGCCGATGAAACAACGCTACGCCGAAGTGCGCCGTTTGCTCGACCGCATTGCCGACGGCTTCAAGGCGCGCGGTATTCAGGTCGACATCGGCTGCAAGCAGCTGTACCACGATCGAGAAGAAGTGACCTGCCATCTGCGTCGACTGGACGTGAAAAAGCCGAAATCTCGTTGATTCAGGAGTCTCTGATGAATGTTGCTGAACTGCCGGTTGACGGCACCCTGGACGCCAGCGGCCTGAACTGCCCTGAGCCCGTCATGATGTTGCACCAACACATTCGCGACCTGCCGGCGGGGGGCTTGCTGAAAGTCATTGCCACCGACCCGTCGACCCGGCGCGATATCCCCAAGTTCTGCGTGTTTCTGGACCACGAACTGGTGGGGCAGACAGAAGAGGCGGGCAAGTACCTGTACTGGATCCGCAAGAAGCTGGATTGATACGCGCCAAAATGTGTCAACAACGCCTACACTGCCACTCCTTGAAAGGAGCCTGCCATGCTGATTGTTGCTGATGAAAATATTCCGTTGATCGATGCATTCTTCGCCCAATTCGGTGAGATACGCCGTTTGCCGGGGCGCCAGATCACTCGGGCCGACGTGCACGATGCCGATGTGTTGCTGGTGCGCTCGGTGACCAAGGTCGACCGAGACCTGCTTGAAGGCAGCGCCGTGCGCTTTGTCGGCACTTGCACCATCGGCACTGATCATTTGGCACTCGATTATTTTCAGCAAGAGGGCATTCAGTGGTCCAGCGCACCGGGCTGCAATGCCCGTGGGGTAGTGGATTACGTGCTTGGCAGCTTGCTGACCCTGGCCGAGATCGAAGGTGCCGCCCTGCACCAGCGCACCTATGGTGTAGTGGGGGCCGGTGAAGTGGGCGGGCGGCTGGTGAGTGTCCTGAAAGGCTTGGGCTTCAACGTGCTGGTCTGCGATCCGCCGCGTCAGGCAGTCGAGGGCGATGGCTACGTGAGCCTTGAGCAGATCATCGAACGTTGCGATGTCATCAGCTTGCACACCCCGCTGGATAAATCCGGTGAACATCCGACCTGGCACTTGTTCGATCATCAGCGGCTGAACCAGCTCAAGCAAGGCACTTGGCTGATCAATGCCAGCCGGGGGCCGGTGATTGATAACAACGCCTTGCGTGACGTGCTGACTCAGCGCGAAGACCTGCAAGCGGTGCTGGATGTCTGGGAAGCCGAGCCGCAGGTGGATGTGGAACTGGCCGACCTGTGCGTGCTGGCAACGCCGCATATCGCGGGCTACAGCCTGGACGGCAAGCAGCGCGGTACAGCGCAGATTTACCAGGCGTTCTGCGATTTTCTTGGTCAGGAAGCGGTCATCAAGCTGGCGGACCTGCTGCCAGCACCTTGGCTGGCCAAAGTCGAGCTGAGCGCCGAGAGTGATCCGGCCTGGGCGCTGGCCATGTTGTGCCGGGGCGTCTACGACCCGCGCCGCGACGATGCGGACTTTCGCCGCAGCCTGGTGGGCACGGTGCAGGAGCAGAAACTGGCATTTGACGCGTTGCGCAAACACTACCCGGTACGCCGTGAAATCGAAGGCTTGCCGGTGCGGATAGTGGGGCAGTCGCAAGAGTTGACGCAGATGGTTAAAGCGTTAGGTGCAGAGTTGGCGTAGCAGCAAGCTTGCCTCGCGATCTTTTGACCTTTTTAAAAGATCGCGGGCAAGTCAGGTGTTGTCAGCTTCAGTCTTTGCTAGCAGGTTTGACCAAACGCTGTTCCAGTTCTTGGCAGGCGTTCTGAATCATCTCTTCAGTGATGAGAACTTCATTACCTTCAGCGTCGATAAAGGCGCACCCAGACAGTTGCTGGTGGGTGCGAATTACCGGTAATGCTTGAGTGTTGATTGATTCCATGGCCTGTCTCCTCATCAGGGTGTAGCGCTACTTTAGATCCGTTAAATGACCAAGCTGTTACATCACTTGGTGGAGTAACCCAGTCCAACAGAAATACCTGGAAACTTCCACCCTCACTTTAGAACTTTAACGCCTAGGGCTTGCGGCACCCGGTCATAATCAAAACGAGTGAGAAAGGTTTACCAGTCCCAGGGCCGGTTCGTTGTAGGCTGTGCAAGGCTTTTGCACATGCCCCCTCAGAGATTACCTTCCGGAACCCTTCGATGCTTTCTTCCCGTCAACGCCGCGCCATTCGTCTGGTTACCCATTTTGTCTCTCCTTATCGCTGGCATGCCCTCGGTGCCTTGCTGGCCTTGATCGTCACTGCGGGCATCACGCTGTCGATGGGGCAGGGCATTCGCATGCTGGTCGACAAAGGGTTCATGACTCAGTCGCCGCACATGCTTAACCAGTCCATTGGCCTGTTTTTGCTGCTGGTGCTGGGTTTGGCAGTGGGCACCTTCGTGCGTTTCTATCTGGTTTCGTGGATGGGTGAGCGGGTAGTGGCTGATATTCGCCGTCAGGTCTTCAACCACCTGATCGGTTTGCACCCCGGTTTCTATGAGAACAATCGCAGCTCTGAAATCCAGTCCCGGCTGACCACCGACACCACCTTGTTGCAATCGGTGATTGGTTCTTCCCTGTCACTGTTTCTGCGCAACAGCCTGATGGTCATCGGCGGCGTGGTGCTCCTGTTTATCACCAACCCCAAGCTCACCAGTATCGTGGTGGTCGCTTTGCCGCTGGTGCTCTCGCCGATTTTGCTCTTTGGCCGCCGCGTGCGCAGCCTGTCACGGCAAAGTCAGGATCGCATCGCCGATGTGGGCAGCTACGTGGCCGAGGCGCTGACCCAGATCAAGACCGTGCAGGCCTACAACCATGAACAGCAGGACCAGCAGCGCTTTGCACAAACGGTTGAAGGCGCATTTACCACCGCGCGTAAGCGTATTCTGCAGCGTGCGTGGCTGATTACCCTGGTGATCTCACTGGTACTGGGCGCAGTCGGGGTGATGCTTTGGGTGGGCGGCATGGATGTCATCGCCGGGCGCATCACCGGTGGCGAACTGGCTGCGTTTGTGTTTTACAGCCTTGTGGTCGGCAGTGCCGTCGGCACTCTGAGTGAAGTCATCGGCGAACTGCAACAGGCGGCGGGCGCGGCACAGCGGATCAGCGAACTGCTGCAGTCCAAGAGCCAGATTGGAGTGCCCGAAACGGGACTGCAGGTGCTGCCGGAACGGGTCGAAGGCAATTTGCGCCTTGAGGATGTGCTTTTTTCTTACCCATCGCGTCCCGAAAGCTACGCGATTGCGGGCCTGAGCCTGACGATCAACGCAGGCGAAACCCTAGCGTTGGTCGGGCCGTCGGGGGCCGGTAAATCGACCTTGTTCGACTTGCTGCTGCGATTTTATGACCCGCAGCAAGGGCAAATCCTGCTGGAAGGGCGACCTATCCAGCAACTGGACCCGCACGACTTGCGGCATTGCTTTGCCCTGGTCTCGCAAACCCCGGCGCTGTTCTTTGGTTCGGTCGAAGACAACATTCGTTATGGCAACCCGCAAGCGAGCGATGCCCAGGTAGAGGCAGCAGCGCGCATCGCCCATGCACATGAGTTCATTTTGCAGATGCCCCAGGGCTACAAAACCCACTTGGGCGATGGCGGTCAGGGGTTGTCGGGCGGGCAGCGTCAACGCTTGGCCATTGCCCGGGCGTTATTGGTAGATGCGCCGATTTTACTGTTGGACGAGGCGACCAGTGCGCTGGATGCGCAGAGTGAACACTTGATCCAGGAGGCGTTGCCAAGCTTGATGGAAGGCCGTACCACGCTGGTGATCGCCCATCGTCTGGCCACGGTGCAAAATGCCGATCGCATTGCCGTGATGGATCAGGGCAAGCTGGTAGCGGTAGGCACGCATGCCCAGTTGATTGCCAGTAACCCGCTGTATGCGCGCTTGGCGGCGTTGCAGTTCAACACAGCGGACTAAACCTGCAGGAGCGGGCTTGTTTTGATCTTTTTAAAAGATCACAAGACAAGCTCGCGCCTACAGGGCGTTCTAACTCAGCGGTACTCGCACAGGTAAGCGGTATCTACTGCGACCTCAAGCTGAAACTTGCTGTTGGCCGGTACGTTGAACTGGCTGCCTGTCTTGAAGGTTTCAAACTCGCTGCTGCCCGGCAGCTTGACCTTCAGCTCGCCCGAGACCACGTGCATGATTTCACGCTCGGCGGTGCCGAATTCGTATTTACCCGGGGCCATGACGCCAATAGTGGCTTTGCCTTCAGCTTGTGTGAACGCAATCGACTTGACGGTGCCGTCGAAGTATTCGTTGACTTTAAACATGGCGATTCCTCGGAATGGGTTAAAAAGGCTGGCCAGTATGCAGAAGCCGTTTTATCCCGTCACGCCCTTTTATGAAGGCTTTACGCCACACTAAACCTTGAACACCAATGGCAGCAAACGTGCGGTATTGCGAGCATCTTCGAGGGCGCGATGTTGCTGGCCGTTGAACTGCATGCCAGCCAGTTGCAGTGCGCTATTGAGACCCAGCGGCTGCTTGAGCTGGCGGACCTGGGCAAATTGCTGCTTGAGATTCATATGCGGCAACTGTGCCAGTGCGCTGTTGAGCTGCTTTTGTTGCCATTCCTGTTCCAGTTGCTTGCGATCGTACTCACCCCAGCTGGCCCAGCCTTCCAGTTTGGGCAAATGCTGGCCCAGCCAGCGCTCGAACTGTTCCCAGACCTGCCCGGTGGGGCTGGCATTGTCGATATTGGCCTGGGTGATATGGGTTAACTGACGACAAAAAGCGGTGAGCAGTGGCCGCCGTTGCGGGCGAACAAAGCGCTGGAAATGGTCTATTTCGCGTCCTGCACGCGTGACCACGCTGGCACCGATTTCGATGACTTCCATTTCTTCCAGAGGCCAGCCGCCGTCATCGGTGGTGGCCTCCAGATCAATTACCAGCCAGTGAGGCATGTGCAGCGTTCCTTAAACAACATCGGTGTCGAGGATGCAGCGTAGCTAAAGTGCAGCCACGGGGCACTTAATTTGTAATGGGCCTGCACCGCGCTTGCTTGCTAGTCTAGGCACGCTTAAATTACGGTCGTAATAAAGTCTGTACGTCTATTCATTAATAAGTTCCAGTCTTGGGCCTCCCAGATGTGCGCAGCGTTAAAGTGTTTGCCGATGTGGATGGCCCGCAGTGTGTTGTTGACGCTGGGTTTGACCTTGATCCCGTCTGCCTGGGCCGCGCAGGAAGTCCGGGTCGGAGCGGCGCATTTCCCGCCGTATATCGTGCGCCCCGAGCGCGGGTCCGATACGGGGCTGTTGCAACAGTTGTTGACGGCAATGAATCAGTTGCAAAACGACTACCACTTCACCCTTGTGCCCACCTCCATGGCGCGGCGTGTACGTGACTTCGATCAGGGGCGGGTCGATTTGATGCTTTTCGAGAGCTCGAACTGGGGCTGGAAGGGCATAGATTATGAATCTGTCGACCTTGGCCTGGCAGACTCCGAAGTGTTTGTCGCCAAGCAGCAGCCGGGTCGCGACCAGTCCTACTTTGACGATCTGAAGGGCAAGCGACTGGCACTCTTCACCGGTTACCACTACGCCTTTGCCAACTTCAACCCTTCACCGGCCTATCTGGCCAGCAACTTTGACGCGACCCTGACCTATTCCCATGAAAGCAACCTGCAGATGGTGTTGCGTGGTCGCGTAGACATGACCCTGATGACGTGCTCCTTCCTGACAGACCTGTTCAAGCACAACCCGCAGTACAAACCTCGGATTCTGGTCTCTAAACGTCTCGACCAGAGCTACCACCACTATGCGTTCGTCCGCCCGAACGGGCCGATCAAGACCGAAGAAGTGGCCCAACTGATCAAAACGCTTCGCGACAATGGCCAGTTAAAGGCGATCTTCGCGCCCTACAACATCGAAATGGTCGCTGGCGAGTCTTAAATTTTGTGCCACGGTCAACGTCACACTGCCTATCAGTAGACGAAAATCGTGAGCCCGAAAATGACTGCAACTGCTCCGCACCCGCAGCGCCCAGCCAAACCCCACGGCGAAGTCTATCGCCGCTTCGACCCGCAGATCGATGCCTGGATTTCACTGCGCACGTTGGACATTGACCTGGACCTGGAACGCTTCAATCGCTGGCAAAACACCCCGCGAGTTCTGGCGTTTTGGGATGAAGGCGGCAGCCTGGCCGACCATCGCCAGTACCTGGAGAAACTGGCGGCCGACCCGCACACCCTGACCCTGATCGGTTGCTTTGACGACCAGCCGTTCGCCTACTTCGAAGCCTATTGGGCCAAGGAAGACCGAATCGCGCCCTTCTACGACGCGGGTGACTATGATCGTGGCATTCACATGCTGGTGGGCGAGCAGGCCCATCGGGGGCCACACAAGGTTGCCAGTTGGCTGTCAGCCTTGACCGACTACCTGTTTGAAGATGACCCGCGTACTCAGCGCATCGTGGCCGAACCACGCGCCGACAACAGCAAAATGATTGGCTACCTGCAAGCCCGGGGGTACCAGCGCATCAAGGAGTTCGATTTCCCCCACAAGCGGGCCGCCTTAATGATGCGAGAGCGGGTGTAAGAGAGCAGTCGCCGACGCGCACCCAGGCTGCGATGCGCGTCGCATTCAGCGACGGATGGAGGTGTCTGCCTGGCTGCCCGAGACCTTTCGGCAGTGCACCAGTGCGTCACGAATCATGAAGTTGACCAGTGTCGGCGACACTCCCAGTTCCTTGGCAATGTCCTTTTGCTGCACACCGTGCAGGCGGTACATCTCAAAGGCATAACGCGTCCGGCTGGGCAGTTCGGTCAGGGCGTCGGCGATGTTTTCCAGGGTGGAAAAATTGATGTGCGAGGTTTCTGGCGAAGCACCATTGATCACCACATTCAAGCCTTCCTCTTCGGTGCCGGAGTACTTTTGCTCCAGCGCTTGTTTGCGGTAGTGATCAATCGCCAGATTGCGCACGATCTGGAACAGATAGCTCAACTGCGCCTTGAACGACGAGGTGATCTGCGGTGCTGACTGCAAGCGGAAGAAAGCGTCCTGCACCACATCTTCGGCGCGGGACCGGCAGCCGGTGATCCGTGCTGCGATTTTGACCAGGATTAATCGGTTGTCGACAAAGGCCTGAAGTAAGGGTGAGTCGCACCTGCTTGTGGACATTTGTTCCGTCATGGAGATCACCTGTAGCGAGTGAAAAAGTGCGGGCCATTGCTCGGCTGGCGCCGTCACAGTTCGCAACAAACTAGGCTTAATGATAATGATTGTCAATTGAGAAAGGTAATTAATACCGATTAAGTCCAGAGTTTGCGAAAAGCCTCACATCCCGCGTATTTGACTGCAAAGGGCCACTATTTTTGGGGCTAATTATTTGCCGCAGACAACCGTTCAACAGGGGCGAAGGCCTGAGTTTCAGGCCTCTGATGAGCGTTGACGGAGGAGGGCGATATGGCCGTTGCATGTGTACAGGCGGTATTTCACATCGGTGGCTCGGGCCATGCGTGAGGGGCGCGCGTTGCGACTGTTTTGCCTGCCTTACTCGGGCGCCAGTGCCATGACCTACAGCCGCTGGCGGCGTTCGCTGCCTGCCTGGTTGCAGGTGCGGCCACTGGAGTTGCCAGGTCGCGGCATGCGCATGGGCGAGCCCCTGCAAAGTGATATTCGCCCGCTGGCCCGGCAGTTGGCGGATGAAATCAGTGCCGAACTGGACGGGCCCTACGCGCTGTTTGGCCACAGCCTGGGCGGCCTGCTGGCGTTTGAGCTGGCCCACGCCCTGCGTGAGCGCGGGCTGCCCGAGCCGTTGGCTTTGTTCGCGTCGGGCACCGCCGGTCCGGCCCGCCGGGATGTCAGTGAATACGCCGTGGCCAAGACCAACGAGCAGTTAATCGAACGCTTGCGCGAACTCAACGGCACTTCTGAAGCCGTACTGGCCAATGCCGAGTTGATGGACATGATGCTGCCGATCCTGCGGGCTGACTTCCTGCTGTGCGGCAGTTTCAGTCATGACCGGCGTGCGCCCTTGCCGCTGCCCATCCACGTGTTTGGTGGCAAGCAGGACAGCATACGCGCCGAGCAATTGCTGGACTGGCAGGCGGACACCAGTCGCGCGTTTTCCCTGGACATGTTCGACGGTCACCACTTTTTTCTGCACCAGCAAGAAGCCCCGCTGCTGCGGTGCCTGCGTCGCTACGCCGAGCAGCACCTCACACGCTGGCGCCAGCAACAGGTGCGTCAGGCGCACGGCTAAAGCGAGGCCCCGGCTTCTCGTCTCTCAAACACCGAATTTATGTAAAGCCGACTTCAGGCAGGAAATCCCATGATGGACGCGTTCGAACTCCCTGGCACATTGGCTCAAGCCCTGCAGCAACGTGCAGCCCAGACCCCGGATCGATTGGCCTTGCGCTTTCTTGATGAGCAGCAGAGCGCCAGTCAGGTGTTGACCTATCGTGACCTGGACCTGCGCGCGCGCACCCTCGCCGCCGCCTTGCAGGCCAATACGTCCAGAGGGGATCGTGCCGTCCTGTTGTTCCCCAGTGGCCCGGATTATGTGGCGGCCTTTTTCGCCTGCCTGTACGCCGGGGTGATCGCCGTGCCAGCGTATCCACCCGAGTCGGCGCGGCGTCATCATCAGGAGCGCTTGCTGTCGATCTTGAGTGATGCCCAGCCGCGTATCGTGCTGACCAGCAGCCATTTGCGCGCGTCCTTGCTGGCTCTGCCGGAGCTGGCGAGTGCCGATGCGCCACCGTTGCTGTGCGTCGACACGGTAGCGTCGAGCCTGGCACAAGCCTGGCAGCCGGTGGCGTCGCAGGCCGATGACATTGCCTTCCTGCAATACACTTCGGGGTCGACGGCTTTGCCCAAGGGCGTGCAAGTGACCCACGGCAACCTGGTGGCCAACGAACGCTTGATCCGTCGCGGATTCGGTATCGACCTCAACCCCGACGATGTGATTGTCAGCTGGTTGCCGCTGTATCACGACATGGGCTTGATCGGCGGCTTGTTGCAGCCGATTTACAGTGGTGTGCCGTGCATCCTGATGTCCCCCGGGTACTTTTTGGCCCGCCCGTTGCGTTGGCTCGAGGCCATCAGCGAATACGGCGGGACCATCAGCGGCGGGCCGGATTTTGCCTATCGGCTGTGCAGCGAGCGGGTCAGCGAAAGCGCGTTGATCGGGCTGGATTTGAGTCGCTGGCGTGTGGCTTATTCGGGCTCTGAGCCGATCCGCCAGGACACCCTCGTACAGTTCGCCGAGAAATTTGCCGCCTGCGGCTTTGACCCCGCCAGCTTTTTCGCTTCCTACGGGCTGGCCGAAGCCACGTTGTTTGTGGCTGGCGGGCAACGCGGGCAGGGCATTGCGGCCCTGAACCTGAATGAGCTGGAACTGGCCAACAACCGCATCGTGCCGGGTGACGGCAGCCCGGTGATGAGCTGTGGTACTCAGCAGCCTGAACATGCGCTGCAAATCGTCGATCCGCTCTCGTTCGAGCCCCTGGCTGACAACCGTGTCGGTGAAGTCTGGGCCAGCGGTCCGAGCATCGCCCATGGTTACTGGCGCAACCCCGAAGCCACGGCTCACACGTTTGTCCGGCACCAGGGCGGCACCTGGCTGCGCACTGGCGACCTGGGTTTTATGCATGAAGGGCAGCTGTACATTACCGGGCGCCTAAAAGACTTGCTGATCGTGCGCGGCCACAACCTGTACCCGCAAGATCTCGAAAGAACCATCGAGCGCGAAGTCGAAGTGGTGCGCAAGGGCCGGGTGGCGGTCTTCGCGGTCAATGACAAGGGTGAAGAGGGCATCGGCATCGCTGCCGAAATCAGCCGCAGCGTGCAGAAAATCCTGCCGGCGCCGGCCCTGATCACTGCCATTCGCCAGGCCGTGGCCGACGCCTGCCAGCAGGCACCCAGCGTGGTCGTGCTGCTCAATCCGGGGGCGCTGCCAAAAACCTCCAGCGGTAAATTGCAACGATCGGCCTGCCGCAGCCGTCTGGCGGAGGGCAGCCTGGACAGCTACGCGCAGTTTCCGTCTGACGACACCCAGCCAGCCGACAATGATCAGGCGCAGCCAGCCCAAGCATTGGAAGCACTGATTGCGTGGATCTGGTGCGAGCATTTGCAGGTCGAGCAAGTGGCCGCAGATGATCATTTCTTCTTGCTGGGCGGTAACTCGATCCTGGCCACGCAAACGATCGCCCGCCTGCGTGAAGAACTGAAACTGGAACTCAACCTGCGCCTATTGTTCGAGGCGCCGACCTTGAGCGCCTTCACGGCCCGGGTCGCGGCGTTGCAGCAGGACGGCGGTCTGGCCCAAGGCAGCATTGCCGGCTTGAGCCGTGACGAAGCACTGCCGCAATCGCTGGCGCAAAACCGTTTGTGGTTTATGTGGCAACTGGACCCGCAGAGCAGCGCCTATACCATCCCCGCAGCCTTGCGTTTGCGTGGTGAGCTGAACCAAACCGCGCTGTGCAGCAGCTTTGCCCAATTGGTCGAGCGCCACGAAGCCCTGCGCACACGTTTTTACGAGCGCGATGGCCAGGCCTGGCAGCAGGTTGACGAGGCGGCGGACTTCAACCTGCAAGTCATCGACATCAGCGACTTGCCCGCACATGAGCGTGAGGCGCGAGCCCGGCAGATACGCGAAGACGACGCCCGCACCCAGTTCGATCTGCGTAATGGCCCGCTGTTCTGGGTCACCTTGGTCAAGCTCGATGACCAAGCGCATCAATTGTTGCTGACCTTGCACCACATCATTGCTGACGGCTGGTCGCTGAACCTGCTCATCGACGAGTTTTCTCGGCTGTATGCGGCCGCCTGCCTGGAGCAACCGCTGCAATTGGCGCCACTGGCGCTGCAATACGCTGACTACGGCAGTTGGCAGCGTCAATGGCTGGCCCAGGGCGAGGCCGAGCGCCAGCTCAATTACTGGAAGCAGCAACTGGGGGACGAGCATCCGGTTCTGCAACTGGCCACCGATCACCCGCGTTCGGCCGCGCAGCAACACAGCGCTGCGCGCTACAGCTTGAGCCTGGAGGTGCCGCTCAGTCAGGCGCTGAAGCAGACCGCCGAGGCCCACGACAGCACGTTGTTCATGCTGTTGCTGGCGGCATTCCAGACCTTGCTTTATCGCTATACCGGGCAACGGGATATTCGTATTGGCGTGCCGAGTGCCAACCGCCCGCGTCAGGAAACCCACGGTCTGATCGGCTTTTTTATCAACACCCTGGTGCTGCGCGCACAACTGGACGGGCGTCTGCCGTTTAGTGATGTGTTGCAGCAGGCCCGCAGCGCCACCCTTGATGCCCAGGCGCATCAGGACTTGCCATTCGAGCAACTGCTTGAAGCCTTCCCCCAGGCCCGCGAACACGGGCTGTTCCAAGTGCTGTTTAACCATCAACAGCGAGATTTGAGCGCGTTGCGGCGTTTGCCCGGTCTGTTGGCCGAGGAGCTGGAGTGGCACAGCCGCGAAGCCAAGTTCGACCTGCAATTGCACAGCGAAGAGGACCATCAGGGGCGCCTCAAGCTGTCGTTCGACTACGCCGATGAACTGTTTGATGCCCGCACCATTGCGCAACTGGCCGAGCATTTTGTCGACCTGTTGCGCCAAGTGTGCGCCGACCCTCGCCAGGCCGTGGCGGACTTGCACGTGCTCAGCCCGGCGCACCTGCTTGAACAACAACACTGGGGCTCAGCCCCATGTGTGCCTGCCCAGCATTGGCTCCCGTACCTGCTGGAACAACAGGTGCAGCAGACGCCCGAGCGGGTTGCCGTGCAATGGAGCGATGGCAGCCTGGACTTTGCCAGCCTGCATGCCCAGGCCAATCGCCTGGCCAACTACCTGCGGGACAAGGGCGTAGGCCCCGATGTACCGGTGGCGATTGCCGCCGAACGCTCGCCGCAACTGCTGATCGGCCTGCTGGCGATTCTCAAGGCGGGTGGCGCCTATGTGCCGCTGGACCCGGACTATCCGCCCGAGCGCCTGGCCTACATGCTGCAAGACTGCGGGGCGTCTTTGCTGCTGACCCAGAGCCCACTGCTGGCGCGTTTGCCGAGTGTCGACGCGCTCAGTGTGATCGCCATGGACGGCCTCAAGCTAGACAGTTGGCCCAGCCATGCGCCGGGCTTGCACCTGCACGGCGACAACCTCGCCTATGTGATTTACACCTCCGGCTCGACCGGCCTGCCCAAAGGCGTTGGCAACACCCACGCGGCGCTCAGCGAACGTTTGCAGTGGATGCAGGCCACCTACGGCCTGGATGCCGATGATGTGCTGATGCAAAAGGCCCCCATCAGTTTCGACGTCTCGGTGTGGGAATGCTTCTGGCCGCTGATCACCGGCTGCCGTCTGGTGCTCGCCGGGCCGGGTGAGCATCGCGATCCAAAGCGCATTGCGCAGATGGTGCAGCAGTTTGGGGTCACCACCTTGCACTTTGTGCCGCCACTGTTGCACCTGTTTGTCGATGAGCCGCAGGCCGCGCAATGCAACAGCTTGCGCCGGGTGTTCTCTGGCGGCGAAGCCTTGCCCGCCGACCTGCGCGATCGCGTGCTGCAACACTGGCCCGGTGTGCAACTGCACAATCGCTACGGGCCGACGGAAACCGCCATCAACGTCACCCATTGGCACTGCGCGCGCGAAGACGGCCAGCGTTCGCCAATTGGCCACCCGTTGGGCAACGTGGTCTGCCGGGTGCTTGATAGTCAATTGAATCCGCTGCCGGTCGGCGTGCCGGGCGAGTTGTGCATTGGCGGCATTGGTCTGGCGCGGGGTTATCTGGGGCGCCCGGGGCTGACCGCAGAGCGTTTTGTAGCCGACCCGTTGGGCGAGCCGGGTGCGCGACTGTATCGCACCGGCGATCAGGTGCGCTGGGCCCGTGACGGCGTACTTGAATACCTGGGCCGCCTCGACCAACAAATCAAATTGCGCGGCTTTCGCGTCGAGCCGCAGGAGATCGAAGCACGCCTGCTGGCGCAGCCCGACGTGGCGCAAGCCGCGGTGCTTGTCCGTCAAACCCAGGGCGGGCCGCAACTGATCGGCTATTACTGCGCGCTTGGCGCAACGCTGCCCGAGGATGAACACAGCACACAGCTCAAGGCCGCTCTGGCGGCGCAACTGCCGGAGTACATGGTGCCCGCGCAATTACTGCGCCTTGACGCCATGCCGCTGAGCCCAAGCGGCAAGCTGGATCGTCGGGCCTTGCCGGAGCCCGTGTGGCAGGTGCGTGAACACATCGAGCCGCACACCGCGCTGCAACAGCAGATTGCGGCGATCTGGCGCGAAGTGCTGGGGCATAGCCGCATTGGTCTGGGTGATGATTTCTTCGCCCTGGGCGGGCATTCGTTGCTGGCCACGCAAATTGTCTCGCGGGTGCGCCAGGCGTGCGATGTCGAATTGGCGCTGCGCACTCTGTTTGAAGCCAGCGAGCTGGGTGCGTTTGTCGAACAGGTCGAACAGATTCAAGGCGCGGGCCAGCGTAATACCCAACGGCCGATTCAGTGGGTGGACCGTCGTCAGCGGGTACCGCTGTCGTATTCTCAGCAGCGCATGTGGTTCCTTTGGCAGATGGAGCCGCACAGCCCGGCCTACAACGTCGGCGGCATGGCACGCCTGACCGGCTTGCTGGATGTCGAGCGATTCGAGGCGGCGCTGCAGGCCCTGGTTATGCGCCATGAAACCCTGCGGACCACGTTCCCCAGCGATGACGGCGTGCCTTGCCAGCAGGTGCATCGCGACAGCGGCTTGCACTTGGGCTGGCTCGACCTCAGCACGTTTGATGCGGCCAGCCGCCAGCAGCGTTTGCAGGCACTGGCCGACAGCGAGGCGCATCAGCCATTCGATCTGGAGCACGGGCCGTTATTGCGGGCGCATATGGTCAAGGCCGGCGCGCGTGAACACTATTTTGTACTGACCCTGCACCACATCGTCACCGAAGGTTGGGCAATGGATATCTTTGCCCGCGAACTGGGCGAATTGTACGAAGCGTTTCTCGACGATCGCGCCTCGCCTTTGCTGCCGCTGGCGGTGCAGTACCTGGACTACAGCGTGTGGCAGCGCCAGTGGCTGGAGTCGGGCGAACGCCAGCGCCAACTCGATTACTGGATCGCCAAGCTCGGCACCGAACACCCTTTGCTCGAACTGCCCGGCGACCGGCCACGGCCTGCGGTGCAAAGCTACAAGGGCGGGTTGTATCGGTTTGACCTCAGTGATGAGCTGGCCGAACGGGTTCGCGTATTCAATGCCGAGCACGGCCTGACCCTGTTCATGACCATGACTGCCACCCTGGCGGTGCTGCTTTATCGCTACAGCGGGCAGACTGATCTGCGCATCGGCGCACCAGTGGCCAACCGCATCCGTCCGGAAAGCGAAGGGCTGATTGGCGCCTTCCTCAATACCCAGGTGCTGCGCTGCGAACTGCACGGGCAGATGCGCGTCGACGAATTGCTGGAGCAGGTGCGTCAGACCGTGATCGAGGGCCAGTCGCACCAGGACTTGCCCTTCGACCATCTGGTGGAAGCCCTGCAGCCGCCGCGCAGTGCCGCCTATAACCCGCTGTTTCAAGTGATGTGCAACGTGCAGCGCTGGGAGTTCCAGCAAAGCCGCCAGTTGGCGGGGCTGACGGTGGAGTTCCTGGCCAACGATGCGCGAGCGACCAAGTTTGATCTCAACCTGGAAGTCACCGACCTTGATCATCGTTTGGGTTGCTGTCTGACCTACAGCACGGACCTGTTCGACGAGCCGCGAATCGCCCAAATGGCCGAACATTGGCGCAATCTGCTGCACGCGCTGTTGGCTGACCCGCAACAACGCCTGAGTGAACTGCCGCTTTTGGGCGTAGAAGAACAACAACGCTTGCTCGTCGCGCTGGCGCCCAGCACACGTGAGTATCGCCTCGATCAGTGCGTGCACACCTTGTTTGCTGAGCAGGCGAAGGCCCGCCCCGAGGCCATTGCCCTGACTTTTGCCGGGCAACACTTGAGTTACGCCGATCTCGATCGCCGGGCCAATCAACTGGCCTGGAAGCTGCGCGAGCTGGGTGTTGGCCCGCAGGTACGGGTGGGCCTTGCGCTGGAGCGCTCGCTGGAAATGGTCATCGGCCTGCTGGCGATTCTCAAGGCAGGCGGGGCCTACGTGCCGCTGGACCCGGAATACCCGCTGGAGCGCTTGCAATACATGATTGAAGACAGCGGCATCAGCGTGCTGTTGAGCCACCGCGCCTTGATTGCCGCACTGGGTGAACTGCCCCCGAGCGTAGGTTGCTGGAGCCTTGAAGACGACACCCCGGCACTGGCGGCGTACCCGTCCAGTGAGCTGCCGTTTATCAGCCTGGCGCAGCATCAGGCGTACCTGATTTACACCTCCGGCTCCACCGGCCAGCCCAAAGGCGTGGTGGTGAACCACGGCGAAATCGCCATGCATTGCCAGGCGGTGATCGAGCGCTTCGGGATGCGTGCCGATGATTGCGAGCTGCATTTCTATTCGATCAACTTTGACGCCGCCACCGAGCGTTTGCTGGTGCCGCTGCTCAGTGGCGCGCGGCTGGTGGTGCGGGCGCAAGGGCAGTGGGACGCTGAGCACATCTGCCAACTGATTCGTGAGCAGCAGGTCACCATCCTGGGCTTCACCCCCAGCTATGGCAGCCAGTTGGCGCAATGGCTGGCAACCCACGGGCAGACGTTGCCGGTACGCATGTGCATCACCGGCGGCGAAGCGCTGACCGGCGAGCACCTGCAGAGGATTCGTTCAGTGTTCCAGCCCAGCCAATTTTTCAACGCCTACGGCCCCACCGAAACCGTGGTCATGCCGCTGGCCAGCCTGGCGGCGGAACAACTGGCTGACGGCGCAGCAAGTGTGCCGATCGGTCAGGTCATCGGCGCGCGGGTGGCGTACATTCTCGACAGTGATCTGGCGCTGGTGCCGCCGGGCGCCACCGGCGAACTCTATATCGGCGGCGCAGGGTTGGCTCTGGGCTATCACCAGCGTGCCGGGCTCACCGCCGAACGCTTTGTGGCCGACCCGTTTGCCCGCAATGGCGGGCGCCTGTACCGCACCGGCGACCTGGTGCGTCAGCGTGCTGACGGGCTGGTGGAGTACCTGGGCCGGGTGGATCACCAAGTCAAAATCCGGGGTTTCCGTATCGAGTTGGGCGAGATCGAAAGCCAGTTGCTAGAGCATCCGGCGGTGCGTGAAGCCGTGGTGCTGGCGCTGGACATGCCCGGCGGCAAACAATTGGCGGCCTGGCTGGTATGTGATCAACAGGCCGAGGCGGGAGCGCTGCGCGAAGCGCTCAAGGCTCGGCTCAAGGCGCAGCTGCCGGACTATATGGTGCCAGCGCACCTGACGCTGCTGGGCAGCATGCCGCTGACCGCCAATGGCAAGCTCGACCGTCGTGCTTTGCCCGCGCCGGATGTTGAGCTCAATCGCCAACGCTACGTGGCCCCCGCCAATGCACTGGAAATCAGTCTGGCGAGTGTGTGGGGAGAGGTGCTGAACCTTGAGCAGGTCGGTCTTGATGACAACTTCTTTGAATTGGGCGGTGATTCGATTCTGTCGATCCAGGTAGTCAGCCGCGCCCGCCAATTGGGTATTCATTTCAGCCCGCGGGACCTGTTCCAGCACCAAACGGTGCAGGCACTGGCCAGTGTCGCGACCCGGACCGAACAGCGGTCTGCCGAACAGGGTGCGCTCAGCGGCGAATCGCCCCTGACGCCCATTCAGCACTGGTTCTTTGATACGCAAATGCCGGAGCGCGGGCACTGGAACCAATCATTGCTGCTGCAACCGGCCCGGCCGCTGGTGCCTGCCCGTCTGGAGCAGGCACTGACCGCCCTGGTGATGCATCACGACGCCTTGCGCCTGAGCTTTGAGCCGCACAACGGACACTGGCGTGCCCAGTACGCCGGCGCGGTGCCTCAACCCTTGTTGTGGCAGGCCGAGGTGGCGGAACTGAGCCAATGCCAAGGGCTGTTCGACCAGGCTCAGCGCAGCCTCGACCTGCAAGCCGGGCCACTGCTGCGCGCGGTGCTGGTGGACGGTCCCCAGGGCGAGCAACGTTTATTGCTGGTGATCCATCACTTGGCGGTCGATGGTGTGTCCTGGCGCGTGCTGCTGGAAGATCTGCAAACGCTGTATCGCCAGCAATCACTGCCTGCCAAGACCAGCGCGTTCCGGGCCTGGGCCAATCGCTTGCACGCCTATGCTGCGAGCGATTCGCTGCGCGAAGAGCTGGGCTTGTGGCAACAGCAGCTTGCGGGGGCGCACGTCGCGTTGCCGTGCGACAACCCGCAGGGCGGTCGGCAACACCGGCATGGCCACACCCTCAGCGTACGTCTGGATGCATCGCGCACCCGTCAGTTGCTGCAACAGGCGCCGAGCGCCTATCGCACCCACATCAACGACCTGCTCCTGACCGCATTGGCGCGCGTGACCTGCCGCTGGACGGGCCAGTCCTCGATCGTGGTGCAGCTGGAAGGCCATGGCCGTGAAACCCTGTTCGACGACATCGACCTGAGCCGCACCGTGGGCTGGTTCACCAGCGCATACCCGGTACGCCTCACGCCCCATCTTGACGCTGGGCATGGCGATTCGATCAAGGCTATCAAGGAGCAATTGCGTCAGGTGCCGCATAAAGGCCTGGGCTACGGCGTGCTGCGCTACCTGACCGACCCGGCCACGCAGCAGGCGCTGACCGCGTTGCCCGAAGCGCCGATTACCTTCAACTACCTCGGCCAGTTCGATCAGAGTTTTGCCAGCGATGCCGTGTTCCGCCCGCTGGACGAGGCCACAGGCACTGCCCATGACCCGCGGGCACCGTTGCCCAATGAGCTGAGCATCGACAGCCAGATCTATGGCGGCGAGTTGGTGTTGCGCTGGACCTTCAGCGCCGAGCGTTATCAACCGCACACCATCGACGCGCTGGCTCGCGCTTATGTGGCAGAGCTTGAAAGCCTGATCGGCCATTGCCTGAGCGCCGATGCCGGTGGCCTGACACCGTCGGACTTCCCCTTGGCCAAGCTCAGCCAGGCGCAACTCGACAACCTGCCGGTGGCGGCGAGCCTGATCGAAGACGTCTACCCCATGACGCCGATGCAAGAAGGCATGTTGCTGCACACGTTGCTGGAACCGGGCACCGGCCTCTACTACATGCAGGACCGCTATCGGATTAACAGCGCCCTCGACCCGCAGCGTTTTGCCCAGGCCTGGCAGGCGGTGGTGGCGCGGCATGAAGCCTTGCGTGCATCGTTCTGCTGGAACGCGGGCGAGGGCATGCTGCAAATCATCCATCGCCCGGGGACTACCGGCGTTGACTACCTTGATTGGAGCAACGAGCCGCAGGACGGGCACGAAGAGCGCTTGCAAGCGCTGCTCAAGCGCGAGCGCGAGGCTGGTTTCGATCTGCTCAACCAGGCGCCGTTCCATCTGCGGCTGATCTGTCTGGGCGAGGCGCGTTATTGGTTCATGATGAGCAACCACCACATCCTGATCGATGCCTGGTGCCGCTCGCTGCTGATGAGCGATTTCTTTGAAATCTACAGCGCGCTGGGCGAGCAGCGCGCGCCGCAACTGGCCACGCCCCCACGTTATCGCGACTACATCAGTTGGCTCCAGCAACAGGATCTGCAGCAGGCCAATGCCTGGTGGCAACGCAATCTGCAGGGCTTTGAGCAGACCACGTACATTCCGAGCGACCGGCCGTTCCTGCGTGAACATGCCGGAGACAGCGGCGGCATGCGGGTGGGCGATTGCTACACCCGGCTGCAGGCTAGCGATGGCGCGCGGCTGCGTGAACTGGCTCAGCGTCACCAACTGACCCTCAATACATTCACTCAGGCTGCGTGGGCGCTGGTCTTGCGACGGTTCAGCGGTGAGCGCGACGTGGTCTTTGGCGTGACCGTGGCCGGGCGGCCGGTAGCGCTGCCGCAGATGCAGCAAACCGTTGGCTTGTTCATCAACAGCGTGGCCCTGCGCGTGCAGATGCCCGCTGACGGTCAGGCGCTGAGCGTGCGCCAGTGGTTGCACACATTACTCGAACACAACATGGAACTGCGCGAGTACGAGTACCTGCCGCTGGTCACGATTCAGGAGTGCAGCGAGCTACCCAAGGGCCAGCCGCTGTTCGACAGCCTGTTTGTGTTTGAAAACGCCCCGGTGGACCTGTCGGTGCTGGACCGCGCGCAAGGCCTCAACGCAACGTCGGATTCGGGCCGCACCCACACCAACTTCCCGCTCACCGCCGTGTGCTACCCCGGCGATGATCTGGGCTTGCACCTGTCTTACGATCAGCGCTTCTTTGAGCGCAGCAGCGTTGAGCGCCTGCTGAGCGAGTTCAAACGCTTGCTGCTGGCCTTGATGGACGGCTTTCATGGTGACATGGCCGACTTGCCCTTGCTGGGCGAGGCCGAGCAGCAATTGCTGACGGAGGGCTGCAACCAAAGCCAGCGTGACTACCCGTTGCAGCACAGCTATGCCGAGTTGTTCGAGGCTCAGGTGGCGGCGCACCCACAGCGCATCGCGGCCCGTTGCGCTGAGCAGCAGTGGAGCTACCGCAAGTTGAACCAGCGCAGCAACCGTTTGGGCCACGCGCTGATTGCCGCCGGTGTGAGGGTCGATCAGCCGGTGGCCTTGCTGGCCGAACGCGGGCTGGATTTGCTGGGCATGATCATTGGCAGCTTCAAGGCCGGGGCAGGTTACTTGCCGCTGGACCCGGCGCTGCCGAACTCGCGCCTGAGCCGTATCCTGGAACTGAGCCGCGCGCCAGTGCTGGTGTGCAGCCAAAGCTGCCTGGCCCAGGCCGAAGCGTTGCTGGACGCGTCGGGGTGCGCCATACGCCCGCGCTTGCTGGTGTGGGAGGAAGTGCAAACGCAAGCGCAGGCCGAGCACAACCCGCAGGTCTACAGTGGGCCGGATAACCTGGCCTACGTTATCTACACCTCGGGTTCTACTGGGTTGCCCAAAGGCGTCATGGTCGAGCAGCGCGGCATGCTCAACAATCAGTTGAGCAAAGTGCCGTATCTGCAACTGAGTGAGCACGACGTCATCGCGCAGACCGCGTCCCAAAGCTTTGACATATCGGTGTGGCAGTTCCTTGCAGCGCCCTTGTTCGGGGCGCGGGTCGAGATCGTCCCCAACGCCATCGCCCATGACCCGCAAGCCTTGCTGGCGTTGGTTAACACACAGGGCATCAGTGTGCTGGAAAGCGTGCCTTCGTTGATTCAAGGCATGTTGGCCGAAGAACGGATTGAGCTGAACGGGTTGCGCTGGATGCTGCCCACCGGCGAGGCCATGCCCCCGGAGTTGGCGCAGCAATGGCTGCTGCGTTACCCGGCGATCGGCCTGGTGAATGCCTATGGCCCGGCCGAGTGTTCGGATGATGTGGCGTTTTTCCGTGTCGATCATGCGGCGACCCAAGGCAGCTACTTGCCCATTGGCACGCCCACCGACAACAACCGCCTGTATCTGCTCGATGGCGCACTGCAATTGGTGCCGCTGGGTGCGGTGGGTGAGCTATGTGTGGCGGGCACAGGGGTGGGCCGTGGCTATGTCGCTGATCCACTGCGCACCGCAACAGCCTTTGTGCCGAACCCGTTCGGCGCACCGGGCGAGCGCTTATACCGAACCGGCGACCTGGCGCGGCGACGCACCGATGGCGTGCTGGAGTACGTGGGGCGTATCGATCACCAGGTGAAAATTCGCGGGTACCGGATCGAACTGGGGGAGATTGAAGCACGGCTGCACGAGCAACCATCGGTGCGCGACGCGGCGGTCAGCGTGCAGGAAGGTCCGAACGGCAAGTACTTGGTGGGCTATCTGGTGGCAGCACAACCGGACCAGAGCCGGAGCGAGCCACTGGAGCTCATCAAACAGCGGCTGCGTGGTGAACTGCCGGAATACATGGTGCCGTTGCATTGGTTGTGGCTCGACCAATTGCCGCGCAACGCCAATGGCAAGCTCGACCGCAAGGCGCTGCCAGCGCTGGACATAGGCCAGGTACAGTGCGATGACTACGTGGCACCACGCACCGAACTGGAACAGACCTTGGCCAACCTCTGGAGTGAAGTGCTGAGCGTCGAGCGGGTGGGGGTCAACGACAACTTCTTCGAGCTGGGCGGCCACTCCTTGCTGGCGACACAAATCGCCTCGCGGGTACAGAAAGTACTGCAACGCAACGTGCCGTTACGGGCGATGTTTGAATGCAGTTGCGTGGCCGAGTTGGCGGTGTACATCGAAGGGCTAGAAAGCAGCGAAATCAACGAGGAAAAAGTCGACCGCCTGAGCGACCTGATGGCCGAACTCGAAGGGCTGTGACAACACCCCCTGTAGGAGCCGAGCTTGCCTCGCGATCTGTTGATCTTAAACATCAACAGATCGCAGCCTGCGGCAGCTCCAGGGTGAACTGTATGTTGCAAGTTGCTCGCTACGCTTGGCATCTCGACAGCAAGCCAACGGGATTGTGCATGGAACACAATCATTAACGGCGCCGCGCTGGCGCCGTTGTACAACTCGTTCGAGGACATCCGACCACGTTGGTGGTGTTTGACGCCATTAACCCCGTAGTCGCTGTCGAGGTACGAGGCTGCGATAGTTACTTGGGCCCCAGGATCTTCACCAGTTTGTCTGGCGAAGGCGCACCTTGCTGCTGTTGCAGGTTGCCCTGGTCGTCCAGGTAGAAAATCGCCGGGGTCGCCGACAGTTCCAGGTCGCTCATGAGTTGGGCGTTGGCATCGAGCTTGGCCTGGACATCTGCCGGGATTTTGCTCAAGGCCTTGAGGGTGCTGGTCTTGCCGGCCTTTTCGTGATCCTGCAGGGCCTGTTGCGGGTCTTTGGCGGACAACAGAGCGGCAGACTTGCCTGGGCTGTCTTCGCGAATAATGCCGACCATGATGTGGCGCAATTGCACTTTGCCTGAATCAACCCATGGGCGAGCTTGCTCCCAGAACATGTTGCAATACGGGCAGTTCGGGTCGCTGAACAGGTAAACGATGCGCGGCGCATCCTTTTTGCCATCCTGGATCCAGTTGCTCTTTTCCATGTTGGCCCAGACCTCTTTGGCCATCGGCGCATACACCAGCTTTTGCAACGGGGCCAGGCTCAGGTCTTTGCCGTCAGCGTCATACAGATTGCCGACCAGCACATTGCCGTCTGCCGTCAGGTACAAGGCCATGCCACGGTTCTGGTACTGAGCGGCATAGCCTTTCAAACCGCTGGGGGCATCAAAGCTGCCGACGATCTTTGCGCCTTTGGCTTCGATTTTCTTGATCGCGGGTGGCAGTTCTTCGGCCTGCAGCAGGGGCGACTGAAGCACAGCAGCGCCGAGCAGAGTGGTCAGGCCGAGGTTTAACAGTTTGCGGTTAAGCATGTGTGCGTATTCCTTGCTGGGTCGACCTGCTGAGCCGACTTTGAGTGTTCTTTATTAAAGCCTTCCATTGCCTGTGCCAGGCTGGCATCGGACAGTTCGCCCAAATGGCTGCGCTGCAATCGCCCGTCAGCGCTGTAGAAGAGGGTGGTGGGCAAGGCCATGGAGCCGACTTTCTGAGCGAGTTGCCCACTGCTGTCGAACAGGATGTTGCTCAGGCTGAGGCCCTGGGTTTCAAGAAACGTGCTGACGCTCTGCATGCTTTCGCCCTGGTTGACGAATAGGAACGTCACATCCTGATGAAGTTTCTGTGCGTTTTGCAGCACCGGCATTTCTCGGCGGCACGGTGGGCACCAGGTGGCCCACAAATTGATGACCAGCGGCCCGCCCTGGTAACTGCTCAACTGCACGGACTCGCCGTTGGCATTGCGCAGGGTCAGTTCAGGCAGCCGCGAGCCTTGCTCATAGAGGCTGGAGGACAGGCTGGCCAGTATCCAGAAGGTCAGCCCGGTGCTCAGGCCCCAGGCCAGGGGGCGACGCAAGCCGGCGCGGCGCCAGCCCCAGAACACTGCGCCAGCGACCACCGCGAACAATCCTGGCCAGACCATGAAACCGCCGTCGCGCAGATCGAGCATTTTCAGCGGGCTGTTTTGAAAGTGCGGCCAAAAAGCGATGACAAAACCGATCCGCGCCACCAGCAAACCCAGCAAAAACAGGGCAAACAACACTGACTCAGGGTTCTCGCCGCCTCGTTTGGCCACCCGCCAACCGACCAGCGTCGCCAGGGCGAGAGCCAGAATCAGCAGCAGGTGGTTAATTGCCAAGGCAAACGAACCGATGGTCAGGGTGAGCATTTAAGGGGTTTCCCGAGTGGCGTTCCAGTTGTTCAAAAAAGTCTCGGCGTTGACTTCGCCGGTAATCCGTTGCCCACGACGCTCAACCCCGTTAGGACCAATCCAGATGAAACTGGGTGGGCCTGGCACTTGATAACGGCTGAGCAATTCGCGGCTGGCGACATTATCGGCGGTCACATCAAGACGCAACAGGCGGACACCTTGCAGGGCCGCTTGCACTTGGGGCTTGGCGAACACCTGCTTTTCCATGACTTTGCACGACACACACCAGTCAGCGTAGTAATCGAGCAGCACCCATTGCCCTTCGGCCTTGGCGCTGGCCAATTCGCGATCCAGGCTGGCCGGATCGCTGAGGGTAATGAAGTCGCCATGGCCGGTGCTCACCGGGCTGCCGATTACGGTTTTCGCAGTGTAGACCTGCAACGGCTGCCCCAGGTCGGTGCCACCTCCTGCGGCGCCAATAAGCATCAAGCCCCCCCAGATTCCGGCCAACAGGCTCAGCGGGTTAAAAAACGGTTTGGCGCGGGCAAAGTGCTGAGCTTGCTGCCACAGGCTGCTGGCAAAAATAATCAGCAACACGCCCCACAGACCGAGCCACAGGGTTTCACTCACCACCGGGCGTAACAACAGCAAGGCCGTGCCCAGGAACAGGAAGCCGAACAGGCCCTTGGTCAGGTCCATCCAGGCACCCGGCTTGGGCAGGAAGCGGCTGCCCACGGTGACCAGCAGCAACAACGGCATGCCAATCCCGACGCCCATCACAAACAGCACCAGCCCACCTTCCACCGCATTGCCGCTTTGTGCGATGTACAGCAGGGCGCCGGCCAGCGGGGCGGTCATGCACGGGCCTACCAGCAAACCGGACAGGGCGCCCAGAATGCCAGCCCCCAGCAGGCTGCCACCTTTGCGACCGCGCCCGGCGTTTTCGAGGCGGTCGCGCAGGGCGGCCGGCAGTTGTAATTCAAAGAAGCCAAACATCGGCAACGCCAGCACCACGAACAGTGCGGCAAAGCTGCCAAGCAGCCAGGGTTGTTGCAACAGCGCCTGCAGATTGGCGCCGAGCATGGCCGCCAGGACGCCCAGACCGGCATACACCAGCGCCATGCTCAGCACATAGCTGCTGGCCACGGCAAAGCCGCGTCCGGCACTGGCGCCGCTGCCCACCACCAGCCCCGCCAGGATCGGCAGCATGGGCAGGGAACATGGGGTAAAGGCCAGCAGCAGGCCCAGTCCGAAGAACAGCAACAAGCTCCAGCCCAGCGAACGCTGCTGCAAACTGGCGGCCAGGGACTGGTCCTGGGCTTGGCCTTGAGCCGCAACGGGCTGGGTGCCGCCCAGATCAACCACTTGGCTTTGTGGCGGATAGCACAGGCCGGCATCGGCGCAGCCTTGCCAGCTCACTTTGACTTGGCCGCTGGCCCCGGCCGGGATCAGCATTTCAACGTATTGGCGATAGACCTGGCTGGCGCCGAAAAACTCGTCACTGTGTTCCTCGCCCTGGGGCAAGGCGGGTGTGTGGGTGGGGTCCAGGCCCTCGAACTTGAAGCGTTTTTGGTACAGGTAGTAGTTATCGGCGATTTTCCAGCTCAGACGCGTTTCGCCCGACGGCAGCGCCTCACTGGTGAAGGCAAACGCCTTGGCCACCGGCAAGAAGTCGGCTTGTCGAGCAAAAGGGTCATCACTGGCTTGTGCCTGGCTCAAGCCCGTCAGTAGAAGAAACATGAAAATGAACAAACGGTGCATACGCCCAGCCTTGGTCTTATGAATACCCGCCACCTTGGCGTTTGTTGATTAACCGAGTGTTAATTGTGAAGCGAAACTGACAACCGCTTTAATCAAAGTGGGTGCACTACATTGAGGGGGCGGATATGGTTGGCACCTTCGGGATAATCCGCCCTTAATCCCATGATTTTTTAATCGGCACATTTAACGCGGGTATGAGCATGCACGTACTGGTTTGCGAAGACGATGAACTGATTGCCAGCGGCATTGTGGCCGGGCTGACGGCGCAGGGGCTGACGGTTGAACACGTCGGCACCGCCAGTGCCGCCAAGGCCATGCTCAAGGCGGCCGAGTTCGATGTGATGGTGCTCGACCTGGGGTTGCCTGACGAAGACGGCCTCAAGTTGCTGCATCAGTTGCGTCATCAGGGCTTTGAATTGCCAGTGCTGGTGCTCACCGCCCGTGATTCGGTGACCGACCGGGTCGATGGTCTGCAGGCTGGAGCCGATGACTACCTGCTCAAACCCTTCGACCTGCGCGAGCTGGCCGCACGCCTGCACACCCTGTTGCGCCGGGTGGCCGGGCGCAGCGTCAACCTGATCGAACACGGGCAATTGAGCTACGACCCGAGCAGCCGCGTGACGTTGCTGGCGGGTCAGCCGGTGGATTTGTCGCGCCGTGAGCAGGCGTTGCTGCAAGCCCTGCTGCATAACCGCGGGCGTGTATTGTCGGCCGAGCAACTAAAAGACAGCATTTACGGCTTTGGCGACGAACTGGAGAGCAATGCCCTGAACGTTCATATCCATCACCTGCGCTCCAAGCTGGGCAAAGGCATCGTCGAAACCGTGCGCGGTCTGGGCTATCGCCTGGGCACTGCCGACGGTGCCGAGCCGTCATGATGAGCATGCGTCTGCGTTTGAGCCTGACCATCGGCTCGGCGTTTGTGCTGGTCTGGGCGCTGGCAGCGGCCTGGATGCTCAGCGACCTGCGCCAGCAAATGATGTTCTCGCTTGATCAGCGGCTGGTAGCGTCTGCACGCATGGTGGCCGGGCTGCTGGAGCAGTTGCCACAATTGCCGGTCAAGGGCGAGGGGACCCACTTCAGTGCCGAACAACTGACTATTCCTGGGGGGATGGCGTGTCAGGTCAGTTCGTTGCGCGGTGAAGTCCTGGCCCGCAGCCACAACAACCCGGACCAGCCGATGCACGCCGAATCGGCGGGTTTTCATGACCAGATGATCGACGGCGCGGCCTGGCGCACTTTCACTCTGGACCGTGGCGATATTCGCATTACCACCGCCGACCGGCAGGTCGAGCGTGAAGCCCTGAACCTCTCTGTGCTGCTCGCCGCCTCGGTGCCGGTGGGCATGGCGTTGATCGTGTGCCTGTTGCTGCTGTGGCTGGGCCTTGGCCAGGGGCTGGCGCCGCTCAACCGCATGCGTGATGCCTTGATGCGCCGCGATGCCGACTCGCTGCAACCCTTGCAGATCAGCCCGTTGCCCAGCGAGTTGAAACCGTTGCTCGACTCTCAAAACCAGCTGCTGGCGCGTATTGCCAAGGCCATTGAGCGTGAGCGCCGCCTTACCGGCGACGCGGCACATGAGCTGCGCAGCCCGTTGACCGCCATCAAGACCCACTTGCAGGTGGCGCGCATGACTGACGGCGCCGCCCGCGAACAATCGCTGGCCCACGCCGAAGCCGGGGCAGATCGTTTGCACCGCACCCTGGAGCAGTTGCTGTTGCTGGCGCGGGTTGAAGGCAGCCTGTCATTTGATGACGGCGTGCAGTGCTCGGCTGAACAAGTGGCGCGTCTGGCCATTAACGATGCGGCCAGTGGCGCAGCAGATCGCGTGCAACTGCAACTGGCTGATGACCTTCCGGATACCCGGTTGCAGGTGCCTTCGGTATTGGCGATTGCTGCTTTGCGCAATTTGCTCGACAACGCCCTGCGGCATACCTCGGCGGACACTCGGGTGCAATTGAAGGTGCGCGCCGAGGGTGAGCACGTGGTGTTTGTGGTGCGAGACCACGGCCCGGGCCTGTCGCCCGAGACCCTGCAGCACATGACCCAGCGTTTCTGGCGCAATGGCAACAGCAACGGGTGTGGCCTGGGCCTGGCGATTGTGCAGGCGATTGTCGAACGCTGCGCCGGCGAACTGGCCTTCGACAGCCAGGCCGATGGCTTGCGCGTGGAACTGCGCATGCCGTTGCAAAGCGCCTGAACCCCAATAACCACTGGCGCTCCACTGGCAAAGTTGCATGTCATGGAGCGCAACGCTCAGGCCGACTGGCCGCGTATCTCGCTGAATCTTCTTGAAAAAAGCGCTTTTCTGCGGTGATTTCATTCCGCTAGCATGCATGCTTGTGATGTAAACACCGCTGCCCTGGCGGGTTTGCTGGTCAGACCCGAAATAGACGGGTATCCCTTGTCGCAAGCATTAAACCCTTGAGGATGCCCGCGCAAGAACAAGAAGAGGAAGCACCATGACGCACTCCACGCTGGATCACCGTCCTGACGGTGAAGAGCCTGAGCTCAAACGAAATTTGTCCAACCGCCATATTCAGTTGATCGCCATTGGTGGTGCCATTGGCACCGGCCTGTTCATGGGCTCCGGAAAAACCATCAGTCTGGCCGGTCCTTCGATCATCTTCGTCTACATGATCATCGGTTTCATGCTGTTCTTCGTCATGCGTGCCATGGGCGAACTGCTGTTATCCAACCTCAAGTACAAGTCGTTTATCGACTTCGCCACGGACCTGCTGGGGCCGATGGCCGGTTATTTCACTGGCTGGACCTACTGGTTTTGCTGGGTGGTCACCGGCATCGCCGACGTGATCGCGATCTCCGGCTATACCCAATTCTGGTTCCCGAACATCCCGCTGTGGCTACCGGCAATCGGCTGCGTGGCAGTGCTGCTGTCGCTGAACCTGATTACCGTGAAGATGTTCGGTGAGATCGAGTTCTGGTTTGCCATGATCAAGATCGTGGCGATCTGCTCGCTGGTCTGCACCGGCCTGTACATGGTGATCACCGCATACCAGTCACCTGCCGGCAACACCGCTGCCCTGAGCAACCTGTGGACCGACGGCGGCATGTTCCCCCACGGTCTGATGGGCTTCTTCGCCGGTTTCCAGATTGCCGTCTTTGCCTTTGTCGGGATCGAACTGGTCGGCACCACCGCTGCCGAAACCAAGAACCCGGAACGCAACCTGCCGCGGGCCATCAACTCGATCCCGCTGCGCATCATCATGTTCTATGTCTGTGCCCTGATCGCCATTCTGGCCGTCACGCCATGGCGTGACGTGGTGGCCGACAAGAGCCCGTTTGTTGAATTGTTCGTGCTGGCCGGTCTGCCTGCAGCTGCGGGGATCATCAACTTTGTGGTGCTGACCTCGGCTGCGTCCTCGGCCAACAGCGGGGTATTTTCCACCAGCCGCATGCTCTACGGCCTGGCGCTGGATGGCGATGCGCCGAGCAAGTTCAAGAACCTGTCGAAGCGGGCTGTACCGTCCAATGGGTTGATCTTCTCCTGCACCTGCCTGTTAGCGGGCGCGCTGGTGATTTATCTGGTGCCGAACCTGATGGACGCGTTCACCCTGATCACCACGGTCTCGGCAACCCTGTTCATGTTCGTCTGGACCATGATCCTGTTGTCCTACCTGGCGTACCGCAAGCGCAGCGATCACCTGCACCAGGCATCGATTTTCAAAATGCCGGGAGGCAAGGCCATGGTCTGGGTTTGCCTGGCCTTTTTTGTGTTCATCCTGGTGCTGCTGGCCCTTGAAGATGACACCCGTGCCGCGTTGTACCTGGTACCGGGCTGGTTTGTGGTGTTGGGCGTGGCCTATCGCTCTGTGCTGCGCAACAAGCTGCAGCAGGCCGCCAACAAAGCTGACTGATCGGCTGCGCAGGCGATTTGCGCCTGCCCGCTAAATCCTCAGTGCGCTGATGCGTTTCCAGAACAGGAAAGTTTTGGTCAATCCCATCGGCGTATTGAGGGTCCCAGGAATGTCAGTTGCAACCAGCCTTGTTGAAGATCACCCGGTTGAACCACTGTACGAGTTTGAAGAATCCCCGCTGCTGGCGCGCCAGAGCCGACAGGAGTCTAACGCGCGCAGTTACCCCCGGCGCCTGCCACTGGCCCTCAAGCGCGCCAAGGGTTTGTACCTTGAAGACGTCGAAGGCCGCCGTTTCATTGACTGCCTGGCCGGTGCCGGGACCTTGGCCCTGGGGCACAACCACCCGGTAGTGATCGAAGCGATCCAGCAGGTGCTCAGTGATGAACTGCCCCTGCATACCCTGGACCTCACCACGCCGGTCAAAGACCAGTTTGTTCAGGACCTGTTCGGCTTATTGCCTGGCCCTTTGGCCTGTGAAGCGAAAATCCAGTTCTGCGGCCCCACCGGCACCGATGCTGTCGAAGCCGCGCTGAAACTGGTTCGCACCGCAACAGGCCGCAGCACCGTGGTGTCGTTTACCGGTGGGTATCACGGCATGAGCCAGGGGGCCTTGAGCCTGATGGGCAGCCTGGGACCGAAAAAGCCGTTGGCCGCCTTGCTCAGCAATGGCGTGCAATTCATGCCGTATCCCTACGAGTACCGCTGCCCATTCGGGCTGGGCGGTAAGCAGGGCCTGCAGGCCAATTTGCACTACCTGGAAAACCTCTTCAGCGACCCTGAAGCCGGTGTGCAGTTGCCGGCCGCGGTGATTGTCGAAGTGGTGCAGGGCGAGGGCGGCGTTATTGCCGCCGACCTCGATTGGCTGCGCGGATTGCGCCGGATCACCGAGCAAGCGGGTGTGGCGTTGATCGTCGACGAGATCCAGAGCGGCTTTGCCCGTACCGGAAAAATGTTTGCTTTTGAGCACGCCGGAATCATCCCGGACGTGGTGGTGCTGTCCAAAGCCATCGGCGGCAGCTTGCCGTTGGCGGTGGTGGTGTATCGCGAGTGGCTCGACACCTGGCTGCCCGGCGCCCATGCCGGGACGTTCCGTGGTAATCAGATGGCCATGGCGGCAGGTTCGGCGGTGATGCGCTATCTCAAGCAGCACAACGTGGCTGCGCATGCGGCTGCCATGGGCGAGCGCCTCAGCGAACACCTGCACGTCCTGCAGCGTGACTTCCCGCAAATGGGGGACATTCGCGGTCGCGGCCTGATGCTCGGGGTCGAGCTGGTAGACCCTGCCGGCAAGCTGGATGCCCAGGGGCATCCGCCGGTCTTTGCCCGGCTGGCGCCGCTGGTGCAGCGCGAATGCTTGAAGCGCGGCCTGATTCTGGAATTGGGTGGGCGCCAGGGCAGCGTAGTGCGCTTCTTGCCGCCACTGATCATCACCGCCAGCGAAATCGACCACGTCGCGGCCATCTTTGGCAATGCCATGGCGGCAGCGATCACCCGGCTCTAATTTCTGCCCGTGATCACTCGTTAGATTCATATCTTTACAGCGACGGAGACCCGTACATGAGTTCAGTATTTGACCGCGATGACATCCTCTTCCAAGTGGTGGTGAACCATGAAGAGCAGTATTCGATCTGGCCGGATTACAAGGCCATCCCCAACGGCTGGCGCGCGGTGGGCAAAAGCGGCCTCAAGCCTGAGTGCCTGGCGTATATCGAAGAAGTCTGGACCGATATGCGGCCCTTGAGCCTGCGCCAGAAAATGGATGCCGTGGCCACCCACTGATTTCCCTCACCCCAACCCTCTCCCGGAAGGAGAGGGGGCTGATTGTGGGATATTGAAGGCAGGCTTTACTCAGAGAGTGCTGTGTTGAATCCACAATCGACACGGTAGGTCCGGTCGATGAATATCTATAGACATCCCGATCAGTTCCCTCTCCCTGCGGGAGAGGGCTAGGGCAACTGCGCCACAATCTCATCAATGTTGCTCTGCAACTGCGCCACCGGATCTGCACCGTCAGCGCCGATCACTACCCACTGGCTGCCGCCCTCAGCAATCGCGGCCTTCAACTCTGGCGAAGGTTCGCGATGGTCCAGCACCAGCGCCACATCGTTTTCCTTGAGGGTGTGTGTCAAAGCCTTGAGGGCTTGCGGTGTCCACGGGTCTTCACTCTTGTGCGCCACGTCAACCCGCTCAAGGTTCAGTCCGCTGATCAAATAGTCCAGCCGATCCGACACACTGACCACGCTTAAATTGTCCGCCTTGGCCAGCCGGGACTCGCTCTCGGCGCTGAGTTTGAGCAGGCGTTGTTTCAGCTCGGCCAGGTTGGCTTCGATCTTCGGCTTGGCGGCAGGGGCCAATCGCACCAAGTCAGCCGCGATCACGTCGGCCATGCGTCCCATGTTGTTGCTGGCTAGCCACGGCTGGCTGTTCAGACCGTCGCTGTGAACGCCCGGCTGCACGGCAATGCCCGGCAAGCTGCCGTCCACAGGGCGGGCGGCGTCGACTTCGACGATGCGGATATTGCTGCGACGGGCCATCGGGTACAACGGGTCGTCATTCCACAACGAGCGCAGGCCAACCACGGCGTCCGCGTTTTCAGCGAGTTTTTGCAAGGCCGGGGCGCCGCGACCGCTGAAGTAGGCGCTTTGTCGACTGCCGGGCAGGTTGGCCGCCGCCGCACGCTCAAGGATCACACCGCTGTCCTTGAGCAGCAACTCGCTCAAGCCATAGGTAATCGGCAGGCTGGCGAGGATGCGCACCGGTGGCGGGGTGGCGGCCAGCAGCGGGGTGCTGAGCAGGCCGGTGATGGCGATGGCCAGTGTCAATTTGCGCAGTGTGAACATTTATCCAATATTCCCTTTGAGGCCCGGCACCACGCCACGAGCAATGGCGGCCAGGGCGAAGGCGACACCGGCCACCAGGATGATCGCGGCGCCGGACGGAATCGGTAGGTCAAAGACGATAGGCAGCAAGATCCCGCACAAGGTGCTGATCGTGGCGATCAACACCGAAATCCAGAAAAAGCCCTTCAGTGACTGGCTGAGCAAGCGCGCCGCAGCGGCCGGAATCACCAGCAGAGCACCCACCAGAATCGCCCCGATCACCTTGACCGCCGCCACGGTGATCAGCGTCACCAGAATCACGAACAGGTAGTCCAGCGACTTCACGGCCACGCCGCGCACAGCGGCCAGTTGCGGGTTGAAGCTGGCGAGCATGATGCGGTTGTACAGCGGCAAGCTCAGCCCCAGTACCAGTGCGCCGACAATCGCCAACACCAGCAGGTCGTTGCCATTGACGGTCAGCACCGAGCCGAACAGGACGTTTTCGAGGATATGGATGTTGATCTTGCCCGCCAGGATCAGCAGCAGGCTGGCGCCCAGGGCCAGCGACACCGAGAGGAAGACGCCGATCAAGGTGTCTGGCGCAAGGCCGGTACGGTTACGCAGGTAATTGAGCAGGATGCCGAACAACAGGCAGTAGCCGAACAGGCTGCCATAAGGGCCGGTGTAGGGCTCGCCGAGCAGGATGCCGATGGCCACCCCGGTCAGCGCTGCATGGCCCACGGCCTCGGAAAAGAACGCGAAGCGCTTGACCACCACCAGCGTGCCGAGCCCGCCCAGTACCGGGCCGATCAACAAACCGGCCAGCAGGGCATTGACCACAAACCCATAGGCCAGCACTTCAGGCAGATACCCGGCCGTGGCCCAGCCTTGAACCATCAGGCGGAACGCTTCATAGGTCATGACTGGGCGCTCCCGCTGATTTTGGGGTGGGTGGAAAACAGGCTCAACAAACGTTCGGGGCTGAGGGTTTGGGCAGGCGGGCCATCGAACAGCACTTGTCGGTTCAGCCCGGTGACGCGGTCGGCCAAACGCTTGACGGCCTCCAGGTCGTGCTCGATCCACACCACGGTGACGCCAGACTGCTGCCAGTCTTTGAGCAAGCGTTCAAATACCTGCGCCCCGGCCTCGTCCAGCGCCGACATCGGCTCGTCCAGCACCAGCAATTGCGGGGCTGGAATCAGCCCCTGAGCCAGCAATACGCGCTGGCGCTCGCCGCCGGATAACGCGCCCATGCGGCGCTTGCGCTTGTGCTGCATACCCACGCGCTCCAACGCTTGGCCGATGGCCGGGGCGACCTTCTTCGACAACCCCATAAAGGCCGGACGTCGCTGGCACATGGCAGCCATGAAGTCGTCTACCGTCATAGGCAAGCCACGGTCGAACTCCAGTGCCTGAGGAACATAGCCGATCAATCCCGGTTCATCTGTCCAGGTCATGCGCAACTCGCCCTGGTGCGGCATTTGCCCGAGCAGGGTTTTGATCAGCGAGCTTTTGCCGCCGCCATTGGGTCCGACCAGGGCATGCACGCTGCCCGCGCGGATGTCGAAACTCACTCGGTCCAGGATCGTGGTGCGGCCCAGGGTCAGCGACACCTGATCAAACGTCACGCCCGGCCCGCAGGGCTTGACTGCAAGGGATTCAGCCACCGTCATGCCCCGGACTCCTGGATCGCCTTGACCACGGTGTTGAGATTGTTGTTCATCTCTTTTTCGTACTTGTCGGCGGTGTAGTCGCCGTACGAAATGTGCGACAGCGGGTACAGTTTGACCCCGGACTCACGCTGGATGGTCTCCACGTACGTCGACGGGAAGTCCATCTCCGAGAAGATGACTTTCACATCCAGATCGCGCAGTTGGTCGATGGTCTTTTTCAACTGGCTGGGGCTCGGCTCAATGCCGTGGGCAGGCTCGACCACGGCGGTCACTTCGAGGCCAAACTCACGCAACAGGTAGTCATAGGCGGCGTGCACTGTGGCGACGCGCAAGTCAGCGTTGGGGGCTTCAGTCAGCTTGGCCAAGGCCTCGGCACGCATCTGGCGCAGGCGCTTGCCGTAGGCGCGGGCGTTGGCGGTGTAGGTCTTGGCATTGGCCGGATCGAGCTTGCCCAGTTCACGGGCAATGTTGTTGACCTGCGCAATGGAGGCGCTGATCGACAGGAAGGTGTGCGGGTTGACCACCTTGCCAGCGCCACGTGCAGCGGTGCCGGTGGCGGCCAGCAGCGGCACGTTTTCGTTGGCTTCGATTACCGCGATGTCCGGTTTTTCACTGGCTTCGATCATCTTGTCGGCAAAGTCGTCATGGCCTACGCCATTGAGCACGATCACGTCCAGCGTACCGATGCGCTTGATGTCTTCAGCGCGGGGTTCATAGGCGTGCGGGTTGAAACCGGCCGGAATCAGCGGCACCACTTCAGCCTTGTCGCCGACGATGTTTTTCACGTAGCTGTAATACGGGTGCAGGGTGATGCCAATGCGCAGCGGTTTGGCCGGCGGGGCCGGGGCGGCCGTGTCGGCCTGCGCCATGGGGGAAAGGCAAAAGGCCAGGAGGCCGGCCAGCAACAAGGTGCGGCGTCGAAACACAGATGAAATGGACATGGCGCGCAGTCTTCTCTCAGGTGAAGCGGTGGGTTCAGTGCCGATGCTGGCGAGTGACCCCGGCATCGAATTGGGCGATCACTTGCTTCCAGCCGTTCTGGAGCAAGGCGGCATCGCTGAAGTCGGTGGGGGCGCTGACGTTGCTGTTGCGGTTGAGCCACACATCGGGCTGCTCGCTGATGCGCATCAAGAACGAGCCCGCCACTTCGGGGTCGGGGCTCACGCCCAGGTAGGCCTGTTCGCCCAGCAACTGCCAGGCATGATTGCCGCGGCTCACCGAGCTGGCGTCGCTGGCAAAGGGTGCGAAGCCTTCTTCGGCCAGCTCTTCGGGCTGGGGCAGGGCACGGGTTTCTTCACGCAACAGATTGATTTCATCCAGCGTGACGCGCAGATCGGCGTAAATACCCTGCTCGGCGGCATTCAGATCGAGCCGGGCATCGAGTTGATGGGCCTCTACTGACGTTGCTTCATGGGACTCATGACGCCAGGCCACGACCGAGCCGGCCACGCACAGAATCAACAGGCACAACAGCAACACATACAAGGTTTCATGCCCGGCACCGGCCGGGCGAACGACGTGAGTATTCATTCGATATCGGCTTGGTCGATTTCAACAATGTGGCCGGGGCCTGCGTCAAACAGCACGTAGAACTCGCCTTCCGGGCGCTTGAAGGTCAGGGTCGAGTCCTGGCCCAGTTTGCCGGGCACCAGAATGGTTTCGTCGTAGCCGATCACATCCAGGGTGACGCCCGGGGCACCGCTGCCATCGGAAAACCCGCCGGTGCAGCGAATCTGGTCGTCGCCCAGGCTTTTGCACTCACACATCGGGTTGTGTGCCAGCGCCTGGCCGCTGAACCCCAGCAAGGCCAGAAAACCCGCTGCCATGGCGCGGCGCGCGGGGTGTTTGAACAGGTGCGAACTCATCGTTTACCTCCTTGTTGAGCCAGCCAGGCCATGGTTGCCGGTGAAGCCTCGCTCAGGGGGATGGATGCCTGATGCATCGAGCCGTCCCACCCCTCGAGGGTGATCCACAGCTCGGCATCGGCTTTGGTGCGTTCCGGAATCGGCAGGCTGGCCCCCATACGGTAAGGCGTGCCGAAGAAAATCACCCCGGCAGCGCGCAAACTGCGGGGTTTGCCGATGCGCAAGTACCCGGCCTTGACCTGCTCGGCGCAGGTGTCGCAGAGCGCCGCGGTAAAGATCTTCATATAGCCCGCCGGGCCGTCGGGGCGGGGGCCTTCGTTGCGCAATTCCGCCAGTTTCAGGCTCCAGGGGCCGACCTGTACCGTGCCGACTTCACGCTCACCCAGACCGCTGTCGCCGCGAAACAGCGACATTTCGTGAAAGTATTTGGGCATAAAGCCCAGCGGGATCAGCAACAACAGAATGTTGATGTGAAAACGCCATTTGAGCCACCAGCGTCCCAGTGCGGAAGAGGGCGCTACTGCCGCTGCCTTACTCATACGTTGGCCTCCTCAGGCTGAGCGCTGCGCGCTGTCACAGTCTGCGTGCCAACGGGCACACGGGCAGGTTTATGGCTGCGTTTGAGCGCATTGGCGGTGGCCAGGGCGGTGCGTTTGGTCCAGATCAGCAGGCCGCTCAGCACCATCATGCTCAGCACCAGGCCGAAGAAGAACCAGATCAGCTTGACCCACAGCCCGCCAAAATCCCCGGTGTGAAGCGGGCGCATGGACTCGGTCACCAACTCCAGCCCGGAGCGGTCGGCAATCATCCGCGAGCCTTCGATCGCGCCGTTGTACGGGTTGATATCAGCGGTCTGGAACAACAGCGGATACCAGCCCGGCCCGCCTACTTCGATATGACCGTAGGCATTGCTTGGCAGGCTGATAAAACTGGCTTCCAGGCCTGGAATACTCTCGGCGGCAATTTGTACGGCCTGATCAAGGTTGATGCGTGGCGCTGGCTGGCCGTCCGCCGTGATCGGCACATCCTGGCGCGCCACGACGGGCGGGTTGCCCGCCGTTGAAATTGAAATCTGGTTATCGAACATAAAGGCTTCAATCAGAAACCACAGGCCGGTGATGGATATCACTGCGATAAACCAGATCGACCAGATCCCGCACAGCCGATGGAAATCCCCCCAGAAAATCCGCGCGCCGTGCTTCAAGCGCAGGGTGGGCTTGAGGAAGCCTTTCCAGAATTTTTTGTACACCACCAGCCCGGTAATCAACGAGCCCAACAACGGCAGGCCGAGCAACGACACCAGGTACCAGCCCCAGCTGTAACCATTGGTGAACGGCACCAGCCACCAACCGTGCAGGGCGCGGGTGAACTGACGGAAATCAAAGCTCGAACTCTCGCCCTGAATGGCCCCGGTGTACGGGTTGATATACAGCGACGGCGAGCGGCCATCCGGGTACACCACCCGGGCCACCAGCGCAAAGTGCGACTCGTCCGGACGGCTGATCGACTGCACGGCCAATGCCGGTTCGGCTTTATGAATGGTAGTGAGCACCTGCTCATAGGTGAGCAACGGCGCGTCACTGGACGGCTGTGTAGCCCGGGCTTCAGGCGTCGCCAGCCAGACGATCTCCTGGCTGACCACGGCCAGCGTGCCGGTGACACAAACAATTAATACAAAGAACCAGATCGGCAGCGTTAACCAGCTGTGGACCAGGAACCAGGCCTTGGAACGAGATTTTTTCGACATGGGGAACGGCAGACTCACGGCTGAGCATGTGTGTAATCGCAGGTGATAATGCGATTGCTATCCATGTAGGACGTATGAGATGTGCAAAACCCGAAGCTTGAGTTGTAAAAAAATGTTGCAGGATTGCTTGGCGCGTCCCGCTTGCTTTTTGCCTGTTGGATTACTCCAACGAACGACCCTGTTTCCAATACCCCATCAACGTCAGCGACTTGCGATCAAGCCCGCATTCATTGACGAAAAACCGTCGAATATTCATGACCGCCCCGGACTCACCGGCTACCCAGGCATAGAACTCACTCTGCTTGGCGCTGGCCAGGTCCCACAGGCGCTGGCTATCTGCGTCCAGTTCATCGAGCGTTGCGCTGTCTTGAAGGTTGCCGCGTGTGGGGGGCAGGCTCGCCAGTTCGCGGGCAGCCAAGAGCATGCCTTCGCCGTGTTGTGTGTGCGGCGAGACCCGCGGTAGCCAGTGAACACTGGTATTGGCACCGGCTGTCAGCGCCAGGCAGTCGGACTCATCCGGGACTTCGATAAACACCTGCACCTGTGGGGTGTCAGGGTGTTTGGCCAATTGTTCGAGGATGCCGGCAATGGCGGGCAGGGCGGTTTCGTCGCCGATCAGCAGGATTTTGCGCACGCCTTGCGGCGGCATCCATTCATAGCCGCCCGGGTCACCTGGGTAGTCGGCATTGGGGGCGACGATTTGCAGCGGGTCACCAGGCTTGGCCTGTACCGCCCAGCGCGAGGCGGGCCCGGTTTCACCATGCAGCACAAAGTCGATGTCCAGCTCGTACCTGTCGGGACGTAAATCCCGGATGGTGTAAGTGCGCATCGGCGGTGTGTGTTCGGGCTTCAGATCGCGTCGGGCAGCTTGCCAGTCGCCGTGGGTGGGCAGGGCGGGGGCGGCACCACTGGCACAGGGAAAGAACAGTTTGACCCGCTGATCAGGGGCCAGCGTGCGCATCAGTGCGATGTCCTTGCCGGTAAACACAAACCGCGCCAGTGAAGGGCTCAAGATAATGCGCTGCTTGAGATGAATGTCGAACAGTTGATAGCCGGCCGGTTTGCTGAGCCGTTTGCGCAACTGTTGCACCAAGGCTGCAGGAGACATAAAGAGCACCCATCAAAGTGTTGGAGATATCTATAGAACGAGCTGCTCGAGACTGAATTTAAGCCCGGCTCCCACAGGGCATGTGTCGAGCTCGCGGGCCTTTTAATTTTCCCGTCACGTCATCCGTTCCGTAGGGATAGCCGAGCCTTTGCTCGATTGCCAACGTGTACGGAAGAAGTCAGATGAATGCTGAAAAGTCCCTCAAACTTGCCCGCCGGTTCATCGAATTGCCGCTTGAAAAACGCCGGTTATTCCTCGACGGTCTGCGCGCAGAGGGGATCGACTTCTCGCAGTTTCCGATTCCCGCCGATGTCCCTGAGGCGGACCGCCAGGTGTTGTCTTACGCACAACGGCGCATGTGGTTTTTGTGGCAACTGGACCCGCACAGCGGCGCTTACAACCTGCCCGGTGCCGTGCGCCTGACGGGGGCACTTGAGCTTGATGCGCTGGAGCAGGCTTTCGCTTACGTGGTGCAACGCCACCATACGTTGCACACGGTCTTTCAGCACAACGCCGACGATACCCTGGAGCAGGTCGAGCGCGGGGCGCCGATCACTGTCGAGCACATGGATTTCACCCTGTTGCCGGCCCTTGAGCGCGAGCAGGCGGTGGCCACGCAAGCGCAGCAAGAATCGCTGCAACCCTTTGATCTGGCCAACGGCCCGCTGCTGCGGATCAAGTTGCTCAAGCTCGCCGCTGACGAGCACGTGCTGCTGCTGACCTTGCACCACATCGTCTCGGATGGCTGGTCGATGAACGTGCTCATCGACGAATTTATCCGCAGCTACGACGCCTTTGAGCGCAAAGAACTCCCGCAACTGGCTCCGCTGGCGATCCAGTACAGCGATTACGCGCTGTGGCAGCGCCGCTGGCTGGAGGCGGGTGAGCAAGCGCGGCAACTGGCGTACTGGCAAGCCACACTGGGTGATGAACACCCGGTCATGACCTTGCCCACCGATCACCCGCGCCCGGCCGTGCCCAGCTATCGCGGCACGCGGCATGAGTTCGCGCTGGCCCCGGCGTTGGTCGAGCAGTTGAGAGCCTTGGCGCAGCAACACCAGGTCACGCTGTTTATGCTGCTGTTGGGCGCGTTCAACCTCTTGCTGCAGCGCTACAGCGGGCAGAACGATCTGCGTGTCGGCGTGCCGATTGCCAACCGCAACCGCCGCGAAGTCGAAGGCTTGATCGGCTTCTTTGTGAACACTCAGGTACTGCGCACCCAACTGACAGCAGACACCACCGTGGCCGAGTTGTTGAGTGCGGTCAAAGAGACTGCGCTCGGAGCGCAGGCGCATCAGGAGCTGCCGTTCGAGCAGTTGGTAGAAGCACTCAAGCTGGAACGCAACCTGAGCCACAACCCGCTGTTTCAAGTGATGTACAACCACCAGCCGCAGGTGGCCGACATTGAGGCGATCAAAACGGCTTCGGGGCTGACGCTGGGCCTGATCGAGTGGGAAGGGCGCACCACACAGTTTGACTTGAGCCTGGACACCTACGAAAAGTCCGGCCGCCTGTACGCGGCGCTGACCTATGCCAACGACCTGTTTGACGGCGCCACCATCAGCCGTATGGCGCGGCACTGGTGCAACCTGCTGCGAGCGCTGGTGGACAACCCCGAAGGGCGAGTCGCTGATTTGCCGATGCTCGATCCCGGCGAAGTGCAGACCCAGGTGCATGACTGGAACCGCACCCACGTCCAATACCCGATTCACACCAGCCTGCATGTGTTGATTGAGGCTCAGGTTGAGCGCACCCCCGATGCTACGGCGCTGGTGTTTGGTGCGCAGGCCCTGACGTATGCGCAGCTCAATGCCCGTGCCAATCAACTGGCCCATGAGTTGCGTGAGCGGGGCGTGGGCCCGGATGTGCTGGTGGGGATTGCCGTTGAGCGTTCAATAGAGATGGTGATTGGCCTGCTGGCGATTCTCAAGGCGGGCGGCGCCTATGTGCCGCTCGACCCGGAGTACCCCGGCGAACGCTTGAGCTACATGATCGACGACAGCGCGATCCAGTTGCTGTTGACGCAGAAACATCTGCAGGCAGCGTTACCGCAACACATCCCGGTCATGTGCCTTGATTCTTTAAACGATCAACAGATCGCGAGGCAAGCTTGCTCCTACAGCGTTGAGAATCTGGTTGATCTGACCCGGCCGCAAAACCTCGCCTATGTGATCTATACCTCCGGCTCCACCGGCAAGCCCAAGGGCGCGGGTAACACCCACGCGGCGCTGGTCAACCGCCTGAGCTGGATGCAGCAGGCGTATCGCCTGACGGCCGACGACGCCGTGCTGCAAAAGACGCCCTTCAGTTTTGACGTGTCGGTGTGGGAGTTTTTCTGGCCCTTGATGACCGGCGCGCGTCTGGTGGTGGCGCAACCGGGTGAGCACCGCGAGCCGCTGCGCTTGATCCAGACCATTGTCCAGCAGCAGATCAGCACCGTGCATTTCGTGCCGTCGATGTTGCAGGCGTTTATTCATGAAGTGGGCGTCGAGCAATGCACCAGCCTGCGGCGGATCGTGTGCAGCGGCGAAGCCTTGCCGGTGGACGCCCAGCAACACGTGTTCAGCAAACTGCCCGATGCCGAGCTGTATAACTTATATGGACCGACCGAAGCGGCCATCGACGTCACGCACTGGACCTGCATCGATGAAGGCGCGGCCAGTGTGCCGATTGGCTTGCCCATCGCCAATCTGCGCACCCTGGTGCTGGATGCCAATCTCTCGCCTGTGGCCTTGGGGGTGGCCGGTGAACTGTATCTGGGCGGTGCCGGGTTGGCGCGCAATTACCACCGGCGTGCGGCGCTGACTGCTGAGCGTTTTGTGCCCTGTCCTTTTAATGCAAGCGAGCGCCTGTACCGCACCGGCGACCTGGTGCGCCAACGCGTCGACGGGGTAATTGAATACCTGGGGCGACTCGATCATCAGGTTAAATTGCGCGGGTTGCGTATCGAGCTGGGGGAAATCGAGGCGCGTCTGGCCGAGCTGCCCGCTGTGCGCGAAGCCGTGGTGCAAGTGCTCGACGGCAGGCTTCTGGTGGCCTACGTGGTGTTGCAATCACCGCCTGCCAACGCTGCCTGGCAAGCGGCTTTGGCCAGTCAACTTAAACTTGGGCTGCCGGATTACATGGTGCCCAGCCACTGGGTCAGCCTCGAGTGCTTGCCGCTGTCGGCCAATGGCAAGCTGGACCGCAAAGCCTTGCCGCGCCCCGATATCAGCGCGGTACAGCCAGGCTATGTCGCACCCGCCTCTGAGCTGGAACAGCGTTTGGCCGAGATCTGGCAACAGGTACTGGGCGTGCCGCAGGTCGGTGTCGACGACAACTTCTTTACCCTGGGCGGTGACTCGATCATCTCGATTCAAGTGGTCAGCCGCGCCCGTCAGGCCGGGATTGCCTTCAGCCCCCGAGACGTGTTCCAGCACCAGACCCTCCGCAGCCTGGCCCGGGTGGCCGCGCTGAGCGGCCAGAACCTTGTCGATCAGGGATTGGCCAGCGGCGGGGTGGCGCTGGCGCCTGTGCAACAGTGGTTTTTCAGCCAGGACATGCCCCAGCGTCAGCACTGGAACCAGTCACTGCTGCTGCACCCACGTCAGCCGGTGGATGCCGGGTTGCTGGAGCGGGCGCTGAACGCGCTGGTGAGTCATCACGATGCGCTACGCATGCGCTTTGTTCAGCAAAACGGCCAATGGCAGCAAGCCTATGCCGAGTTGCCGAGCGAGCCTCTGCTGTGGCAGCGCCATGGCGCATCAATAGACGAACTCCATACCTTGTGCGAGCAGACCCAATGCAGCCTGGATTTGCACAACGGCCCGCTGCTGCGGGCTTTGCTGGTGGACATGGCCGATCACAGCCAGCGCCTGTTGCTGGTGATTCATCACCTGGTGGTGGACGGCGTGTCGTGGCGCGTGCTCCTCGAAGACTTGCAGCAGTTCTACACCCAGCCCGAACAGGCCCCGCCGGCCAAAACCAGCACCTATCAGGCCTGGACCGCGCGCTTGGTCGATGAAGCCCAGGCGCGTCTGGGTGAGCTGGCACTGTGGCAACGTCAATTGGCCGGGGCCTCTGGCGAGTTACCGTGTGATCGGCCTGATGCCGGGTTGCAAAACCGCCATGCCCGCACCGTGTCACTTACCCTCGATGCCGAGTTGACCCGTCAGTTGTTGCAAGTCGCCCCGGCCACCTATCGCACTCAAGTCAACGACTTGCTGCTGAGCGCCTTGGCGCGGGTCATCTGCCGGTGGAGCGGGCAGCCCAGTTGCTTGATTCAACTGGAAGGTCATGGTCGCGAAGACCTGTTTGCCGATCTCGACCTGTCGCGCACTGTGGGCTGGTTTACCAGCCTGTTTGCGGTGCAACTGACCCCGTGTGCCGGGCCAGGTGAATCCATCAAGTCGATCAAGGAGCAACTGCGCAGCGTGCCGGACAAAGGCGTGGGCTATGGCCTGCTGCGTTATCTGGCAGGCGAGGCCGTGGCTGAGCAACTGGCCAGCCTGGCGACGCCGCGCATTACCTTCAACTACCTGGGCCAGTTTGACCGCCAGTTTGATGACACCGCGATGTTTGCCCCGGCGACGGAGAGAGCCGGGCTGGCACAAGACCAAAACGCCCCGCTGGCCAATTGGTTGAGCATCGAGGGGCAGGTCTATGGCAGCGAACTCAACCTGCAATGGACCTACAGCCACGAGATGTTTGATGACGCCACCGTGCAGGCGCTGGTGGACGATTACCGGGGTGAGTTGACGGCGCTGATAAACCATTGTGTGAACAGTGAGCGGGGCGGCATGACCCCGTCGGACTTCCCGCTGGCGCAACTGACACAGGCGCAGCTGGACGCCCTCAAGGTCCCGGCCAGTGCCATCGAAGACATCTACCCGCTGTCGCCGATGCAGCAAGGCTTGCTGGTACACACCTTGCTCGAACCGGGCTCGGGCATTTATTTCATGCAAGACCGTTACATCATCGACAGCGAGATCGACCTGCCGCGCTTTAGCGCCGCCTGGCACGCGGTGGTCAAGCGGCATGACGCACTGCGCGCCTCGTTCAGCCTCGATGAAGACGGCCAGATGCTGCAAATCATCCACCGCGATGCCGCACCCAGCGTGCAAGTGCACGACTGGACAGATCGCCCCGAGCCCGAACACGAGGCGGCACTGCAAGCGCTGCTGGCCGAAGAGCGGGCCCAGGGCTTCGATCTGCTCAACACGCCGCCGTTCAGCTTGCGCCTGATTCGCCGCCGCCCAGGGCACTATTGGTTCATCCTCAGCAATCACCACATTCTGATTGACGCCTGGTGCCGCTCGCTGCTGCTGCAAGACTTCTTTGCGCTGTACAGCGGCCAGCGCAGCCTGCCGCCCGCTGCGCGGTATCGCGACTTCATTGAGTGGCTTCAAGTTCAGGGCGAGGGTGAAGCGCTAAGGGCCTGGACCGCTGAACTGGCCGGGTTTGAACAGCCGACGCCGTTGCCGTTTGACCGTGCCGTGCGCCGTCAGGGTGGTTTTTCGGAGGTCGGCGACTGCTATGCCGACCTGGAGGTCAACCAGGGCCGCGCATTGCGTGAGTTGGCGCAGCGATATCAAGTGACCGTCAACACCCTGACCCAAGCCGCCTGGGCACTGGTGTTGCAGCGTTACAGCGGGCTGGACGACGTGTTGTTTGGCGTGACCGTGGCCGGGCGCCCGGTCAATCGCCCGGAAATGCAAGACACCGTGGGCCTGTTCATCAACAGCATCCCGCTGCGCATGCGATTGCCGAAGGCCGGGCACACCGTCAGCGTACGTGAGTGGCTGCAAGCGCTGTTCGCCCATAACCTGGCGCTGCGCGAGTACGAACATTTGCCGCTGTTGAGCATTCAGGCGTGCAGTGCGCTGGACCAAGGCCAGCCAATTTTTGACAGCTTGTTTGTCTATGAAAACGCGCCGGTGGAAAGCGCAGTGGTCAGCGGCGCCCAGCAGATCAGTGCCAAGTCCGACAGCGCGCGGACCCACACCAACTACCCGATAACCGTGGTGGTGTACCCCGGCGATGCGCTGGGCCTGCATTTGTCCTATGACAAACGCTTTTTTGACGAGGCCACGGTCGAGCGCTTGCTGGCCGATTTCAAACGCTTGCTGCTGGCCATTGGCGAACACGCCGAAGGCAATGTTGCCGACCTGCCGCGGCTGGAGGCGGGCGAGCGCGAGCAACTGTTGCACGTCGGTAACCAGACGGCCCGCGACTACCCGTTGGCGCAGGGTTATGTGCGGCTGTTTGAAGCGCAATTGGCGGCGCACCCGGAGCAGGTGGTCGCCACGTGTCTGGAGCAGCGCTGGACCTACCGTGATCTCGATCAGTACGCCAACCGGCTGGGGCATGGGTTGCTGGCGGCGGGCGTGAGCATTGACCAACCGGTGGCACTGCTGGCTGAGCGCAGCCTGGAGTTGCTGGGCATGATGCTCGGCAGCTTCAAGGCTGGCGCCGCCTATCTGCCGCTCGACCCGCAATTGCCGGGTCAGCGCCTGCTGGATTTATTGCAACTGGGCCAGGTGCCGGTGCTGGTGGCCAGTGCGGGCTGCCGGGAGCTGGCAATCAATATACTGGCGCAACTCGACCCATCGCAGCGTCCGCAGTTGCTGGTGTGGGACGACGTGCAAATGGCCGGGCATGCCAGTGATCAGCCGGGGATCTACACCGGGCCCAATAACCTGGCCTATGTGATCTTCACCTCAGGCTCCACCGGCACACCGAAAGGGGTGATGGTCGAGCAGGCCGGGATGCTGAACAACCAACTGAGCAAACAACCGTATCTGGACCTGACCTGCGCGGATGTGATCGCGCAGACTGCGTCCCAGAGCTTTGATATTTCGGTGTGGCAGTTCCTTGCAGCGCCGTTGCTGGGTGCGCAAGTCGACATCGTGCCCAACGCCATTGCCCATGACCCGGCCGCGTTGTTGGCGCATGTTGCCGTGCGCGGGATCAGCGTGCTCGAAAGCGTACCGTCGTTGATCCAGAGCTTGCTCGATGAGCCGCAGGGTTCGCTGGCAAAGCTGCGCTGGTTGCTGCCCACCGGCGAAGCGATGCCGCCGGAGCTGGCGCGTCGCTGGTTGCAGCGTTATCCGCAGGTAGGCCTGGTCAACGCCTACGGCCCGGCAGAATGCTCGGATGACGTGGCGCTGTTCCGGGTGGACGCAGCGTCGGCGCAAGGCACGTATCTGCCCATTGGCCTGGCCACGGACAATAACCGGCTGTATGTGCTGAACGGCGATTTGCAGCCCGTGCCAAACGGGGTGGTCGGTGAGTTGTACGTCGCCGGGACCGGCGTGGGTCGTGGCTATTTCAGTGACCCGCTGCGCAGCGCCGCGGTATTTTTACCCAACCCGTATGCGCTGCAGGCGGGTGAGCGTCTGTACCGCACCGGCGACCTGGCCCGCCGCCGCAGCGATGGCCAACTGGAGTACGTGGGCCGCAGCGATCATCAAGTCAAAGTGCGTGGTTTTCGTATCGAACTGGGCGAGATCGAGTTGCGTCTGCGTGAACTGGCGGGCGTTCGTGATGCGGCCGTGTTGGTGCAGGACAGCCCGACCGGCAAGGCGTTGGTGGCCTTTGTGGTAGCGCAGGACGAGGCGCCCGGCTGGAGTGAATTGCGTGCAACGCTAAAGGCCGGGCTCAAGGCGCAATTGCCGGAGTACATGGTGCCGCTGCACTGGGTTCAATTGCAGGGCTTGCCGCTCAATGCCAATGGCAAGGTCGATCGCAAGGCGCTGCCCAAGGCTGAGGCAGGTGACTGCCAGCGCGAAGTGATTGCCCCGCATGCCGGGATCGAAACCCGGGTCGCCGCCATCTGGCAGGGGGTGCTCTCGCGTGAGACAGTCGGGCGCGATGACAACTTTTTTGAGCTGGGTGGGCATTCCCTCCTGGTGGCGCAAGTGGTGTCGCGGGTGCGCCAGCAGCTGAACATCGAGCTGGCGCTCAGTAGCCTGTTTGAACACAGCGTACTCAGCGACTTTGCGGCGCATTGTGCGGCGCAGCCAGCCAACGTCAGCCTGCCCCCGTTGCGTGCCCAAGCCGCCGACCAGCCACGGGTGTTGTCCTATGCGCAGCAGCGCCAGTGGATTGTCTGGCAACTGGAGCCGCACAGCGCCGCCTACAACATTCCGGCGGCGCTGCGGCTTAAAGGCTCGCTGGATCGCGAGGCGTTGTTGCGCAGTTTCAACGACCTGCAGGCCCGTCATCAGACCTTGCGCACCACCTTTGTCCAGGACGGCGATCAGGCCCGTGGCGTGTTGCACCCTCATTTGCCGCTGGCACTGCGTGAATTGACCCTCGACCTGCCGTCGCCCGAGCAGATCGACGCGCGGGTCACCGAGGAAATCCGTCAGCCGTTTGACCTGCGCAACGGGCCGCTGCTGCGAGTGCTGCTGCTCAATGTGGCGGCGGATGAACATGTGCTGGTGCTGACCGTGCATCACATTGCCGCTGACGGCTGGTCGATGCAGGTGATGGTCGAAGAGTTCAGTGCGCTGTATGTGGGCCATGTGCAGGGCAAGCCTGCAAACCTGCCGCCGTTGCCCATTAGTTATGCCGATTACGCCGCGTGGCAGCGTGACGGGTTGCAAGCCGGTGAGGGCGAGCGCCAGTTGAACGCCTGGCGGGACAAGCTCGGCAGTGAGCATGCGCCACTGGAATTACCCTGCGAACGGGTTCGCCCGGCGATTCGCAGTGAGCGTGGGGCGCGGCTTGAACTGACCATTGATCCGGCGCTGGCGAGCGCCTTGCGGGCATCGGCCCAGCAGCAGGGCGTGACGCTGTTCATGTTGCTGTTAGCCAGTTTCCAGACGCTGTTGCATCGCTACAGCGGGCAGCCAGCGATCAATGTCGGGGTGCCGAACGCCGGGCGCGGGCGCCTCGAAACCGAAGGCCTGATCGGCTTCTTCATCAACACCCAAGTGCTGCGTGCGCAGATCGATGGCCAGCAGACCTTTGCCAGCCTGTTGCAACAGGTCAAGCGCGATGCCTTATGGGCGCAGGCCCATCAGGACTTGCCGTTCGAGCAACTGGTCGAGGCCTTGCAACCGCAGCGCAGCCTGAGCCACAGCCCGCTGTTCCAGGTGCTGTTCAACCATCAACGGCAGATTGGCGAAAGCGTTGAACGGCGCTTGCCGGGCCTGAGTGTGGAACGCATGGGCTGGCAGCAACACACCGCGCAGTTCGATCTGGCGCTGGACACCGAAGAGCAGGGCGAGCACTTGCACGCCAGCCTGACGTATGCCTGTGACGTGTATGACAGCGCGACCATGCAACGCCTGGCCGGGCATTGGCTGAACCTGCTGCGGGCTGTGGTGGCTGAGCCGCATCAGCGGATTGCCGAGTTGCCCTTGCTGACCCCGATCGAACAACAGGCCCTGCTGCAACACTGGAACCCGCACGTTGAAGTGCAGCCCGCCAGGCTTACCCTGCATCAATTGTTCGAGGTTCAAGCCGCCTCGCAGCCACACGCGGTGGCACTGCGCTGTGGTACTGATCAACTGACCTACGGCGAGCTCAATGCGCAGGCAAATCGTCTGGCGCACAAGCTGCGCGAAATGAACGTTGGCCCGGAGGTGCGGGTTGGCATCGCCACTGAACGGGGGCTGGCGCTGGTGGTGGCGGTACTGGCGGTGCTCAAGGCCGGTGGCGCCTACGTGCCGCTGGACCCGCATTACCCGGCGGAACGCTTGAACTACCTGATCGAAGACAGTGCGATTCGCTTGTTGCTGACCCAGCAACACCTGCTGGAGCAGTTGCCCGCACGGGTCGGCGTTCAGGCGCTGTGCCTGGACAACCTGCCCGGGGATGCTTTGAGCGCCGACAACCTGAGCCACCTGACGCAGCCCGACAACCTGGCGTATGTGATCTACACCTCGGGCTCCACCGGCCGCCCGAAAGGGGCGTTGCTGACCCACGCCAACGTCAGCCGACTGCTCAGCGCCACGGCCGCTGAGTTCGGCTTTGGACCCAGCGATGTGTGGACGCTGTTTCACTCCTACGCCTTCGATTTCTCGGTCTGGGAAATCTTTGGCGCGTTGTGTACCGGCGGGCGCCTGGTGATCGTGCCGTACTACATCAGTCGCGAGCCAAAAGCGTTTCATCAGTTGCTGTGCGATGAGCAAGTCACTGTGCTCAACCAGACCCCAACAGCCTTCCGGCAATGGCTGCCGATTGCCTGCAACAGCCCGCAATCTCTGGCGTTGCGCTGGGTCATCTTTGGCGGTGAGGCGCTGGACGTCACCAGTCTGCATCCCTGGTACGAGCGCTTTGGCGACAGCCAGACCACCTTGGTCAACATGTATGGCATTACCGAAACCACGGTGCATGTGACCTACCGTGCCCTGAGCCCGGCGGACCTGCAGGGCAGGGTTCTAAGCCCGATCGGGCGGCCGATCAGTGACCTGAGCTGGTATTTGCTAGACAGCCAGTTGCAGCCGGTGGCGCCGGGCTGCGCGGGTGAGCTGTACATCGCCGGGGCGGGCCTGGCGCGGGGGTATCACGGCCGCGCGGGGTTGAGTGCCGAGCGCTTTGTGCCGAGCCCGTTCGAGGCGGGTGCGCGGTTGTATCGCAGCGGCGATCTGGCCCGCCAGCGGGCTGACGGCAACATCGAGTACCTGGGGCGTATTGACCAGCAAGTGAAGATCCGCGGGTTGCGCATTGAACTGGGCGAAATCGAGACGTGCCTCAAGCAGCAGGTGAATGTCAGGGATGCAGTGTTGAGCCTGCACCAAGGCCAGCTGTGCGCCTATGTGGTGGCTGATGAAACGCCTGCTGAGCCATTGGCCTGGCGCGAGCAGTTGCGCGCCGCGCTCAAGGCGGAACTGCCGGATTACATGGTGCCCAGCTATTGGCTGCTGCTCGAAGCGCTGCCACTGACCGGCAACGGCAAGTTGGATCGCCGCGCGTTGCCGCTACCGGACAGCGAACAGTGGCAGCGCCCTTACCGCGCGCCCGAGGGAGAGCTGGAAACCCGGCTGGCGTCGATCTGGGCACAGGTGTTGGGCGTCGAGCGCGTCGGGCGTCACGACAACTTCTTTGAATTGGGCGGGCATTCGTTGCTCGCCGCCCAGGCCAACGCCCGGGTTGAACTGGAACTGGGCATCGAAGTGGCGCTGCGTGCGCTGTTCGAGGCCGCTGACCTGCAAGCCTACGCCGCCCTGGCACAGGCACACACGCCTGCGGATAACGATGTACGTCTGAGCGCGCTTGAGTCGTTGCTCGACGAGATGGAGATCAACTGATGGAACACTCGACCGCCTGGCGCATTGCCAACCGTTTCGCCAGCCTCGCCCCGCACCAGCGCCGCGAATTCTTGCAGAAGATGCACGAGCAGGGCGTCAGTTTCGGCCAATTGCCGATCCCGGCGACTGCACCTCAAGACGCACCCTGCGAGCTGTCTTATGCGCAGCAGCGGCAATGGTTCCTCTGGCAACTTGACCCACAGAGCGCGGCGTACCACATTCCGGCTGCGTTGCGTTTGCGCGGCGAGCTGAATGTGCCTGCCTTGCAGCTCAGTTTCGATGCCCTGCTGGAGCGTCATCACAGCTTGCGCAGCGTGTTTATTGAAGAAGATAGCGAGCCAGTTGGCGCTGCCCAAGGCTGCGATAAGGACCGAAGAACTCAAAGCAGGGTTGTTGCGCACCCCCTTGCCGCCTGCGGCAGTGACTACAGCGTATTGATTGCCCGCCACGACCTGCGCGACCAGCCGCAATCCGAACGTCTTGGCTTGGCACTGCAGCAAGTCGAGCAGGACATCGCGCAACCATTTGATCTGCAGCACGGGCCGTTGTTGCGGGTAAGTCTGTTGCAACTGGACACGAACGATCATGTGCTGGTGCTGACCTTGCACCACATCGTCGCCGACGGCTGGTCGATGGGTGTGCTGGTGGATGAGTTCTCGCAGTTGTACGCGGCCCATGCACAGGGCCACGCCCTGGAACTGCCCGCCTTGCCGATTCAGTACGCTGACTATGCGCTGTGGCAGCGGCGCTGGATGGAAGCCGGTGAACTGGAGCGGCAACTGGACTGGTGGCGCGAACAGTTGGGCAGCGAGCAACCGGTGCTGGAACTACCGGCGGATCGCTCACGCCCGGCGCAGCCGTCGTATCGCGGGGCGCGCCTGGATATCACCTTGCAACCGACGCTAGCCAAGGGTTTGCTCGCTTTGGCCCGGCAGCGCGGTGTCACCCCGTTCATGTTGCTGTTGGCCAGTTTTCAAGTCTTGCTGCACCGCTACAGCGGCCAGACCGATCTGCGCATCGGTGTGCCCGTGGCGAACCGTCAACGCGTAGAAACCCGTGGCCTGATCGGTTTTTTCGTCAACACCCAAGTGCTGCGGGCCGAGCTGGATGGGCGCCTGCCGTTCAGCCAGTTGCTGACCCAGACCCGTGACCGTTCGCTGGATGCCCAGGGCTATCAGGACCTGCCCTTCGAGCGATTGGTCAATGCGCTGCAAGGCGAACGCAGCCTGAGCCACAGCCCGTTGTTTCAAGTGATGTTCAACCACCAGCAAAGCCGCCCCGGCGCACTGCGCGGGATGCTCGCCGGCTTGCAGGTCGAGAGCCTGGAATGGGCGGGCCGCACTGCTCAGTTTGATCTGCAACTCGATACCCATGAAGAAGGCGAGCACCTGCTGGCCAGCCTGACCTATGCCACCGACCTGTTTGATGCGCCGCGCATCCAAGCCATGGCTGCGCATTGGCGCACCCTGCTGGCAGGCGTGGTGGCGGATCCTGAGTGCGCGATCAGCGAGCTGCCGATGCTCGCCGCCCATGAAGTCGAAGCCACGCTGTATGGCCTGAATGCCACGCAGCAGCACTATCCCGGCCCCGCCTGCGTGCACCAGCACATCGAAGCGCAAGCGGCTGCCACACCGGACGCTTGTGCGTTGGTGTTTGCCGGGCAGTCGTTGAGTTATCGCGAACTCAATCAGCGCGCCAACCGTCTGGCGCATCAACTGCGCGAGAGCGGAGTGGGTCCGGAAGTGCGCGTGGGCGTGGCGTGCGAGCGTTCACTGGAACTGGTGATTGGCTTGCTGGCGATTCTCAAGGCCGGGGGCGCTTACGTGCCGCTCGACCCCGAATACCCGGCTGAACGCCTCGCCTACATGTTTGAAGACAGCGGCATCAGTTTGCTGCTGACCCAGGCGCACGTGCAGGTGGCGTTGCCGCCACACATCCCCGTCATGATCCTGGCCCCCACTGTAGGAGCGAGCTTGCCTCGCGATCTTTCAGGCGATCATGAGCGCGCTGAAAACCTGATTAACCTGGCGCATCCAGAGCATTTGGCTTATGTGATCTACACCTCGGGCTCCACCGGTCGCCCCAAAGGCGCAGGCAACAGCCATGGCGCGCTGTACAACCGACTGGCGTGGATGCAACAGGCTTATGGCCTGAGCGCTGCCGACCGGGTCTTGCAGAAAACCCCGTTCAGTTTTGACGTGTCGGTGTGGGAGTTTTTCTGGCCGCTGATGCATGGCGCGACTCTGGTAGTCGCCGCCCCCGGCGCGCACCGCGACCCGCAGCAACTGGCGCAACTGATCGTCGAACAGGGTATTACCACCCTGCATTTTGTGCCGTCGATGCTGCAAGCCTTCATTAACAGCGACGAGGCCGCGCAGTGCCGCTCGCTGCGGCGGATTGTGTGCAGCGGCGAGGCGCTGCCGATCGAGTTGCAACGTCAAACCATGCGCGACCTGCCTCAGGCGCAGTTGTACAACTTGTACGGGCCGACCGAAGCGGCCATCGACGTAACCCACTGGACGTGCCTTGAAGAACACCGCGACAGCGTGCCGATCGGGTGGCCTATTGCTAACCTGCGTACCTACGTCCTCAGCCCGGAACTGTTGCCCTTGCCGACCGGCGCCATTGGTGAGTTGTACCTGGCGGGCGCGGGTTTGGCCCGGGGCTACCATGCGCGCCCGGCATTGACGGCCGAGCGTTTTGTGGTCGACCCTTTTGGCAGTGGCGAACGGCTGTACCGTACCGGCGACCTGGCGCGCTATCGCGCTGACGGTGCTATCGAATACTGCGGCCGGATCGACCATCAGGTGAAAATTCGCGGCCTGCGCATTGAGCTGGGCGAGATCGAAGCGCGCCTGCAAGAACACCCGCAGGTTCAGGAAGCGGTGGTGCTGGCGCTGGATAACCAGTTGGTGGCGTATCTGGTGCCCAGCGACGTGGCGCTGCTGAAACACCCCGAAGCGCAAACCGCCTGGCGTGACACCCTGAAAGCCCATGTACTGCTGAGCCTGCCCGATTACATGGTGCCGACGCAGTTGCTGTTGATCGAGCGCATGCCGCTGAGCCCCAACGGCAAGCTGGATCGCAAGCAGTTGCCTGCGCCACAACTGAGTGACCGCGGGCGTGCCTATGAAGCACCGCGTAGTGTCAGCGAGCAGCAATTGGCGGCCATTTGGCAAGACGTACTGGGGCTGGAGCAGGTGGGGCGCCAGGACAACTTCTTTGAGCTGGGCGGCGACTCAATTATCTCCATCCAGCTGGTCAGCCGGGCACGGCGTGCCGGGCTGTGCCTGCAGCCGCGTGATGTGTTCCAGCAACCGACCCTGCAGGCGCTGGCGGCAGTGGCCAGCCAGCAACAGGCGTTGCAGATCGACCAGGGGCCGGTGCTCGGGACACAAAGCCTGACGCCGATCCAGCAATGTTTTTTTGCCCATCAGACCGAGCAGCGCGATCACTGGAACCAGTCGGTGTTGCTCAAGGTGCGCCAACCGCTGGAGTTATGGCGCCTGCAAAGCGCGGTGCAGCAGGTGCTGGCACAGCATGACGCGCTGCGGTTGCAGTTCCGTGAGCAGGCCGGGCACTGGACTGCGCGTTATGTCCCTCTGGACAGCGCCGCAGCCACTGATCTGCTGTGGACTGCCCAAGTGCATAGCGACCAGGCGCTGCAAGCCTTGTGCGATGAAGCGCAGCGCAGTCTGTCGCTGCATGACGGGCCTTTGATGCGTGCGGTGTTGATCGACCACGCGGATGGGCTGCAGCGTGTGTTGCTGGTGATTCACCATTTGGTGGTCGATGGCGTGTCGTGGCGGGTATTGCTTGAGGACTTGCAGGCGGCGTATGCGGGGCAAGCCCTGGCGGAAAAAACCAGCCCGTTGCAGGACTGGGCCCAACAGCTGGCGAGCTATGCCCGCAGTGACACGCTGGCGACAGAGCGCGACTGGTGGCTGGAACATTTGCAAGGTGCCAGCGGCCAGTTGCCACTGGCGCGAGTTGCAGCCAGCCAGGCATTGCGTCATCGCCAGGTGGTCAGCCTGGGGCTGGATCGTGATACCACCCGGCAATTGCTGCAACAGGCCCCTGCGGCGTATCGCACGCAGATCAACGACCTGTTGCTGACCGCCTTGGCGCGTGCCCTGTGCAATTGGACCGGCGAAGCTGCGGCATTGATTCAGTTGGAAGGCCACGGCCGTGAAGAACTGTTCGAGGGCATCGATCTGACCCGCACTGTGGGTTGGTTCACCAGCCTGTTCCCGGTCAAGTTGACCCCGGCAGCGGACATGGCCGAGTCGATCAAGGCCATCAAGCAGCAATTGCGCGAAGTGCCGGGTAAGGGACTGGGTTTTGGCCTGTTGCGTTATCAAGGCGATGCTGACACTCAGGCTCGTTTCGCAGCGCTGCCGCCTGCGCGGGTGACGTTCAACTACCTGGGGCAGTTTGATCAGAGCTTCAGCGAAGAGTCGCTGTTCGCGCCGGCCGAAGAGGCCAGCGGCGCGGCACAGAGCCTGGACTCGCCCTTGGCCAACTGGCTGTCGGTGGACGGGCAGGTGTTTGGTGGCGAATTGAAGCTGGACTTGAGCTTTAGCCAGGAATGTTTCGATAACGCCGATATTGAAGCGCTGGCTGCGGGGATCCAAGCGCAGTTGCAGGCGCTGATTGAGCATTGCCTGAACCCCCAGCACAGCGGCGTGACCCCGGCGGATTTCCCGCTGGCGCGCCTGACCCAGGCTCAGCTCGACCAACTGCCGGTGCCGCCACGCCAGATCGAAGACCTGTACCCGTTGTCACCGATGCAAAGCGGTTTGCTGTTCCACAGTCTGTATGAGCCGCAGGCCGGGGCTTACGTCAACCAACTCAGCGTGCAGGCCTGCGGGCTTGATGCGGCCCGACTGGCCCAAGCCTGGCAGGCAACGCTGGATGCCCACCCGATTTTACGCACGGGCTTTGCCTGGCCGCAGGACGCCCGTGAGCCGGTGCAGTGGGTGCAACGCTCGCTGCAATTACCGCTGACCGTGCTCGACTGGCGTGGGCGTGCCGACCAGGCGGTCGAACTTGAGTTGCTGGCTCGCAGCGAGCGCTTGCAGTTCGACCCTGCACAACCGCCGTTGCTGCGTTTGGCGCTGGTGCGCCTGGATGAGCAACGCCAGCAACTGATCTACACCCATCATCATTTATTACTGGATGGCTGGAGCAATGCATTGCTGCTCGGCGAGGTCTTGCAGCGCTATGCCGGTGATGAAGTGGCCCCGGTGCAGGGCCGCTTTGCGGACTACATCGGCTGGTTGTACGCCCAGGATAGCCAGGCCGATGAAGCCTTTTGGCGTGCCCAACTGGCGACACTGGACAACCCGACCTTGCTGGCGCAGAGCCTGGCGCACGGGCCTTCAAGCAGCTGTGATTACGCCGACCATCGACAGGTGTTCGATGCCGCCAGCAGCCAGGCATTCAACGCATTTGCCCGTCAGCAGGGGGTGACCCTCAACACCCTGGTGCAGGGCGCCTGGGCGCTGTTGCTGCAGCGTTACAGCGGGCAGTCGACGGTGGTGTTTGGCGCTACCGTGGCCGGGCGGCCGGTGGATTTACCGGGGGCAGAGCACCAGCTCGGGTTGTTTATCAATACCTTGCCGGTGATTACCCAGCCCCAGGCGGCAGAGAGCGTTGCACAGTGGTTGCGCCGGTTGCAGGCACACAACCTGGCGCTGCGCGAGCATGAGTTCACTGCCCTGAGTGACATACAACGCTGGGCCGGACGGCCCGGTGAGCCGTTGTTCGACAGCTTGCTGGTGTTTGAAAACTTCCCGATCAGCGAGGCCTTGCAGCAAGGGGCGCCCGAGGGTTTGAGCTTCGCCGTGCCAGATAACCACGAGCGTACAAACTACCCGCTCACGCTGGCGGCGGTCAGCGAAGGCCAACTGAGCCTGACCTGGAGCTTTATGCTCAGCCATTTCGCTCCGGCCGCCATTGCGCGCATGGGTGAGCATCTGGCGGTGTTGCTGCAAGCCATGGTTGCCGCACCGCACCGCGCACTGGGCGAGCTGCCGTTGTTGAGCGCGGCCGAGCACACACAGCTCTTGCACGACTGGAATCCGCCGCCGTGTGCGGCGACGCAACAGGGTGTGCATCAGTTGATCGAAGCGCAGGCGGCCACTCGCCCGGACGCCACCGCGCTGATCTTTGACACCAGCACCTTCACCTACGCAGACCTCAACCAGCGCGCCAACCGTCTGGCCCATCGCTTGCGGGCGCTGGGGATCGGCCCCGAAGTACGGGTCGGCCTGGCCGTGGAGCGCTCGGCGCAGATGATTATCGGCCTGCTGGCGATCCTCAAGGCCGGGGGCGCCTACGTGCCGCTGGACCCGGCTTACCCGGCCGAGCGTTTGAGCTATTTGATGCACGACAGCGGTATTGAGCTGTTGCTCTGCCAGTCGTGGCTGCGCCAACGCGTGCCGCACTTAGACGGCTTGCCGGTGCTGGAACTGGACCGCGAAGACGTCAGTTATCAGCCCGTCAGCAACCCGGTCAATCTGACCGATGCACATAACCTCGCGTACCTGATTTACACCTCGGGCTCGACCGGGCAGCCCAAGGGCGTGAGTGTGGCCCACGGCCCGTTGGCCATGCATTGTCTGGCCATTGGTGCGCTGTACGGTATGACCCCGGACGACCGCGAGCTGCAATTCGCCTCGATCAGTTTTGACGGGGCCCACGAGCGCTGGCTCACCCCGCTGGTGTTCGGTTCGGCACTGATGCCCCGTGACGATGAGGTCTGGAGCGCGCAGCGCACGTGTGAAGAGATCAAGCGACACGGCATTACCATCGCCTGCTTTACCCCGAGCTATTTGCTGCAGATCGCTGACTTTATCGGTGAAGCCGGGCGCCTCTTGCCGATTCGCTCCTATACCGTAGGCGGCGAAGGCATGCCCAAACATGCCTTTGATGAAGTGCAGCGGGTGCTGCAACCGCCGCGCATTATCAACGGTTACGGCCCGACCGAAACCGTGATCACCCCGCTGATCTGGTGTGCGTACCCTGGCACCGAGTTCGACTCGGCGTTCCTGCCGATCGGGCGCCCGGTGGGGGCGCGCACCGCCTATGTGCTGGATGCCAGTTTGCAGCCACTGCCGGTGGGCGTGGCGGGGGAGTTGTACCTGGGCGGCGAAGGCATTGCCCGCGGTTATCACCAGCGCCCGGCCCTGACCGCTGAACGCTTTGTGCCCGACCCGTTTGTTCCGGGCGCGCGGCTGTATCGCAGTGGCGATCTGGCGCGATTGCGCGAAGACGGCGTGGTTGAGTACCTGGGGCGGATCGACCAGCAAGTGAAGATTCGCGGTTTCCGCATCGAATTGGGCGAGATTGAAGCTTGTTTGCTTGAGCACGACAGCGTGCGCGAGGCCTGGGTGGTGGACCGCGAAGGCCCGGCCAGCCGTCAGTTGGTGGGCTATGTGGTGGCCCGCGATCCGTTGGCGAATGAGGCGGCGCTGCGCGAAGCATTGATGGCCCATCTGCGCAGCCGCTTGCCAGCGCATATGCTGCCCGCCCATGTGCTGTGTCTGGCGGCGTTGCCGTTGACCCCGAACGGCAAGCTGGACCGTCGGGCGCTGCCCGCACCTGAGGCGAGCCGGCACGTTGCAGAGCGAGTGCCTCCCAGCACCCCGGCGGAGCAGTTGCTGGTGGCTATCTGGCAAGAGTTGCTGGGGCTTGAGGCGATTGGCGTCACCGAAAACTTCTTTGAATTGGGCGGCGATTCGATCATCTCGTTGCAGGCGGTGAGCCGGGCGGGGGCGAGTGGCTTGGCCTTTACGCCCAAGCAATTGTTCACTGCGCAAACCATACGCGCCCTGGCGGCGCTGGCCACCAGCGCTGAAGCGCCAGCAGCGGCGCCGCTCAACACCCCGGCCTTTGCTCACGTGCCTGGCTCGCTCAGCGTTGATCGCACTGCGCTGGAGGATCTGTACCCGCTGTCACCGATGCAACAGGGCATGTTGTTCCATTGTGTCGAGTCGCCGGAGCTCAATCTGTACGTCAACCAATTGAGCGTGGCGGTCGACGGTTTGCAGGTCGAGCGCTTTCGTGCGGCTTGGCAAACCTTGCTGGAACGCCATGAAGTGCTGCGAACCGCCTTTATGTGGCGCGACGGTCTGGCCGACCCGTTGCAGGCCGTGTATCGGCAGGTCGAGCTGCCGATTGTCGAGCTGGACTGGCGTGAGCAGGTCGCCCCTGAGGCCGCCTTGCAAGCGCTGGCGGCGCAGGATCAGGCGCGTGGTTTTGATCTGAGCAGCCCGCCGCTGATGCGTTTTACCCTGGTGCGCCTGAGCGAGTCCCGGTTCCAGATGATCTGGACTTACCACCACTTGCTGCTCGATGGCTGGAGTGCCTCGCGCCTACTGGGTGAAATGCTGCGCGTGTACGGGTATCAAGCGCTGCCCGCGTTGAACGGTCGCTATGCCGACTATGTCAGTTGGTTGCAGCGTCAGGACGCGGCGGCGGCGCAGGGGTTCTGGCGCGAGCGCTTGCAAGCGTTGCAGGCACCGACGATTTTGGCCAATGCCGCCAACACCCAGGGCCACGGCCATGGTGTGCTCTACAGCTATCTGGACAGCGAGGCGACCTTGCGTCTGCAGCGGTTTGCCAGCGCCCAGCGCGTGACGTTGAACACGCTGATTCAAGCGGCCTGGTTGCTGCTGTTGCAGCGCCACACGGGGCAGCGCAGCGTGGCCTTCGGCGCCACCGTGGCGGGGCGGCCAACGCAATTGGCCGGGGCACAGGACATGCTGGGGCTGTTCATCAATACCTTGCCGGTGATCCAGACTCTTGATTCCTGCCAATCGCTGGGTGACTGGCTGCGTCAGTTACAGGACTACAACCTGGCGATCCGCGACTTTGAGCACACCCCGCTGGCGGACATTCAACGCTGGGCCGGGCAGGGCGGGCAAGGCTTGTTCGACAGCATCATCGTGTTTGAAAACCATCCGGTAGACCGCGCCTTGCGTGGCGAACAGGAGGGCGAGTTGAAGTTTGCCGAGGTTGGCAGCGGCGGGGTGACCAACTTCCCGATGGACTTGATGGTCAGCGCCACCGAGCACGGGCTGGAAGTGGAGTATTTGTACTTGCGCGAACGCTTTGACGCCGTCTCGGTTGAGCGTATCCGCGCCCAGCTTGAAGGCTTGCTGGCGCATTTGCCTGAGGCTGCTGAGCGCTTGATCGGTGAGATCGGCTTGCCGACAGCCCATGTGGAGCGGGCGCAGGCGCCACGGCCGATGCTTGATTTGCTCCAGCGCTTTAACCAACAGGTGCAGCGTCAACCCCAGGCCAGGGCGCTGAGCTGTGAGGGTCGTGAGTTGACCTATGGCGGGCTGGAACATTTGGCCAATGCGCTGGCGTGCCAGTTGCAGGCGCGCGGCATTGGCCCGGAACAGATTGTGGCGGTGGCGCTGCCGCGCTCTGAACAAACGATTGTGACGTTTTTAGCGGTGCTCAAAACGGGCGCGGCGTACTTACCGTTGGACCTGGATTATCCGGCGCAACGGCTGAACTTTATGCTGGCTGATTCGGGTGCGAGCCTGTTGGTGTGCCACAGCGATGTGGATCAGCGCGTGGCGTTTACGGCATCCACACCGCGCTTGCTACTGGACCAATGGGCGCAGGACCCAGGCGTACCCCGTGAAGTGCCTGTGTTGCCCGGACATCTGGCGTATGTGATCTATACCTCGGGCTCGACCGGGCAGCCTAAAGGCGTTGCTGTGGCCCGCGAGCCGATTGCGCGGCATTGTCAGGGCATTATTGAGCTGTATGAACTGGGCCCGCAGAGCCGTGAATTGCACTTCATGTCGTTCGCTTTCGACGGTGCGCAAGAGCGCTGGCTCAGCGTGTTGTTGGCCGGCGGCAGCCTGGTGATTCGTGGCGATCAGTTGTGGACACCCGAGCAGACCTTGCAGGTCTTGCATCAGCAACAGGTGAATGTGGCGTGCTTCCCGCCGGCTTATCTGCAACAACTGGCCGAAGTGGCGTTGACCCAAGGGCCGCCACCCGCGGTGCACACCTACTGTTTTGGCGGCGATGCGGTGCCGGATGCCAGCTTTGAACTGGTCAAGCGTGCCTTGCAGCCGCAGCGTCTGGTCAATGGCTACGGCCCGACGGAAACCGTGGTCACGCCTTTACTCTGGCGTGCCGAGGCTTCCCAGTGCTGTGACGCCGCCTACGCACCGATTGGCCGCAGCGTGGCCGGGCGCGGGGTGTATGTGCTGGATGCAGACATGAACCCGTTGCCGGTGGGCGTCAGTGGCGAGTTGTACCTGGGAGGCGAGTGTCTGGCGCGCGGCTACCATCAGCAGCCCGGCTTGAGTGCCGAGCGCTTCGTGCCGGACCCGTTCGTTGCCGGGGGCGGCCGGATGTACCGCACCGGCGATCTGGTGCGCCAACGCGAAGACGGTGTGATCGACTACCTGGGCCGCCTGGACCAGCAAGTGAAAATCCGCGGTTTCCGCATCGAACTGGGGGAAATCGAAGCGCGGCTACGCCAGTGCGAAGGCGTGCAGGAAGCGGTTGTCACGGTGATCGAATGCGCCAGTGGCAAGCAGTTGGTGGGTTACGTGGTGGTTGCGGTCAATCAAGGGCTGGAGCGTGAGTTGAAAGCGCAGTTGCAGGCGCAACTGCCTGATTACATGGTGCCCACACACATCGTGGCAATGCCGTGCTTGCCGTTGTCGGCCAACGGCAAGCTGGATCGTCGGGCATTACCTGAGCCACAACTCGCCCAGGGGCACTATCGGGCGCCGCGCAACGCGCTGGAACACGCCTTGGTGAGCATCTGGCAAAACGTGCTGGGGCTGGAGCAGGTGGGTATCGACGATAACTTCTTTGAATTGGGCGGCGATTCATTGCAGGTGTTGAAAGTCATCTCGCAGGTGCGCAACCAGCCGCAACTGGGGTTCAACCTCAAACTGCGCGACCTGATGCAAAAGCCGTGCATTGCCGAGCTGAGCGGTTATGAGGCGCAAGACAAGGCCCATGCGCCCGACCCACTGCTGGCGCTGAACAGCCGGGTCCATGACGTACCGCCGCTGTTCTGCCTGCACGCGGGCTTTGGCACGGTCTTCGACTATGAGCCGCTGGCCCGCCGATGGGACGGGCGGCGCAGCGTGTTTGGCCTGCAGTGCCGGATGTTGCTGGAGCCGAGCTGGCAGGACGATTCATTGCAGGCCATGGCCCTGGCCTACGCCCAGCGCATTCGCCAGCAACAGGCGCACGGCCCGTATCACCTGCTCGGCTGGTCGTTGGGCGGTGCGTTGACCTTGCTGGTGGCGCAAGAGCTGGAGGCCCAGGGGCAAGAAGTGGCCTTTGCTGGCCTGGTGGACAGTTATGTGGCAGGCACGGCGCAAGCCAGTGACGGGCGCGAAGATCTGCAGGATTTTTTGCGTTTTGTGTTGGGTGTGACGCAGGCCGAGGCGCAAATGCTGATGGCGGATGAACAGCACAGCGCCGAGCAGGTGATTGAAGCGGCATTGGTTAGCAATGAGCATGGCGTGTTGGGGGCGGCAGAACTGAGCCAGATCTTCGCCGTGGGTGCACGTCTCAAGCACTTGGCGTTGGCCCAGCACAGCTTGCCGCGCACCTGGGTGCAGGCGCATCACTGGTGGGTGGATGGGCGTGACGATGAGCGCCGCGTGCATGCGGCGCAGGTGGGTGCAGGTGCCAGCCATACGGTGTTGAGTGGCGGTCATTATGAAGTGTTGCGTCACCCGGCATGGCTGGCGCAACTGGATGAAATCCTGGCTGTGCAACTTGATCTGGCCTGATCGGTCGGCTGGTCAAGAGCGCGCGGTGATAGTGGTTTTGAGGGAAATGGAAATGTCGGTATTACCTGAACTGGAAGCATTTTTAGAACTGGCTGAATTCAGCCGCCTGACCGGCAAGAGCCAGCCGATGCATACCTTGACCCCGGCCCAGGCCCGCATTGAGTTCGAGCAAAGCGCCAGCGTGCTGGATGAGCCAGGGGTGACGGTGGACAGTTACGGGGTGCGGATTCCGGCGCGTGATGGCTTCAGTCTGTCGGGGCGGCTTTATCGTCGCCCCGGGCTGGAGGTCGGGCCGCTGCCTGTGGTGGTGTATTTGCATGGCGGGGGCTATGTGATCGGCAGTCTCGACAGCCATGACTCGCTGTGCCGCCGCTTGGCCGCTGCCGGGGATTTTGCGGTGTTGGCAGTGAGTTATCGACTGGCCCCTGAGTGGGTGTTTCCCACGGCTGTGCATGACGCCTGCGATGCCGTGAACTGGGTGTTGCACGCGGGCAACGTGCATGGTCTGGATGCAACGCGGGTCGCGTTTGCCGGGGACAGTGCGGGCGGAACGTTAAGCACGGTGCTGTCGATTCTGGCGGTACGCGAGCCGCAGGAAGTCGCCATCGTGCCGCGTGCGCAAGTGTTGCTGTACCCGGTAACGGATGGCAGTTGCAAGCGCGATTCCCATCAGCGGTATGCCGAGGGCTACCTGCTCGAAACCGCCACCATGGATTGGTTTTACCGGCATTACGCCCAGAACGAAGAGACACTGCGTGACTGGCGGATTTCACCGATGCTGGCAACCGATGTCAGCGGATTGGCCCCGGCGCTGGTGTACCTGGCCGGCTACGATCCGTTGTTTGACGAAGGTTTGGCGTATGCCCAAAAGCTGGAACAGGCGGGTAACGAGGTGCTGTTACTCAAAGAGCCGGGCATGACCCATGACTTCATGCGCATGAGCGGCTTGCTGGAGCAAGTGCCGCGTATACATGCGCAGGTGGCGGGGTGGTTGAATGAACGGCTGGGAGAATAACCAGTTGGTACTGACGCAGGCTGCGATCTTTTGATCTGGGTTGTGTGCCAAGAGCCCCCTCACCCTAGCCCTCTCCCGAGGGAGAGGGAACTGATTGGGGGATGCTGAAGATATCCGTTTGCTACCCGACGC
>NZ_JANLNV010000070.1 GCF_025465935.1 Pseudomonas sp. 7P_10.2_Bac1 | reverse complement strand
TAGACAGTAGGCAGCCTGCCCGGTTAAAGCGCACCGCGCCCCCTTTCAGCGCACATCCCCACCTGCACCTTTGGTGACACGGGCCCGTCCTACGTGTTTCCCACAAGTGCTACCGATTTGCTCAACGCGGCGCTGCACCCTGCGCCACGTCTGTTCAGGTGGTGTTTAAAGCCGTCTTCGCCACCTGCCACCTAGACACATTACGACGTCGTTTTCAGATTTTGTTGAATACCCATTCAAGTTTAGGCGCGGCATTTGCATTGTCATGGCAAAGCCCCCGTAAACGGTGGGTCATAACAAGAGCCTGCGCCTGGGGCCATCACCCGCTTTGTGTGAGGAGATACCGCATGACGTCGTTCAACTCCGGGGTCCAACCCCAGAACCGTACGCCTCAATCCATCGGCTTTCTGCTGCTGGACAATTTCACACTTATTTCATTGGCGTCTGCGATTGAGCCCTTGCGCATGGCCAATCAGTTGTCGGGCCGCGAGTTGTATCGCTGGAGCACCTTAAGCGCAGACGGTAGCCAGGTGTGGGCCAGTGATGGTTTACAGATCACCCCCGATGCCAGCATGTACAAGGCACCGGCGCTGGACATGGTGATTGTGTGTGGCGGTATCGGCATCCAACGCACCGTGACCCGCGAACATGTGTCATGGCTGCAAAGCCAGGCCCGCCAGTCGCGCCGTTTGGGTGCGGTATGTACTGGCAGTTGGGCGTTGGCTTATGCCGGGCTGCTGGACGGGTTTGATTGCAGCGTGCATTGGGAATGTCTGGCCTCGATGCAGGAAGCCTTCCCGCGGGTGTCCATGAGTACCCGCCTGTTTACCCTGGACCGCAGCCGATCGACCAGTTCGGGCGGCACGGCGCCGATGGACATGATGCTGCACTTGATCAGCCGCGATCATGGCCGCGAATTGTCGGCTGCTATTTCCGAAATGTTTGTGTATGAGCGCATCCGTAACGAACAAGACCACCAGCGCGTGCCGCTCAAGCACATGCTGGGCACCAATCAGCCGAAGTTGCAGGAAATAGTCGCGCTGATGGAGGCCAACCTTGAGGAGCCTATCGACCTCGATGAACTGGCGGTGTACGTAACCGTGTCGCGTCGCCAGTTGGAGCGTTTGTTCCAGAAGTACCTGCACTGCTCGCCGTCGCGTTATTACCTCAAGTTGCGCCTGGTGCGTGCGCGGCAGCTACTTAAACAAACGCCGATGTCGATTATCGAAGTGGCGGCGGTGTGCGGGTTTGTCTCGACGCCGCATTTCTCCAAGTGTTACCGCGAGTACTTTGGCATCCCGCCGCGTGATGAGCGTGTGGGCTCCAATACGGCGCAGCAAACCACCTTGGTGCCGATCCCGCAGTCCCTGCTGCTGAGCCCGCTGGCCGGGCCGATGGCGTCGCTGCATCAGGCGCGGCACGAGTCGACGTTTGCCAGTGTGAGGGTGTAGTCAAAACCTCTGTAGGAGCGAGCTTGTCTCGCGATCTTTTAACGGTTTAAAAGATCGCGAGACAAGCTCGCTCCTACAGAGGGGTTACGCTCACACCCGGCTTTGCTTGTACTGCACCAGCCCCGGCAGCAATTGCTGGTCGATAGCCTGGCGCACCGCGGGCAAGATGGTCGCGCTGCCGGTGTAAAGTTTTTCTACCAGGCCCTTGAGGGCGCGAGCGTTGGTCTCGTTCAGGCCGCACACCGCCGCAGAGCAAGCCTGCTCGGCATTACCCGACACTTCAAAGCCCAGCGAACGCAGTTGGCACAGCAAGTCCTGCTCATCAATCAAATCTGCGTGCATCATGCATTTATCCTTTCACAGAGAGGCGATCGAAGCTTGATTCTGGTAGGACCGCAACAAACCGGCAAGCAAGGTTTGGCAAGATGTCTGGTATGCCTAAGAACAGGTCGTTTTTGGCTAAGTGACCCAGCGCGGAGCAGGGCACACTGCACGCTGTAACACTGCCTGAGGTTTGGTCACCGGCACGGCATTTCACACAATTGGCCCCGAGGCTTTCACGGCAGCTTCGGGGCTTTTTTGTACGGGGCGTTTAACCCTTGAGCACTACCGCGCAGGCAGTTTTGTAAGCATCGTGCTGATACTTGTTGAGCGAGGCAGGCAACTCGACCCCATGCTTTTTGAATTGCGCGTTGAGGGTTTGCGGGGAGATTAACTGCACCTCGCAGCCGTCCAGCAACTGGAGGATGCCTTCGATCTTGAAGGTGATGGGGCCACCGGCAAACTCACCTTTTTTGCTGCGCTTTTTGATCGCAAGGCGGGTGATGGAGTTGGCCTTCACAAAGGCGGCGACCTGAGCGGCGAAGGCTTTGACACTGGCCGCGTCTTCATCGTCGTCCAGGGCGATCTTTTTCGTAGCCAGGGCCACGTGCTCGAGGCCGCTGGCCCCTTGGGTCGCCAAGGCAAAAATGGCTTCGCTGCCTTTGATGTCGATACCGCAAATAGTCATGCAAGCCTCATGGGTCATTCCTGACCAATCGATTCCAGAAATTCCGAGCGATCATCGCTGACGGCGGCAATGCAATCGTTTTGCGCAATGTTGAACGCCTCGGTGCCCGCCTTGGCCGGGAACACCACAATCGCGCAATCGGCATCACGCTGATGCAACCATAAGGTCTGCGCTGTCTTGATTTTGCTCGTGATGTTGTTGAGCTGGGTCGCATTGCTGCCATACAGCGCGGTGATACGCGCCTGCAGGGCTTCGAAGTTTTCGGCCAGCAACTGTTCCGCGGTATTGCGGCTGTACACCGAGCACGCCAGCGTTTGCTGGTCGTTTTCGACGGCATCACACGGGTTGTGGTCGGCATCATCGGCGGCATAAGCGCCACTGGTGATCAACGCCAAGGCCAGGAGAATCGATTTCATTGCGGCTTCCTAATCCATAGTTGAGACGGATTCTGGCTTAAGCGCCGCGCAAAGAACAGCCACGGCTCATCGACACAGTCTGTGTGACCGTGAACGCTTTGTCGCGGATTGACGCTTTCTGCAATCGCGTTGTCGCTTTTGCACCCGGCTGTTTTTACCCCCAAGCCTATGCTGGCCCCAAAGCGCCGGCAGACGATTCGGCGCAGCAAACGCCTATAAGGGGACGCCTGATGAGCCCAGCCGAGTTGCACGCAGACAGCATCGTTATCGACGGGCTGATCATTGCCAAATGGAACCGCGAGTTGTTTGAAGACATGCGCAAAGGCGGGCTCACCGCTGCCAACTGCACGGTGTCGGTGTGGGAAGGTTTTCAGGCCACGATCAATAACATCGTCGCCAGCCAGACCCTTATTCGCGAAAACAGTGACCTGGTGATCCCGGTCAAAACCACGGCCGACATCCGCCGCGCCAAGTCCCTGGGCAAAACCGGGATCATTTTTGGCTTCCAGAATGCCCATGCCTTTGAAGACCAATTGGGCTATATCGAGATCTTCAAACAGCTCGGCGTGGGCGTGGTGCAGATGTGCTACAACACGCAAAACCTGGTGGGCACCGGTTGCTATGAGCGCGATGGCGGGCTCTCGGGTTTCGGCCGCGAAGTGGTCGCTGAAATGAACCGCGTGGGCATCATGTGCGACCTGTCGCACGTAGGTTCCAAGACCTCGGAAGAGGTCATCCTCGAATCGAAAAAACCGGTCTGCTACTCGCATTGTCTGCCGTCCGGCCTCAAGGAACACCCGCGTAACAAATCTGACGCCGAGCTCAAGTTCATTGCCGACCATGGCGGCTTTGTGGGCGTGACCATGTTCGCGCCGTTTCTGGCCAAGGGCATTGATTCGACCGTCGACGATTACGCCGAAGCCATCGAATACACCATGAATATTGTGGGTGAAGACGCGATCGGTATTGGCACCGACTTCACCCAGGGCCACGGCCAGGATTTCTTTGAAATGCTGACCCACGACAAAGGCTACGCAAGACGCCTGACCAACTTCGGCAAGATCATCAACCCGCTGGGCATCCGCACCGTGGGCGAGTTCCCGAACCTCACCGAAACCCTGCTCAAGCGCGGCCACAGCGAACGCGTGGTGCGCAAGATCATGGGTGAGAACTGGGTCAATGTCCTGAAAGACGTCTGGGGCGAATAAGCCGCCACTCGCCCTCACCCTGCCCTCTCCCCCGGGAGATGGCAGGGTGAGGGGCGAAACGAACCTTCCCTCGAATTTTGGAGTTTTATTCCATGGCTAAAATCGCCCCGCAATTGCCTATCGAAGTCGACAGTGAGACCGGCGTCTGGACCTCTGATGCGCTGCCGATGCTCTACGTGCCACGGCATTTTTTCGTCAACAATCACATGGGCATTGAAGAGGTGCTGGGTGCTGACGCCTATGCCGAGATCCTCTACAAGGCGGGCTACAAGTCGGCCTGGCACTGGTGCGAAAAAGAAGCTGAATGCCATGGCCTGGAAGGCGTCGCGGTGTTCGAGCATTACATGAAGCGCCTGTCGCAACGCGGCTGGGGGCTGTTCAAGATCCAGGACATCGACCTGGATAAAGGCACCGCCAGCATCAAGCTCGAGCACTCCTGTTTTGTGTACGTATACGGCAAGGTTGGACGCAAGGTCGACTACATGTTCACTGGCTGGTTTGCCGGGGCCATGGACCAGATTCTGCATGCCCGCGGCAGCCAGATTCGCACCGTCGCTGAGCAGGTCTACAGCGGTTCGGAAGAAGGCCACGACCACGGCCTGTTTATCGTCAAGCCGTTGTAAGTCGAGGATCGGGATATGGCGTTCGAAGCAATGTTTGAGCCGATTCAAATCGGCAAACTGACCATTCGCAACCGCGTGCTGAGCACTGCCCATGCCGAGGTGTATGCCACCGACGGCGGCATGACTACCGCGCGTTACGTGCAGTACTACGAAGAAAAAGCCAAGGGCGGCATTGGCCTGGCGATTTGCGGCGGCTCTTCCGTCGTGGCTATCGACAGCCCGCAGGAGTGGTGGAGTTCGGTCAACCTGAGCACCGACCGCATCATCCCGCATTTTCAAAACCTGGCCGACGCCATGCACAAGCACGGCGCCAAAATCATGATCCAGATTACCCACATGGGCCGTCGTTCGCGTTGGGACGGCTTTAACTGGCCGACCCTGATGTCGCCGTCCGGCGTGCGTGAGCCGGTGCACCGGGCGACCTGCAAAACCATCGAGCCGGAAGAGATCTGGCGCATCATCGGCAACTACGCCAGTGCCGCGGGTCGGGCCAAAAAAGGCGGGCTCGATGGCGTAGAACTGTCGGCGGTGCACCAGCACATGATCGACCAGTTCTGGAGCCCGCGAGTCAACAAACGCACCGATGAATGGGGCGGCAGTTTCGAGAACCGCATGCGCTTCGGGCTGGAAGTGCTCAAAGCCGTGCGCGCCGAAGTGGGCCCGGATTTCTGCGTGGGCATACGTCTGTGCGGCGACGAGTTTCACCCCGATGGCTTGAGCCACGAGGACATGAAACAAATCGCCAAGTACTACGACGACACCGGGATGCTCGACTTTATCGGCGTGGTCGGTTCGGGCTGCGACACCCACAACACGTTGGCCAACGTGATCCCCAACATGAGCTTCCCGCCGGAGCCGTTCTTGCACTTGGCGGCGGGCATCAAGGAAGTGGTCAAGGCGCCAGTGCTGCACGCGCAAAACATCAAAGACCCGAACCAGGCCACGCGGATTCTGGAGGGTGGTTACGTGGACATGGTGGGCATGACCCGCGCCCACATCGCCGACCCGCATCTGATCGCCAAAATCAAAATGGGCCAGGTCGACCAGATCAAACAATGTGTGGGCGCCAATTACTGCATCGACCGCCAGTACCAAGGGCTGGACGTGCTGTGCATTCAGAACGCCGCCACCTCCCGCGAATACATGGGCGTACCGCACATCATCCAGAAAACCACCGGGCCCAAGCGCAAAGTGGTGGTGGTCGGCGCAGGCCCGGCCGGGATGGAGGCCGCACGGGTGGCCGCTGAGCGCGGGCATGACGTCACCCTGTTCGAGAAGAACGAAACGATGGGCGGGCAAATCAGCATCGCCGCCAAAGCTCCACAACGTGACCAGATGGCCGGCATCACGCGCTGGTTCCAACTGGAGCTGGCGCGCTTGAACGTTGACCTGCGACTGGGCACTGCTGCCGACGTAGCGACCATTCTCGATCTGCGCCCCGACGTCGTGGTGCTGGCGGTGGGCGGGCACCCGTTTGTCGAGCAGAACGAACACTGGGGCGCGGCTGAAGGTTTGTCGGTGAGCAGTTGGGACGTGCTCGACGGCAAGGTTGCGCCGGGTAAAAACGTGTTGGTGTACGACACCATTTGCGAGTTCACCGGCATGTCCGTGGCCGACTACATGGCCGAGAAAGGCGCACAGGTCGAGATTGTCACCGACGACACCAAGCCGGGTGTGGCAGTGGGCGGTACATCGTTCCCCACCTACTACCGCAGCCTGTACCCCAAAGAAGTGATCATGACCGGCGACATGATGCTGGAGAAGGTCTACCGCGAAGGCGACAAAGTGATTGCCGTGCTCGAGAACGAATACACCGGTGCCAAGGAAGAGCGCGTGGTGGACCAGGTGGTGATCGAAAACGGCGTGCGCCCGGACGAAGAGCTGTATTACGCGCTCAAGCCTGACTCACGCAACAAGGGCCAGATCGACGTGGAAGCGCTGTTCGCGATCCAGCCGCAGCCGTGCCTGAGCGAGGCCGGGGAGGGTTACTTGCTGTTCCGCCTCGGCGACTGTGTGGCCCAGCGCAACGTGCATGCCGCCATCTATGACGCCCTGCGGTTGTGCAAGGATTTCTAAGCAGCGCCCCATACCGCTGTAGGAGCGAGCTTGCCTCGCGATCTTTTGATCTTTGAAAAGATCGCGAAACAAGCTCGCTCCTACAGGGATCGTGTGAGACCCGGGAGCTTCATCATGTTGACTATCATCCTCCCCATCCTGTTATTCGCCGCCCTCGCGCTCGCCATTCTGGGCGCGGTGCGGCGTATCAACATGTGGCGCCGTGGCCGTGCATCCAAGGTCGATTTGCTCGGCGGCCTGTTGGCCATGCCGCGCCGTTACATGGTCGATCTGCACCACGTGGTGGCTCGCGACAAATACATGGCCAACACCCACGTGGCCACGGCGGGCGGCTTTGTGCTGGCTGCCGTGCTGGCGATTCTGGTGCACGGGTTTGGCGTGCAAAACCGCGTCCTCGGCTATGCCTTGCTGTTCGCCACGGCGCTGATGTTCGTGGGCGCGGTGTTTGTCTTCAAACGTCGCCTCAACCCGCCGTCGCGCTTGTCCAAAGGCCCGTGGATGCGCCTGCCGAAAAGCCTGTTGGCGTTTTCAGTGAGCTTTTTCATCCTCACCCTGCCGGTCGCCGGTGTACTGCCCGAGGGCTTTGGCGGCTGGCTGCTGGCGGCTGTGCTGGCGGTAGGTGTGGCGTGGGGCGTGTCGGAACTGTTCCTGGGCATGACCTGGGGCGGCCCGATGAAACACGCGTTTGCCGGGGCGTTGCACCTGGCCTGGCACCGGCGTGCCGAGCGCTTTGGCGGTGGCCGTTCGACCGGCCTCAAAGCGCTCAATCTGGACGACCGCAGCGCGCCATTGGGCGTGGAAAAACCCAAGGATTTCACCTGGAACCAACTGCTCGGTTTCGACGCATGCGTGCAGTGCGGCAAGTGCGAAGCGGCGTGCCCGGCGTTTGCCGCAGGCCAGCCGCTGAACCCGAAAAAACTCATTCAAGACATGGTGGTCGGATTGGCAGGCGGCACCGACGCGCACTTCGCGGGCAGCCCGTACCCCGGCAAGCCGGTTGGCGAACATGGCGGCAACCCGCATCAACCCATCGTCAACGGCCTGGTCGACGCCGAGACTTTGTGGTCGTGCACCACTTGCCGCGCCTGCGTTGAAGAGTGCCCGATGATGATCGAGCACGTGGACGCCATCGTCGACATGCGCCGCTTCCTTACCCTGGAAAAAGGCGCGACCCCGAACACCGGCGCACAGGTGCTCGACAACCTTATTGCCACCGACAACCCCGGCGGTTTTGCCCCCGGTGGGCGGATGAACTGGGCCGCCGACCTGAACCTCAACGTGATGCGCGACACGCCGTCTGTGGACGTACTGTTCTGGGTCGGTGACGGCGCCTTCGACATGCGCAACCAGCGCACCTTGCGTGCCTTCGTCAAAGTGCTGAAAGCGGCCAAGGTCAGCTTCGCCGTACTCGGGCTGGAAGAGCGCGACAGTGGCGACGTGGCCCGTCGATTGGGCGATGAAGCGACGTTCCAGGCGCTGGCCAAACGCAATATCCAGACCTTGGCCCAGTACCAGTTCAAACGCATCGTGACCTGCGATCCGCACAGTTTCCATGTGCTGAAAAACGAATATGGCGCCTTTGGCGGCAACTACCACGTGCAGCACCACAGCACCTACATGGCCGAGTTGCTGGCGGCCGGGCAAGTGAAGGTCAGTGCTGACACGGGCGGCAGCGTGACGTATCACGACCCGTGTTACCTGGGCCGCTACAACGGTGAATACGAGGCGCCGCGAGCGGTGTTGCGGGCGCTGGGCATTGAGGTCAAAGAGATGGCGCGCTCGGGCTTTCGCTCGCGTTGCTGTGGCGGTGGCGGCGGCGCGCCGATCACCGACATCCCTGGCAAGCAGCGTATCCCCGACATGCGCATGGACGACATTCGTGAAACCGGCGCCGAGCGTGTGGCCGTGGGTTGCCCGCAATGCACCGCCATGCTTGAGGGCGTGGTCGAGCCGCGGCCGTTGATCAAAGACCTCGCAGAACTGGTGGCCGATGCGCTGGTGGAACCTGCTGCGCCGGTCAAAACCACCCAGCGCGCCGCCGAAGAGGTGACAGCATGAGTGACATAATTCGCCGCGATCCGCGTGCCGAGTGGATCGCCCGCAACCGTCTGCACCCGTTGCACGCGGCCCTGCAACCGGCGCAACAGAGCTGGATGGGGCCTAACGGCGTGCTGCGCAAAAACGTTCACGGCGTGGGGTTTATCGGCCCCAACGGCATCAAGCGCATTGACCGCAGTGGCGCCCAGCAAGGCGGGAGTAGCAAGCGTTCAACGCGGGTTGAAGTGCAACTGCCCCTGCATCAGGTGGCGACGCCTGCGTTCTACATTGCGGTGGTCCCCGACATGGTCGGTGGCCGCTTGAGCAGCCATGACCGCGACCTGTTGGGGCTGGCGCATCAGTTGGCGGGAGAAGAGGGCGCGGTACTGGCGGTGGTGTTTGGAGAGTCCAGGGAAGTCGGCTTTGCAACGGCAGGCGTTGACCGCTTGCTGATGCTCGATAGCCAAGGTTATGCACCGGAGCAACAAGTGCTTGGGTTGCGGGCTGTGGATAACCAGTTCTCGCCTCGGCACTGGCTATTGCCAGACAGCCGCACGGGCGGAGGTGAACTGGGGCGTCGCCTGGCGGCCAGCCTGGGCGAGCGCCCGGCGACCCGGGTATGGCAAATCAAGGACGGCCAATGCGTAGGTCGCGCCGGGGCGGGGCTGGAAGACGTTTCCCAAGCCGTGCCGCGCTTGATCCTGGCTGCCGCGGAATGTGCTGATCCTGTGAGTGAAACCCGCCATGAAGCGTTGGCGGTGGAGTTATCCACAGCGGTGGTGCCGTGCTTGCCGCGTATTGAAGATTTGGGCGCGGTGGACGTGGACACGGCGGCGATCCCCATGGCTGAAGCGGAGTTCATCCTCAGTGGTGGCAACGGCGTGAAGGACTGGGCACTTTTCCACAAGGCGGCCTCGGTGCTGGGCGCTACGGAAGGCGCGTCACGGGTGGCGGTGGACGACGGCTTCATGGGCCGCGACCGCCAGGTGGGTGCCAGCGGTACGTGGGTCACGGCGCGGGTGTACGTGGCGGTGGGGATCAGCGGGGCGATCCAGCACCTGCAAGGGATTGGCGCGTGCGACAAAGTGGTGGCGATCAACCTCGATCCTGGTTGCGACATGATCAAGCGCGCCGATTTGTCGGTGATTGGAGATGGCCAGGCGGTGCTGCAAGCGTTGACCGAGGCGGTTGAACAGTGGCGCCAGGGTGCGAAGCGTGAGGTGGCCTGAAAGCGCCCTCACCCCAGCCCTCTCCCGGAGGGAGAGGGAGCCGATTGATGGTGAATCTGAAAACTGCTTTGGCCAGCCTGTCCCCAAGTAGAGACGCTTTTGATAACGCCAATGCATGAAGTGACCGCCCCCTCTCCCGGAGGGAGAGGGAGCTGATTGGCGGTGAATCTGAAAACTGCTTTGGCCAGCCTGTCCCTCGAGTAGAGACGCTTTTGATAACGCTAATGCATGAAGTAAACGTTGTCCCAACAGCCACCCCGATCAGTCCCCTCTCCCTTTGGGAGAGGGTTAGGGTGAGGGGCTTTTGATCTGGAGAGGTCTGTATGAGCATCGCCACTGTCGCACTGGTTTCCATCGGTGCCCACCCCGCTTCAGGCCGTGCCCGCCGTGCCGAGCACGACGCCCGCGCGGTAGAACTGGGCCTGCAACTGGCTGGGGATGACTTGCATGTGCTGCACGCAGGCAACCCCCATGAGCCCGCATTGCGCGCCTATCTGGGCATGGGCCTGGACGAACTGCATGTCCTTGAACAGCCCGAGCATGCCGACGCAGTGCCGGTGCTGCGCGATTACTTGCGCGAGTCTGGCGTGCAACTGGTGCTCGCTGGCAGCCAGGCCGAAACCGGCGAAGGGTCGGGCATGCTCCCGTATCTGCTGGCCGAACAATTGGGCTGGCCGCTGCTGGTGGGTGTGGCGCAGATCGAATCTATCCACAGCGGTGTCGCCACCGTGCTGCAAGCGCTGCCCCGTGGCCAGCGGCGGCGGCTCAAAGTGCGCCTGCCGTTTATGGCCACTGTGGATAACGCCGCGCCCAAAGCCCGCCAGAGCGCGTACGGCCCCGCCACGCGCGGGCAAATCGGCGCACAAGAGGTCGAAGTGGTAGAGGACGAGTTATCCACACGGGGTATTTACCAGACCGCCAAACCGCGTCCCAAACGTTTGAAGGTGATCAAGGCCAAAAGCGGCGCTGATCGCATGAAAGCCGCCACGGCCAAAGCAGCCGGAGGTTCGGGGCAAGTGCTCAAAGGGCTGAGCGCCGAAGAAGGCGCACAGGCGATTTTGAAGTTACTCATCGAAGAAGGCGTGGTGCGCTGAGTTGCCCACAAAGTCTGTTAGCGCTTATGTGGATAAGTTGTTTGCTGTCGCCTAAGCGCCATACAGATCAAGGCTTTCAAGCATCTGATCAAAAAACACTCAATTACCGTTGTTATCCACTACGCAGCCGTTAAACCCTTGAACAATGGCACCTTTAACGGGTTTTCCACAGTCGGACAGCGCGGTGCATAAGTTGCACACATTCTCTGTTGGCGGTTATGTGGATAACGTGTTCGCGGTTAGCTACAGCCCATATAAAACGTGGCTTACGCTGATTTGTTCAAAAAATAACCAATCGTCTTTTAAGGGATAACTTACCCACTTCCCCACAATTGCTGTGGGTGTGGCTGTGGATAAGATGTTGGTGAAGAGCTGCGCGCCTTTGGCTGCGTGGCCTGGTGCGTGTTGATCAAAAAATGAGCTGTGCACAGTAACTCTGGATTTGAATCCCCACAGCTCGTACTGCCGGCGATGCTTACCCGTGTAGGAGCGGGGGGGGGGGGGGGGGGTTTTTTTTTTTTT
>NZ_JANLNV010000038.1 GCF_025465935.1 Pseudomonas sp. 7P_10.2_Bac1 | reverse complement strand
CGTTGCGCATCCAATGGATATGTACGCCGCCCCCCATAAAAGCGCTTCGCGCCAGACAGCAGCCTGCGGCAGTGATCACTGGGTAAACAGCGCGCAGGGATTAGATCAGGTAATTCTTCAACTCTCGAGCAATCACCATGCGCTGGATTTCACTCGACCCTTCGTAGATCTGGGTGATGCGCGCATCTCGGTAGTAACGCTCCACCGGGTAGTCTTCCAGGTAACCATAGCCACCATGAATCTGGATGGCTTTGGAGCACACGTATTCGGCTATTTCAGAAGCAAACAGTTTGGCTTGCGAGGCTTCTGACAAGCACGGTTTGCCAGCGCTGCGCAGGCGTGCGGCGTGCAGGATCAACAGGCGGGCGGCGTTCAGGCGGGTTTGCATGTCGGCCAGCATGTTGGCCACGCTTTGGTGCTCGATAATGGCCTTGTCGAATTGCACACGATCACGGGCATAACCCAAAGCGGCTTCAAACGCTGCGCGTGCGATGCCCAGCGCTTGGGCAGCAATCCCGATGCGTCCGCCTTCCAAGTTGGACAGAGCGATTGCCAGCCCTTTGCCGCGTTCACCCAACAGGTTGGCTTCGGGTACGGTGCAGTTGTTCAGCGTCACGGCACAGGTGTCTGAAGCGCGAATGCCCATTTTGTGTTCGGTGCGATCGACGATAAAACCGGGTGTGTCAGTGGGCACGAGAAAGGCTGAGATGCCTTTCTTGCCCAGCTCCGGGTCGGTGACGGCAAATACGATAGCCAGTTTGGCGCGCTTGCCGTTGCTGACAAATTGTTTGGCACCGTTGATGACCCATTGCCCGTCAAGCAATTGGGCCCGGGTGCGCAAGTTGTGCGCTTCGGAACCTGCTTGTGGTTCGGTCAGGCAGAAGCAGCCAATCGCTTGGCCACTGGCCAATTCGGCCAGCCAGGCGTGTTTTTGCGCGTCGGTGCCGTACTTGAGAATTGGACCACAACCTACGGAGTTGTGAATACTCATCAGTGCGCCTGTTGCGCCATCGCCGGCAGAAATCTCTTCGACGGCCAGTGCGTAGGCTACGTAGTCGACATAGGTGCCGCCCCATTCTTCAGGAACGACCATGCCGAGCAAGCCCAGTTTGCCCATTTTCGAGACGAGTGCGTCGTCAATCCAGCCTGCTTTTTCCCAGGCCTGGGCATGGGGCGCAATTTCACCTCGGGCAAAATCACGCGCCATGTCACGGATCATCACTTGTTCTTCAGTCAGTTCGAAGTCTTGCATGGCTCACACTCCGTTCTGTTTGAAGTCGGTGAAAAAACTGGCAACGTGCTTGGGATCCAGCTCGCTCAGGGAGGGTGGGTTCCAGCGCGGTTTTTTGTCCTTGTCGATGATCAGTGCACGCACGCCTTCAATCAGATCGCCGCGATCAAACCATTGGCGGTCCAGGTGCAGTTCCAGCTCGAAGCATTGTTCAAGGTCAAGTTGGCGGCCGTGGTGAAGCATTTCGAGGGTGACGGCCATGCCCAACGGTGAGCGGGTCTCCAGTAGGTCGGCGGTCTCTGTGGCCCATGCGCGGTGTTCAGGTGCCGTGACGGCGCGCAGTTGAGCAACGATCTCGGGCACGCTGTTGTGGGCAAAGATCTGATCAATTAAAGGGCGCAGTGTGGCCAGCGGGGCGTCAGGCAAGGTTTGTACGGCAAAGGTGCCGAGCAGCGCCTTGAGGTCTTCAAGCGGGGAGTGTTGCCATTTGAGGGTGTCGAGGCATTGGTCGAGTTCACCCAGTTTGCTGCTGTCGGTGTACCAGTCGGCCAGCCCGCAATACAACGCATCGCTGGCACGGATTTGCACGCCGCTGACGCCCAGGTAGGTACCGATCTGGCCTGGGGTACGGGTCAGGAAGTAGCTGCCGCCCACATCAGGGAAGTAACCAATGGCGACTTCCGGCATGGCCAGGCGGCTGCGCTCGGTGATCAGGCGCAAGCTTGAACCTTGTGCCAGGCCCATACCACCGCCCAAAACGTAGCCATCCATCAACGCCAGTACCGGTTTGGCGTAGTGGTGCAGGGTGCGGTCGAGGGCGTATTCCTCTTCAAAGAAAATCGTGTGCAGGGTGTCGTTGCTTTTGTAGCTGTCGTACAGCGAGCGAATGTCGCCGCCTGCACAAAAGGCTTTTTCGCCAGCGCCGCGTAATACCACGGCTTTGATGTTGTCATCCTGGGCCCATGCATCTAGGTGCTGTTGCAGGCTGCGGACCATTGGAAGGTCCAGGGCATTGAGGCCGCTGGGGCGGTTCAGGGTCAGGTGACCAATATGGTTGCGGACCTCGGCAAGTATCGTGCTTTGGGTCGGCTCGACATCCTGTGTCGGTGAGGATGAAACCTGAGCAGTCATCACTAACTCCCTGCTGTGCTTTATTTTTAGAATGGGTTCGCGGGTGAACGATAGTCGATGCTAACAGTGCAAATTTGCGAATGACAACCCGGATGCGTGCAGGGTTGGTGTGCATTTTTGCATACCTGACAAGCACGATTGCGTGTCGCTTATTGCGCCAGCCAACCGCCATCGACGTTCCAGGCAGCGCCTCGTATCTGGCTGCCGGCTTCACTGCAGAGAAACACCACCAATTCACCCAGTTGAGGCGGGGTAACGAACTCCAGCGACGGTTGTTTTTCGGCCAGCAGGTCGTGTTGTGCCTGGTACGGGTCGATACCCTTGCTGATACGTTGGTCGATCTGCTTTTGCACCAGCGGCGTGAGCACCCAGCCTGGGCAGATAGCGTTGCAGGTGATGTTGCTGGTGGCGGTTTCAAGAGCGACCACTTTGGTCAACCCGATCACTCCGTGTTTAGCGGCGACATAGGCTGCTTTGCCCACAGAGCCGACCAGGCCGTGAGTCGAGGCAATATTGACGATACGGCCCCAGCCACGTTTGCGCATGCCGGGCAGGGCGAGGCGGGTGCTATGGAAGACCGAGGACAGGTTGATCGCGATGATGGCGTCCCAGCGTTCAACCGGGAACTCCTCGACACTGGAGACGTGTTGAATGCCGGCGTTGTTGACCAAAATGTCAATGCCGCCGAATTCGCGTTCGGCGTAGCTGATCATGTCGGCGATTTGCGCAGGGTCGCTCACATCGGCCGGATGGTGCCCGATCTTGCCGCCGAACTGTTGCAGGTCGGCAATGACTTTGCTGGCATCGCCAAAACCGTTGAGTATCAGGTCTGCGCCAGCCTTGGCCAGGCTTTGCGCGATGCCCAGACCTATGCCGCTGGTGGAACCGGTAACCAAGGCAGTTTTACCTTCTAGGCTCATGATCAATTCCTAAGGTGAGACACGGTGATTTCGTCGATGAAGAAACTTAGCACGCGGTTCGCCACTGCGAAAACGAAACGGCCCACCGATCGGTGGGCCGCTTTCACACTGAGCCGAAGGAATTAGTCCTGGCGGCTGGTGACTTCCAGCAGGTGGTAACCGAACTGGGTTTTAACCGGGCCTTGCACCACGTTGATGGGCGCGCTGAAGACAACGGTGTCGAATTCTTTAACCATCTGGCCAGGACCGAAAGAACCCAGGTCACCGCCTTGGCGGCTGGAAGGGCAAGTGGAGTTTGCCTTGGCAACTTCGGCGAAATCAGCGCCGCCTTCGATTTGTGCTTTCAGTTCGTTGCACTTGGCTTCGCTGGAAACCAGGATGTGGCGGGCAGTGGCTTTGGCCATGAGGGAGTACTCCTTTCAAGAAAGTGGTGAGCCTACCGGATTCAGTGGCTTTTTTCTCGGCAAAGTTCCTATTGATTCTTGAGCCGACCCAGGGTTTCAAAGGCCTTGACGCTTCAAGCGCTGTGCATGCTCGACATAAAGCGCCACGGGGTCGACCTTGCTGTGCGTCATGCCGGCCATATGATTGATGCTGTCCGCGTGGTCCATGGGGTAATCCGATCGAATAACCGTGCCCAGGTGCGAGCTGAAGCGGCCGACCATTCCGTCATTGGCCTTGGTTTCGTGGGTGAAGAAGCTTGCGAACACTCGGCAGGCGTTGTGCAGGGGATCAAACAGGTTCATGGACTCCGAAAGCAGTGAGCCTTTGATAATGCCGCTCCATGAGTAATAAAAAACGTTGTTCACCTCTGGCTCGCCCATGCCGCCCCAGGTTTTCGGCAGGCCTTGGGGGTATTTCATGTTGAAGGCGGCAACGCCATCAGAGGTCAATGCATTGAGTGCTTCCAGCGCGTGCTGGGGCAGTTGCGACTTACCGCTGAGCGTGGACATGAACGCGCTGAATGAGGTGATGAGGGCTGCTGCGACAGTCTCTGGCAACGTGCCGGGAGTAAAGGCCAGGCGCAGCCGGTCCGCGAGCTCGGAGCCGTGATTGGGGCCGCTCACGGAGGTTACCGAGGCCACTGACTCGGGGGCCAGGGCTGCCGCATAGCGTGCGGTGAGTGCGCCTTGGCTGTGCCCGATCAAGTTGACCCGTTTGGCGCCCGTTTGACGCAGCAGGGCCTGGATTTGCTCCAGCAGTTGTTCGCCGCGCGCTTCATTGCTGTGGGTGGCGGAGACCGAGGCTACGAACACCTGGGCACCGGCATCGTGCAAGGCCTCTTGTATGCCGTTGAAGTAGGTTAATGGGCCAATCCGGTCGAAACCGAAAAGGCCATGCACCAATAAAATGGGGTATTGAGTGTCTGCAATGAGGGTCATATTGTTTCTCTGTCAGGTGTTTTGAGTTGATAAAAACACCTTAGTCGACACGGTGGCGCAGGCTGGCGGGGTTCCAGGGTATGGCTGTCGGCCAGGCACGGCGGTACGCCCCCGGAACAAAGCGGGTGAAGATGTTTCTTTGCAGTGGAGGGCGTAATTCGCTTGGAGGTCTGGTTTTTTCAGACAGCTTCTATCGGCTTTAAGGTCGGGCCGAATCGACTTTGCGCCGCCGTGGGCAGTGCCCAGCGGCGCGCAATAGTCACACGCAGAGTGCGTTTCAGCTGGCAGCCAACAGCGAGTGTCGTTGTTGTTTCAACTGGCTTGCCGCATCGCGCAGTAACTGTTCGGTGGCCTCCCAGCCCAGGCAGCCGTCGGTGATCGAAACGCCGTAGCGCAGGTCGCTGCTCAGTGGTTGGCAGCCCTCGAACAAGTGACTTTCGAGCATCACGCCGATCAACGAGCGATCGCCTTCCAGGCGTTGCGCCAGCACCTCACTGAACACTTGCGGCTGGCGCAACGGGTCTTTGCCGCTGTTGGCATGGCTGCAATCGACCATCAGGCGAGCAGGGATGGCGTTTTTTTCGAGGCCGGCGCGGGCCTTGGCCACGCTATTGCGGTCGTAGTTGGGACCGCTGTGACCGCCGCGCAGTACCAGATGAGTGTCCTTATTACCGGAGGTCATGATAATGGCCGGATGCCCCTGGTCATCGATTCCAAAGTGGCGGTGCCCATGGGCCGCTGAACGCATGGCGTCGCATGCAATGCCTACGCCGCCGTCGGTACCGTTTTTGAACCCGACGGGTAGCTCGAGGCCGCTGGCCATTTCGCGGTGTATCTGGGACTCAGTGGTGCGTGCACCAATCGCTGCCCAACCCAACAGGTCGTCGAAGTAGCCGGCAGCCATGGGTTGCAGTAGCTCGGTAGCAATGGGCAGACCCATGCGCAGCATTTCGATCATCAATTCACGTGACAGCATGAGGCCGTGCGCCATGTCATCGCTGCCGTTCAGGTGCGGATCGTAAGCCAGGCCTTTCCAGCCGATGGTGGTGCGAGGTTTTTCGACGTAGGCGCGCATTACCAGCAGCAGGTCATCGCTGAGGTCGCGGGACAGGGCGGCCAATTGGCTGGCGTATTCGAGCGCGCTAATCGGATCGTGAATGGAGCAGGGGCCGACCACCACTAATAGTCGGGAGTCTTCGCCGTTGAGGATGGCGCGGATGGCCTGGCGCTGCTGGCTCACTTGCAGGCTGAGTTCTACGCTGAGCGGCAAGTGTTGCTTGAGCTCGCTGGAGCTGGGCAGGCGCTGCGTCAGGGCAGCTTTGGTGTCGGTGTTAGCAGTGTTTGGCAGAGCAGATACAGATGCGTTCATGGTAGTGACTTCCTGGGCAGGCGGCGGGTACTCCCGCGCGCTCAGCCCTATTGGGGTGTTCGACAATTGGCCAAATTGGCTGTGAGTTCATGCGTGCCACCGATCTGGGCCCGTTCGGAGGCGGCTGGCTGTCCCGAACGGCGGCTGATAAATCGCCAGGCAGTGCAAAGGTCGAAGCGGTAATAAGTGGCGTAGTTCATCGGGTTATTCCTCAAATCATTAATTTTTGCAGGGGCTAAAAAAACAAAACCCCCGGTCGGGTAGCCGACCGGGGGTGAGAATTCTCTGGTAGGCGACCCCTTGAAAGTGGCCGCCGGATGGGTATCAGGCGCGCCAGTGGCTAAACCAATACCCAAAATAAAATCGTGCAGTCGATCGTGTGTTCTGCGTGCACACAACAGCAGCCTGGCGCTGGTTAGCGACCTGCTGGCTAATGGTTGTGTGTTCGTGTTGCAACATGTGTCTTCTCCACTGAATGGTCTGGAGCTTACTAGAGAGACAGGCCCGGATTCAATTAAAAATTGCTATCAATCTGATGGGGTGAGAGCAGCACTGTGGCAAAGGTGCCTTGAACCAATCAGAAAGCATCGCATTCTTTTTCCGCTTCACGTGTGGGCTCGCCCAGAGAGAGCTAGTCTAATGAGGTCACTCAATCGCATCAGCTGTGTCATTGGGCGAAGATTCGGTCGAGCTCAGGATTTTCTCTTTGGTCATGTCGTCAGGAGAGGGGGGGATTATGCCGTCTTTCATTCCCAAGAGTACTGCTACCTTGTGGGCTTCTCCGCGCTTTCCTTTTTTACGCCCAGCAAGCACTTGATACGTTGTCGCCGGGTCAACGCCGTGTTCTCGAGCGAACTCTTGAACAGACTTCCCTTGATATTCGAGCCAAGCCTTTGCTTGTGCGGCAGTACGAATTCCGGCCATAGTTCAAAACCGTTCAATTTTGTTCGATTATTACAGATTACACCAGTCTTATGGGTGTTAAAAATGGATTCGTATATTCAAATGAGTGGAATTGGTTTGCGTTTGCGGCAAGAAAGAGAACGTCTTGGACTTTCGCAAAAAATATTTGGCGAAATCGGTGGTGTCGAGGCAAATGCCCAAGGCAAATACGAAAATGGTGATCGAGCTCCCAAGGCGGATTACCTGTCGCGTGTTGCAGCGCGAGGGGTAGATGTCCTCTATGTATTGACCGGTGCACGCACACCTACACTAGTCGATAATTTGACTCAGGTAGAAGAAAAGGTTCTGGTCAATTATCGCGTTTTGCATAAAGACGATCAGGATGCCATTGGTCAATTAACGTCCAGTTTGGCAAAAAGGTCAGTGGAGCAACCAGTGCGCAAGCCTCAGGACCCTAATGACAAGTGAGCTGATTCGGTTCAGCGCTGTGCGCTCTGATATATCGATTTATCTGTGCATGTATAGGTAGGTCGGTTCAATTGTTTTTTGTTAAGGTAGGCGGCACCAACTAAGACGCAATTTGCGAGGTGTCGACTTGATTCGGGTTCTAGTGGTCGATGATCACGATCTTGTGCGTACGGGCATAACACGAATGCTGTCGGATATCGATGGCCTGCAGGTTGTCGGTCAAGCCGAATCCGGTGAGGAGGCTCTCGCCAAGGCGCGCGAGTTGAAACCGGATGTGGTCCTGATGGATGTAAAAATGCCCGGTATTGGTGGCTTGGAAGCGACGCGCAAAATGATGCGCAGTTATCCGGACATCAAGGTCGTCGCCGTCACGGTCTGTGAAGAGGACCCTTTCCCGACACGTTTACTGCAAGCTGGCGCGGCGGGTTATATGACCAAAGGTGCTGGCCTGGCTGAAATGGTCCAGGCAATTCGCCAGGTCTTTGCCGGCCAGCGCTATATCAGTCCGCAAGTGGCTCAGCAGTTGGCGCTCAAGTCTTTCCAGCCGGCCAGTGATTCTCCATTTGATGCCTTGTCCGAGCGCGAAATCCAGATTGCCTTGATGATTGTCGGCTGCCAGAAGGTGCAGGTCATTTCCGATAAGCTTTGCCTGTCGCCAAAGACCGTCAACACCTACCGTTATCGTATATATGAAAAACTCTCAGTCAAAAGTGATGTTGAACTGGCCTTGTTGGCCGTTCGTCATGGCATGGTCGATGCTGGCTGACGATGACTGACGTGTTTGATTCGAGTGCATTTCTGTCGACATGTAGCGGCAGGCCTGGCGTGTATCGCATGTTTGACAGTGATGCGCGTCTGCTTTACGTGGGCAAGGCCAAGAACCTGAAAAAACGCCTGGCCAGCTATTTCCGCAAAACCGGGCTTGCGCCCAAGACAGCGGCGTTGGTAGCGCGCATCGCGCAGATCGAAACCACGATCACCGCCAATGAAACCGAGGCGTTGCTGCTTGAGCAGACGCTGATCAAGGAATGGCGCCCGCCGTACAACATTCTGCTGCGTGACGATAAATCCTATCCATATGTGTTTCTTTCGGATGGCCAGTTCCCGCGCCTGAGCATTCATCGCGGAGCCAAGAAGCAGAAGGGCAAGTATTTTGGTCCGTACCCCAGCGCTGGAGCGATTCGTGAAAGCCTGAGTCTTTTGCAAAAAACGTTTTTGGTGCGCCAATGCGAAGACAGCTATTTCAAGAACCGCACGCGGCCCTGCCTGCAATACCAGATCAAGCGCTGCAAGGCCCCATGTGTGGGGCTGGTTGAGCCTGAAGTGTATGCCGAAGATGTCCGCCACTCGGTGATGTTTCTTGAGGGGCGCAGCAGTGCGTTGACCGAGGAACTCGGTACTGAGATGGAACAGGCAGCCAGTACCCTGGATTTCGAGCGTGCAGCCGAACTGCGCGATCAGATCTCGTTGTTGCGCCGTGTTCAGGACCAGCAAAGCATGGAGGGTGGAACCGGCGACGTAGATGTGGTCGCGGCGTTCGTCAACCCAGGTGGTGCGTGTGTGCATTTGATCAATGTGCGCGGCGGTCGTGTGCTGGGGAGCAAGAATTTTTTCCCTCAGGTCGGTATTGAGGAGGACGTGGCTGAAGTCATGGCGGCGTTCCTCGGGCAGTACTACATCAGCAGCCCGGAGCGCGATCTGCCGAGTGAGTTGATCGTCAACGTCGAGCACGAGAGCTTTGCCGCGATCAGCGAGGCGATTGAAGCGTTGCGGGGGCGTGAAATAGCCATCAGTTATCGCGTACGCGGCACCCGTGCACGTTGGCAACAATTGGCTGTGACCAATGCCGAGCAAGCCTTGAGCGCACGTCTGGCCAACCGCCTGCATGTAGCTGCGCGTTTCGAAGCGCTGGCGCAGGTATTGAAGCTCGATGAAATCCCGCAACGCCTGGAGTGCTATGACATCAGTCACTCCAGCGGTGAAGCAACGGTTGCCTCCTGTGTGGTCTTTGGCCCTGAGGGCCCGATCAAGTCCGATTACCGGCGCTTCAACATCGAAGGCGTAACGCCTGGCGACGACTATGCGGCCATGCATCAGGCTTTGATGCGGCGCTTCAGCCGGCTCAAGGAAGGCGAGGGTAAGTTGCCCGATATTCTGTTGGTCGATGGCGGCAAGGGTCAGCTTTCCATGGCGCGTGACGTGCTCAATGAATTGGCCGTGCCGGACCTCATTTTGCTTGGCGTGGCCAAGGGCGCGACGCGCAAGGCCGGTTTTGAAACACTCTATTTGAATGATTCGGCCCATGAGTTCACCTTGAAAGGTGACTCCCCGGCGCTGCATTTGATTCAGCAGATCCGTGACGAGGCCCACCGTTTTGCCATTACCGGGCACCGTGCGCGCCGCGGCAAAACCCGCAAGACTTCCACTCTGGAAGGTATTGCGGGCGTCGGCCCGACCCGTCGCCGTGATTTGTTGAAACATTTTGGTGGATTACAAGAGCTGTCTCGTGCCAGCATCGAAGAGATCGCCAAAGCACCCGGTATCAGTAAAAAGCTCGCGGAGTTGATTTATGCAAACCTACACAGCGAGTAGAATGCCCCTTCACCTCGTAGCCAGTTGTGCCGATGAATATCCCTAATTTGATCACCGTTCTACGCGTTCTACTGATTCCGTTTTTTATTTTGTTGTTTTACCTGCCCTACAGCTGGAGTTATGCCGCTGCAAGTTCAGTATTCGCCTTTGCAGCGGCGACGGATTGGTTGGACGGATATCTGGCTCGCCGTCTGGAGCAAAGCACACCGTTTGGTGCCTTTCTGGACCCGGTAGCTGACAAGTTGATGGTGGCAGTCGCCCTGGTGTTGCTGGTGCAGGAGCATCACAACTTCTGGTTGACCCTGCCGGCTGCAGTGATTATTGGTCGGGAAATAGTCATTTCCGCCTTGCGCGAGTGGATGGCTGAGTTGGGCGCACGTGCCCAGGTCGCCGTGTCGAACATGGGCAAATGGAAAACCGCGGCGCAAATGCTGGCCTTGGTTATCTTGCTGGCCAATCCCTCGGACTTCAGCGTCTGGGTGCTGATTGGCTATGGATTGCTGATGGTTGCGGCGGGGCTGACCTTGTGGTCGATGGTTCAATACTTGCGCGCCGCCTGGCCGCATTTGAAGACCACCTCGACAAAATAAATAAAACTTTTTGAATCAAGGGGTTGACGCATTCTTCGAAATCTATAGAATGCCCAACACCAAAACGCGGGAATAGCTCAGTTGGTAGAGCACGACCTTGCCAAGGTCGGGGTCGCGAGTTCGAGTCTCGTTTCCCGCTCCAAGATTTAGAAGAAGCCACTCATATGAGTGGCTTTTTTTATGCCTGTGTCCCGTCCTGAATAAGGTTTACACCTCCCATCCCTAATTTCCGAAGAGTCAGATGGAGCAAGGTGTAAAGCGCATACAGCGTGATTATTCACTGTCTTTTAAATTGACGGTGGTTGATCAGATTGAAAAAGCAGGCCCAGGTACGGTACGCCATCCAGGGGCGGTCGACGGTTCTGGTATGGTTGCGTAAGCACGGTCGACAGGATTGGAACCAGGGAGCCTCGATCCGTGACGAGAGGAGTTGCGCGATGTCTGACCCCAAAACGCTCACTCTGGACTGCCTTCGCCCCCATAGACATTCTCCAGCCTCAAAGTGAGGCTCTTTCAAAGTCCTCAGGACTGACGCCGCCCAGGTGGCAGGATCGTCGTCCATCACTTCGGCCCGCCATTGCCCCGGTTGACCATCGACGGCCAACAACCGGTAGCCGACCTTCATGGCCAGCACCGGATACTCTTGATCGTCCACACCCAAGGCACTGGGACACAGCGCATCGAAGGGCGTCAGATTGCGAAATTCCATGACGCCTCCTCAGTTGATGTCCACGTCTTTGCCGTTGATCTGTACCGCGCCCGTTGCGCTGAAGTCGAAGGTGCGGCCGTTGATCAGCACCGTGCCGTCGGATTTCATCGTCAGGGTGGATTTACCCACCGTGACGGTGAATTCATCACCGGCGTCGATGGTGAAGCGCTTGCCCACCACGACCGACTTGTGAAGGCCGACCTGGTCGCTCTGGCTCAAGCCGACAGAGGTGTTCATGGCCGCACCGACACTGGTCTGGTAGGCTGCGCCGATGGTCAGCGCTTTGCCGAGCCCGATGGTTTCCGTCTTGTTGGCGCCGATGGTCACGCTGCGGTTGTCACCAATGGAGATGGTTTCGTTGTGGTCGACCCGCTCACTGCGGTCATTGCCCACAAAGGTGGTTTCGTTGTGGTTG
>NZ_JANLNV010000018.1 GCF_025465935.1 Pseudomonas sp. 7P_10.2_Bac1 | reverse complement strand
GCTAGATCAAAAGCCCCACGGCCTGCTGCCGCAGGCTGCGATCTTTTGATTTGGTCGATGGCCCGTGGCGGGGTGCCCACGGAGCGGGACCGGAGCGAAGGCCGTACGCGTGAGCGACTCCCTCGTTTCATCCCCTCTGCGCCCATCAGGGCCCACACTCATATAACTAAAAGATATTTCATATTCGATACATATATTGGATTGTTCCTAGGGAAATGCTTTTAATCGCCGCCCCAACGTCTTGTGTTTGCTGATGTTTCAGCGACTTCTGTTTCGGTACTTTTTTATGAACGCGTCTACCGCTGTGGCGCCTGATCCGCTGATTCGTGTGCGCGGTTTAAGTAAATCGTTCGGGGCCAACCGTGCCCTGGATCGGGTGGACTTTCAGATTTTCCCCGCCGAAGTCGTGGCGTTGTTGGGCGCCAACGGTGCGGGCAAATCGACGCTGGTGAAGATTCTGGCCGGCAGCCAATCCCATGATGCGGGCGAGTTGTTGGTTGACGGGCAGTTGCAGCATTTCAATTCGCCGCTGTCAGCGCGTGAGGTCGGGATTGTGGCAGTGCATCAGCACGTCAATGACGCGATTGCGCCGGGTTTGAGCGTGGCGGAAAACCTGTTGCTCGATGAGCTGTGCCAGCCCGGTGCCGGGTTCTGGCTGGGGCGTAAGCGCGTGTTGCAACGTGCAGCGGTCATTGCTGCAGGGCTGGGGCTGGAGCTGCCGCTGGAGCAGCCCATTGAACATCTCGGCCAAGCGGAGCGCCAGTTGGTGGTGTTGGCGCGGGCTTTTGCCTTGCAACCTCGGTTGTTGATTCTTGATGAGCCGACCGCCGCGCTCTCGGATGCCGAAGCGCAACGCTTGTTCGCCCTGGTCGATACCTTGCGCGAGCGTGGGGTGGCGATTGTTTATATCTCCCATCGCTTGTCCGATTTGCAGCGTCTGGCGGATCGCGCTGTGGTGTTACGTGACGGCAGGCTGGCCGGTGAGTTTGGCGCCGATCAGCTCACCGAGGCGGTGTACGCCATGCTCGGTGAAGCGCCCGACACTCGCCCCTTTGAACCGCGCGCTGCGGGCCGCGAGGTGCTGAGTTTGCGTGCGGCAAAAGTCACCGCAAGCTCCGCAGAGTTTGATTTGAACCTGCACGAAGGTCAGGTGGTGGCGCTCACCGGGCTGTTGGGCGCGGGCAAAAGTGAAATTGCCGAAGTGCTGTTTGGTTTACGTCGCCCAATTGCCGGAACCCTGCGCGTGGAGGGTGTTGAGGGGCTGTTCACCTCGCCCGAACACGCAGTTCAGGCCGGGGTGTTTTACGCCGCCGAGGACCGCGCCAGCCATTCGTTGATCCCCGGGTTTTCGTTGCGTAAAACCCTGACCCTGCCCTTTTTGCATCGCTTTACTCGCTACGGGTTTATCAACACTCGCCTGGAGGCCCAAGCGGTAGAAGACGCCGTGACTGCGCTGGGGGTGAAGACCGCCGGTATCGAGTTGCCCATGGAGACGTTGTCCGGCGGCAATCAGCAGAAAGTCGTACTGGGCCGCTGGCTGCTGGGCAATGGCCGTGTGCTGATGCTCGACGAGCCGTTCCAGGGCGTTGATGTGCGCGCCCGCCGCGAGATTGGCCAGTTGCTGCGTAACAGTTGCGAAGGCCGGGCCACGTTGGTGATTTGCACTGACGTGGACGAAGCCCTGGAGATCGCCGACCGAATTCTGGTGGTGCGTGATTATGCCGTGGTCGCTGATTACGCCCGTGCCGGCCTGAGCCGCGCCACGCTGGTGGCGCAGTTGGTGGGCAGTGAAACCCCTTCCCCTTTTAACCGTACCGCAACGCCCGGGAGTAGTGCGCGTGGCTGATTTGATTTCTTCTTTGCCGGGCAATGCCCCCAAGCACAAGCGCGTGCTTGAAGCGTTGATCCGTTATGGCCTGCTGCTGGTGCTGGCCGTCGTGGTGGTGTTTTTCAGCATCGCAGAGCCTGCTTTTTTGCGGGTCAACAACCTGTTCATCATTTTGCAATCGGTGTCTATCGTCGCTTTGCTGGCCCTTGGCGTGACCTTGACCATGGCCGTCGGCGGCCTGGATTTGTCCATCGGCGCAGTGGCGGCGATGAGCCTGATGATTGCCAGCTACGTGATGGTGGTGCTGGGCTGGGGCGCTGTGCCCGCCGTGTTGATCAGCCTGGCAGGCGGAGCTTTGGTCGGTCTTTTTAACGGCTGGTTGATCGTCAAAATGCGCGTCCCGGACATTCTCGCCACGCTGGGCAGCATGTTTCTGGTGATCGGTGTGCAACTGATTCCCACCGGCGGGCGTTCGATTGCGGTCGGCATGACGCTGCCCAACGGCGAGGAAACCGAAGGCGTGTTCAGTGCGGCTTTTCTGGCGCTGGGGCGGGGCCGGTTGTGGGACACGGTGCCGATTCCGGTGCTGGTCACTGCTGTTGCGGCCTTGGCGGTGTGGTTGTTTCTGGAGCGGGCGCGGATCGGCCGGTTGTTCTATGCCATCGGCGGCAACGAACAAGCGGCGCACCTGGCCGGCGCGCCGGTGCACCGCTACAAACTGCTGGCCTACGTGCTCTCCTCCTTGCTGGCAGCCGTGGGCGGTTTGCTGCTGGCGGCGCGGCTGGGGCGCGGCGATGTCAGCTCCGGCAATGGGCTGGTGCTGGATGCACTGGGCGCTGCGCTGATTGGTTTTGCCGTGCTGGGTGCGAAGAAACCCAACGCGTTTGGCACGTTGATAGGCGCGTTACTGGTCGCCACCTTGCTCAATGGATTGACGATGCTCAACGCACCTTATTACGCCCAGGATTTCGTCAAGGGACTGGTGTTGGTGCTGGCGCTGATTTTCACCTTTGGTGTCGGACAGCGCGTGCGCTGATCTGGACGCCCTTACTTGCAAGGATCATCTATGTACACATCCATCAAAAGCGCCATTCGCCATGCTCTTGCCGGTGCGCTGCTGTCGGGCGCAGCCCTGGGCGTACAGGCGGCCGGCTTGCCGGGTGCACCCGCGCCCTTCGACAAAGGCAACGTGCAGATCGCCATGGTCGGCTATCTGTTTTCCGGGGACTTCCCCGAAGCCTACCTGCAAGGTGTGGAGAAACAGACCAAAGCCCTGGGCGCCAAGTTGCGCATTTTCGATGCCCGGCAACAGGCGGCCAGCCAGCGCGAGATGATCGAGCAGGCCATTGACCTGGGCGTGGACGGGATCATCGTGCAACTGGGCCTGGCCGAGACCCTCAAGGACTCGATCGACAAGGCCGTGGCCAAGGGCATCAAAGTAGTGACGTTTGATGTCGACGTGAATAACCCGCAAGTGACCCAAGTCGAGCAGGACCACCATGCACTGGCGCGCTTGGCGCTGGAGCAGGCCGTGAAAGACAACGGTACGAAATTCGATGCCGGGTACGTGTACATCAGCGGCTTCACCCCGATGGAGTTGCGCAACGAGATCTGGACTCAGGTCAAGGCGGCCAATCCAGGCATCGTCGAGAAAGCCCGCTTTGGCACCCTCAACCCGCCGATTGCCAACTCGGTAGCCGACCAGGCCAGCGCAGTGTTGCGCGCCAACCCGGACATCAGTGTGATTTTCGCGCCGTTTGACGAGTTCGCCAAAGGCGCAAAAATTGCCGTTGATGAAGCGGGCCTGAGCTCGAAAGTGAAAATCTACAGCGCCGATATTTCCACCGCCGACATCCAGATCATGAAAGAACCGGACAGTGCCTGGGTGGCGACTGCTGCGGTCAACCCGCAAGTGGCCGGGGCAATCAGTGTGCGCAGCCTGGCAATGCTGATTGCCGGCGAGAATCCGGGGCAAAAAGTACTGGTACCGCCAACGCTGATTACCCGTCAGCAGTTGCTGGATCTTGATGTGAAGAACGTTCGCGATCTGGCGCAGAAACTACCTGCGTTTGGGGACACATCAGGGATTGCCACCGCTGCCTGGATACCGCTGGCCAAGTAACACGCTTCGCACTTAACCAACACTTAACCAACACTCAACAACAACGACAGAGCAGTACTGCCGCGACGCTAATGCCGAAAACGCAAGTTCTCGGCAACGGGCGAGTATTAGCTGCAGTTCAGGAGTTGCATATGCATAACCGTTCGCTTTCATTAATTGCTGCAGTGATATCAACCTTTACTTTGCTGCCCGCCCACGCCGACGATGCTGCCACGGGTGCCGACAGCACCGAGCGCCTGGACACGGTGCTGGTCACCGGTACACGCGGCAAGGCCCGCACCGTGCTGGACTCGCCGGTGCCGGTGGACGTGCTGACCGCTGCCGACCTGAAGTCCGCGGGTGCCAACAGCGGCGAGTTGGGCCAGGCACTGCAGACCTTGCTGCCCTCCTTCAACTTTCCACGCCAGTCCAACTCCGGCGGTGCCGACCACGTGCGGGCGGCGCAACTGCGCGGCATGAGCCCGGACCAGGTACTGGTGTTGGTCAACGGCAAGCGCCGCCACACCTCGGCGATCGTCAACGACTCGTCGAAAATCGGCCGCGGCACTGCGCCGGTGGACTTCAACTCGATCCCGATCAGCGCCATCAAGCGCATTGAAGTGTTGCGTGACGGTGCGGGCGCCCAATACGGCTCCGACGCCATTGCCGGGGTGATCAATATCATCCTTGATGACGCACCGGAAGGCGGCGAAGTGTCCACCACCTACGGCGCTTATCACACCCGTGAAAACGCCATCGGCAAGCGCATCACCGACGGCCAGAGCAGCCAGACCTCGGCCAAGATCGGCACCCGCCTGGGTGAAGACGGCGGCTTTATCCGCGTGGGCACCGAGTACAAGGACCGCAACCCGACCAACCGTGCCGGCTATGACGGTTTCGCGGATACCCCGGGGCAACGTAACTTCGCCATGGGCGATGGCCTGGCGCGGGACGTGAACGTGTGGTTCAACTCCGAACTGCCTGTGGGCGATTACAAAGCCTACTCGTTCGGCACCTATAACGAGCGCCACACCACCGGTTCTGATTTCTATCGGGAAGCGTCTGAACACCCCGAGTTCTACCCTAACGGCTACCTGCCGCAGTCGCTGGGCGATAACAAAGACCTGTCCTTGACCGCCGGTTTCAAAGGCATGCTCGATGATGACTGGGATTTCGACAGCAGCATCACCCACGGTCGCAACCGCTTTGACGGTTCGACCCAGCGCACCTTCAACCCAAGCCTGGGTGCGGATTCGCCCACGCGTTTCAACACCGGTGACTACGAGTTCCGCCAGACCACCACCAACCTGGACTTGAGCCGCGAAGTGCGCCTGGCTGATCGCTCGTTCATCCTCGCAGTCGGCGGCGAATACCGTTACGAAAACTACCTGACCTTCGCCGGTGATCCGGCCTCGTACTTCGGTGACGGCGCGGATGGCTCCAACGGCCTGCGCCCCAGCGAAGAAGTGAACCTGGATCGCAACGTGTTCGGCACTTACGCCGAATTGTCTGGCGACCTCACCGACCGTCTGTTTGTCGACGTGGCCACACGCTTTGAGCATTACGACGACGCGGGCAGCAAACTCACCGGCAAGCTCAGCGGTCGCTATCGCCTGACCGATCAACTGGCCTTGCGCGGCGCGGTGTCCAACAACTTCCGTGCGCCGTCGCTGGCGCAGGTCGGCTTCCAGAACACCACCAGCAACTATGGTGACAACGGCGTACTGACTGACATCCGCACCTTGCCGGTCAACAGCCCTATCGCTCGCGCCCTGGGCGCCCAGAAGCTGGACCCGGAAACCTCGAAGAACTTCAGCCTCGGCCTGACCGCGCAACTCAACGACCGTTTCGATGCCTCGCTGGATGTGTTCCACATCGCCGTCAAAGACCGCATCACCTTGTCGCAGCGTATTGGCAGTGACGCGCTGGAGCAGTACATCAACGATAACTTTGGTGTGCCCGGCGTGCATGACGTGAGCTTCTTCACCAACGCCGCCGACACCAGCACCAACGGCGCCGAACTGGTGCTCAACTACCACCAGCCGCTGTTCGAAGGCGTGTGGGGCGTGACCGGTGCCTACACCTACAACCACACCAAAGTCACCAAAACCCGTGGCACGCCGTCTCAACTGAGCGGCCTGGGCATCGGCAGCGATGCGCTGGTGGGTGTCGAGGAGCGCAATACCTTGACCGATGCGGCCCCCAAGGACCGTATCGTGCTGTCGACCAACTGGGCAAGCCAGCACTGGGGCCTGATGGGTCGCCTGACGCGTCAGGGCAAAACCACCCGCGTGTTTGACTTTGGCGATTCGTGGCCCACACAAACCTACGGCGCGGTTTGGCAACTGGATGCTGAAGCGCAATACAAATTCACCCCGACCTTTGACATCGCGCTGGGTGGCACCAACCTGACCGACAAATACCCGGACCGCTCCAACTCGCAAATCAACTACGGCGGCAACCTGCCGTATGACGTGCTGTCGCCAATCGGCACCAACGGCGCCTACTACTACGCCCGCATCACTTACGGGTTTTAAATCTTCTGTGTAGTAGCGGGCTTGCCTCGCGGTCTTTTTAAACCGTCAAAAGATCGCGAGACGAGCTCGCTCCTGCAGGGGGATTCGGGCTTTTGGGAAGCACTTTTATGAGCGAAGACGTCTCTACCATTGCCGGTGTGCAACGCCATTTGCCGGTTTTCCAGGCATTGCTGGTCACGCTCGGCATGGTGATTACCACCGATATTCTGAAAACCGCGCCCACGGTTGCGCTCAACGTGGGCAGCGATTATTTCTATCTGGTGTGGGTACTCGGCGGGCTGCTGTCGATGGCCGGGGCCATGTGTTTTGCCGAAATGGCCACGGCGTTTCCCCACCCCGGCGGTGACTATCACTTTTTGCGTCTGGCTTACGGTGAGCGCGTCGGGATGTTGTTTGCCTGGTCACGCTTTTCGGTGATGCACACCGGCTGGATCGCGCTTTCAGCCTTTATGTTTGCCGATTACGTGAACGCCGTGCTGCCGCTCGGGCCGTACGGTTCCGGGCTGTTTGCCGCCGGGGTGATTCTGGCGCTGGTACTGCTGAATTTGCTCGGCCGCGAGATCGGTTTTCTCACCCAGACCGCCCTGGTGGTGTTGCTGGCATTGGGTTTTCTGAGCATTGCCGCAGCCGGTGGCTGGCTGGCCTGGCAAGACTTTGTGCCCGAGGCGCCGAGTGTTCTGGCAGTGCCGGAACAGACTGGCTTTGCAGGCTTTTCGGCGGCGATGATTTTTGTCTTTCTGGCCTTTGGTGGCTGGAGTGATGCGGCCACGTTGTCGGCTGAAGTGCGCGATGGGCGGCGCGGCATGTTCATCGCCATGCTCGGCGCGCTGAGCCTGCTGCTTGCCATCTACCTGGCGTTGAATTGGGCCTTTATCCAAGGCTTGGGTTATGACGGACTGGCCGCCAGCGAGGCACCCGGTGTCGAGTTGCTGAACCGGGCGTTTGGCGCTCCGGGCGTGGGGCTGATTCTGTTGGTGGTGGGGATTTCAGCGATTGCCAGCATCAACTCGACGTTGCTGGTCGGTGCTCGCACCACCTACGCCGCGGCGCGGCAAGTGCCGCAGTTGAACGCTTTGGCAGTGTGGGACAAGCGCCATGGTGTACCGCGTCGAGCATTACTGGCGATTGGCGCCGTGTCACTGCTGCTGGTGCTGTTCGGCAGCTTTTCGCAGAGCGGCTTCAATACCATGGTCGAGTACCTGACCCCGGTGTACTGGCTGTTTCTGAGCCTGAGCACCCTGGCGCTGTTGATCTTGCGGCATAAATATCCCGACGCGCCGCGCCCCATCAAAGTACCGTTTTACCCGGTGCTGCCTCTGCTGTTTTTCTCGTTGTGCCTATACATGCTGTATTCCAGCGTGGTGTTCGTCGGTTACGGCGCGCTACTGGGGATTGCCGTGCTGGCCTTGGGCGCCGTTCTGCTGGTGTTGCTGGGCCGCACTGGTATCAAACCCTCATCGACAGAGGAGCTGTTATGAAGAAATGGAGCATTTTCACGTTGCTGTTGGCGGTTGCCGTATTGGTTGCCTTTGGCATCGCGCGTGAACAAAAACCCTCACCGAGCGAGGCGTATGGCCGCTCGATGGTGCGCAGCGAACTGTACTTCGCAGCGGTGGACCGCGAGGCCTGGGATGCGTTTCTGTCGGAAGAAGTGACGCCCAGATTTCCGGATGGCCTGAGTTGGTACACGGTCCACGGGCAATGGCGCGGGCCGTCCGGCCAGCCGGAAAAACTGCCGTCGCGGATCATGCTGCTGATCCACGCCGACAACAGTGCCAACCGTGAAGCGCTGGCCACCATCGGCCAGTTGTTTCAGGAGCGCTTCGGTTATGCCGTATTGCAAGTGGTCAACCCAGTCCGGGCAAGCGACCCGGACTGGACAGCCAAACGGCTGGATGACAATCGGCAATTGTCTCAGTAACTAGAAGGAGACTTGAGCCGGTTGAGAGAGGCGCAGCACTGACAGATCACCGGTGATGCGCTTCCAGGCCAGGCGAATGGCCTCGATGTCCTGCTCATGCTGCGCGCTGCCTTCATGCAGAACCACAATGACCTTGGTGCGCAGGCGTTCCGGCTCGGGTGCACCATGGTCACGCCATTGGCCATAAGCATCCAGCACGCTGAAACCATCCGGGAAGCGTGGCGTCACTTCCTTGTCCAGAAACTCCGTCCAGCGCTGCTGGCTGATCACGTCATCGCCTTTGCCATTCAGCGTGCCCAATGAGAAATACAACTCTGTGCGCAGCCACTGCGCCTGGGCAGGTCGTGTCGGATCGCCGTGCAGCGATGAGCTGGCTGGGTCTTTGGTATGGACGGCAGGAGGAGGCGCACTGGCGCAGCCAGAAATCGCCAGAAAAAGGGCAGCGAAGAGAAAACGTGACGGCATGAAGCAACCTGCATCTTGGAGGATAGGGGCAATAAAGGCCGACACTATAGAGGTGCGCCTAGCCGTCAATCCAAGACTAAAAACAGCTTTTTAAATAGCTTTTTTGCATATAAAAAAACACCTCAATTTTCGTTGCCGCAGCCTCCGAGTGAGGGCCAGGTGTCTGCATCTGATATTTATGCTCACATCCCAGCTTAATAATATTTTATTTAAAACAGCCCTCCCCCTAGCCTTGAAGCCATGCACGAACTGAATCCAACTGCATTACGCAAGGACAGAGACATGACGGTAGCGACAACAAAAATAGACACCTTGGTAGTGGGGGCTGGCCAGGCTGGCGTGGCCATGAGTGAACACCTGAGCAAGCAGGGCGTCCCTCATCTGGTGCTAGAGCGCAGCCGTATCGCTGAACGCTGGCGCACCGGTCGCTGGGATTCGCTGGTTGCCAACGGCCCGGCCTGGCACGACCGCTTCCCTGGCCTGCAATTCGATGACGTTCCCGCCGATGGCTTTGCCCCTAAAGAGCGCGTCGCCGATTACTTTGAAGCCTATGCACGCAAGTTCAATGCGCCGATCCGTACCGGTGTCGACGTACTCTCGGTGGTGCGTAATGTGGGCCGCCCAGGCTTCACCGTAGAAACCAGCGAAGGCGTCATTGAAGCCAATCGCGTGGTCGCGGCCACCGGACCGTTTCAGAAACCGGTGATCCCGGCCATTGCGCCCAAGGATTCCACGCTGCATCAAATCCACTCGGCGGATTACCGCAACCCAGCTCAATTGCCCGCCGGTGCCGTACTGGTCGTAGGCGCGGGGTCTTCGGGGGTGCAGATCGCTGATGAGCTGCAACGCTCCGGGCGCCAGGTTTACCTGTCGGTGGGCGCCCACGACCGCCCTCCTCGCGCTTACCGCAACCGCGATTTTTGCTGGTGGCTGGGCGTGCTGGGCGAGTGGGATCAGGCGGCGATGAAGCCCGGCCGTGAGCACGTAACGATTGCCGTGAGCGGTGCCCGTGGTGGCAAGACCATTGATTTTCGCGAGCTGGCCCAACAAGGCATGGTGCTGGTGGGGCTGACCCAGGCGTTCAACAACGGCGTCGCCAGCTTCCAGCCCAACTTGCTGGAGAACCTCAAGCGTGGCGATGAAAATTACCTGGCCCTGCTCGACGCCGCAGACGCTTATATCGAGCGCAACGGTCTGGACTTGCCACTGGAGCCAGAAGCCCGACGCGTATTCCCGGACGCCGACTGCGTGAAAAACCCGCTACTGGAACTGGATCTGGCCAAGGCCGGTATCACCTCGATTATCTGGGCCACCGGTTTTGTCGCGGACTACAGCTGGCTGAAAGTCGATGCCTTTGACGCCGCTGGCAAGCCGCAGCATCAGCGCGGTGTGTCGAGCGAATCAGGTATCTACTTCCTCGGTTTGCCGTGGCAGTCACGCCGTGGCTCGTCGTTTATCTGGGGCGTTTGGCACGATGCCAAATACGTGGCCGACCACATCGCCATCCAGCGCCAGTACCTTGAGTACCGCGAAGCCGCACCCGTTGTTCACCCCTCCCCTGTCAGTGCCTGATCGCTTTTTTTCTGGAGTTCTCACGATGCCTACTCACACTCGCATCCGCATGTTCAACACCAAGCAAACCTACCCGAACCAAAGCCTGGACAACGACCTGTGCCAGGCCGTACGCGCCGGTAATACCGTGTATGTACGCGGCCAGGTGGGCACCGATTTCGACGGCAATCTGATCGGCCTCGGCGACCCGCGCGCCCAGGCAGAGCAAGCCATGCGCAACGTCAAGCAATTGCTCGAAGAAGCCGGCAGCGACCTGAGCCATATCGTCAAGACCACCACTTACCTGATCGACCCGCGCTACCGCGAGCCGGTGTACCAGGAAGTCGGCAAATGGCTCAAGGGCGTTTTCCCGATTTCCACCGGGCTGGTGGTGTCGGCACTGGGCCAGCCACAGTGGTTGATGGAAATTGACGTAATCGCGGTTATCCCAGAGTAAGGAGGCTACCCATGACCTTTTCAATCGTCGCCCGTTGCGCGGAAACCGGCCAACTGGGGATCGCCATCAGCTCGTCGAGCATTGCCGTGGGCGCCCGCTGCCCATGGCTGCGCCCCGGCGTGGGTGCGGTGTCGACCCAGAACATCACACTGCCGGCACTGGGCCCGGATGTGCTTGACCTGCTGGAGCAAGGTCTTGCGCCCAGCGAGGCCATCGACAAGGCGTTGACCCGCAATGGCTACAGCCAATACCGGCAACTGACGGCGATTGATCACCTGGGCCGCACTGTGCATTTCAGCGGCAGTGAAACCCTGGGCACTCACAATGCCCTGTCGGGTGAACAGTGCGTGGCGGCGGGCAACATGCTCGCCGATCGCGCAGTGATCGCCGCGATGGTCGAGGCGTTCGAGCAAGGTGAAGGGCAATTGGCCGACCGCCTGCTGGCCGCGATGCATGCTGCCATTGCCGCCGGTGGCGAAGCCGGGCCGGTGCATTCCGCAGCGATGGTGGTGGTGGGCGAATTGACCTGGCCGATCATCAACCTGCGGGTGGATTGGGCCGATGAAAACCCTATTGGGGAGTTGCAACAACTGTGGGATGCCTATCGTCCGCAGGTTCAGGATTACATCGACCGCGCCTTGGCGCCCGACCGTTCGCCGGGCTATGGCGTGGCTGGAGACGATCGATGAGCAACAGCCGCGATCTGCTGCAAACGCTGGTGGGGTTTGATACCACCAGCCGGGAGTCCAACCTGCGATTGATCGATTTTGTACGCGATTATTTGGCAGGCCATGGCGTGGACTGCGAATTGGTCTACAACGAAGAACGCACCAAGGCCAATCTGTTTGCCAGCATTGGCCCCGGCGAGCGCCCGGGCATTGTGCTGTCGGGGCATACCGACGTGGTGCCGGTGGATGGGCAGCCGTGGACGGTCCCGCCGTTCGAGTTGACCGAACGTGACGGAAAACTGTTTGGCCGAGGCACGGCGGACATGAAGGGCTATATCGCTTGTGTGCTGGCCCTGGTGCCGACATTGGTACAGACGCCATTACGCCTGCCGGTGCACATTGCCCTGTCTTATGACGAAGAAGTCGGCTGCCTGGGCGTACGCTCGTTGCTCAGCGTGCTGGAGCAGCGCCCGGTGAAGCCGATGCTGTGCATTATCGGTGAACCGACGGAGCTCCAGCCGGTGCTTGGTCATAAAGGCAAATTGGCCATGCGCTGCGATGTGCACGGCGAAGCCTGCCACTCGGCCTATGCGCCCTATGGCGTGAATGCCATCGAACATGCTGCCGACTTGATTGGAGAGCTGGGGCGAATCGGCCACCAGTTGAAAGAGCGACAAGACCCGCGTTTTGATCCGCCGTTCAGTACCGTGCAAACCGGAGTGATCTCTGGGGGCAAGGCGCTGAATATCGTGCCAGCCGATTGCCGGTTCGACTTTGAAATTCGCGCCTTGCCGTCACAGGACCCGGGTGAAGTGGCCGAAGCGCTACAAGCCTACGCCATGCAGCAAGTACTGCCACGCATGAAGGCCGTCAGTGCACAAAGTGCGATTCGCTTCACCGAACTGTCAGCCTATCCAGGGCTGGTCACCGATGAGCGCAGCCAGGCCGCCGAGTTGATTGCAGCGTTCTCGGGGTCTCGGGAATTCGGCACGGTGGCGTTTGGTACCGAAGGTGGGTTGTTCGATGCCGTGGGCATCCCCACGGTGGTCTGCGGCCCGGGCAGTATGGACCAGGGGCATAAACCGGATGAGTTTGTGAGCGTGGCGCAACTGGCCGGGTGTGATGCGATGCTGCTGCGGATGCTGGATTCTATCCGCGATTAAGTTTCGTCCTTGTAGGAGCGAGCTTGCCTCGTGATCTTTTTAAAGACCAAAAGATCGCGAGGCAAGCTCGCTCCTACAGGTCCAAGCAGGGTTAGCTAAGGACTCTGGCCAGTTCTTCACGGCAATAATCGACAAACAATTGCACCGGTTTGGTCAAGGTATGCACACCAATTTCTGCCCGTCATAGGTGTATTCGCTAAACGGCTTAGTGACCAGAATCGAAAAACCAAACCCCCGGCCCACCATCTCGATCGACGGCGAACTGAAGACAATGTTCGGCGTCAGCCCACGCTCTTCAAAAATGCTCACAAAGATGCTGCTGCGGATGCTGGATTCTATCCGCGCTTAAGTTTCATCCTTGTAGGAGCGAGCTTGTCTCGCGATCTTTTTAAAGATCAAAAGATCGCGAGGCAAGC
>NZ_JANLNV010000045.1 GCF_025465935.1 Pseudomonas sp. 7P_10.2_Bac1 | reverse complement strand
CCAGGGTATTTTGTCGCCCCGAGCACCCGCGCCTAACTTAAAAAAAAAAAACCCCCCCCCCCCACCCCCGCTCCTACAGCCTTGGGGTGTTTGTATTGTTCAAATAATCACCAATCACCTTGCGTCGCTCTTGTCCCTTCTCTACAATTGCGCCCCTTGCCATCATGGCGGGCGCATATGTGCCTCTCTAGGCAAGACACACCAGTGTCATTCACTCCTTGTCTGACCGCTTTAAGTGAGCGGCAGGCTACAACCCGTAAGGAGCATTCATGCGTCATTACGAAATCATCTTTTTGGTCCACCCGGATCAAAGCGAACAAGTCGGCGGCATGGTAGAGCGTTACACCAAGCTGATCGAAGAAGACGGCGGCAAAATCCACCGTCTGGAAGATTGGGGCCGTCGTCAACTGGCCTACGCAATCAACAATGTTCACAAGGCTCACTACGTGATGCTGAACGTTGAGTGCACTGGCAAAGCCCTGGCTGAGCTGGAAGACAACTTCCGTTACAACGATGCTGTGATCCGTAACCTGGTCATCCGTCGCGACGAAGCCGTAACTGGCCAGTCCGAGATGCTCAAGGCTGAAGAGAACCGCAGTGAGCGCCGTGAGCGTCGTGACCGTCCTGAGCATTCTGACAGCGCCGATGGCGATGACAGCGATAACAGCGACGCCAGCGATAACGCTGACGAGTAATCCACGGACCTTTTGAGGAGCCAATTACATGGCACGTTTCTTCCGTCGTCGTAAATTCTGCCGCTTCACCGCAGAAGAAGTGAAAGAGATCGATTACAAAGATCTCAACACTCTGAAAGCTTACGTATCCGAGACCGGCAAAATTGTTCCAAGCCGCATCACCGGTACCAAAGCTCGTTATCAGCGTCAGCTGGCCACCGCTATCAAGCGCGCCCGCTTCCTGGCCCTGCTGGCCTACACCGACAGCCACGGCCGCTGAGACCGGGCAGTCGACAGGTAGTAAAGGATTGAATGCATGCGTGCCCTAGCTGAGTTCATCATGCGAGGCCGTGTGCAGGCCACGTTAATCGTGGCCGGATGTGCGGCATTGCCGTTTTTGTTCTGGTTGAGTGCTGCTGCGGGTTGCCTTGTGCTCCTGCGGCGCGGTCCGAGAGATGCCTTGAGCATCCTCTCATGGGCTCTGCTGCCGGCCTTGGTCTGGTGGTTTATGGGCGAACCCCGCACCTTGATGGTGCTGTTGGGAACCCTGGGATTGGCGATGCTGTTGCGCGCCGGTCAGCCCTGGTATCGCGTGCTGCTGGTCAGCGTAGCGTTGGGCGTGGTGTATGGCGTGATCCTGGGTACGGTTTTCCGCGAACCCATTGGTGTGATGGCGCGGGAGTTGGAAAAACTCCTGCCGCAGATCCTCAGTGGTCTCTACGACAAGTTATCTGACGTAGAGCGAGCGCGCCTCGGAGCACTGATTGCACCCGTCCTCACCGGTTTGATTGCAGCTTTGATGCAGGTCGTCAGCGTGCTGAGCCTGATTCTTGGGCGTTACTGGCAGGCGCTGTTGTATAACCCGGGCGGTTTTGCCAGCGAATTTCGCAGCATCCGCCTACCGCTGGGACCCGCGCTATTGTTGCTGGCGTGCATGCTTGTAGGGCCGAATTTTGGCCCACAAATGGCCATGCTCACGCCGTTGTGCAGCGTAGCGTTGTTCTTCGCCGGCCTGGCCCTGATACACGGGCTGGTGGCGAAAAAGCGACTGACCAAGTTTTGGCTGGTGGGGTTGTACGTCACGCTGCTGCTGTTTATGCAGCTGATCTATCCGTTGCTCGTGGTCTTGGCCATTGTCGACAGCCTGATTGATTTTCGCGGACGTCTGGCGCCGAAAGACGCTGATAAAGGCTCTGCGGACGGTGAAGGTTAAAAGTTAAGAGGATTTTCACATGCAACTGATCCTTCTGGAAAAAGTCGCAAACCTGGGCAACCTGGGCGACAAAGTAAATGTTAAGGCCGGCTACGGTCGTAACTACCTGCTGCCGTACGGCAAAGCTACCGCTGCAACCGCTGCCAACCTGGCTGCGTTTGAAGAGCGTCGCGCTGAGCTGGAAAAAGCAGCAGCTGACAAGAAAGCTTCGGCCGAAACTCGTGCTGCTCAACTGGGCGAGCTGGAAGTGACCATCACTGCCACCGCTGGTGATGAAGGCAAGCTGTTCGGTTCGATCGGTACTCACGACATCGCTGATGCACTGACCGCCTCTGGCGTTGAAGTTGCAAAAAGCGAAGTTCGTCTGCCGAACGGCACTATCCGTAACGTTGGCGAATTCGACGTGGCTGTGCACCTGCACGCCGAAGTTGAAGCAACCGTACGCGTTGTTGTGGTAGCTGCTTAAGCAGTCTGACTGACTGGCACCTTGTGTGCTGGACGGTTAACATCGGGCACGATCCTGTTCACAGGTCGTGCCCTTTGTCTTTCTGCTGATCCTGATTTTCACCCCAAACTGACACGTGGCCATGAACGATATTTCCGCTCCTGAGCAATACGACCTGCAAACCGCAGCCCTGAAGGTGCCGCCGCACTCCATCGAGGCCGAACAGGCTGTACTCGGTGGTTTGATGCTGGACAACAACGCCTGGGAACGCGTGTTGGATCAGGTCTCGGACGGCGATTTTTATCGGCATGACCATCGCCTGATATTCCGCGCCATCGCCAAACTGGCCGACCAGAACTCCCCAATCGACGTCGTGACCCTTGCCGAGCAATTGGACAAGGAAGGTCAGACCTCGCAAGTCGGCGGCCTGGGCTACCTGGGCGAACTGGCGAAGAACACCCCGTCGGTGGCGAACATCAAGGCATACGCCCAGATCGTTCGCCAGCGTGCGACGTTGCGCCAACTGATCGGCATCAGCACTGAAATTGCCGACAGCGCGTTCAACCCCGAGGGTCGGACTGCTGAAGAGATCCTCGACGAAGCCGAACGCCAGATCTTTGCGATTGCCGAGGCCCGGCCCAAAACCGGCGGCCCGGTGAGCGTCAACGACCTGTTGACCAAAGCCATCGACCGCATCGACACGCTGTTCAACACCGATGAGGCCATCACTGGCCTGTCCACCGGCTACACCGACCTCGACAACATGACCAGCGGCTTGCAGCCCGCTGACTTGATCATCGTCGCCGGCCGTCCTTCGATGGGTAAGACCACTTTCGCGATGAACCTCGTAGAAAACGCCGTGTTGCGCAGCGACAAGGCGGTGCTGGTCTACTCGCTCGAGATGCCAGGTGAGTCGCTGATCATGCGTATGCTCTCGTCCCTGGGCCGTATCGATCAGAGCAAAGTGCGTGCGGGTCGGCTTGAAGATGACGACTGGCCGCGCCTGACCTCGGCAGTCAACCTGCTCAACGATCGCAAGCTGTTTATCGATGACACGGCGGGTATCAGCCCGTCGGAAATGCGTGCACGGACCCGGCGTCTGGTGCGTGAGCACGGCGATATCGCCATGATCATGATCGACTACCTGCAGTTGATGCAGATCCCGGGTTCGGGCGGTGATAACCGGACCAACGAGATTTCCGAGATTTCCCGGTCCCTCAAAGCGCTGGCCAAGGAATTCAACTGCCCGGTGATCGCCCTGTCGCAGCTCAACCGTTCCCTGGAACAACGGCCCAACAAACGCCCGATCAACTCCGACTTGCGGGAATCCGGAGCGATCGAGCAGGACGCCGACGTCATCATGTTCGTGTACCGGGACGAGGTGTATCACCCCGAGACCGAGCACAAGGGCGTTGCTGAAATCATCATCGGCAAACAGCGTAACGGCCCGATCGGTACGGCGCGTTTGGCGTTTATTGGCAAATACACGCGCTTCGAAAACCTGGCGCCGGGCAGTTATAACTTCGACGACGAGTAACTATTAGCCAGCCTGTCAGCAAAGCCCACAGGGGTTCCTGTGACAGCTGGCCTTGTACCTGCCAATTCCGACCGTCGCCGTCGGAATTGGTCATTTTTTGTGCTATATTCCGCGCCCGCGAATTTCTCAGTAAATGTCGCGCCCCTTTTTTGCACTTAACACCGGTCATCGACATGCAAGCAGCGAAGCCAATTTTTGACTATCCGAAGTACTGGGCCGAATGTTTCGGGCCAGCGCCATTCCTGCCCATGAGCAGGGAGGAGATGGATCAGCTTGGCTGGGATTCATGCGACATCATCATCGTGACCGGTGATGCCTATGTCGATCACCCATCGTTCGGCATGGCGATCATCGGGCGTTTGCTGGAGTCCCAGGGCTTTCGCGTGGGGATCATTGCCCAGCCGAACTGGCAGTCCAAAGACGACTTCATGAAGTTGGGTGAGCCGAACCTGTTCTTCGGCGTTGCGGCCGGCAACATGGACTCGATGATCAACCGTTACACCGCCGACAAAAAAGTCCGTTCCGATGACGCCTACACCCCCGGTGGCATGGCTGGTAAACGTCCGGACCGTGCGAGCCTGGTGTACAGTCAGCGCTGTAAAGAAGCCTACAAGCATGTGCCGATTGTCCTCGGTGGTATTGAGGCGTCTCTGCGTCGAATTGCGCATTACGACTACTGGCAAGACCGGGTCCGCAACTCGATCCTGATCGATGCTTGCGCCGACATCCTGCTGTACGGCAACGCCGAGCGCGCCATTGTTGAAGTGGCCCAGCGTTTGTCCTACGGCCACAAGATCGAAGACATCACCGACGTGCGCGGCACCGCGTTCATTCGCCGTGACACGCCTAAAGACTGGTACGAAGTAGACTCCACGCGTATCGATCGTCCGGGCAAGATCGACAAGATCATCAACCCGTATGTGAACACCCAGGACACCCAGGCCTGCGCCATCGAGCAGGAAAAGGGCCCGGTTGAAGACCCGAACGAGCCCAAGGTCGTGCAGATCCTAGCCAGCCCACGCATGACCCGTGACAAAACGGTGATTCGTCTGCCGTCCTTTGAAAAGGTTCGTGCCGACGCGGTGCTGTATGCCCACGCCAACCGCGTGCTTCACCTCGAGACCAACCCGGGCAACGCCCGCGCGCTGGTGCAGAAGCATGGCGACATTGACGTCTGGTTCAACCCACCACCCATTCCGATGACCACCGAAGAGATGGACTACGTGTTTGGCATGCCTTACGCACGTGTTCCGCACCCAGCGTACGGCAAGGAAAAAATCCCGGCCTACGACATGATCCGCTTCTCGGTGAACATCATGCGTGGCTGCTTCGGCGGCTGCACCTTCTGCTCGATCACCGAGCACGAAGGCCGGATCATCCAGAACCGCTCCGAAGAATCGATCATTCGCGAGATCGAAGAAATCCGCGACAAGGTGCCGGGTTTCACCGGCGTCATTTCCGACCTCGGCGGCCCGACCGCCAACATGTACCGCATTGCGTGCAAGAGCCCGGAAATCGAATCCGCCTGCCGTAAGCCTTCGTGCGTGTTCCCCGGCATCTGCCCGAACCTGAACACCGACCACTCGTCACTGATCCAGCTGTACCGCAGTGCGCGTGCCTTGCCGGGCGTGAAGAAAATCCTGATCGCTTCCGGCCTGCGTTACGACCTCGCGGTCGAGTCGCCGGAGTACGTGAAAGAGCTGGTGACCCACCACGTGGGTGGTTACCTGAAGATCGCCCCGGAACACACCGAGGAAGGTCCGCTCAACCAGATGATGAAGCCGGGCATTGGTACTTATGACCGCTTCAAGCGCATGTTCGAGAAGTACACCAAGGAAGCGGGCAAAGAGCAGTACCTGATCCCGTACTTCATTGCTGCGCACCCCGGCACCACCGACGAAGACATGATGAACCTGGCGCTGTGGCTCAAGGGCAATGGTTTCCGGGCCGACCAGGTGCAGGCGTTCTATCCGTCACCGATGGCCACGGCCACGGCGATGTACCACTCGGGCAAAAACCCGCTGCGCAAGGTCACCTACAAGAGTGACGGCGTGACCATCGTCAAGAGCGAAGAGCAGCGTCGTCTGCACAAGGCGTTCTTGCGCTATCACGACCCTAAAGGCTGGCCGATGCTGCGCGAAGCCCTGACCCGCATGGGTCGTGCTGACTTGATCGGCTCTGGCAAGGATCAATTGATCCCGTTGCATCAGCCGGCCACTGACAGCTACCAGAGCGCGCGCCGTAAAAACTCGACGCCGGCTGGCAGTCACAAGGTGGCCGGTGGCAAGACCACCAAGATCCTGACGCAACACACCGGCTTGCCGCCGCGTGCCAGCGATGGTGGCAACCCGTGGGACAAGCGTGAAGAGGCCAAGGCCGCGGCGTTTGCGCGTAACAAGCAGGCGGCCAAGGAGCGTCAGGAAGCGGCTAAAGGCGGTAAAGGCAAAAAGCCTGCGCGCAAGCCCGTAGTCCCGCGCTAGAGACGTATGTAGGCGCCAACTGTCGCGATCTTTTGATCGTTAAAAGATCGCGAGGCAAGCTCGCTCCTGCAGATAATTGCACGGCCTACACCAACGCCAGCCTTCGGGCTGGCGTTGTGCATTCTGGGGGCTGGGGTTATGCGTGAGGGGCTGGAGTTTCTGTGGTGTCTGCGTCGTCTTGCGCGACGTCATGGTCTGCTTCTACGTCGTGCTCGACGGCGTTTCCTTCAGCGGCGGCTTTCTTGCGCGCCAGCTTTTCCTCTTTCTTCTGCTCTTTTGCCAAGTCTCGTTGACGCTTGGCGAAGTTATAGTTGGGTTTAGCCATGAGCGATCCTCTGGGGGGGCGAAGGTGAGGTTAAGCGGCGCGTATTCTGCCCTGTATCCGGGGTGGGCAGTTAGCTGGCTTTTGCCGGCAGGCCAATTAAAGTGCCAGCACGACTCTACACTGCGCAAAAAGGTGCAGGGGGATTAAATCCTGAAATAGCCCGCAATGGCTTATGGAAGCTGGCCTTACGCTCGTTTGCCTGATAGAAGGTCATGACAAAAAGCGGCAGGACGTGACGTGGGTCATTGGAACATCGCCCGTTTTCGTGCATCCTGTATACAAATAATGGATTTTTTGTACCCTACCTTGGAGAAAAACCATGTTTGCCAAAGTTGTTGCGGTATCTCTTTTGACCTTGGCCAGCGGCCAATTGTTAGCGGCTGAGTGCAAGGTCACTGTTGATTCGACTGACCAGATGTCGTTCAACACCAAAGCTATCGAAATCGACAAGTCCTGCAAAACCTTCACCGTAGAGCTGACACACTCCGGCAGTTTGCCAAAAGAAGTCATGGGCCATAACTGGGTACTGAGTAAAGAAGCCGATATGCAGCCGATCGCTACCGATGGCCTGAGCGCTGGTATCGACAAGGGCTATCTGAAGGATGGCGACGAGCGCATTATTGCGCACACCAAGATCATCGGTGCTGGCGAAACAGACTCCGTGACCTTTGATGTGTCCAAGCTCAAAGCTGACGAGAAGTACGCGTTCTTCTGCTCGTTCCCGGGCCATATCTCGATGATGAAAGGCACCGTCACGCTTAAATAAGCGTCGATTTTCCCCAACAGCCCTGACGTGCGTTACGCCGTCGGGGCTGTTTGCATTCAGGCTCAGGCGGCTGAGTCGGTCATCTTGAAAATGCCCTGAGCATTGCTGCTGTCGAAATTCAGGTCGATGCGACCGTTGTCCGGGTCGACCTTGCGCTGAATAAACTCGACAAACGACCCCGGCACTTGATGCTCGCGGCATTGGCCTTGTGCATCGATCAACTCGCGGGTGACGGTACAGGCGCGGTAGGCCGTTTGCATGACCCGGCCCGAGGCTGAGACTTCGATGCTGTCTTTCATCGGTCGTTTCAGCTCACGCTGTCGGGCAACACAGGCGTTCAAGTCCTGCACGCGATCGGTCAGGTGGTTGAAGCTGTTGCCCTCCGTGGCGATCCAGGCCATTTCCGCGCTTTCGTTGAGCAGGCTGCGATAGTCCGCCTCGTGTACCACGCCGTGCTGGCGGCCAAAGGCTTGGTGCAAAGCTGGCAAGAGGGTGCGGGCTTCGCTCAGGCTGCAATGGCGGGTGAGGCTCAGGCGCTTGAGCAGGCTCAGGTGGTGTGGCTGCAGCGGATCGACACTTGAGCCGACCACGCGGCCCACCGCGAGCTGGAACGCCTCGCTGAAGCGTCCGGGGTGCAATTCCGAGACGAAGAACTGCGCAATGTCTTCAGGTAGGTCCATCTGGCGATAGCCCCAGCCGGTCATATTCAGCTTGGTCAGCGGGTAGGTTCGTACGTCGGTAAAACCCAGCGGCTCCAGCAAACGGGCGAAAGCCTGACGGCCGCGCGGCAGTTCGCCATTGCAGGGCCAGTCCACGGTACGAATGGCACCGTGATCAAATACCACCTTGCGGCCTTGCCGGGCTTGCTCTTCGACATAGCGTCGGCCGTCTGGCACGACGCTCACCAAGGTATGAAACAGGCACAGATTCAGCGCCTGGGCGAGCCACACGCGGTGCAGTGCATTGTCGCTCCAATTAAAGCGCTGCAAGGCTTCTGGCACCTCGACATGTTCGCGCAACCAGTGCGCAGTCGGTTGATCGAGCGCAGACTCGACCAGCGTGAACAGACCATCGAAAGAAGACATGGGACGGGGGCTCTGGCGACGAAATAGAGGTCTATCAAAGCGTTTGAGAGCAGTGCGGACAAGCGAAAAAAAATGCGGGGTTCATTCCGTTTTTTCTTGGACATATGAGCGCTGAGGCGCAATGGCTGCGGTCTTCTGGGCCTGAAAGCCAAGCGAAAAATTCTTCATGTAATTGTTATAACGTAACTATTGCTTTTACGCGACAATCCCTATAGCGAGGCGCCGAAACCGGAGTCGGTCTGGTTGGCTGGGTATTTGAGTGCGTGGAAGGTGTATGGACAGACGTAGCGTGTTGAAATTTATCTTGGCCGGTTTGGCGTTGCCGACCCCTCTGATGGCCTATGCCTCACAAGCCGTGCGGCGGGTGAGTGTCAGTCGGTCGGCAAGCTCTGCGACGTTGCTGCTGGAGCTCAGTGGCCCGGTGATCGCCAGCAGCTTTACTCTCGAGTCCCCGCCCCGCGTGGTGATAGACCTGAAGCAGGCGGTTTTGGCCGCGCCCTTGGAGGGGTTGGCGCTGGACGGTACGCCCGTCACCGCCATTCGCAGCGGGAAAACCCCGTCGGGTGATTTACGTATCGTCCTGGACCTGGCGGACTCAGGCGTGCGGGCCAAGCTTCAGCCGATGTCGGGCAAGGGGCACACTCTGCAAGTGCTGTTGTCCGGCCAGCCCGCTCAAGCAGTTGCCTCAACACCGGCAGTCCAGGCTGTACCGGAGCGGGCGAGCGGCAAGCCGCACCGTGATGTGCTGGTGGTCATTGATGCCGGTCACGGCGGCAAAGACCCAGGCGCGGTCGGGTCCAAGGGTGAGCAAGAGAAAATCGTCGCCCTGCAGATTGCCAAGCTACTGGCCAAGCGCATCGATGCCCAGAAGGGTTACAAAGCCAAGCTGGTGCGTACCGATGACATCTTCATCCCGCTGCGCAAGCGTGCCGAAGTAGCCCAACGCCTGAACGCCGATTTATTCATCTCGGTGCATGCCGATGCGGCGCCGCGGCTCACGGCATCGGGGGCTTCGGTCTTTGCGCTGTCTCAGAACGGCGCCACGTCTTCTATGGCGCGCTGGATGGCCGAGCGTGAAAACGACGCGGATTCGGTCGGCGGCGGTTTGAACGTCAAGTTGCACAAAGATGACCCGATGGTGGCTGGGGTGCTGCTCGACATGTCGATGAATGCCACCATCTCCACCAGCCTGGACCTGGGCCATCAGGTGCTGTCGCAACTGGGTGGCGTGGCGCGGCTGCATCAGGCCAGGGTCGAGCAGGCCGGGTTTGCCGTGCTCAAATCGGCCGCCGTGCCGTCGATCCTGGTGGAGACCGGGTTCATTTCCAACGTGAACGATTGCCAGCGGCTGCATGACACCCGTCATCAGCGCAAAATTGCGGAAGCGATCTTTGCCGGTGTGGACGGGTATTTCCGGCAACAGCCGCCAGCGGGCAGCCTGATCGCGGCCAGGGCCCGCAACGAGACGGCCTAGGCACGCTGCACCCAGGCCTGATGCGGGTCACGCTTCGATCGAGGAGTGATGGCCCGTAATCAACCACTCATCATTGATGCGCTCGAAGGTAAACAGAAAGCGCGCCGGGACCACGCGCTGCTCGTTGTGTTCCCGGTAGACAAACGTGTAGAGGCCGCCGACCACCACGGTGCCGAGCTTGCGGCTAACGCGCTTTTTGAACACCTGGATGTCACACACCAGCCCGTCATTGGCCAGAAAGTTTTCAAAGTAATTGCGGCGACTGTCGTCGCAATCGCGCACCTGATTGGACAGGGTTGGCACCAGAATGGCGTCGGGCGCATACAGCGCCAGAATCTGGTCGACGTCCCGCGTGGTAATGGTTGCAGCCCAACGGAAGAGGGCGGCCTTCGCGCCAACAAGACATGCCAGTTCGGTGTCGGCATATGGTTCGATGCTGACGGGCGAGGCGGTAGGGGCTTGGCTCATAAATGCTGACCTATGGGTTCTAGAGTCCGGGAGACGCGCCCATGCTACCGTAAAATTGTTACTGTATAACGTTTAAATTCGCAGTTGTTGCCGCGCGGTGAAGGCTGCGATCGCGGGACCGCTGCCTTCTCGCGGGCAAGGCTCATGGCGCGAATGGCATCTCGCGTTTGTGGTGGGTTTTTTCGTAGGTGCTGCAGATGATGTTGAACGCCTCTTCGCGCACCGGCTCGCCGTGCAGGAAGGCATCAATCTCGGCATAGGTCACGCCATGGGAGACTTCGTCGGGTTTGCCCGGCTCGAGGTCTTCCAGATCGGCGGTGGGGACTTTCTCGACCAGAAACTCCGGTGCACCCAAATGCCGCGCAATGGCCCGCACCTGGTTCTTCACCAGCCCGCTGAGCGGCGCCAGGTCGCACGAGCCATCACCGAACTTGGTGAAAAAGCCCATCACCGCTTCGGCTGCGTGGTCAGTGCCGATCACCAGCCCGCCTGTTGCGCCAGCGATGGTGTACTGCGCCACCATGCGCATCCGCGCCTTGGTGTTGCCCAGCACAAAGTCCACGGTCTCAGCCTTTTTGCCTTCAAGCGCAGTCACTTCTGCAGCGAGGGCCTTGACCGCCGGGCCAATGTTCACGGTCTGGCGTTCATCGGGGTTGATGAAGTCGACGGATGCCGTGGCATCGGCTTCATCCTTCTGCACGTCGTAAGGCAGACGCACGGCAATAAAGCGGTAGGCCAGATCGCCCGTCTGTTCGCGCAGTTGTTGCACGGCTTTCTGGGCCAACAGGCCGGCTGTCAACGAGTCGACCCCGCCGCTGATGCCCAGCACCAGGGTTTTGAGCCTGGCGTTGTGCAGGCAGCACTGGATAAAGGTGATGCGCCGTGCAATCTCGGCCTCAAGGGCTGCGATGTCTTTAAACGGCGGTTGAACCTTGAGATCTTCAGCAATCTGACGCTGTACGGCCTGCATGATTCACTCCTTGGTGGATTGTTCAGGAACATTGAAAACGTGGCGCAAGTAGGCGGCGAAGTTTGGATCTGAGCAATGGGTCTTGCCGGGTTCGTCCGAAATCTTGGCAACGGGCGAGCCATTACACGCGGTCATTTTAAGCACGATACTCATTGGCTCAACACCCGGGATGTCACAGGTCAGGTTAGTTCCGATGCCGAAACTGACGTTGATTCTGCCGCGCAGCGCCCGGAAGATCCCGAGTGCACGCGGCAGTGTCAGGCTGTCGGAAAACACCAGGGTCTTGCTCATCGGGTCGATACCCAGCCGATGATAATGCGCGATGCATTTTTCGGCCCACACCACCGGGTCACCCGAGTCGTGGCGCAAACCATCGAACAGCTTGGCGAAGTACAGATCAAAATCTGTGAGGAAAGCATCGGTGGTGATGCAGTCGGTCAGGGCAATACCCAGCAAGCCACGGTACTCACGCACCCAGCAATCGAGCGCGGCGCTCTGGCTGTCGATCAGCCTCGGGCCCAGTTGCTGATGGGCCATGATCCACTCGTGGGCCATGGTGCCCAGCGGTTTCATGCCCAGTTCCCGGGACAGGTTGACGTTGCTGGTGCCGACAAAGCGCCCGGGGAAGTCATGTTTGAGTACCGTGACGACTTCTTCCTGCACCCGGTAAGAAAACCGGCGGCGCGTGCCGAAATCGGCGACTTGCAACTCAGCCAGTTCGTCGGCGGTGGCATTGGCTTGCAGCCAGTCAAACTTGCGATACAACTGCTCACGGGCCTCCCGCAGCAAGGTGCCGGCATAGCGGGAGCGGTTGCGCACTTCACTGACAATCGCCAGCAATGGCACTTCAAACAGAATCACATGCAGCCACGGTCCGCGCAGGCGGATAAACAGCTCGCCGTTTTCGACACCGGTGTGCACATAACGCAGGTTGAAGCGGAACAGGCCCAGAAAGCGGATGAAATCGGGCTTCATGAACGTGATGCGTTCCAGGAAACCGAGTTGGTCCTGGGTCATGCTTAATTCGGCCAGACGCTCGATCTGGTGGCGAATCTCGCTCAAGTACGGGCGCAAGTCCTCGCTGTTGCGACAGCGGAACTCCCATTCGACTTCAACGTTGGGGTAGTTGTGCAGCACCGCCTGCATCATGGTCAATTTGTAGAAGTCGGTGTCGAGCAAGTTCTGCACGATGCGATCGGCAAACACACTCTCGCTCATAACGGCAATCTCCATGCTGCCCGTGCCCAGATAGCAACGGTGTTCAGCTTGTTCAATGAATGGCGATAGTGGCGCATATTCGCAGGCCGTATTGCCAGCGGTTTTTGTATTGATGACTGCAATCCCCCTGCAGGAGTGAGCTTTTGATCTTTTAAAAGCTCGCGAGGCAAGCTCGCTCCTACACGGTTATGTGTCATCCAGGTGTTCCATCATCCAGTCCACAAAAGCTTTTACCTTGGGCACGCCCGCCGAATGTTCGGGGTAGGCCAGGTAATACGCGTCGCGACTGGGCATCGGGTGCTGCCAGGCAACGACCAGTTTGCCGTCGGTCAATTCTTCTTCCACCAGAAAGCGGGGCAATAAGGCCACGCCGCAGCCTACCTGCGCGGCACGAATGCACATATAGAACGTTTCGAAGCGTGGTCCGTGATAGCTGTGGTCGGTGTGATACCCCTGGCTTTCAAACCAGTCGTGCCAGGCTTGCGGGCGTGTTGCGTTCTGCAGCAGCACCAACTCGGTCAATTGCGTCGGGTCGTCGAAGGGGCGCTCGGGCAAGCTCGACGGCGCGCACACCGCCACCAGTTCTTCACCGAACAACTTCAGGCATTCAGTGCCGGGCCGTGAACCTTGGCCAAAATAGAACGCCAGGTCACTGCGCCCTTGCAGCAAGTCGTCGGCAGGCTGTTCGTTGCACACATCCAGATGAATATGCGGATGACGCAAGCGCCAGCCCTTGAGCCGTGGGACCAGCCAGCGCGCGCCGAAGGTCGGCGGCGTCGACACTCGCAGCACCTCGGTTTCGCCGCCGTAAGAGCGCAGGGTGTGGGTCGACATCTCGACTTGGGTCAGGATCTTTCGGACCTCTACCAGATACAAGTCGCCTGCTGGTGTCAGTTGCAGGCGGCGCCGCACACGGCGAAACAACAGATGCTGAAGCAACTCCTCCAGTTGCGCGACCTGTTTGCTGACCGCGCTTTGGGTCAGGTTCAGCTCTTCAGCGGCGCGCGTGAAGCTCAAGTGCCGGGTGACTGCCTCAAAACACTGCAACGCCGTGATCGATGGCAGATAACGCTTGTTGAGCATAGAGACCCCCAGATGCTTGCTGTTATCCGCTTAAGTAGGCTTGTGTTGAAATCAAGCCATTAGTAGCTCTCCCCCGTGAATTTTCCCTCCTGTGTGTCAACATTAACCGCCAGATCCCCAATCAACATTTGTTATTAGGCGACCTTTACAAAATGTTGACTTGATTTTCATGGGATTAGAAGACTATAGCCAGCTTGTTGACAGCGCCTAAATCACGTGCTTAATTGACTGTAGTGGTAGGCCCGGCGTAGGTCTATCCAGTCTATCGACTAGTTCATAATCGTTTTAAGGGAACCAGACTAAGGTTTGGCCTTATCCGAATGATCAGCGTTGACTTTGATGCTCCATTTATCAAGGTATCGCTGATATGTCCTGCACAAAAGAAATTGCCTTTATTTCTGTTGGCCGCATTTTAGGCACCATCGCCGCCACGCGACCTCCAAAAGATATTAGTCTTCAAAAGACCATCATCTCAGGTGCGCGGCACTCTCTTTCTGAGTGCGAGGTGCAACCTTGAAAGCTCGTGAATTTAAAGATTTTCAAGGGCGACCATCAGCCCTAATTTTTGATGACGGACGGCCAGTGCTCTTGGCTAATTTCTGGCTCATAAATTTCAAGCCCGGTTTGTCACCTAAATCACGAGTTTTACTAGCATATGATTTAAGTGTGGTAATGCTTTATCTCAAGGGCAGTAAAATAGACATAGCCGCTAGGTTCTCAAAAGGAGATTATCTGACTAACGGTGAGATTGTTCGGCTTAGAAATAGATTAGAAGAACACAAGCGGACGGTTGAGCTGCGAGTGAATGGCGTTGGGGTTTTGGCTCCAACAATGACTTGCAGTTCGGCATTTGTTCGACGTTGCCGGACAGCACGAGAGTTTTTCGAGGTGATGGCAGAGGAGTTGTGTCTGCAGGGGGCAGTAGACAAAATATCTCTTAGTGGATTTAAGGCTAGATTGGTAAAGCATTTGCCAAGCAAGCAGAAAAATGACAACCCTTCCATGGTGGAGCCGCTTTCTGATAAAGAATTATCTCAAATTGATTTTGCCATAAGGGAGCAGGCAAAGCTTGGGGGAAGAGCCAAATTTCTAATTCACCGAGATCTGGTTATTTTTCATCTCCTACGCGAACTCGGAATTAGAAATAGTGAGCTACTTGGGATAAAGGTTGACGGTTTTTCTCGCACGA
>NZ_JANLNV010000014.1 GCF_025465935.1 Pseudomonas sp. 7P_10.2_Bac1 | reverse complement strand
CAAAGCACGCTCCTACACGCAGTGTTTATTGCGCACAAAAAAATACGGCCTCTACCAGGTAGAGGCCGTATCGGCAGCAGCTAAGACGCTATCGTGGTATCAATGGTCTTATTTGCGGTCTTCAAGCTTGCTGAAGTCACGCGACTCGTAGCCGGTGTACAGCTGGCGTGGGCGGCCAATCTTGTACGGGCTGGAGAGCATTTCTTTCCAGTGCGAGATCCAGCCGACAGTCCGCGACAAGGCGAAGATTACGGTGAACATGCTGGTTGGAATGCCGATCGCCTTGAGGATGATCCCCGAGTAGAAGTCGACGTTCGGGTACAGCGAGCGCTCGATGAAGTAAGGATCGGTCAGTGCGATCTCTTCCAGGCGCATGGCAAGTTCGAGTTGCGGGTCGTTCTTGATCCCCAGCTCTTTGAGCACTTCGTCGCAAGTCTTTTTCATCACGGTGGCGCGTGGGTCGCGGTTTTTGTAAACGCGGTGACCAAAGCCCATCAGTTTGAATGGATCGTTCTTGTCCTTGGCCTTGGCGATGAACTTGTCGATGTTGGACACATCGCCAATTTCGTCGAGCATGGTCAGAACAGCTTCGTTGGCGCCGCCGTGAGCCGGGCCCCACAGTGCCGCGATGCCAGCAGCGATACACGCGAACGGGTTGGCGCCCGAAGAGCCCGCCAGGCGTACGGTAGAGGTCGATGCGTTCTGTTCGTGGTCGGCGTGCAGGATAAAGATCTTATCCATGGCCTTGGCCAGTACCGGGCTGATCGGTTTGATCTCGCACGGGGTGTTGAACATCATGTGCAGGAAGTTTTCGGCATAGCTCAGGTCGTTACGCGGGTACATCATGGGTTGTCCCATGGAGTACTTGTAAACCATTGCGGCCAGGGTTGGCATCTTGGCAACCAGACGAATCGCGGAGATTTCGCGATGCTGCGGGTTATTGATGTCCAGAGAGTCGTGGTAGAAAGCCGACAGTGCGCCGACTACGCCGCACATGACGGCCATCGGGTGAGCGTCACGACGGAAGCCGTTGAAGAAGGTCTTCAACTGCTCGTGAACCATGGTGTGGTTCTTCACGTTGCTGACAAACTGAGCCTTCTGTTCTACCGTCGGCAGTTCGCCGTTCAGCAGCAGGTAAGCTGTTTCCAGGTAGTCAGAGTGTTCAGCCAGTTGCTCGATCGGGTAGCCGCGGTGCAGCAGGATACCGTTGTCACCATCAATATAGGTGATCTTCGATTCGCAGGATGCGGTCGACATGAAGCCTGGGTCGAATGTGAATCGGCCCGTGGCCGTGAGGCCGCGCACATCGATTACATCGGGACCAACGGTGCCAGTTAAAATGGGCAGCTCGACGGGGGCAGCGCCCTCGATGATCAACTGCGCTTTTTTGTCAGCCATGTGGCCTCCTATTTATGCTTGAAATCATCAGACAGACCCCCCACGCAGGGCCCGCACCACTATAGTTAGATAAATTTGAATGTCAATTTGCCTAAAGTCTTGCTGTACAAGGCTTTAAGGAGTCCTTTTTCTCGAATATCCCTGCCGTTTACGCCTTTTATGCCAAGAGTGCAATGCTCTATTAGAGGGAGGTGATTGCGTTGTCATTAGTAACCTAACTGTCTATACTCGGCAGCCGACCGCCAGAGGCTTTTGGGCCTGTTTAGATGGGGGTCGTCACTCCCGGGAGGTGGGTACCTGACCAGTGCGCATCCCAACAAACTTGCCCTGATTGTTAGGGGCTCTTCAGTGTGAAAAAAGCCGTGAATAGCCAACGACCTGTAAACCTAGACCTAAGGACCATCAAACTCCCCATTACCGGCGTTACGTCGTTTCTGCACCGCGTATCGGGCATCATTCTTTTTCTCGGCCTGGGCTTCATGCTTTATGCATTGAGCAAATCGCTGGGTTCAGAAGAAGGTTTTGCCGAGGTGAAGGCATGCTTGACCAGCCCGCTGGCCAAATTCATTGCCTGGGGCCTGCTATCTGCCTTGCTGTATCACTTGGTTGCCGGCGTGCGCCACTTGATTATGGACATGGGTATCGGTGAGACGCTGGAAGGCGGCAAGCTGGGCTCGAAAATCGTAATCGTCATCTCCGTGGTGATGATTGTTCTGGCAGGAGTTTGGATATGGTAACCAGCGTTACGAACCTTTCGCGTTCGGGCCTCTATGACTGGATGGCACAGCGTGTGTCTGCGGTCGTTCTAGCGGCTTATTTCATTTTCCTGATCGGATACCTCGTTGCGAACCCTGGCATTGGCTACGCCCAATGGCACGAGCTGTTCGCAAGCAACTGGATGCGTATCTTCAGCCTGTTGGCCCTGGTTGCTCTTGGCGCTCACGCCTGGGTCGGCATGTGGACCATCGCGACTGACTACCTGACGCCGATGGCGCTGGGCAAGTCCGCGACAGCAGTACGTTTCCTCTTCCAGGCAGTATGCGGCGTTGCAATGTTCGCTTACTTCGTCTGGGGTGTGCAGATTCTTTGGGGTATCTGATTCATGGCTAACACAGTTAATACACTTTCCTTCGACGCCATTATTGTTGGCGGCGGCGGTGCTGGCATGCGCGCTGCGTTGCAGCTGGCCCAGGGCGGTCACAAGACTGCAGTAATCACCAAGGTTTTCCCGACCCGTTCCCACACCGTGTCGGCACAGGGTGGTATCACCTGCGCGATCGCTTCTGCGGATCCAAACGATGACTGGCGCTGGCACATGTACGATACCGTCAAGGGTTCCGACTACATCGGTGACCAGGACGCTATCGAATACATGTGTTCCGTAGGCCCAGAAGCCGTTTTCGAACTCGAGCATATGGGTCTGCCGTTCTCCCGGACCGAGCAAGGCCGTATTTACCAGCGTCCTTTCGGCGGTCAGTCCAAGGACTTTGGTAAAGGTGGCCAGGCTGCCCGTACGTGCGCTGCTGCCGACCGTACCGGTCACGCGCTGCTGCACACCCTGTACCAGGCCAACCTGAAGGCCGGCACTGTATTCCTGAACGAATACTACGGTGTCGACCTGGTGAAGAACGAAGAAGGTGCCTTCGTAGGCATGATCGTCATCTGCATCGAAACTGGCGAAACTTCTTATGTTCGTGCCAACGCCACCGTTCTGGCGACTGGCGGTGCAGGTCGTATCTACTCTTCGACCACCAACGCCCTGATCAACACCGGTGACGGTATCGGCATGGCCCTGCGTGCAGGCGTACCGGTGCAGGACATCGAAATGTGGCAGTTCCACCCGACCGGTATTGCCGGTGCTGGTGTACTGGTAACCGAAGGATGCCGTGGTGAAGGTGGATACCTGATCAACAAGCACGGCGAGCGTTTCATGGAGCGTTATGCTCCTAACGCCAAAGACCTTGCTGGTCGTGACGTGGTTGCACGCTCGATGGTTAAAGAAATCATCGCGGGCAATGGTTGCGGTCCAGATGGCGACCACGTAATGCTGAAACTCGATCACCTGGGTGAAGAAGTTCTGCACAGCCGTCTGCCAGGCATCTGCGAACTGTCCAAGACCTTCGCACACGTTGACCCGGTATTGGCTCCAGTTCCAGTAGTTCCAACCTGCCACTATATGATGGGCGGCATTGCCACCAACATTCATGGTCAGGCAATTACCCAAGACGCCGACGGCAACGACGCAATCATCCCTGGTCTGTTCGCAGTGGGCGAAGTGGCGTGCGTATCGGTTCACGGTGCAAACCGTCTGGGTGGCAACTCGCTGCTCGACCTGGTGGTATTCGGTCGTGCTGCTGGTCTGTTCCTTGAGCAGACCCTGAAAGAAGGCGTTGATTACGCTCGTCCACGTCAATCCGATATCGATGCCGCCCTGGCGCGTCTGGATGGCCTGAACTCGCGTACCGATGGCGAAGACGTCCCTACGCTGCGTAAAGAGCTGCAAAGCTGCATGCAGAACTACTTCGGTGTATTCCGTACTGGTGAATACATGCAGAAGGGTATTGCTCAGTTGCAAGAGCTGCGCAAGCGCATCGCCAACGTGAAAATCAACGATAAGAGCCAGGCGTTCAACACTGCTCGTATCGAAGCCCTTGAGCTGCAAAACCTGCTCGAAGTGGCCGAAGCGACTGCAATTGCTGCAGAAACCCGTAAGGAATCGCGCGGTGCTCACGCCCGTGAAGACTTCGAAGATCGTGACGACGTTAACTGGCTGTGCCACACCCTGTACTTCCCGGGTGAAAAGCGCGTAGCCAAACGTGCGGTGAACTTCTCGCCGAAAACCGTTCCGACCTTCCAGCCAATGGTTCGAACTTACTAAGGGTGGCCGATATGTTGAAAGTCAGTGTTTATCGCTACAACCCGGATCAGGACGCTGCGCCGTTCATGCAGGAATTCCAGGTCAATACCAACGGTAAAGACCTGATGGTGCTGGATGTTCTGGCCCTGATCAAAGAGCAGGACGAGGGTTTCTCCTATCGTCGCTCTTGCCGTGAGGGCGTTTGCGGCTCCGACGGCATGAACATCAACGGCAAGAACGGCCTGGCGTGCGTAACGCCGCTGTCTTCTGTTGTAAAGGGTAACAAATTGGTTATTCGTCCTCTGCCAGGTTTGCCGGTTATCCGTGACCTGGTCGTCGACATGAGCATCTTCTACAAGCAATACGAGAAGGTGAAGCCGTTCCTGCAGAACGATACTCCGGCTCCGGCCATTGAGCGTCTGCAATCGCCAGAAGAGCGTGAAAAGCTTGACGGTCTGTACGAGTGCATCCTGTGCGCTTGCTGCTCGACCTCGTGCCCATCATTCTGGTGGAACCCTGACAAGTTCCTGGGTCCTGCTGCACTGCTGCAAGCCTACCGTTTCCTGGCTGACAGCCGTGACACCAAGACCAGCGAGCGTCTGGCTTCGCTGGACGACCCGTTCAGCGTATTCCGCTGCCGCGGGATCATGAACTGCGTAAACGTGTGTCCGAAGGGCCTGAACCCGACTAAGGCCATCGGTCACGTGCGCAGCATGCTGCTGCAAAGCGGCGTGTGATTCAAAGCTGTACTGCAACACCGCTGTAACCGTAGATGCTACGGCGCAGGCTTCAACCGGCGCCGTAGTTATAACCTGAGCAGCAGCTCACAAAGCTGCAGCTCTTATTTTGAAGAAATGAGACCAGCAGGGGCATCCGGGCTGGTACCCGGACTATCAGCGTGATTCAAGTGGCTTGTTTTAGTCGCTGCATTCGGACTTTCTCAAGTGCTCTGGTTTTTCGCCGATGGTGTCCCCTAACCGAGGGTGACCAAGCATGCAAGAAAGCGTGATGCAGCGCATGTGGAACAGCGGCTATCTTTCAGGTGGTAACGCTGCCTATGTGGAAGAGCTCTACGAGCTCTACCTGCACGACCCTAACGCTGTGCCAGAAGAATGGCGCACCAAATTTCAGACGTTGCCTACTGAAGGCAACTCTGCCAACGATGTTTCGCACTCCACAATCCGCGATCATTTCGTGTTGCTGGCGAAGAACCAGCGCCGCGCCCAACCGGTATCTGCCGGCAGCGTGAGCAGCGAACACGAGAAGAAGCAGGTTGAAGTGCTGCGATTGATCCAGGCCTATCGGATGCGCGGCCACCAGGCAGCCCAGCTTGATCCGCTGGGGCTGTGGCAGCGTCCTGCACCTGCAGACCTGTCGATCAATCATTACGGCTTGACCAATGCCGATCTTGATACGACCTTCCGTGCCGGCGACCTGTATATCGGCAAAGAGGAAGCGAGCCTACGCGAAATTCTCGAAGCGTTGCAGCAGACATATTGCCGCACCATCGGCGCCGAGTTCACGCACATCGTCGACTCCGAGCAGCGCCACTGGTTTGAGCAGCGTCTCGAAAGCGTACGTGGCCGTCCGACCTATTCGGCAGAAATCAAAAGCCACCTGCTTGAGCGCGTCACCGCAGCCGAAGGCCTGGAAAAATACCTGGGCACCAAATACCCAGGCACCAAGCGTTTTGGTCTGGAAGGCGGCGAGAGCCTGATCCCTCTGCTGGACGAGCTGATTCAGCGTTCGGGCAACTACGGCACCAAGGAAATCGTTATCGGCATGGCCCACCGTGGCCGTCTGAACGTGCTGGTCAACACCTTCGGTAAAAACCCGCGCGACCTGTTCGACGAGTTCGAAGGCAAGAAGCAGATCGAGCTGGGTTCCGGTGACGTTAAATACCACCAGGGCTTCTCCTCCAACGTCATGACCTCGGGTGGCGAAGTTCACCTGGCAATGGCGTTCAACCCATCCCACCTGGAAATCGTTTCTCCAGTGGTCGAGGGTTCTGTACGTGCACGTCAAGACCGTCGTAACGACGCGACTGGCGAGAAAGTTCTGCCAATTTCCATCCACGGTGACGCTGCGTTCGCAGGTCAGGGCGTGGTCATGGAAACCTTCCAGATGTCGCAGACCCGCGGCTTCAAGACTGGCGGTACCGTTCACCTGGTGATCAACAACCAGGTTGGTTTCACCATCAGCAACCCGCTGGACTCGCGTTCCACCGAGTACTGCACTGACGTCGCGAAAATGATCCAGGCGCCGATCCTCCATGTAAATGGTGATGATCCGGAAGCCGTATTGTTCGTGACCCAGTTGGCTATCGACTACCGCATGCAGTTCAAGCGCGACGTCGTGATCGACCTGTTCTGCTACCGCCGTCGCGGTCACAACGAGGCCGACGAGCCAAACGGTACTCAGCCGCTGATGTATCAGCAAATCGCCAAGCAGCGCACCACCCGTGAGCTGTATGCCGAGCGTCTGACTCAAGAAAACGTGGTTGACGCAGAGCGCGTTCAGGCCAAGATCGACGAATACCGCAACGCGCTGGACAACGGTCTGCATGTTGTGAAAAGTCTGGTCAAAGAGCCGAACAAAGAACTGTTCGTTGACTGGCGTCCATACCTGGGTCACGCCTGGACTGCGCGTCACGACACACGTTTCGATCTGAAAACTCTGCAAGAGTTGTCGGCCAAGCTGCTGGAAATTCCAGAAGGCTTCGTGCTGCAGCGTCAGGTTTCGAAGATCTACGAAGACCGTCAGAAAATGCAAGCCGGCGGCCTGCCGATCAACTGGGGCTATGCCGAAACCATGGCATACGCGACCCTGGCGTTCGAAGGTCACCCGATCCGCATGACCGGTCAGGACATTGGCCGCGGTACGTTCTCGCACCGTCACGCTGTGTTGCACAACCAAAAAGATGCCAGCACTTACATTCCGCTGCAGCACCTGTATGAAGGTCAGCCACGCTTTGACCTGTACGACTCGCTGCTGTCCGAAGAAGCGGTATTGGCGTTCGAATACGGCTACTCGACCACCACGCCAAACGGTCTGGTGATCTGGGAAGCCCAGTTCGGTGACTTCGCCAACGGTGCACAGGTTGTTATCGACCAGTTCATCACCAGCGGCGAGCACAAGTGGGGTCGCCTGTGCGGTCTGACCATGCTGTTGCCTCACGGCTACGAAGGTCAGGGCCCAGAGCACTCTTCTGCACGTCTTGAGCGTTACCTGCAATTGTGCGCCGAGCACAACATCCAGGTGTGCGTGCCAACCACTCCAGCGCAGATCTACCACCTGCTGCGCCGTCAGGTCATCCGTCCGCTGCGCAAGCCGCTGGTGGTGCTGACGCCGAAGTCGTTGCTGCGTCACAAATTGGCAATCTCGACACTGGAAGATCTGGCCGAAGGTTCGTTCCAGACCGTTATTCCAGAAATCGATGCACAAGATCCGGCAAACGTCGGTCGTATCGTGCTGTGTAGCGGCAAGGTCTACTACGACCTGTTGGAAAAACGCCGTGCCGAAGGTCGTGATGACATCGCTATCGTGCGTCTTGAGCAGTTGTACCCATTCCCTGAGGACGACTTGATTGAAGTCCTGGCTCCGTACAAAAACGCCAAGCACATTGTCTGGTGTCAGGAAGAGCCGATGAACCAGGGCGCCTGGTACTGCAGCCAGCACCACATGCGTCGCATCATCAGCGGTCACAACAAGTCTCTCGTACTTGAGTACGCGGGCCGTGACGCTTCTGCTGCACCTGCTTGTGGTTACGCATCGATGCACGCTGAGCAACAGGCCAAACTGTTGCAAGACGCGTTCACCGTTTAACGCCTTCGCGCACTGAAACCGAATTAAAGGAACCAAAGAACATGGCTATCGAGATCAAAGCCCCAACATTTCCGGAATCGGTTGCCGATGGCACCGTTGCCACCTGGCACAAGCAACCGGGCGACGCTGTAAAGCGTGATGACCTGATCGTTGACATCGAAACCGACAAAGTCGTACTGGAAGTATTGGCGACTGCTGACGGCGTTCTGGGCGCTATCGTCAAGAACGAAGGCGACACCGTTCTGTCCGACGAAGTACTGGGCTCCATCGTTGAAGGCGGCGCTGCTGCTCCGGCCGCTCCTGCCGCTGCTGCTCCGGCTGCCCAAGCTGCCGCACCAGCTGCTGATGGCGAAGACGATCCAATCGCTGCTCCAGCGGCTCGCAAGATCGCTGAAGAAAACGGCATCAACATCGCTTCCGTTGCCGGTACTGGCAAAGGCGGTCGTGTGACCAAGGAAGACGTGGTTGCTGCTGTAGCTGCCAAGAAAGCCGCTCCGGCCGCTGCACCTGCCAAGGCTGCTGCGCCTGCTGCCGCTGCTCCAGTGTTCGCTGCTGGCGACCGCGTAGAAAAACGTGTTCCGATGACCCGCGTTCGTGCGACCGTGGCCAAGCGCCTGGTAGAAGCTCAGTCGAACATGGCGATGCTGACCACTTTCAACGAAGTCGACATGACCGAAATCATGGCGCTGCGTGCGAAGTACAAAGACCTGTTCGAGAAGTCCCACAACGGCGTGCGTCTGGGCTTCATGTCGTTCTTCGTTAAAGCCGCTACCGAAGCGCTGAAGCGCTTCCCGGCTGTTAACGCTTCGATCGACGGTTCGGACATCGTTTACCACGGCTATGCCGACATCGGTGTTGCTGTGTCCAGCGACCGTGGCCTGGTTGTTCCGGTACTGCGTAACGCAGAACTGATGAGCCTGGCTGAAATCGAAGGCGGCATCGCTGCTTACGGCAAAAAAGCCCGTGATGGCAAACTGTCGATCGACGAAATGACCGGCGGTACGTTCACCATCACTAACGGTGGTACCTTCGGTTCGATGATGTCGACCCCGATCGTTAACCCGCCGCAAGCCGCGATCCTGGGCATGCACAACATCCTTCAGCGTCCAATGGCAGTCAACGGTCAGGTAGTAATCCGTCCGATGATGTACTTGGCTCTGTCCTACGATCACCGTTTGATCGACGGCAAAGAAGCTGTAAGTTTCCTGGTAGCAATCAAAAACCTGCTGGAAGACCCGGCTCGTCTGCTGCTGGATATTTGATACGAATAGCTGCGAGCTTCAAGCTTCAAGCTGCTGGTTAAAGCAGCTTGGCTTAAGCTTGCAGCTTGCGGCTGACAGCTTGTAGCTAATAGAGGATCTATTCCCATGTCTCAGAAATTTGACGTTGTAGTGATTGGTGCGGGCCCTGGCGGCTACGTTGCCGCCATCAAGGCCGCGCAACTGGGTCTTTCGACTGCTTGCATCGAAAAATACACCGACAAAGAAGGCAAACTGGCATTGGGCGGTACTTGCCTGAACGTTGGTTGCATTCCATCCAAGGCTCTGTTGGACAGCTCCTGGAAGTATCACGAAGCCAAGGATGCGTTCGCCATCCACGGTATCACCACCGGTGACGTGAACATGGACGTCCCTGCGATGGTCGGCCGTAAAGCCAACATCGTGAAGAACCTGACCTCTGGCGTTGCGACCCTGTTCAAGGCCAACGGCGTTACTTCCCTGCAAGGCCACGGCAAACTGCTGGCCGGCAAGCGCGTAGAACTGACCAAGCCAGACGGCAGCGTTGAAATCATCGAAGCCGAGAACGTGATCCTGGCTTCCGGTTCGCGTCCAATCGACATTCCACCTGCTCCAGTAGACAACAACGTGATCGTTGATTCGACCGGCGCCCTGGAATTCCAAACCGTTCCTAAGCGCCTGGGTGTTATCGGCGCTGGTGTTATCGGCCTGGAACTGGGTTCGGTCTGGTCGCGTCTGGGCGCTCAGGTGACTGTCCTGGAAGCTCTGGACACGTTCCTGATGGCAGCTGACACTGCCGTGTCCAAAGAAGCCTACAAAACCCTGACCAAACAAGGTCTGGACATCAAGCTGGGCGCTCGTGTGACCGGTTCCAAGGTTAATGGCGACGAAGTCGTTGTGACCTACACCGACGCCAACGGCGAACAGACCATCACCTTCGACAAGCTGATCGTAGCGGTAGGCCGTCGTCCAGTGACCACCGAACTGCTGGCAGCTGACAGCGGCGTGACCATCGACGAGCGCGGTTTCGTGTTTGTTGACGATCACTGCGCAACCAGCGTACCGGGCGTTTACGCCATCGGTGACGTGGTTCGCGGCATGATGCTGGCGCACAAGGCTTCTGAAGAAGGCATCATGGTTGTCGAGCGCATCAAAGGTCACAAGACCGAGATGAACTACGACCTGATTCCATCGGTTATTTACACTCACCCGGAGATCGCATGGGTTGGTAAAACCGAACAGGCCTTGAAAGCTGAAGGCGTTGAAGTTAACGTCGGCACCTTCCCGTTTGCAGCCAGTGGCCGTGCCATGGCAGCAAACGATACCGGTGGCTTTGTAAAAGTCATTGCTGATGCCAAAACTGACCGCGTACTGGGCGTCCACGTGATTGGCCCGAGCGCAGCAGAGCTGGTACAGCAAGGCGCTATCGGTATGGAATTCGGCACCAGTGCCGAGGATCTGGGCATGATGGTTTTCTCCCATCCAACCCTGTCCGAAGCGTTGCATGAAGCAGCGCTGGCCGTGAATGGCGGTGCCATCCACGTTGCCAACCGTAAGAAACGTTAAGACCAGACAATAAGAAACCACGGCGGTTTGCCCGTCGTGAGCCTTGCTTGCAAGCCTCACCGCGGAACTTCCGCCGGACGCAGTCTTGTCTTGTTTGAACCAGGCCCGACCTCTGCTCGCGTGGATGTCGGGTTTGCTAAAGCAGCACAAGCAGCAGTCACAGGTGGTGCGGCACTAATGAAAGTGCAGCGCCGAATGCGCAGTACCTAACGAAGACGGTAAAAAGCATGAATCTTCACGAGTATCAGGGTAAGCAGCTGTTCGCTGAGTACGGCCTGCCAGTATCCAAGGGTTATGCAGTAGACACCCCGGAAGCGGCGGCAGAAGCTTGCGACAAAATCGGCGGGACCGAATGGGTAGTAAAAGCCCAGGTTCACGCAGGCGGTCGCGGCAAAGCGGGCGGCGTTAAGCTGGTTCGCAACAAAGAAGACGCTAAAGCATTTGCACAACAGTGGTTGGGCAAGCGTCTGGTGACTTACCAGACTGATGCCAATGGTCAGCCGGTCACCAAAATCCTGGTTGAATCGTGCACTGATATCGCTAAAGAGCTGTACCTGGGCGCTGTTGTTGACCGTTCCAGCCGTCGTATCGTGTTCATGGCTTCCACCGAAGGTGGCGTGGACATCGAGAAGATCGCACACGACACTCCAGAAAAAATTCTGAAAGCAACTATCGACCCACTGGTTGGCGCTCAGCCATTCCAGGGTCGCGAGTTGGCATTCCAGCTGGGTCTGGAAGGCAAGCAGGTTTCCCAGTTCGCCAAGATCTTCGTTGGTCTGGCCAAACTGTTCCAGGACCACGACCTGGCCCTGCTGGAAGTTAACCCGCTGGTTATCAAGACTGACGGCGACCTGCACTGCCTCGATGCAAAAATCAACATCGACGCAAACGCCATGTACCGCCAGCCTAAGCTGAAAACCTTCCACGATCCGTCGCAAGACGATCCGCGCGAAGCGCACGCTGCCCAGTTCGAACTGAACTACGTGGCACTGGAAGGCAACATCGGCTGCATGGTAAACGGTGCTGGTCTGGCCATGGGCACCATGGACATCGTTAACCTGCACGGCGGCAAGCCAGCCAACTTCCTCGACGTAGGTGGCGGCGCAACCAAAGAGCGCGTAACTGAAGCGTTCAAGATCATCCTGTCCGACAGCAATGTCGCTGCAGTATTGGTCAACATCTTCGGCGGCATCGTTCGTTGCGACATGATTGCTGAAGGCATCATCGGTGCAGTGAAAGAAGTCGGCGTGAAAATCCCGGTGGTTGTGCGCCTTGAAGGCAACAACGCTGAACTGGGCGCTAAAGTACTGGCAGACAGCGGCCTGAACATCATCGCTGCTACCAGCTTGACCGACGCTGCTCAACAAGTTGTTAAAGCTGCGGAGGGCAAGTAATGAGCGTCCTGATCAATAAAGACACCAAAGTTATCTGCCAGGGCATCACTGGTTCGCAAGGTAGCTTCCACACCCAACAAGCCATCGAGTACGGCACCAAGATGGTTGGTGGTGTAACTCCGGGCAAAGGCGGTACCGAGCACCTGGGTCTGCCAGTGTTCAACACCGTGAAAGATGCTGTAGCAGCCACTGGCGCCACTGCCAGCGTGATCTACGTTCCAGCTCCTTTCTGCAAGGACTCCATCCTGGAAGCAGCATTCGGCGGCATCAAGCTGATCGTTTGCATCACCGAAGGCATTCCTACCCTGGACATGCTGGACGCTAAAGTTAAGTGCGACGAGCTTGGTGTTACCCTGATCGGCCCTAACTGCCCAGGCGTGATCACTCCGGGCGAGTGCAAGATCGGCATCATGCCAGGTCACATTCACTTGCCAGGCAAAGTAGGCATCGTGTCGCGTTCCGGCACCCTGACTTACGAAGCTGTGAAGCAAACCACTGACGCCGGTTTCGGTCAGTCGACTTGCGTGGGTATCGGTGGTGACCCGATCCCGGGCTCCAACTTCATCGACATCCTGAAGCTGTTCCAGGAAGACCCGAAGACCGAAGCGATCGTGATGATCGGTGAGATCGGCGGTTCCGCTGAAGAAGAAGCGGCTGCCTACATCAAGGCACACGTGACCAAGCCAGTTGTTTCCTACATCGCTGGTGTGACTGCTCCTCCGGGCAAGCGCATGGGCCATGCTGGCGCCATCATCTCTGGCGGCAAGGGCACTGCAGACGAGAAGTTTGCTGCTCTGCAAGACGCAGGCGTTAAAACCGTGCGTTCGCTGGCAGACATCGGCAAGGCCCTGGCCGAGCTGACTGGTTGGGCTGCCAAGTAAGCCTCGTGCTTAGCTGATTGCTGTATCAGACAAAGGCCACCTTCGGGTGGCCTTTGTGCGTTTCGGGATCGCCAAATCTGTAGGAGCGAGCTTGCCTCGCGATCTTTTGATCTTTCTAAAAGATCGCGAGGCAAGCTCTCTCCTACAGGCATGCGGGAACAGCGATGTAGGAAAAGCACACCAGTTTATTTTTCGATGTCATCCAGGCGACAACTGCGTTCGTTCATCGGACAGAATGCCCTGCAACAGTGCGCTCTTCTTAAAAAATCGGTAATCTTGCCGCCATTCTGCTTTTTTGCGTGTGCGTCCCACAAGGAAGCCACGCGCTAGACGGGTCGGACTTATACAGACCGACAACATTTCCCACATCCGCACGGGAAATTCCCTTCTAAAAATCCGATTTACTAGTGTGGTACTTCCGTAATGAAAGTTTTGAAAGGCCAGGACATCCTGGCACTTGGGTTTATGACCTTTGCCTTGTTCGTTGGCGCAGGCAATATCATTTTCCCGCCAATTGTTGGTTTGCAATCGGGCCCTAATGTCTGGATCGCCGCGTTGGGCTTTTTGATCACTGCCGTGGGTTTGCCAGTAGTCACTGTGATCGCCCTGGCGAAAGTCGGCGGTGGTATGGACGCGCTGAGTAGCCCGATCGGCAAGATCGCCGGTGGCCTGCTGGCGGCTGCAGCTTACTTGGCGGTTGGCCCGCTGTTCGCCACCCCCCGTACGGCAACCGTGTCGTTCGAAGTAGGTCTGGCTCCTCTGACCGGTGAAAGCCCGCTGGCGCTGTTCCTGTACAGCTCGGTGTATTTCCTGATCGTATTCTTCGTCTCGCTGTATCCAGGCCGTTTGCTGGACACTGTTGGCCGTTTCCTGGCACCGCTCAAAATCATCGCCCTGGCCATTCTCGGTATCGCCGCGTTTGCCTTGCCTGCCGGTGATATCGGTAGCGCGACTCCGGTCTATGAGACCGCGCCGTTCTCCCAGGGGTTTATCCAGGGCTACCTGACCATGGACACCTTGGGTGCTCTGGTTTTCGGCATCGTGATTGTTAACGCAATCCGTTCTCGCGGTGTTGAGTCGCCGAAGCTGATCACCCGCTATGCGATCATCGCTGGCCTGGTGGCGGGTATCGGTCTGACACTGGTCTACCTCAGCTTGTTCCGGTTGGGGTCGGGCAGCCATGAAGTGGCTGTTGGTGCAACCAACGGTGCAGCGGTATTACATGCGTATGTTCAGCACACCTTCGGTTCGCTCGGCAGTGGGTTCCTTGCTGTATTGATTGCCTTGGCGTGTCTGGTAACCGCAGTAGGCCTGACCTGCGCCTGTGCTGAATACTTCAGCAAGATCTTGCCGCTGTCCTACAAGGCGCTGGTGATTATCCTTGCCTTGTTCTCGCTGCTGGTTTCGAACCTGGGCCTGACCAAGCTGATCGCCTTCTCGGTGCCGGTGCTGACCGCCATTTACCCGCCGTGCATCGTCCTGGTGGCCTTGAGCTTTTGCAAAGGCTTCTGGAATGAGCAGACGCGTATCGTTGGTCCAGTCATGCTGGTGTCGTTTATCTTCGGCGTAGTTGATGCCCTTAAAGGCGCAGGCCTGGCTGATAGCTTGCCGAACTGGCTGACTCACATGCCGTTCAGCGAGCAAGGTCTGGCCTGGCTGGTGCCGTCGCTGATCGTTCTGGTGGGGGCGTTTGTATGTGATCGCCTGATGGGCAAGTCGCAACAAGCCATTGCCTGACGACACTGCCCGCCAAAAGCGCGCCTATAGTGTCAATAAAAAAGCCCTGTATCGATGAGATACAGGGCTTTTTTTATGGCGCTGTCTGTAGGAGCGGGGGTGGGGGGGGGGGGGTTATAAAAAAAAAAAAAATACC
>NZ_JANLNV010000053.1 GCF_025465935.1 Pseudomonas sp. 7P_10.2_Bac1 | reverse complement strand
AACTGCCTGAGCTTTGAAGTCGTCGGTGTAACTGCGGCGAGTTTGCTGTGCCATAAGTACCTCCAAGATTGCGATTAAAATATCGCTTCTTGGCGTCCGCTACGAGGGAACAAGTCCATGGTTACTTTGCCGCTTTTGCAAAGTGACACGCCGTAAGGGCGTAACCCTAAATGGCCATTACCCATCGAATGGATATGTACTCAATCATTCTTTCATTGCCGCTGGCGTACATATCCATTGAATGCGCAACGGCGATCTACGGGTTTCGCTCATACGGCGAGGCACTTTTGTCAAACAGCCACGGGCATCCATGGCCCATCGTGGCTCTCCCGAAGGGGCAGACAGATCAAAAACTAAAGCAACAGCCAAATAAACAGCTCGCCAGCAAGTTGCCCTGCAGCTGATCTGGCTGTTGATCTAGATGTGCAAAGTGACACGCCGCAAGGGCGTACCCCAAGTGGCCGTTACCCATCGAATGGATATCTACGGCCGGAGCAACACCAGAATCACCGGACAGCGTTTAGTTATTCTTGAACTGCGCTTCGCGCTTACCAACGAAGGCTGACATGCCTTCTTTCTGGTCATGGGTGGCGAACAACGAGTGGAACACTCGACGCTCGAACCGCACGCCTTCCGTCAAGTTGACTTCAAACGCGCGGTTGACGCTTTCTTTGGTCAACATCAACACCGGCAGGGATTTTTTGGCGATGGTTGCCGCCACGCTCAAGGCTTCTTCCAGCAGATCATCCACCGGAATCACCCGCGCCACCAGGCCCGATCGCTCGGCTTCAGCCGCGTCCATGAAGCGTCCGCTCAGGCACATTTCCATGGCCTTGGCCTTACCCACCGCCCGGGTCAAGCGCTGGGTGCCGCCCATACCCGGCAAAACGCCCAAATTGATCTCCGGCTGACCAAACTTGGCATTGTCTGCGGCCAGGATAAAGTCGCACATCATCGCCAGTTCACAGCCGCCGCCCAAAGCAAAACCAGCCACTGCGGCAATGATCGGCTTGCGACGGGTCGATACCCGATCGCTGTCCGAAAACAGGTCTTCAAGGTAGATCTGCGGATAGGTCAGTTCCGCCATTTCCTTGATGTCGGCCCCGGCAGCAAACGCTTTTTTCGAGCCGGTGATAACGATGCAGCCAATGTTGTTATCCGCCTCGAGGGCGTCCAGTGCATGATTCACTTCGCTCACCAGTTGCGCATTCAGGGCATTCAACGCCTGCGGCCGGTTCAGGGTAATCAGGCCCACTTGCCCATGAATGTCCAACAAAATGGTTTCGTAGCTCATCGATAAGGTCCTCAATTCAAAGATTGCGCGAAATGACCATGCGCTGAATATCGCTGGTGCCTTCGTAGATCTGGCACACCCGCACATCGCGGTAGATCCGCTCCAGCGGGAAGTCGTTCAAATAGCCATAACCCCCCAAGGTTTGCAATGCCTTGGAACACACACGCTCGGCCATCTCGGAGGCAAACAGCTTGGCCTGCGAAGCTTCGACCAGCGCCGACTGGCCATTGTCACGCAGGGCTGCCGCGTACTGGACCATTTGCCGGGCGACAGCAATTTCTGTCGACATGTCCGCCAGACGAAACGCGACCGCCTGATGCTCAACCAGCGGTTGGCCGAAGGTCACGCGTTCACGGGCATAATCGCGGGCCGCTTCAAAGGCGGCACGGGCCATACCGACCGCTTGGGAGGCAATCCCGATGCGCCCGCCTTCCAGGTTGCCCAAGGCGATTTTGTAGCCCTGCCCCTCTTCGCCCAAGCGGTTGGCCACGGGCACCTTGAGGTCGGTAAACAGGATTTGACAGGTGTCCGAAGCATGTTGCCCCAGCTTGTCTTCAACCCGGGCCACGCTGTAGCCCGGGGAATCAGTGGGCACGATAAACGCACTGATACCGCGCTTGCCCGCCGCTGGATCGGTTACCGCAAACACGATCACCACCCCGGCGTTCTGCCCGGAGGTGATGAACTGTTTGCAACCATTGAGCACGTAATGGTCACCTTCACGGCGAGCCCGGGTTTTCAGGTCGCTGGCATCCGAGCCTGCCTGAGGTTCGGTCAAAGCGAACGCACCGAGCATCTCGCCGCTGGCCAGAGGGCGCAAAAACTCGTTCTTTTGCTGCTCGGTGCCGTATTTGAGAATCGGCACGCAGCCTACCGAGTTGTGCACGCTCATGATCGTGGAGCACGCGCCATCACCGGCGGCGATTTCCTCCAAGGCCATTGCGTAGGCTTGGTAGCCCACGTCGCAACCGCCCCACTCCTCGGGCACCAACATGCCAAAAAAACCCAGCTCGGCCATCTCGTTGACCGCCTCACGAGGAAAGCGATGCTGCTTGTCCCACTCAGCGGCAAAAGGCTTTAAACGCTCTTGGGCAAACTGACGGGCCGCTTCGCGAATTTGCAGGTGTTCGGATGTAGGCAGCATAAAACTCCTTAATACAGGCATTCCACGGCAATCGCCGTCGCTTCACCGCCACCTATGCAGATGGCCGCAACGCCGTGCTTCAAATTTTTCTGGCGCAAGGCCCAGAGCAATGTCACCAGAATCCGTGCTCCGGATGCACCAATCGGATGCCCCAGTGCACAAGCCCCGCCGTAGACATTGACCTTGTCATGGGGGATGCCCAGCTCATTCATGGTCACCAGCGTTACCACTGCAAAAGCCTCGTTGATCTCGAACAGATCGACTTCAGACAGGTCCCAGCCAGTCTTGTCCATCAACCGCTTGATCGCGCCGATGGGCGCGGTCGGGAACAATCCAGGTTCATCGGCGTATGCCGCATGCCCATGAATCACGGCCAAGGGTTTGAGGCCGCGCTTTTGTGCTTCTGAACGACGCATCAGCACCAGCGCCGCGGCGCCATCGGAAATAGAACTGGAGTTGGCTGCAGTCACCGTACCAGCGTCGCGGAAGGCCGGTTTAAGGGTCGGGATTTTTGCCAGATTGGCCTTGGGGGGCTGTTCGTCATCGCTGATCAAGCGCTGCTCTTTACCGACCGTGACCTGTACCGGCACGATCTCGGCGCTGAAGTTGCCGCTCTTGATCGCTTGCTGGGCGCGGGTCAGCGACGCCACTGCAAACTCATCCTGCACCTCACGCGTAAAGCCATGTGCCTGGGCGCAATCCTCTGCGAAGGTGCCCATCAGGCGGCCACGGTCGTAAGCGTCTTCCAGGCCGTCAAGGAACATGTGATCAAGCACACGGCCATGGCCCATGCGGTAGCCACTGCGCGCACGATCAAGCAAGTACGGCGCGTTGGACATGCTCTCCATGCCACCCGCCACAATCACCTCGGCACTGCCGGCCAGCAATTGGTCGTGGGCCAGAATTGTCGCTTCCATGCCCGAGCCGCACATTTTGTTCAGTGTGGTGCAGCGCGTGCCTTTATCCAGGCCCGCGCCTAAAGCAGCTTGACGGGCAGGCGCCTGGCCCAGCCCGGCTGACAGTACACAGCCAAACAGCACTTCATCCACGCTGCTCGGCGTAATGCCCGCGCGCTCAACGGCCGCGCTGATGGCGGCAGCTCCCAACTGTGGCGAGGTCAAGCCTTTGAAGTCGCCCTGAAAACCGCCCATGGGCGTGCGCACTGCGCTGACAATAACAATCGGATCATCGACTCTGGTCATTTCACACCTCTTATTTGGCGGCCATGCGCAAAGCACCGTCGAGACGGATCACCTCGCCATTGAGCATGCTGTTTTCAATAATCTGCCGCACCAGCAGTGCGTACTCGGCAGGTTTGCCCAAGCGTGGCGGGAACGGTACGCCAGCGGCCAGAGAATCCCGCACTTCAGGCGTCATGCCGGCCATCATCGGCGTTTCAAAAATACCGGGCGCGATGGTCATGACGCGAATCCCGAAACGGGCCAGCTCGCGAGCCGCGGGCAAGGTCAAGCTGGCAATAGCCCCCTTGGAAGCGGCATACGCTGCCTGGCCAATCTGCCCATCAAAGGCTGCCACCGAGGCGGTGTTAATGATCACCCCGCGTTCACCGTCGGCATCCGCCGGCGTTTCGGCAATGGCCGCCGCCGCCAGACGCAGCATGTTGAAGCTGCCGATCAAGTTGACATTGATCACTTGGCTGAAACTCTCCAGCGCATGCGGGCCATTTTTGCCGAGGATCTTCTCGCCGCGCACAATACCAGCGCAGTTGACCAAGCCGTTCACTGCGCCAAACGCCGCTACCGTCGCATCGACCGCCGCCTGTGCTGCATCCGCCTGGCTGATGTCCGCCACGGTGCTGTGAACCCCGAGCCTGGCTGCCTGGGCAGCCACTGCTTCAGCGTTCAGATCGACCAACATGACCTTGGCACCGGCCTGGACCAACATTTGTGCGGTGGCGGCACCCAAACCGGAGGCGCCGCCAGTGACGATAAAAACCTTGTTCTGAATGTGCATAAGGATTCCTGACTACTCGATATCAGGCTGTAACCTTGGCGCCCTGCGCCTGTTCAGCCTTGGCGATTTCTTGATTGCGCAAAATAAAGCGCTGCAACTTGCCGCTTGGGGTCTTCGGCAATTCGCTGACAAATTCGACTTCACGGGGGTATGCATGGGCCGCCAGACGCTGGCGCACGTGCAGGCGCAGGGTTTCGGCCAGTTGCGCGTCGCCCAGGTACTGCGGGCTCAACACCACAAAGGCTTTAACCACTTCGGTACGTTCAGGGCAGGGTTTACCGACCACGGCGGCTTCGACCACAGCCGGGTGCTCGATCAAGGCACTTTCCACATCGAAAGGCCCGACGCGATACCCCGAGGTGGTGATCACGTCATCGCTGCGCCCGACAAAGCTGATGCTGCCGTCCGGGTTCAGCTCTACGGTGTCACCGCTCAAGTAGTAATTGCCGACAAACGCTTTGGTGGTGAAGCCCTGATACCCGCCAAACCAGCACATCGGCGATTGGCTGCGATCGACGGCCAGAATCCCCGGCTGCCCTACCGGCAGTTCCTGATAGTTGTCATCGAGCACCACAATTCGGTGGCCAGGTGAGGCAAAGCCGGCAGCCCCCATGTGTACCGGATGCTCCAGCCCATGGTGGTTGCACAGCACCATGCCGACTTCGGTTTGCCCGTAGTGGTCGTGGATCGTGACGTTGAGTTCGTCGGCGAACCAGCGGATCACTTCTGGGTTAAGCGGCTCGCCAGCGCTGCTGACAGCGCGCAACTGGCCTTTGATCTTACTCGAAAACGATTCACCCGCCGCAATCAGCATGCGATAAGCCGTCGGTGAACCGGTGAGGTTGGTAATGCCGTACTTCTGGATCACCCGACAGGTGCTCTCAACGGTAAACGGGCCGTCATACAGCGTGATCGGATGGCCCATCGACAACGGCCCGGTGATCCCGAAGTAGATGCCGTAGGCCCAGCCTGGGTCGGCCAGGTTCCAAAAAGAATCCTCAGGGCGCAAATCCACTGCATCGCGGGTATAACTCTGGAACGCCACAATGGCCTTGAGCGGCACCAGCAGCGGCTTGGCCGGACCTGTGGTGCCCGAGGTGAACATCAGCAGGAACGGGTCTTCACCGCTCAACAGTACCGGCTCACAAACGGCCGGATAGTTGTCCAGCTCAGCCCAGAAGCTGAAGTCGCCGCGCACCAGTCCCTGGCCTTTGGCGCCAGCCACCGTAACAATGGCCGGACAGTCATTGACTTCATTGAGTTTGGGCCGGTTGACCGCATCAGTGACCACCAGTGCAGCGCCTGAGCTGTTGAGGCGATGCTCGATGGCCTTGGGCCCGAATGCAGTAAACAGCGGCTGATAGATCGCGCCGATGCGCCAGGTTGCAAAAACCACCACCAGCAACTCGACGTTACGCGGCAGCAGACCGGCCACCCTGTCACCCTGCTTTACGCCCTGAGCCAGCAGGAAGTTGGCAAAGCGCGCGGCTTTATCCTGCAGGTCGGTGAAGGTGTAGCTCGCGCTGCTGGCGTCGCGTCCTTCCCAGAACAGCGCAATACGACCGGGCAAGGCATGGCGATCGCAGCACTCAACACAGGCATTGAGTGCAGACAAATGGCCGTTCAGTGCACCAGCCACCGTCCGTTGGTAGTCAAAGTCATTCATCGCGGTCAGATAGTCGCGCATCAGCAGAATCCCTCGGTCTTTATTTTTAGGAATGGGAACCGTGAAAAGTCCTGCTGATAATCGCCCTGGCGAGGCTCTACAACAATGGTCAAACCGCTCAAGCTGGCTGACTGGTTTGGCCAATGATGTCATCGGATGCCGCACACTCAGACGCTGGCAGGCTGCGACCTTTTGATCTCCACAATCAAAAAAATCGCAGCCAACGGGATCAAGGGTTGGCTGCTTTGCGCACGTATTCCAGGACAGCTGCCTGATCACCGGCGAACGCGATGCGCGCGGCTTTTTTATCGCGCTGGAAGGTGTACATCGGGTCGTAATATTCACGCAGCAAGGCCTCGATCCAGACCCGGTGCAGATCCACCGAGCCGCAATGGGCCTGTTCTTGCAACGCTTGCTGCATGACCGCCTGCAAACGCTGATGGCGCTCACCGCCCAAGCGTCGCTGTATGTTCGACAGGCTCTCCAGTAACCGCCGGGAAAACAGGGTAAAGCCGTGCTCGCCATTGGTGACGGCAAATTCGGCACTCAACCCCACAACATAGTCGCGCAGAATGCGCTCGACGCGGCTTTCTACGCTGTCCTCCAGCCACACCATCGGTGCGCTCTGCATGCGTTGGTAGAGCGTCAACGGCAAGGCACAACTGCCGACAGCGCGGTTTTCGTCTTCCACTACAAAACGCTCATGCCCGCAGCTGCGCTTTTTCAGCAGATCAATTGCCAACCGGTTTTCGAAGTCGATATTGCTCGGCTGTCCGGTCGCACGCTTGCCGAAGCTAGAGCCCCGATGATTCGCATGGCCTTCGAGGTCCAGGGCGTTGTCGAGTTGCAACAGCACATCGGTTTTCCCGGTGCCGGTCATCCCGCCGAGTACGAGTAAGTCGCAACGCGCCACGGCGTCGTCGACGGTCTGGATCAGAAAGGTACGCAGCGCCTTGTAACCGCCCGCGACAAGCGGATAGTCGATCCCGGCATCGTGTTTGAGCCATTGCTGGACAATGTGCGAGCGCATACCGCCACGAAAGCAATACAAGACCCCATCGGGGTTGGCCCGGGCAAACTCGGCCCAGGCTTGCAGACGCTCGGCCCTGGTCTGGCCAGACACCAACTGATGCCCCAGGATCACCGCCGCTTGCTGACCTTGTTGCTTGTAGCAGGTGCCCACACGCTCGCGCTCACGATCGTTCATCAACGGCAAATTGACCGCCCCCGGAAACGCACCTTTGTGAAATTCAATCGGCGCGCGGGTGTCCATCATCGGACGATCAGTGACAAACAATTCGCGAAAATCGCTTATGTCCTGAGCCATCACAGCACCTCGACTGCGTGGGCCTGTCGCTCAACCAGCTTGCCGATAGGCTCAAGGGTCAAACCTTGCTCAAGCGCTAGGTCGAGGAACGCCTGATTGCCCTCCGGGCTAACCGCCACCAGCAAGCCGCCACTGGTTTGCGGGTCGCACAGCAGCTGTTTGTGGGTCTCGTGCAAGGGCGATAACTGGCTGGCGTAGCTGTCAAAATTGCGCCCTGTACCGCCGGGTATGCAGCCCTGCTCGAGGTAGTAGTCAACCGATGCCAGCCGCGGCACCCTGGCGTACTCGATCTGCGCTGTCAGGTGGCTGCCGTCGGCCATTTCCAACAGGTGTCCGAGCAGGCCAAAACCGGTTACGTCGGTCATCGCCTTGACCCCATCAAGCTTGGCAAACTGGCTGCCGATCTTGTTCAAGGTGCACATCCAGTCGCGCGCAACACCCACGTCCTCAGCACGCAGCTTGCCCTTCTTCTCGGCGGTGGTGAGGATGCCGATGCCCAGGGGCTTGGTCAGGTACAACAGACAACCCGCTGTCGCGGTATCGTTGCGCTTGATCTGTTGCTTGTTGACCACACCGGTCACGGCCAGGCCAAAAATCGGCTCGGGGGCGTCAATCGAATGCCCGCCCGCCAGAGGGATACCCGCCTCATCGCACACCGCGCGACCACCACGAATCACCTCGCGAGCCACTTCAGGCGGCAACACGTTCACCGGCCAGCCCAGAATCGCAATCGCCATCAACGGGCTGGCACCCATGGCATAGATATCGCTGATGGCATTGGTCGCTGCGATACGGCCGAAATCGTACGGGTCATCGACAATCGGCATAAAGAAGTCCGTGGTCGAGACCACGCCGCGCTCCTCGTCCAGTGCGTAGACCGCCGCGTCATCCCGGGACGCGTTCCCTACCCACAGGTTGGGGTCGAGGTGTTGCGCCCCGCTCCCCGACAGAATCACCTCCAGTACCTGAGGCGAAATCTTGCAGCCGCATCCGGCTCCGTGGCTGTACTGCGTCAGGCGAATCGGCTCGCTCATGGAACACCTCTTGGATAACGATCAGAGCGGCTGATACTAACAGAGCGGTTGCGTCCTACAGAGCCTTGCGGCGGATGACCGGCATGCAGAAAAACGACCCACAAGTCACAAATGTAGTGACCAAAAATAAACACTACATATTTGTTGACGACACGAATTTCCCAACGCATTATGCAGACGTCTTCCCCACCGGAAGCGCTGGAAAGGGTTGTTGCAAGCATGCTCGACGAGCTGTCGGGCTGTTCCGGGATAGGTACTGCCCACAAGGCAGAATTGATGAAGCTGACCTGGCTTGATCGTCCGTTTTCAAGGCGTGAGAGGCTAGCGAAACGTCCTCAAGAGGCTTGTGGTGATGCGACATGTCGCTCAAGCATCCTGGTTTACGTTGCTCTCCCTCGCTGCAAGCAGCATGTTGTAGTGTTTTATTTCACTACTACATCTGCCGGACTCAAGACCAGATCTGCTGTAGATGGACACTACGTAGCGCTGCATAAGCAGTTGCGCGAATCAATTAGACAGATCATCGAGTGGTCAAGGAGTTAGCTATGAACCTGAATAATCAACCAACTGTTAACGAACTGGCTCAACTCTTCGCTGAGCAGAAAGACACGTTGAACGACCACATTCTGTGGGTGTGCAACGAAGGCAATGTACGGATTGAACCGGTCGTTGCCTGCAAGGAAGAAACCCAATTCGAGAAAGATCGCCCACACATGCGAGCTCATCTCAAGATGTACCGTCGTGGCCAAGGCTACGTGGGCAAGAAAGCCGCTGCCGATAAAGAGTTTATTGCGCGCGTGCTCAATACATTGACGCTAACTTGGGAAAAGGCTCAAACCGAGCAAGCCCTGGTCAAAGTTAACAGCTACAGCTGATAGCGTCCGCCCCACAAAAAGCCCCGGATGACCTTCGGGGCTTTTTGTTGCATCACTCAACGGTCTATCACCCAGGGCGTCTCGCGCCACTGCTCTGCCAGAAAGTCGGCAAATAAACTGATACGCCGGGGCACACGCACCGCCCGGCCTCTGGCTGCTGATCGATATCGCCGCAGTGCTGGCGTAGGCCAGGCAGAGCCACCCGCGGCATTGTTAAAAAAAGCTTCATTCAGGCATGTAATCCCGCTGCCAACGGCGCGGGATTTTCAGCGAGATCAACCCCAGCAACGCGGCAAGACCAGCACTGCACAACATCGCCTGGATCCCGAGCCGCGACTCCAGGCCTGCGCCCACGACCGCACCGATCAACATGCCGGTCCATGGCACCAACTGCAGACGCCAGTTAGGCCCCTTCTCGCCCAACAGCCAGCGTCCCACGCTGCGACCAAATCGCGACAAGGCACCGGTGACATAGGTGAGCCCCACCTGCAAGCCATTGACCTGTTCAACCGCCGCATTGACCATGCCCATCGCCAGCACCGCCGTCAGCAACGCCGCAACCTGCGACTGGGGCGGCAATAACCCCGCTGTGCACAACAAGGCGGATATCAGCAGCAGCAAAGGCAAGGCCCGACGGCCGCCCCAGCGACCAAACACCACCCCTAACGCATTCCCGGCGACGAACGCGAGCACCACAAACCCCAGGCGCACGATCACCCGCGTGTCGCCCTCGGCAATGGCCACAGCCAGGCGCGTAGTGTTGCCGCTCATGAACGAAATAAAATCACCGACCGCCAGAAAACCGATGGCATCGGTCATCCCCGCCAGCACCGACAAGCTTGCAACAAACGCCAACCCCACTCGATTACGCAAGGTCCGTACGCGCACATGCAGTGTCTTGTTCGACTTTCCCACTAGCCTACGAGGCATCCAATAACATCCTTTTAAAGAAGTGCGGCTTAAATATATGCACTAAAGTGGGATACAGATGCATTACCTACTCGAAAATTCCGTTTTAATCGTAGGTCTAAGCGAACCAAGTCTAAAAAAAGCGTCTAATGATGGCCATATTCAGGGAGGGAACGCACAGAGCTGCGCTGACAGGGAGCAAAAATGACTCGGGATCATGCACACCTGATTCACCGGTAACAGCGTGCTTCAATACTCAACGTTTCGTTGGTATAAAGCGCTGTTAAAAGCGGCCCTTAACAACGCTGATTTGAAGCTAGCGCTCAGCGTGCTCAACTCTTAACTCGCAGACAGTTCAAGGTACACGTCGTATGAAGATCAACATTATCGGTTTGCCTGTGGTCATGGTGGCGGTTTTGGCACTGGCTGGTTGCGCAACCCCCACTGTGGTGACCTTGCAAAACGGTACGCAGTACCTGACCAAAGACATGCCGAACACCAAGAGTGCCAGCGGCTTTTATGAGTTCGAGGACATTGCAGGCAAGCACATCAAAGTCAAAGCCGATGATGTAGCGACCATCAAAGCCAATAAATAAGCCTTCAGCTACCGCTCAGAATCAGACTGCGGTAGTGCCCCGGGTTGGTGCCGGACCATTTGCGGAAAGCCTTGTAAAACGAGCTGGTATCGGCAAAGCCCAAACGCAGGGCGATATCCGCAAAACTGTGATCCGGCTCAGCCAACCAACCAATCGCCAACTCCTTGCGTACGCTATCCTTGAGTCCCTGGAAGGTTTGGCCCTCTTCCGCCAGACGCCGACGCAAGGTTGAGGCCGACATGCACAGACTCTGCGCCATGCCTTGGGTTTCGGGCCACTGATCAGCCGGCAATTGTCGAAGGTCCTGCTTGATCTGGCTCGCCAGACTTTGCGGATCGCGGTATTTGACCAGGATGTTGGCCGGTGCCTGGGCCAGGAAGCGTTGCAGTTCCTCGTTACTACGCTTGATCGGCGCGTCGAGGTAGTCAGCCGCAAAGATCATCCGCGTGCGCGGGCGCTCGAAGCGCAGGTTGTCAGAAAACATCACTTCATAGTCGCCGCAGTAATCTGGCTGCGCGCACCGCAACTCAATGGCCAGAATCGGGATCCGTCGCCCCGCCAGCCAACAGGCCACGCCATGCACGATCATCCAGTACGCGAAATAGGTGAAGGCGCGGCTCGACTGGCCGTCCGGCTCCAGCAACACAATTTCGGCAACACTCTGCTGACGTACCAGGCGTGCCGGTAAACGCTCAAGCATCAACGACAAAAACCCCAGCACCAACTCCACGCCCTGCGCGAGCGTGGGCTGCGCCATGGCCGCGCGACACATGAACTCCAGGCTGCCGGCACGAAGCTTGCGCGGGTCCATGCCAAAAAACTCGTCATCCAGACGCCGCGCCAGCAGCCGCCACATCCGCGCATAGGCAATAGCCGGCACACGCGCCTGCGGCTCGTCCAACAACGCCGGATCAATGCCGACCTTTTGCAGCACATCGTGCATACCGCCGGTGGCGGTACAACTTTGCAACAGCGCTTCGCGCACCAAGTGAATAGAGATGGTGTCTTTGTTCAACATTGGCGCCTATCCCAGCCCGATGACAGTCAAGTGTCGGCCATCTTAAGCACCGCCCGACAAAAAGCCACCTAGACCAAACGCTGAATCGGTTTATGCCGCCAAACCAATCGGTAATACGCGGTCTGCATGATCAGCATTGCGATGTACGTCACCGGGAAAGCCATCCACACACCTTCAAGGCCGAAGTGCGCATTGAGGGCATATGCCACCGGCAGTTCGATACACAGCACGCAGAACACGGTGATGCTCATTGGCACCAGCACCACACCGCTGGCACGCATGATGCCGCCAATGGCCGCTTGAAAGCCGAACACCAGAATGCTCCAAAGCATGATGTGCAGCAGGTGTTCGGCACGCACGTGCGCCTGCGCATCGGTGATGAACAAGCCCAGTAACCAGTCGGACAGCACGTAGCCCAGCAGGATCAAAGCGCCAGTCAGGCACAGGTTGATCAACAGGCCGGTGCGCAGAATCGGCCCGATCCGCTCTATGCGTCCGGCCCCAATCGCCTGTGCCCCCAGGATCGAGGCAGTGATGGCAATCGACAGCGCCGGGAACTGAACGTAATTGACAATTTGCGTCACCGCGCCATACGCGGCGGTCGCTTGCGAACCGTGGCTGTTGACCAGCGCCAGAATCACCAGCTCCGACAATGACAACACCACCATCTGCAGGCCGGTCGGCAAGCCGATGCGCAGTACCTTGACGAGAATCTCACGGTTGAGCCGCAGCGCTTGCCATAGCTCGCGATCCGGGGCCATGACGTGGCGCTTGTGACGCAAGCGCAAGATCAGAAACAGCATCGCCAGCACGTTACCGAACAGCCCCGCCACCGCTGCGCTCTGGATACCCAACTGCGGCAGTCCGGCCCAGCCCAGAATCAGCGCCGGGGTCAGAAGCAACCCCACAGTGGTCGAAACCATCAGCGCCAGCAACGGCGAAACCGTGTCGCTGACCCCGCGCAATAACTGCGTGAACAGAATAAACACCAGCAGCAGCGGCATGATCAGCATCATCACCCGCGCATACCCCACGGCATCATCCAGCACGTCCAGAGGCGTGCCCAACAGTTGCATTGCCGGGCGCGCAAACAGGCTGCCGAGCACCGCTGCGGCCAACCCGACCAACGCCCCCAGAGTCAGCGTGGCGCCGGTGATCTGTTTGACCATCGAAGTCTCACGCGCGCCCCAGGCCTGACCGATCAGCACCGATGCGCCGGCCCCCAGGCCGATCACCAACGCGATAAAGAAAAACACAATGGGAAACATCCCCGACACCGCTGCCAGTGCCTGAGTCCCCAGCAACTGGCCCACGTAAATGCCGTTGAGCGTGCCAGAAAAACTCTGCAGGAAATTGGACAGCACCATCGGCGCAAGAAAGATCAGATAGATCTGCCACAGCGGCCGTTGTGTGGGGTTTTGCATAAACAAAGGGTCCTGAATCAGAAGCGGTGACGCGTTATACCTCAACGCCGAGCATGAAACACGATATCGACTACTCTTTTCTGACTGTGGGCTGAACATGAAAAATAATTAAGAAACGTTTCAGCTTTTTGTGGGCAAAATGTGCTCACTGCTCCCAAACGCCCATCAGGTGACGGTATGACCCGCATTTTGACCATCGAAGATGATGCCGTAACGGCGAAAGAAATCGTGGCTGAATTAAGCAGCCACGGGCTGGAAGTTGACTGGGTCGCCAACGGCCGAGAGGGCCTGGTGCGCGCCGTGAGTGGCGACTACGACCTGATCACCCTGGACCGCATGCTCCCCGAGCTGGACGGCCTGGCGATTGTCACCACACTGCGCACCATTGGTGTCAGCACCCCCATTTTGATGATCAGCGCCCTCTCCGATGTGGACGAGCGGGTACGCGGTTTGCGCGCCGGCGGTGACGACTACCTGACCAAGCCGTTTGCCAGTGATGAAATGGCAGCCCGGGTTGAAGTTTTGCTGCGCCGCAAAAGTCCGGTCGACAAGCACGAAACCTCGCTGCGCGTGGCGGACCTGGAACTGAACTTGATCACCCGCGAAGCCAGCCGTGCCGAACAGCAACTGAGCTTGCTGCCCACCGAATACAAGCTGCTCGAGTTCCTGATGCGCAATACGGGGCAAATCCTCTCGCGCATGATGATTTTCGAGGAAGTGTGGGGCTACCACTTCGACCCGGGCACCAACCTGATCGACGTACATATCGGCCGCCTGCGCAAGAAAATCGATCCACCGGGCCTGGTGCCCCTCATTCGCACCGTTCGAGGCTCGGGTTATGTCATTGCCGAACCCCTCTAAGGGCTGGCGCTCCTCCAGCAGCCGACTGCTGGCGCTGTACAGTTTTTTGTTCGTGGCCTGGAGCTGCATCCTCATGGGGGTGCTGTATTACGAAGTATCGGACTACCTGGGCAACCTGGCCAAGCATTCGCTGATGCAGCGCCAACACCTGTTTGCTCGCTTCAATGGCGAGCAACTGGATGAGGCGCTGACCACCAGCATGACGTTCGATCTGAAAACAGTTGATGCTTATGGACTGTTCGATGCGCAACACCGCCCCATCAGCGGGCCGATTCAGACCATTCCTGCCGACCTGCCGCTGGATGGCCAGATCCACGAACTGGCCACCTGCATCAACTCCGATGACCCTAACCTGCCGCAAGACAGTTGCGACGCAGTCGCCACCCACACCCGCGACGGTCGCTTGCTGGTACTGGTGCGCGATAACGGCTCGCTGTTCGCGGTCACGCGGATCATCCTGCACGCGCTGTTCTGGGGCCTGTCGCTGACCATCATCCCCGGTATTGCCGGCTGGCACCTGCTGCGCCGTCGCCCTTTGCAGCGCATTCGTGCGATCCAGGCCAGTGCCGAAGCGATTGTCTCGGGCGATCTGACCTATCGCTTGCCGCTGTCCAACCGGCGGGACGAACTGGACATGCTGGCCGCCATCGTCAACGCCATGCTCGACCGTATAGAGCGGTTGATGCACGAGGTCAAAGGCGTGTGCGACAACATCGCCCATGACCTGCGCACGCCGCTCACCCGCCTGCGGGCGCAGTTGTACCGAATTCAGCAACAAGCCGAGGAAGGATCACCCGAGGCGCTGCAACTGGATGAGGTGATTGGCGAAACGGACACGTTGATGGCGCGCTTTCGTGGGCTGTTGCGGATTTCCGAGCTGGAAGACCACCAGCGTCGCTCGGGTTTCTTGCCTCTGGAACCCCTGCCACTGCTACAAGAACTGTACGACTTTTACCTGCCACTGGCTGAAGAAGGACAGGTAACGTTGATTTTGGACACTCCTCCAACACTTCCCGGCATGACCGGTGACCGTGCCCTGCTGTTTGAGGCACTGGCCAACCTGCTCAGCAACTCGATCAAATTCACCCCGCCGGGAGGCCAAGTGACCTTGCGCGCGGCGAACGAAGACGGCAGCCCGCTGATAGAAGTACTCGATACCGGGCCAGGTATTCCAGAAGCCGAGCGCGAGGCGGTGTTCAAGCGCTTCTACCGCTGTGATGACAAGCACAGTGGCTTTGGCCTGGGCCTGTCCATCGTCGCCGCCATTGTCAACCTGCACGGTTTTGACCTGGAAGTCGGGAGCTGCATCGGCGGTGGCGCCAGGCTGAGCCTGCATTGCCGTCAAAGCCTGATCCGATGATTGCCCCCCAGTTGTAGTCACTGCCGCTGCTGCGCACCCCAGCGCAGCCGGCGGCAGTGACTACATGCGTTTTACGCAAATCTGATTATTTCTTGCGGCTCGTTACAACTTGGCACAAATCTTTCTTGCGTTTGCGCGTTTGCAATTCTGCGCCTACGTAAAGGGATGTCATGTCTGAGTTTGGCACTATCACTGTTCCACCTAAACGGCCCGCCGCGTTTGTCTGGCATTACATCAGCCAATACCCCGGCTGGTACTGGGCGATTGCCCTTCTGCAAATCGGCGCCGCCATGGCCGCCACCCTCATGCCTTACGCCATCGGTCGCATCACTGGCGCTGTCAGTGAGGGGCTGTGGGATCACACGGATTTGGTACAGGCCAGCGCTCCGGCACTGGGCCTGCTGTTGGGTCTGGCAGTCTTGCAAATGGTCTTTGCCCGCGGCGCAACGTTCTGCATGATCATGGTACGGCCACGGCAAAAGATGCAGATCACTCGCGACCTGTTCGCCTGGCTGCAACAGCATTCACCGCGTTATTTCGGCGAGCATTTTGCCGGTAGCCTGGCCCAGCGTATCAGCGAGGGCAGCATCGGCCTGCTGGACGCCACGTGGGTGCTGATCGTTGAGATGTTGCCCATTTTGGTGGTGCTGACCACCAGCCTGGTGCTGCTCACCCTCGCCTCACCCTGGCTCGGCCTGGGCCTGCTGGTGTGGGTTGTAAGCTATTCACTGCTGGCCTACGTGCTATCGCGCAAGGCCCAGGTGCTGGCCAATGACCACGCAAAAACCCGCAGCGTCACCACCGGCAAAATCGTTGATGCGGTGAGCAACCTCAGCAGCATCCGCCTGTTCGCCCGCCAAGACTTCGAACTCGGCTATTTGAGCCGCTACCAGTCCACTGAAAAAAAGGCTGCACAGCGCTCCTTCTTCTATCAGGAGAAAATTCGCCTGCTACAAGACAGTCTGTCTATCGTGCTGCGCGTGGGCCTGGTGGCACTGGCGCTGTATCTGTGGCATCTGGGCAAGATCGATGTCGGACAACTGGTGATGGTGGCCACGCTGGGGCTGATGATCGTCGCGCAATGTAGCTTTTTGAGCATGCAGTTCATGCACTTTTTCGAATTTATCGGCAACATCGAAAACAGCATCAACACCCTGCTCCAGCCTCACGAAATGCCGGACCGCAAAGACGCCCGCCCCGCATTGATCGATAAGGGGGCGATTCACTTTCGCGATGTGGATTTCAGCTACAACCCCGGTAAACCGATTTTCCGCCACTTCAACCTGGACATCCCGGCGGGGCAACGTGTGGGGATTGTCGGCCTCTCTGGTTCCGGCAAATCCACCCTGCTCAACCTGCTGTTGCGCGCTTATGACCCGCAAGGCGGCACCATTGAAGTCGACGGCCTCAATGTTCTGGGCATGACTCAGCAATCGCTGCACACGCATATCGCCTTGATCCCGCAAGAGCCAGGCCTGTTCCACCGCTCATTGCGCGAGAACATTGGCTACGGCGACGTGCAGGCCAGCGAGGAGCAAATCACTCAAGCTGCACAACGGGCGCACGCCCACGACTTTATCCTGCAAATGCCCGAAGGCTACGACGCCTTGATCGGTGAACGTGGGGTCAAACTGTCGGGTGGCCAGCGCCAGCGCATCGCCATTGCCCGAGCGCTGCTCAAGAACGCACCGATTCTGGTGCTCGACGAAGCCACCGCCAGCCTCGATTCGGAAACTGAAAGCCTGATTCAAAGCAGCCTCGATGACATCATGGCTGACAAGACGGTATTGGTTGTTGCCCATCGCCTGTCCACCCTCGCCCATCTGGATCGCATTGTCGTTTTGGATAAAGGCGCAATAGTGGAAGATGGCACTCATGCACAACTACTGGAACGCAGAGGCCTGTATTACCGCTTGTGGCAACATCAGTCAGATGGTTTGTTAAGTGAAACGGACGAACTCGAGTCTGTTATTTAACTAAACACTTATCGACACCCAACATTAACCTCCTGTAGGAGCGAGGGGGGGGGGGGGGGGTTTTTTTTTTTTAAAAAATATGGGACGGGCCG
>NZ_JANLNV010000073.1 GCF_025465935.1 Pseudomonas sp. 7P_10.2_Bac1 | reverse complement strand
CCCCCCCCCCACCCCCGCTCCTACGGTTTTTTGGCAATAGGGTAAATACCTGCTTAACCCGCGCGAAACGTCTCATGCAAATGACGCCACAGCACTTTGCCGCTGGTGCACCGTGATTGTTGATCAGACCGACAAATAACGTGCACGACTGTGTAGGAGCGTGCTTGCCTCGCGAACTTTTTATCTTTTAAAAGATCGCGAGGCAAGCTCGCTCCTACGGTTTTTTGGCAATAGGGTAAATACCTGATTAACCCGCGCTAAATGTCTCATGCAAATGACGCCACAGCACTTTGCCGCTGGGGTCTTTTTCAAATACCACAGTGGCCCGACGATCCGTACGGGTGCCGTTGTGTTCCTCTTGCAGCTCTCGGTAGCTGACCACCGCACCTTCTGCGTGCAGGGCGATGCCCTTGAACTCGCTGAGGGTAATGACCAGCCCCGGCCGGGCGCCACGCTGTTGTTCAAACAACGTCTCGACACCGTCGGCATCCAGTACTTTGCCCGAAGGGGTAATCATCGAAAACCGAGGTGAAAACCGTGCGAGCAGCACAGGTAACACGCCTGGCTCAAGGCCGGAAAACCAGCCCTCGATCTCAAGGTGGGTTTCGGTTACAAGGTCGAAGTAGCTCGAATAGTCAGTCATCAGTATTTCCAGGTCAGGGTGCCAGTAAGGCCAGCACGCGTGGAGTATTGAGGCGTAACACAGGAATGAGCGGCACCAGGGTTAATGCACAACCGATGGCAAAGCATAGGGCAAAGGCCTGGGACGTCGAGGTGATTGCGCTCAAGGCGGCGAACAACGCCATCATCAGCGCCGGGCCCAGCAGAAAACTCAATTGACGGTTGATATTCCAGAGTGCGCTGGCGTGGCCCATGCGTTCGGGAATCACGTCGATAAATGCAGTGTTTTGTGCGGTGCTGCTGCACAGGCTGCCGCCAAAGCCCATCAAGGCGTACAGCGCCGTTGCCAGCCACAGGTTTGAACCATCGAGCTGGATCAACAGCACAATGCCTAGCGCTTGTGCACTCATGCCCAGCACAAGCAGAGGTTTGGGGCCGAGGCGGTTGAACTGATAACGGCTCAGCATGATGCCCAGAGCCGAGGCCAGCGCCCAGGGCAGCATCAGGGCGCCAGTTTGCGAAGGGCTCAACCCCAACTGGCTCAAATACAAAATACTCACCAGTTGGGTGCCAATAAAAATCCCTGCGACAAACACATACATGAGCATCGCGACGCGCAGCAGCGGGCTTTTCAGTAAATCGCCCATGTGGCGCACGCCGTTTGCCAGGCTCTTGAGGTTCAGAGCCGGGCGCGAGTCGGTACGCGGTTCGGGTTTTAGCCACAGCGCCGCCAACCCCAAAGCCAGCACGGCCAGCGGCAGGTTGGCGTAAAACACCCCTCGCCATGACCATAATTCAACCCCCCAGCCGCCCAGAGCCGGGGACAGTGCAGGCACCAGCAGCGCGACCAAGAGAATCACCGACGTCAGGCGCGCCCGTTCGCGCACCGGAAAGTGCCGGTAGACCATGGCCTGGCCCACGGGGATCAACAAGCCGCCACCCAGGCCCTGAAGCAGGCGCCAACTGATCAGCGCTTCGATTGAGGACGCTTGCGCCACGCACCACGACGCGACGCTGAACAACAGCAGCGAGGCGAGTATCAGGCGTTTCTCGCCAAACACCGACGCCAGCCACACGCTGGGCAAAATGATCAGCGTGAGGCCGAGCATGTAGGCATTGCCGATCCATGCCAACTGGTTGATGGAGGCGTGCAGGGTCTGGCCGATCTGCGGATAAGCAATCGAGGCGGCGAACATGTTTACCAGGTCCAAGGCAAAGCCCAGCAGATACACCAGCGCGAGTTTGTTGCGATAAGCCATGTCGGGCTCCTTGAAAGAGCCTGCACAGTAAGCCGCTTTTTCGCTTAGAAAAACGGCCTTCTCCCTGCTAGATTGTCAAAATTATTTTGACAGTCAGCGGGTTCAAGCATGGTCAGCCTCGATCGATTCGACACCTTCAAGGCCGTGGTCGAAGCCGGCTCTCTGACTGCTGCCGCAGATTTGCTGGGCCAGACCCGGGCCGTGGTCAGCTTCAATATCAAGCGGCTGGAGGCTGAGCTCGGCGTAACCTTGCTCACCCGCAACACCCGGCGGCTGGCGTTGACCGAGGCGGGGGAGCGTTTTTATCAGCGCTGCCTGAGCATGCTCGAAGAAGCCCGGTTGGCGATTGATGAGGCACGCAGCGAACACACTGAACTCAAGGGGACGTTGCGCATCACCACCACGGTGGAGTACGCGTTGGCCAAAGTAGTGCCTGCACTGGAACTGTTTCGTGCCCGTCATCCTGAGCTCAATGTGCACCTGTCGACGTCTTCGACCCATGCGGATCTGATCTCCGAGCGCTTTGACGTGGCCCTGCGGCTGGGGCGCGTGCTCGACTCCAGCCATCGCGCCGTTCAGTTGCGCACCTTTGAAATTCTGCCGGTGGCGTCGCCGGGCTTTGTTGCCAGCCTGGCGCCTATCAACAGCGTGCAAGCCCTGGAGCAAGCACCTTGGCTGGAGCATGGGCGGGTTGGTGAACTGAGCATGACCGAATTGAGCAGCGGGGTGACGCGCCCCTATCAACCCAACCCGGCCAAGGCGCGGATCAAGGCGGACAACTCATCGGTGTTGCAAGCCTTTGCATTGACCGGGCAGGGGGTGGCGATCTTGCCGGACTGGCTGATTGAAGAGGATTTGCGGGCCGGTCGGCTGGTGCACCTGCTGCCCGATTGGCAACTGACCCGCCAAGGGATTTACGCCTTGTACCCCGACACCCGCCACTTGCCGCTCAAGGTACGGGTGTTTATCGACTTTATGAAAGTCCATGCCTGATAAAGATGAGTCGCGGCGCGGTGACGCGTGATACAGGGCACGCTGCATTAGTACTAAAGTTATAACACCATTGTTTTTATTATTTTTCAAAAATTAAAACATGCACTTTTAGGTGTGTCGTGTATGTGTTTCATGCACATGCTATGCGCCTTTCATTATCATGAAATCAGCACGTATTAGATTTTCATTGTCACGTAAGCAGATTCAAATGTTCATTGGCTGTGCGTTATTGAAACGCCCGGGGTAGACGTATTTTTCGCGTTTTGAAAATGCCGGGTGTGTGGCTAGTATTGTCCGTGGTCTCCGACGTTGTCGTGAGCAGTGGAGTTAGACATTCGCCCACCTAGCGGTGTGTTCATAGTGTGCGGTATAGGTGTGTTTGCCATGGTTAACGAATGGATTCGTAAAGTGTGCGTCGAGTTGCAGTCATTTCAGCAAGCCAACTGCTGTCGTCTCCCGGATCAAAGGCACAGCCTTGAAGATACCGGTGTAGGCTGAGGCCCAGAGCCCCTGCTAGCCAGTCAGTAGCACAAATCCCTTTTTAAACACTCGGCTGTTAATTCCGCCGCCGGGGCAACTTGCGCCTTTTTTTTATAGCGCCTGGTTTTCCCCCCTATCTGTCGAATATATAAAGTAGGTGCCAGATGAAAAACATAGTGATCGTCGATAAGGCTACAGGTGCGACTTCCGAACAGTCGGTGGGTACAGTTGGCCTAAAAGGAACCAGCATTATCAAACTGCCGTTCGCGCCTGAGAGCGTTCAGTCTTTTCAACAGTCCGGTCAGAATCTGGTTATTACGCTCAAGTCTGGAGAGACGTTCACTATCCAGAACTTTTTTGTGGCAGGTAGCGACGGTGCGATTAACCAACTGGTGCTGGAAGGCAACAATGGTGAGTTGCTGTTAGGCCAGTATTCCTCCCCGTATTCGGGCTTCACTTTCAGCCACATTTCCTCACTCGACGATTTGACCCTGGCGGCCGCGGCCGATGGCGCAAGTTCAACGCCGGACTGGGTCTGGTGGGGGCTTGGCCTTCTGGCGGCAGGCGGTGCGGCAGCGGCACTCGGTGGTGGCGGCGGTGGCGGTGGTCATCATCATGGCGGTGATGCCGATGTAACACCTCCGGCCACCCCGACCGGCCTTTCCGTGAGCCGCGATGGCCTGACCGTCAGCGGCAAGGGTGAGGCGGGGGCCACAGTGACAATCAAGGATTCGGCCGGGAATGTGGTCGGCAGTGGGACCGTGGGCGCTGACGGAAACTTTCAGGTGCCTTTGAATACGCCCAAGAACAATGGGGAAACGCTGGATGTCATATTGACCGATGCGGCCGGCAATCAGTCGTCGGCCGGCAGCGTGGTCACTAAAGACACCACCGCTCCGGATGCACCAACCGGCCTGGCAGTGAGTGCTGATGGCCAGACTGTCAGCGGCAAAGGCGAGCCAGGTTCGACAGTGACCCTCAAGGATTCCGCAGGCAATGTCATTGGCACCGGCACTGTCGGGGCGGATGGCAACTTCAGCGTTAAGCCGACCACCCCGCAAAACAACGGCCAGACCCTGGACGTCACTTTGACCGATGCCGCGGGCAATGTGTCGCAATCGGGTAGCGTGGTCGCGGGCGATACCACCCCGCCTGCCCCGCCGACCGAGTTGGTTTTGGCGGCGGATGGGGTCACATTCAGAGGTAAAGGCGAGCCAGCCAGCCAGGTCACCGTCAAAGACAGTGCGGGTAACGTGATCGGCACCGGCACTGTGGGGGCTGACGGCAATTTCACCGTGATCCTGAATGCTCCACGCACCCCGGGTGAAGAGATTCAAACTACCCTGACCGATGCGGCGCAGAACCAGTCGGCCGGGCAAAGTTACACCGTTCAAGGCACAGTCGGGACGGCCCCTGATGCTCCGACAGACCTTGCCGTCAGCGCAGATGGCCTCACGGTCAGCGGTAAAGGGCGGGCCGGCTCAACGGTTACCCTCAAAGACTCTGCTGGCAATGTGATCGGCACCGGCACTGTAGGAACTGACGGCACGTTCGCCTTGACCCCGGACACGCCACAAAAAAATGGCCAAACCATTGGGGTGACCCTGACCGACGCGTCGGGCAACATTTCCCCGTCTGTCAACGTTGTGGCGGGCGATACCACAGCCCCAGAAGCGCCAACCGGTTTGGTGGTGAGTGAAGATGGCCTGACCCTCTCGGGTAAAGGCGAGCCAGGCTCGACCATTACCATCAAAGATCCGGTTGGCAACGTGATTGGTTCCGGTACTGTCGGTGCTGATGGCAACTTTGAAGTCACCTTGGATGCTGCTCAAACCAACGGCGAAACCCTGGAAGTGACGCTGACTGACGCCAACGGCAACGTATCGGCAGTCACACCAGTACAAGCAGGCGACACCACCGCACCAGAAGCTCCGACTAACCTGGCTGTAAGCGCCGATGGCGTGACCCTGACTGGTAAAGGCGAAGCGGGCAGCACCGTCACAGTCAAAGATGCTGATGGCAACATCATTGGCAGCGGAACTGTAGGTGCTGACGGCAGTTTTGAAGTCACCCTCGACGCACCGCAAAACAACGGCGGCACTCTTGAAGTGACCCTGACCGACGCGGCGGGCAACGTGTCCGAGGGCGGCAGTGTAGTTGTAGGCGAAGCAGTAGCGCCTGAAGCACCAACTGGTCTGGCAGTCAGCGCGGATGGCTTGACACTGACCGGTAAAGGCGAGGCAGGCAGCACTGTCACTATCAAAGACCCAGCTGGCAATTTGATTGGCACCGGCACTGTCGGTGCAGATGGTAATTTCTCGATCACTCTCGAAGCTGCACAAACCAACGGCGAAACCCTGAGTGTCACCCAGACCAACGCAGGCGGTCTTGTTTCGCCTTCAACCAGCGTGCTCGCGGGCGATACCACAGCCCCAGAAGCGCCAACCGGGCTGGTTGTAAGCGAAGACGGTCTGACCCTCTCCGGTAAAGGCGAGCCAGGTTCGACCATTACCATCAAAGATCCAGCTGGCAACGTGATTGGTTCCGGCACCGTCGGTGCCGATGGCAATTTTGAAGTCACCCTGGATGCTGCTCAAACCAACGGTGAAACCCTGGAAGTAACACTGACCGATGCCAACGGCAACGTATCGGCAGTTACTCCGGTGGTTGCGAAAGACACAACTGCTCCAGAAGCGCCAACCAATTTGGCTGTAAGCGCCGATGGCGTAACGTTGACCGGTAAAGGCGAAGCAGGCAGCACCGTCACAGTCAAGGATGCTGATGGCAACATCATTGGTTCGGGCACTGTGGGTACTGACGGCACTTTTGAAGTCACTCTCGACGCACCGCAAAACAACGGCGGCACTCTTGAAGTGACCCTGACTGATGCGGCGGGCAACGTATCCGAAGGCGGCAGTGTGGTGGTGGGCGAAGCAGTAGCGCCTGAAGCTCCAACTGATCTGGCGGTGAGCGCAGATGGCCTGACCCTGACCGGTAAAGGCGAAGCCGGTTCAACAGTCACGATCAAAGACCCAGCTGGCAATGTGATTGGCACTGGCACTGTTGGTGCGGACGGTAATTTCTCGATCACCCTCGATGCCGCACAAACCAACGGCGAAACCCTGAGTGTCACCCAGACCAACGCAGGCGGCCTTGTTTCGCCTTCAACCAGCGTGCTTGCGGGTGATACCACAGCTCCAGAAGCGCCAACCGGACTGGTAGTGAGCGAAGATGGTCTGACCCTGACCGGTAAAGGCGAGCCAGGCTCGACCATTACCATCAAAGATCCGGCTGGCAACGTGATTGGTTCCGGCACTGTCGGTGCGGATGGCAACTTTGAAGTCACTCTGGATGCCGCTCAAACCAACGGTGAAACTTTGGAAGTGACGCTGACCGATGCCAACGGCAACGTCTCTGCGGTCACGCCAGTACAAGCAGGCGATACCACAGCTCCAGAAGCGCCAACCAATCTGGCTGTAAGCGCCGATGGCGTGACCCTGACTGGTAAAGGCGAAGCGGGCAGCACCGTCACAGTCAAGGATGCTGATGGCAACATCATTGGTTCGGGCACTGTGGGTACTGACGGCACTTTTGAAGTCACCCTCGACGCACCTCAAAACAACGGCGGCACTCTTGAAGTAACCCTGACTGATGCGGCGGGCAACGTGTCCGAAGGCGGCAGTGTAGTAGTGGGCGAAGCAGTAGCGCCTGAAGCTCCAACTGGCCTGGCGGTAAGTGCGGATGGCCTGACGCTCACCGGTAAAGGTGAGGCAGGCAGCACTGTCACGATCAAAGACCCAGCGGGCAATGTGATTGGCACCGGCACTGTTGGTGCGGACGGTAATTTCTCGATCACCCTCGACGCCGCACAAACCAACGGCGAAACCCTGAGTGTTACCCAGACCAACGCCGGCGGCCTTGTTTCGCCTTCAACCAGCGTGCTCGCGGGCGATACCACGGCTCCAGAAGCCCCAACCGGCCTAGTGGTGAGCGAAGATGGCCTGACCCTGACTGGTAAAGGCGAGCCAGGCTCGACCATTACCATCAAAGATCCGGCTGGCAACGTGATTGGCTCCGGCACTGTCGGTGCGGATGGCAACTTTGAAGTTACTCTCGACGCTGCTCAAACCAATGGTGAAACCCTTGAAGTAACGCTGACCGATGCTAACGGCAACGTTTCTGCAGTTACTCCGGTACAAGCAGGCGACACCACCGCACCAGAAGCTCCGACTAACCTGGCTGTAAGCGCCGATGGTGTAACGCTGACCGGTAAAGGCGAAGCAGGCAGCACCGTCACAGTCAAAGACGGCGCTGGTAACGTCATTGGCAGCGGAACTGTAGGTACTGACGGCAGTTTCGAAGTCACCCTCGACACACCGCAAAACAACGGCGGCACTCTTGAAGTGACCCTGACCGACGCTGCGGGCAACGTATCCGAAGGCGGCAGTGTGGTGGTGGGCGAAGCAGTAGCGCCTGAAGCTCCAACTGGTCTGGCGGTAAGTGCGGATGGCCTGACGCTCACCGGTAAAGGTGAGGCAGGCAGCACTGTCACTATCAAAGACCCAGCTGGCAATGTCATTGGCACTGGCACTGTTGGTGCGGACGGTAATTTCTCGATCACCCTCTATGCCGCACAAACCAACGGCGAAACCCTGAGTGTTACCCAGACCAACGCAGGCGGTCTTGTTTCGCCTTCAACCAGCGTGCTCGCGGGCGATACCACGGCTCCAGAAGCCCCGACTGGGCTGGTTGTAAGCGAAGACGGTCTGACCCTGACTGGTAAAGGCGAGCCAGGTTCGACCATTACCATCAAAGATCCGGCTGGCAACGTGATTGGTTCCGGCACTGTCGGTGCTGATGGCAACTTTGAAGTCACTCTGGATACCGCTCAAACCAACGGTGAAACTCTGGAAGTAACGCTGACCGATGCTAACGGCAACGTCTCTGCGGTTACGCCAGTACAAGCAGGCGATACCACCGCACCAGAAGCGCCAACCAATCTGGCTGTAAGCGCCGATGGTGTAACGCTGACCGGTAAAGGCGAAGTGGGCAGCACCGTCACAGTCAAAGATGCTGATGGCAACATCATTGGTTCCGGCACTGTGGGTGCTGACGGCAGTTTCGAAGTCACCCTCGACGTACCGCAAAACAACGGCGGCACTCTTGAAGTGACCCTGACCGATGCGGCGGGCAACGTGTCCGAAGGCGGCAGTGTGGTGGTGGGCGAGGCAGTAGCGCCTGAAGCTCCAACTGGCCTGGCGGTAAGCGCGGATGGCCTGACCCTGACCGGTAAAGGCGAAGCCGGTTCAACAGTCACGATCAAAGACCCAGCTGGCAATGTGATTGGCACTGGCACTGTTGGTGCGGACGGTAATTTCTCGATCACCCTCGATGCCGCACAAACCAACGGCGAAACCCTGAGTGTCACCCAGACCAATGCAGGCGGCCTTGTTTCGCCTTCAACCAGCGTGCTCGCGGGCGATACCACGGCTCCAGAAGCCCCAACTGGGCTAGTAGTGAGCGAAGACGGCCTGACCCTAACTGGTAAAGGCGAGCCAGGTTCGACCATTACCATCAAAGATCCGGCTGGCAACGTGATTGGTTCCGGCACTGTCGGTGCGAATGGCAACTTTGAAGTTACTCTCGACGCTGCTCAAACCAATGGTGAAACCCTTGAAGTAACGCTGACCGACGCCAACGGCAACGTCTCTGCGGTCACTCCGGTACAAGCAGGCGACACCACTGCCCCAGAAGCCCCAACCGGTTTGGTGGTGAGCGAAGATGGCTTGAAGCTTACCGGTAAAGGTGAGGTGGGCAGCACCGTCACAGTCAAAGACGGCGCTGGTAATGTCATTGGTTCCGGCACCGTCGGTGCTGATGGCAACTTTGAAGTCACCCTGGATACCGCTCAAACCAATGGTGAAACCCTTGAAGTCACTCTGACTGACGCGGCTGGCAACATTTCTGCGGCCACTCCGGTACAGGCTGGCGACACCACCGCTCCAGAAGCCCCAACCGGTTTAGTGGTGAGTGAAGATGGTCTGACCGTGACCGGTAAAGGCGAACCAGGCTCGACCATTACCATCAAAGATCCGGCTGGCAACGTGATTGGTTCCGGCACTGTCGGTGCAGATGGCAACTTTGAAGTCACCCTGGATGCTGCTCAAACCAACGGTGAAACTCTGGAAGTAACGCTGACCGATGCTAACGGCAACGTCTCTGCAGTTACTCCGGTACAAGCAGGCGACACCACCGCACCAGAAGCGCCAACCAATTTGGCTGTAAGCGCCGATGGCGTAACGTTGACCGGTAAAGGCGAGGCGGGCAGCACCGTCACAGTCAAAGATGCTGATGGCAACATCATTGGTTCGGGCACTGTGGGTACTGACGGCACTTTTGAAGTCACTCTCGACGCACCGCAAAACAACGGCGGCACTCTTGAAGTGACCCTGACCGATGCGGCGGGCAACGTATCCGAAGGCGGCAGTGTGGTGGTGGGCGAAGCAGTAGCGCCTGAAGCTCCAACTGGCCTGGCGGTAAGCGCGGATGGCCTGACCCTGACCGGTAAAGGCGAAGCCGGTTCAACAGTCACGATCAAAGACCCAGCGGGCAATGTGATTGGCACTGGCACTGTCGGTGCTGACGGCAACTTCTCGATCACCCTCGATGCCGCACAAACCAACGGCGAAACCCTGAGTGTCACCCAGACCAACGCAGGCGGTCTTGTTTCGCCTTCAACCAGCGTGCTCGCGGGCGATACCACAGCCCCAGAAGCGCCAACTGGGCTAGTAGTGAGCGAAGACGGTCTGACCCTGACCGGTAAAGGCGAGCCAGGCTCGACCATTACCATCAAGGATCCGGCTGGCAACGTGATTGGTTCCGGTACTGTCGGTGCGGATGGCAATTTTGAAGTTACTCTCGACGCTGCTCAAACCAATGGTGAAACCCTTGAAGTAACGCTGACCGATGCTAACGGCAACGTCTCTGCAGTTACTCCGGTACAAGCAGGCGACACCACCGCTCCAGAAGCCCCAACCGGTTTAGTGGTGAGTGAAGATGGTCTGATCGTGACCGGTAAAGGCGAGCCAGGCTCGACCATTACCATCAAAGATCCGGCTGGCAACGTGATTGGTGCCGGCACTGTCGGTGCTGATGGCAACTTTGAAGTCACCCTGGATGCTGCTCAAACCAACGGCGAAACCCTTGAAGTAACGCTGACTGATGCGGCTGGCAACATTTCTGCGGCCACTCCGGTACAGGCTGGCGACACCACTGCCCCAGAAGCGCCAACCGGTTTGGTGGTGAGTGAAGACGGCCTGACCCTCTCGGGTAAAGGCGAGCCAGGCTCGACCATTACCATCAAAGATCCGGCTGGCAACGTGATTGGTGCCGGCACTGTCGGTGCGGATGGCAATTTTGAAGTCACCTTGGATACCGCTCAAACCAATGGTGAAACCCTTGAAGTAACGCTGACTGACGCCAACGGCAACGTCTCTGCGGTCACGCCAGTACAAGCAGGCGATACCACCGCACCAGAAGCGCCAACTAATCTGGCTGTAAGCGCCGATGGTGTGACGCTGACTGGTAAAGGCGAAGTGGGCAGCACCGTCACAGTCAAGGATGCTGATGGCAACGTCATTGGTTCCGGCACTGTGGGTACTGACGGCAGTTTCGAAGTCACCCTCGACGCACCGCAAAACAACGGCGGCACCCTTGAAGTAACCCTGACCGACGCTGCGGGCAACGTGTCCGAAGGCGGCAGTGTGGTGGTGGGCGAGGCGGTAGCGCCTGAAGCCCCAACTGGTCTGGCAGTCAGCGCAGATGGCCTGACCCTGACCGGTAAAGGTGAAGCTGGCTCAACGGTTACCATCAAAGACCCAGCTGGCAATGTGATTGGCACCGGCACTGTTGGTGCGGACGGTAATTTCTCGATCACCCTCGACGCCGCACAAACCAACGGCGAAACCCTGAGTGTCACCCAGACCAACGCCGGCGGCCTTGTTTCGCCTTCAACCAGCGTGCTCGCAGGCGATACCACGGCTCCAGAAGCGCCAACTGGGCTGGTTGTAAGCGAAGACGGTCTGACCCTCTCGGGTAAAGGCGAGCCAGGTTCGACCATTACCATCAAAGATCCAGCTGGAAACGTGATTGGTTCCGGCACCGTCGGTGCCGATGGCAACTTTGAAGTCACCCTGGATGCTGCTCAAACCAACGGCGAAACCCTGGAAGTAACGCTGACCGATGCTAACGGCAACGTCTCTGCAGTTACTCCGGTACAAGCAGGCGACACCACCGCACCAGAAGCTCCGACTAACCTGGCTGTGAGCGCCGATGGCGTGAGTCTGACTGGTAAAGGCGAAGCGGGCAGCACCGTCACAGTCAAAGATGCTGATGGCAACATCATTGGTTCGGGCACTGTGGGTACTGACGGCACTTTTGAAGTCACCCTGGATGCCGCTCAAACCAATGGTGAAACCCTTGAAGTCACTCTGACTGACGCGGCTGGCAACATTTCTGCGGCCACTCCGGTACAGGCTGGCGACACCACTGCCCCAGAAGCCCCAACCGGTTTGGTGGTGAGTGAAGATGGCCTGACCCTGACTGGTAAAGGCGAGCCAGGTTCGACCATTACCATCAAAGATCCAGCTGGAAACGTGATTGGTGCCGGCACTGTCGGTGCTGATGGCAACTTTGAAGTCACTCTGGATGCCGCTCAAACCAACGGCGAAACCCTTGAAGTAACGCTGACTGACGCCAACGGCAACGTATCGGCAGTTACTCCGGTGGTGGCGAAAGACACTACAGCTCCAGACGCCCCAACCAACTTGGCTATAAGCGCCGATGGCGTAACGTTGACCGGTAAAGGCGAAGCAGGCAGCACCGTCACGGTCAAAGATGCTGATGGCAACGTCATCGGTTCGGGCACTGTGGGTACTGACGGCACTTTTGAAGTCACCCTCGACGCACCGCAAAACAACGGCGGCACTCTTGAAGTGACCCTGACCGATGCGGCGGGTAACGTGTCCGAAGGCGGCAGTGTGGTTGTAGGCGAAGCAGTAGCGCCTGAAGCTCCAACTGGTCTGGCGGTAAGCGCAGATGGCCTGACCCTGACCGGTAAAGGCGAGGCAGGCAGCACAGTCACTATCAAAGACCCAGCTGGCAATGTCATTGGCACTGGCACTGTTGGTGCTGACGGCAACTTCTCGATCACTCTCGATGCTGCACAAACCAACGGCGAAACCCTGGCCGTTTCACTGACTAACGCTGCAGGCCTTACTTCTCCGGCTTCCAGTGTGGTAGCAGGCGACACTAGCGCACCTGATGCGCCGACCAATCTTGCCGTTAGCACGGATGGCTTGACGCTGAGCGGTAAAGGCGAAGTGGGCAGCATCGTCACGGTGAAAAACTTGGTGGGCCTGATAATAGGCTCCGGGGTTGTGGAGGCTGACGGCACTTTCGCCATTACCCTCGACACCGCGCAAAATAACGGCCAAACCCTGAATGTCACCCTGACGGATGCCAGCGGTAACGTGTCGGCAGCGGCTCCGGTGACTGCGGGCGATACCACTGCTCCAGAGGCTGCAACCAACCTGGTGGTGAGTGCAGACGGCCTGACCCTCACCGGTAAGGGTGAGGCAGGCAGCACTGTCTCGGTGAAAGACGCAACAGGTGCGGAAATTGGCACCGGCATCGTGGGCGAAGATGGCAACTTCAGCATCACCCTCGACGGCGCGCAAACCAATGGCGAAACGCTCAACGTCACCCTGACGGACGCGGCGGGCAATATCTCGGAAGCCGCGCCAGTGACGGCAGGCGATACCACGGCTCCAGAGGCTGCAACCAATCTGGTGGTGAGTGCTGATGGCCTGACCCTCACCGGTAAAGGTGAGGCGGGCACTACCGTCACGATCAGAGATGACGCTGGTAAAGTCATTGGCAGCGGGACCGTCAACGCAGAGGGTGATTTTGAAGTCACCCTGGATACTGCACAGACCAACGGCCAAACCCTCAACGTCACCCTGACTGATCCGAATGGCAACGTATCCGTGGCTGCACCAGTTGTTGCGGGCGATACCACGGCTCCAGAGGCTCCAACCAATCTGGCTGTGAGTGCTGATGGTCTGACCCTCACCGGTAAAGGCGAAGCGGGCAGCACTGTCTCGGTTAAAGATGCAGCGGGTGCGGAAATTGGCACCGGCACCGTGGGCGAAGATGGCAACTTCAGCATCATTCTCGACAGCGCGCAGACCAATGGCGAGACACTCAATGTCTCCCTGACGGACGCTGCGGGCAATATCTCCGAAGCCGCGCCAGTGACGGCAGGCGATACCACGGCTCCGAATGCCCCGACCAACCTGGCTCTGAGTACAGATGGCCTGACCCTCACCGGTAAAGGTGAGGCGGGCAGTACCGTTACGATCAGAGATGACGCTGGTAAAGTCATTGGCAGCGGGACCGTCAACGCAGAGGGTGATTTTGAAGTCACCCTGGATACTGCACAGACCAACGGCCAAACCCTCAACGTCACCCTGACTGATCCGAATGGCAACGTATCCGTGGCTGCGCCAGTTGTTGCTGGCGATACCACGGCTCCAGAGGCTCCAACCAATCTGGCTGTGAGTGCTGATGGCTTGACCCTCACCGGTAAAGGTGAAGCGGGCAGCACTGTTTCGGTGAAAGACGCGGCGGGCCTGGAAATTGGCACCGGCACGGTAGGCGAAGATGGCACTTTTGAAGTCATCCTCGACGCTGCTCAACTCAATGGCGGCACCTTGCAGGTCACGCTGACGGATGCGGCTGGCAACGTGTCGCAGGCTGGCAGCGTGGTTGTCGGCGAAGCGGTAGCGCCTGAAGCACCAACCGGCCTGGCCGTGAGTGCCGATGGCGTGACGCTCACCGGTAAAGGCGAGGCAGGCAGCACTGTCACCATCAAGGATCCGGCAGGCAATGTGATTGGCTCCGGCACTGTCGATGCGGACGGCAACTTCTCGATCACCCTCGACGCGGCACAAACCAATGGCGAAACCCTGAGTGTCACTCAGACCAACGCCGGCGGCCTTGTTTCGCCTTCTACCAGCGTGATCGCAGGCGATACCACAGCCCCAGAAGCGCCAACTGGGCTGGTTGTAAGCGAAGATGGTCTGACCGTGACCGGTAAAGGCGAGCCAGACTCGACCATTACCATCAAAGATCCGGCTGGCAACGTGATTGGTTCTGGCACTGTCGGTGCTGATGGCAACTTTGAAGTCACCTTGGATGCTGCTCAAACCAATGGCGAAACCCTGGAAGTAACGTTGACCGATGCCAACGGCAACGTCTCTGCAGTTACTCCGGTGGTTGCGAAAGACACAACCGCTCCAGAAGCTCCGACTAACCTGGCTGTAAGCGCCGATGGCGTAACGCTGACCGGTAAAGGCGAAGCGGGCAGCACTGTTTCGGTGAAAGATGCAGCGGGTGTGGAAATTGGCACCGGCACCGTGAACGCCGATGGCAACTTCAGCATCACCCTCGACGCCGCTCAAACCAATGGCGAAACAATCAACGTCACCCTGACGGACGCAGCGGGCAATATCTCCGTCGCCGCGCCAGTGACGGCAGGCGATACCACGGCTCCAGAGGCTGCAACCAACCTGGTGGTGAGCGTTGACGGTCTGACCCTCACCGGTAAAGGCGAAGCGGGCAGCACTGTCTCGGTGAAAGATGCAGCGGGTGCGGAAATTGGCACCGGCACCGTGGGCGAAGATGGCAACTTCAGCATCATCCTCGAGAGCGCGCAAACCAATGGCGAAACGCTCAACGTCACCCTGACGGATGCGGCGGGCAATATCTCCGTCACCGCGCCAGTGACGGCAGGCGATACCACGGCTCCGGAAGCTGCAACCAATCTGGCTGTGAGTGCTGATGGCTTGACCCTCACCGGTAAAGGCGAAGCGGGCAGCACTGTCTCGGTGAAAGATGCAGCGGGTGCGGAAATTGGCACCGGCACCGTGGGCGAAGATGGCAACTTCAGCATCACCCTCGACAGCGCGCAAACCAATGGCGAAACACTCAATGTCACCCTGACGGACGCGGCGGGCAATATCTCAGACGTTGCGCCAGTAACGGCAGGCGATACCACGGCTCCGGAAGCTGCAACCAATCTGGCCGTGAGCGTTGACGGTCTGACCCTCACCGGTAAAGGTGAAGCGGGCAGTACTGTCTCGGTTAAAGATGCAGCGGGTGCGGAAATTGGCACCGGCACCGTGGGCGAAGATGGCAACTTCAGCATCATCCTCGACAGCGCGCAAACCAATGGCGAAACACTCAATGTCACCCTGACGGACGCGGCGGGCAATATCTCCGACGTTGCGCCAGTGACGGCAGGCGATACCACGGCTCCAGAGGCTGCAACCAATCTGGTGGTGAGTGCTGATGGTCTGACGCTGACCGGTAAAGGTGAAGCGGGCAGCACTGTCTCGGTGAAAGACGCAGCGGGTGCGGAAATTGGCACCGGCACCGTGGGCGAAGATGGCAACTTCAGCATCATCCTCAATAGCGCGCAAACCAATGGCGAAACGCTCAACGTCACCCTGACGGACGCGGCGGGCAATATCTCAGACGTTGCGCCAGTAACGGCAGGCGATACCACGGCTCCAGAGGCTGCAACCAATCTGGTGGTGAGTGCTGACGGCTTGACCCTCACCGGTAAAGGTGAAGCGGGCAGTACTGTCTCGGTGAAAGACGCAGCGGGTGCGGAAATTGGCACTGGCACCGTGGGCGAAGATGGCAACTTCAGCATCCCCCTCGACAGCGCGCAAACCAATGGCGAAACGCTCAACGTCACCCTGACGGATGCGGCGGGCAATATCTCCGTTGCTGCGCCAGTTGTTGCGGGCGATACCACTGCTCCGGATGCCCCGACCAACCTTGCGGTGAGCGGTGATGGTCTGACCCTCACCGGTAAAGGTGAAGTTGGCAGCACCGTTATTGTCAAAGACGCTGCTGGCTTGCCTGTCGGTACTGGTGTTGTTGGCGCGGGTGGCAATTTCGAAGTTGTCCTCAACCCGGCTCAAGGCAATGGCGCAACACTTGAAGTCACCCTGACCGATAAGGCGGGTAACGTATCGGCAGCCACCCCTGTGGTTGTCGGTGATGCCGTAGCGCCTGGCGCACCAACCGATCTGAGCGTGAGTGTTGATGGTCTGACACTGAGCGGCAAGGGCGAGGCTGGCACCATCGTAACCATCAAAACTGCTGCGGGCACGGTGATCGGTAGCGGCACCGTAGACGCTGACGGCAATTTCAGTGTGGTGCTCGAAAGCGCTCAAACCAATGGCGAAACCCTGGGCGTCACCTTAAGCAGTGCCAGCGGCCTGAGTTCGCCTTCGGTCAACGTGGTGGCAGGCGATACCACTGCTCCAGAAGCTCCAACCAACCTGGTTGTGGGTGCTGATGGTCTGACGCTTACCGGTAAAGGTGAAGCGGGCAGCACTGTCTCGGTGAAAGACGCGGCAGGCCTGGCAATTGGCACCGGTACCGTGGGCGAAGATGGCAACTTCAGCATCACGCTCGACGCCGCTCAAACCAATGGCGAAACCCTCACCGTTACCCTGACCGACAAGGCGGGCAACGTATCGGCGGGCACGCCGGTGATTGCCGGTGATACCACCGCACCGGCAGCTCCGACTGAGCTTGAGGTCAGTGAGAATGGCTTGACACTGACGGGCAAAGGGGAGGCGGGCAGCATTGTTACCGTGAAAAACGCCGCAGGTGTGCCAATCGGCACCGGCATTGTGGACGCTAATGGCTCGTTTACCGCGGACCTCGATGCACCGCAAAAAAATGGCGAAAGTCTGACCGTCACTCTGACCGACAAAGCCGGCAACGAGTCCTTGGCGGGTACTGTGACAGCGGGTGATACCACTGCACCTGATGCTCCAACGGCTCTGATCGTCAGCGTTAATGGTCTGACCCTGGAGGGTAAAGGTGAGGCTGGCACTACCGTGACGGTGAAAGACGCCTTGGGTGTGCAAATTGGCACCGGTGTCGTCGATGCTGAGGGCAACTTTGCAATCACCCTCGACAGCGCGCAAACCAATGGCGAGACCCTCACCGTCACCCTGACCGACAAGGCGGGCAACGTGTCGGTGGGCACGCCGGTGATTGCCGGTGATACCACCGCACCGGCAGCTCCGACTGAGCTTGAGGTCAGTGAGAGTGGCTTGACGCTGACGGGTAAAGGCGAGGCGGGCAGCGTGGTAACGGTGAAAAACGCAGCCGGAGTCCTAATCGGCACAGGCATTGTTGACGCTAATGGTTCGTTTACCGCGAATCTTGATACACCGCAGAAAAACGGCGAGACCCTCAATGTCACTCTGACCGACAAGGCAGGCAACGTGTCGGCGGTCGCGCCAGTGATTGCCGGTGATACCACCGCACCCGCTGCTGCGACTGAACTGAAAGTGAGTGCCAATGGCCTGGAACTGACCGGTAAAGGCGAAGCGGGCAGCACGGTGATCGTGAAAAACGCGGCGGGTGTGCAAATCGGTACCGGCACCGTTGGTGATGATGGTTCGTTCAATGCGGTCCTCAATACGCCTCAGAAAAACGGCGAGACCCTCACTGTCACTCTGACCGACAAGGCAGGCAACGAGTCGCTGGCCACGCAAGTGATTGCGGGTGATACCACCGCACCGGCGGCTCCAACTGAACTTAAAGTGAGTGTCGATGGCCTGGAACTGATCGGTAAAGGCGAAGCAGGCAGTGTGGTGTCCGTGAAAAACGCGGCGGGCGTGCAAATCGGCACCGGCCTCGTTGGCGCTGATGGCTCGTTCACCGTGAACCTCAACACACCACAAAAGAATGGCGAGACCCTCAATGTCACTCTGACCGACAAGGCAGGCAATGTGTCGGACGTCGCGCCAGTGATTGCTGGTGATACCACCGCACCCGCTGCTGCGACTGAACTGAAAGTGAGTGCCAATGGCCTGGAACTGACTGGTAAAGGTGAGGCGGGCAGCACTGTCTCGGTGAAAGACGCGGCGGGCCTGGCAATTGGCACCGGCACTGTGGACGAAGAAGGTAACTTCAGCATCACGCTCGACAGC
>NZ_JANLNV010000043.1 GCF_025465935.1 Pseudomonas sp. 7P_10.2_Bac1 | reverse complement strand
AACACCCCCCCCCCCCCCCCCCCCCCCGCTCCTACAAAAGCAGGTCTACAGGTGGAAATTTTTCTTTACGCCTCGTAAAGCTATCTCTACAAAATCAACAGGTTATCCGGCAGAACTGCCTGTTTTGCCACTGTTGTAAAGAATACTTTCCGGAAAAAGAGCTGCGTGTACTATTTCTGACCGTTTATTGGCTTGTTTCGTGTTGCAAACGGCGGTGTGATGGGATCTTGCCTACAAGCGGGTGTACAATGCGCCGCGTTTTAACTGTGACCCAATTGCGTACCCGCGCTGTTTGCGCTGCTCAACTCCGTGATGAGTGGCCAAAACCTCGAGGCTAACCCGCCTTGTTAACTCCGCATCGCCACAAGCGTTGCGGGTTCGATTCCGTCACAGATAAAAACAAACAGGTGACGCATGACTCGTGAAACAACCTTGGATTCCTGGCGCCTGCGCTGGGGTTTGATGTGTGTTGTAGACCCTTCGATCACTGCCTCTGGTGCTCAAGCTACATCGCACTGAATCACATCAAACCTTGTGTGGAACGCTTTCAATGAGTGGAAAAACCTCGCAATCAGGTGAGCTTAAACGCGGCCTGAAAAATCGTCATATCCAGCTGATTGCCCTTGGGGGCGCGATTGGTACCGGCTTGTTCCTTGGCTCTGCCGGGGTACTGAAGTCCGCCGGCCCGTCGATGATTCTGGGCTATGCCATCTGCGGCTTCATTGCCTTCATGATCATGCGCCAACTCGGTGAAATGATCGTCGAAGAGCCCGTTGCTGGCTCCTTCAGCCATTTTGCCCACAAATACTGGGGCGGCTTTGCCGGCTTCCTGTCGGGCTGGAACTGCTGGGTGCTGTACATCCTGGTCGGCATGTCCGAACTGACCGCCGTCGGTAAATATGTGCATTATTGGTGGCCCGAGATCCCGACCTGGGCTTCGGCAGCCGCCTTCTTCATCCTGATCAACGTGATCAACCTGACCAACGTCAAAGTGTTCGGCGAGGCCGAGTTCTGGTTCGCGATCATCAAGGTCGTGGCGATTATCGGCATGATCGCCCTGGGCAGTTATTTGCTGACCAGTGGTAATGGCGGCCCTCAGGCTTCCGTGTCCAACCTGTGGGATCACGGCGGTTTCTTCCCGCATGGCGTGACTGGCTTGCTGATGGCCATGGCCTTCATCATGTTCTCGTTCGGTGGCCTGGAAATGCTCGGTTTCACCGCTGCAGAAGCCGACAAGCCGCGCACGGTGATCCCTAAGGCGATCAACCAGGTCATCTACCGCATTCTGATTTTCTACATCGGTGCACTGGTTGTCCTGCTGTCGCTGACCCCGTGGGACTCGCTCCTTGAAACCCTGAATGCCGGGGGCGACAGCTACAGCAGCAGCCCGTTTGTTCAAGTGTTCTCGATGCTGGGCAGCAACACTGCAGCGCACATCCTCAACTTTGTGGTCCTGACCGCAGCGTTGTCGGTGTACAACAGCGGCACCTACTGCAACAGCCGTATGCTGCTGGGCATGGCGCAACAGGGCGATGCGCCGAAATCGCTGGCTAAAATCGACAAGCGCGGCGTGCCGGTCAATGCCATTCTGGCCTCGGCGGCCGTCACAGTGATCGCGGTATTGCTCAACTACTGGATGCCGCACGATGCGCTGGAACTGCTGATGTCGCTGGTCGTGGCCACGCTGGTCATCAACTGGGCGATGATCAGCTTCTCGCACTTCAAGTTCCGCCAGCACATGAACAAAACTGCGCAAACGCCGCTGTTCAAAGCGTTGTGGTACCCCTACGGCAACTTCGTTTGCCTGGCGTTCGTGGCGTTCATCCTGGTGATCATGCTGTTGATCCCGGGCATTCGCATCTCGGTATTCGCCATACCGGTGTGGGTGGCCTTCATGGGGATTTGCTACTGGTTCAAAGCCAAGCGTGAAGCACTGGCCGCGCCTGCGGTTTACAGCTCAGCCAAATAAACTGAGCGGTATGTCAACACACCCGGCCATCGCGCCGGGTGTGTTGTTTGTGGGGTATGCTGCACGCCCTGCTGACGGACCTTATTAATGCTGGTGATCTCCAACAACGTTCACATCCACGATGACGAAATCGAGCTGACGGCCATTCGAGCCCAAGGCGCAGGCGGGCAGAACGTCAACAAAGTCTCAAGCGCGATGCATTTGCGCTTCGACATCCCCAACTCGTCGTTGCCGCCTTTTTACAAAGAGCGGCTGTTGGCGCTGCGTGACAGCCGCATCACCACTGATGGCGTGCTGATCATCAAGGCGCAGCAATACCGCACCCAGGAGCAGAACCGGGCGGATGCGCTGGAGCGTCTGGTCGAGTTGATCCTGAGCGCCACCAAAGTCGAGAAAAAGCGCCGCCCGACCAAGCCGACCCTGGGGTCGAAAAAGCGTCGCCTGGAATCCAAGACCAAGCGCGGCAACATCAAGGCTGGCCGCGGCAAGGTCGACTTTTAAAGCCAAAAGCCCCACACAGAGGGAACTGACCGCATGCAGACTTAAGGTCACCGAAAATCAGCTCCCTCTCCTGCGGGAGAGGGCTGGGGTGAGGGTTGTTCTTAGCTGCCTCGTGCAAGCTTTGCCTGCCGATACAAATAAACACTCAGCACTACACCGCCAAACGCCGCCAGGGCCGCAAACAGGAAGATCGAGGTAAAGCCAAAACCAGCGGCCACGGCGCCCACCAGCGGCCCGGTAATGCCCAATGACAGGTCGATGAACAGCGAGTACGCGCCCACTGCCGCGCCTCGGCTAGAGGCGGGGACCAGATTGACCGCCTCGACCCCCAGTGCCGGGAATACCAGCGAAAAGCCAAAGCCACTCAGCGCCGCGCCGGCCAATGCCAAGTGCGGATTGGGTGCCAGCCACAGCAGCAACAGGCCCAGGGTTTCGACACTCAGGCAGGCAATCGCCACCCGAAAACCGCCAATGCGGTTGATCATGTTGCCAAATAGCAGCCGCGCACTGATAAAGCTGGCGCCAAACAGGCTCAGGCACAGCGCGGCGTTTTCCCAGTGATTGGTGGCGTAGTACAGGGTGATAAAGGTGGCGATGGTGCCAAAGCCAATCGAGCCCAGCGCCAAGCCAGTACCGTGCGGCAGCACCCGGCCGAGCACGTGCAGGAACGGCAAGCGCACGCCGCTGACAATCGGTGCCGCCACTTTTGGCCAGGCCAGCAGCAAACCCAGCGTGGCCAAGGCAATGATGCTTACGCCCAGGCTCCACATGCCCAAATACCCGACCATCACCACACCCAACGGGGCGCCAATGGCAATGGCGCCGTAACTGGCGATGCCGTTCCAGGAAATCACCTTGGCTGTGTGCGCCGCGCCAACGCGACCGATCCCCCAACCGATCGAACCCGAACCCACCAGGCTTTCGGCGCTGCCCAGGACCAGACGCCCGAGCAACAGGCTGATCAGGCTCAGCGCGGGTGTCTGCGACAACCAACTGGAGGTCAGCATGAGCACACCGCTCAAGCCGCAGCCAGCCAGGCCATACATGACCGCGCGCTTGCTGCCCTGGTTGTCGATGATCCGGCTGGCATACGGGCGGCTCAGCAGCGTGGCCAGGTATTGCACACTGATCACCAGGCCGGCGATCACCGTGCCGTAACCCAGATGGTTGTGAACGTAGCCGGGCAATACGGCGAGCGGGATGCCGATGTTCAAATAGCCGATAAAGGTAAACAGAACAATGGAAACCACTTGCAGCGTGATTGCCATAGGGCGCTGTGTTTCAGGCATTGGGTAGGGGTCCTGCGGGGAGCGGTTGGGTGCAGATTACAATGGTGCAACCAATTGTGTCGCGATTAAAGCAGCCAGTGCATTTTCCTGGGTGCCGAAGCGCTTAAGCAGAAGGGCTTGTTTTTCCGGGCTGAGACGCTCCCAGAGTTCAATCATTTTTTCGGCGGTGCCGATCAGCACGCTGGCCTGGGTGTCGCTGAAGGTGTCGGTCACGCTTTAGTCCGCGAGAAGAGAAGGGTGGCGCAATTGTGTCAGGCGGTATGAAAAACCAGAAGCTTTTCGCACCGCCTGAGAGAGGGCCGGTCAGTCTTCGCTATCGGCCTGGAGGCTATCCTGAGCCTCTTCCAGTGCGGGGTTTTCGCCACTGGTGTGTTGCGGGGTTGGCTGCTGAGGTTCATGCAGGCTTGGGAAGGGGAGGTTTGGGATTTCGTGCATCGTCGCGCTCCTCGTAAGGTGTGTTTTTAAATCGCTGGGTAAATCCGCGCTTTTAAAAAGCAAGGGCAGGATACAGGAGAGAGTGTGACAATTTGTCTTTTTATTGCGTCTGGCGCCGAATGTGGCGATTTATTCATGTTGTAACAGCCCTGTAGGCGCGAACTTGCCTCGCGATCTTTTAAACGCTCAAAAGATCGCGAGGCAAGCTCGCGCCTACAGGTTTTTTAGTGCTTACAGACCTGGGCAATCGCCTTGGCCAGCGAGTCGAGGCGGGTGCCATCGACGCCGGCAATATTGGCGCGTCCGGAGCCGACCATGTACACGCTGTGTTTTTCACGCAGCACTTGCACTTGCTCGGCGTTCAATCCGGTGTACGAAAACATCCCGCGTTGCTGGTTGATATGCGCAAAGTGCTCGGCCAGACCGTACGGCGTCAGGGCTTCCACCAGCCCGGCGCGCAGGTGCGCGATGCGGCTGCGCATGGCTTCCACTTCATCCGCCCATTGGGCCTTGAGCTGAGCATCCCCGAGGATGGTGGTCACCACAGCTGCGCCGTGATCTGGCGGGTTGGACCACAGGTTGCGGGCCAGATAAGCCAGTTGGCTGCGTACATCGGTGAGCTTGTCGGCAGTGTCGGTGCAGACGATCAACGCGCCAACACGTTCGCGATACAGGCCGAAGTTCTTCGAGCAGGAGCTGGTGATCAGCACTTCTGGCAGTTCACGGGCGAACAGGCGCGTTGACCAGGCGTCCGCCTCCAGGCCGTCTCCGAAGCCCTGATAGGCAAAGTCGATCAGAGGCAGCAGATGACGACGGCGAACCACGTCCAGAACGTTCAGCCAGTCGTCGTGCGACAGGTCGAACCCGGTCGGGTTGTGGCAGCACGCGTGCAGCAGGACCACGTCGCCTTCCGGCGCTTGCTCCAACGATTGCAGCATGGCCTCGACGTTGAGCGCGTTGTCGCTGCCCACGTAAGGGTAGTGACTGACCTTCAGCCCGGCTTCCGCGAAAATGCTTTCGTGGATCGGCCAGGTCGGGTCGCTCAGCCAGATCCCGCGCCCTGGCAGACAGTGCGCGATAAAATCGGCCACCAGTCGCAATGCGCCGGTGCCGCCAGGGGTTTGTGTAGCCCCGGCGCGTTTGCTGGCCAAGAGTGGCGATTCAGTGCCCAACACCAGTTCGCTGATCAGTTGGCCGAAACGGCTGTCACCGTGGCCGCCGATATAGGTTTTGGTCTGCTGTTGATCCACCAGCCGCTGCTCGGCCAGTTTCACCGAGTGCAGGATCGGCGTCAGGCCGTTGGGGTCTTTGTAGACGCCCACGCCCAGATCAAATTTGTTCGGGTTACTGTCCTGGTGATAAGCGTCGATCAAGCCCAAAATCGGATCGCCCGGCACCCGGCCAATGGCTGCGAAATGCATTACTTGCGCCCCTCGGCGGTCTTGGCCACGTCATCAGTCCGTGCCGCCATGATGAAGTCGTTACGGTGCAGACCTTTGATCGAGTGGCTCCACCATGTCACGGTGACTTTGCCCCACTCGGTCAGCAGGCCTGGGTGATGGCCTTCAGCTTCAGAGATTTCGCCAACGGCGTTGGTAAACGCCAGGGCATGCTTGAAATTCTTGAACAGAAAAACCTTTTCCAGCTGCATGATGCCGTCGCGAACTTCGATATTCCAGTCCGGGATCTGCTTGATCAGAATCGGCAACTCTTCATCGCTGACTTGTGGGGCATCGGCGCGGCAGGCTTCGCAGTGGGCTTGGTTCAATGTGTTCATGGTGTGTTCCTGAAATCGATTTTTATTGGTCTGGAAAATGGAGGGTCAAGCCGCTTTGGGCTTGGGCGGGAACTTGGGCGCATGTAACCCCAGCGCCATGCCTTGTTCGACCATGCCCATGATGTCTTCCTGGGCCAGGTCAAACAGGCGCTTCAAGTCCGGCAGCACAAAGTACAGGGGCTGCAAAATATCAATACGATACGGCGTGCGCATAGCTTCCAGCGGATCGAACGGCTGATGTTCGGGTTCTGAAGACAAGCTGTAAACCGTTTCTTTAGGCGAAGAGAGAATTCCGCCGCCATACACGCGTTTGCCTTCTGCGGTATCCACCAGGCCAAACTCAATGGTCATCCAATAGAGGCGGGCCAGATACACGCGCTGCTCTTTGCTCGCTTGCAGGCCGAGTTTGCCGTAGGTGTGAGTGAATTCAGCAAACCATGGGTTTGTCAGCAGCGGGCAATGGCCAAAAATCTCGTGGAAAATATCCGGCTCTTGCAGGTAATCTAGTTCTTCGGGCGTACGAATAAAAGTCGCTACGGGGAACTGCTTGCTGGCCAGTAATTCGAAAAAAGTCTGGAAGGGGATCAGTGCCGGCACCCGGGCAACTTGCCAGCCAGTGGTTTCGCCCAGCACTTTGTTGATTTCGCTCAGTTGCGGGATGCGATCGTGGGGCAGGCCGAGCTTCTCGATGCCCTGCATGTACTCGGGGCAGGCGCGGCCCTCGAGCAATTTGAGCTGACGGGTAATCAGCGTATTCCACACCCCGTGTTCCTCGGGTGTGTAGTCGATAAAGCCATTGGCATCCGGCTCACGGGCGACGTATTTCGTTTGCTTCATGGTGCTCTCCGCAGAGAAATCGTTTTTATTGTTCTGTCAGGGACGGCGCGTATTCGTGGGTTAAGTGATATCCCAAGTGCTGGCCGGATGCAGCCGGGTAAAGGTGTCTGTTGCCGGAATGATGTGCCTATTCCGTAAATAATTCGTTACGACGAGACAATTGAACTGTCATTCTTGCGTGGGTAATTGCAAAATCGTCAAAAAATCGTGACAGCGAAATGCTTTCCCGAACAAATAAACACCCCCTGTAGGAGCGAGCTTGCCTCGCGATCTTTTAAAACCATCAACAGATCGCGAGGCAAGCTCGCTCCTACAATAAAGACACAGCCGAGCCTTGCCCCATGCGTATCAAAGTCCACTGCCAAAACCGGATTGGCATCCTGCGTGACATTCTCAATCTGTTGGTGGCCTACGGCATCAACGTCAAGCGCGGCGAGGTTGGGGGCGACCAGGGCAACGCGATCTATCTGTTTTGCCCTAACCTGATCAATCTTCAGTTTCAGGCACTACGCCCGAAGTTTGAAACCATCGCCGGGGTTTTTGGCGTCAAACGCGTAGGGCTGATGCCCAGCGAGCGCAGGCACATGGAACTCAACGCCTTGCTCGGCGCGCTGGAATTCCCCGTGCTGTCCATCGACATGGGCGGCTCGATTGTCGCGGCCAACCGTGCGGCGGCGCAGTTGCTCGGCGTGCGCGTCGATGAAGTGCCGGGCATTGCCCTGTCGCGCTACGCCGAAGACTTCGACTTGCCTGAACTGGTGCGAGCGAACAAATCGCGGATCAACGGCCTGCGGGTCAAGATCAAGGGGCATGTGTTTCTGGCTGACATCGCGCCGCTGCAACTGGAGCACGATGACAGCGAGGCCATGGCCGGGGCGGTGCTTACACTGCACCGTGCGGATCGTCTGGGCGAGCAGATCTACAACGTGCGCAAACAGGAACTGCGCGGCTTCGACAGTATTTTCCAAAGCTCAAAAGTCATGGCCGCCGTGGTCCGTGAAGCCCGACGTATGGCACCCCTGGATGCGCCTCTATTAATAGAAGGCGAAACCGGCACCGGCAAAGAGTTACTGGCGCGCGCCTGCCACCTGGCCAGCCCGCGTGGGCAATCGCCGCTGATGGCGCTCAACTGCGCCGGTTTGCCCGAGTCGATGGCTGAAACCGAACTGTTCGGCTACGGGCCGGGTGCATTCGAAGGGGCACGGGCCGAGGGCAAGCTGGGGCTGTTGGAACTGACCGCAGGCGGTACGTTATTCCTGGATGGCGTGGGCGAAATGAGCCCGCGCCTGCAGGTCAAATTGCTGCGCTTCTTGCAGGACGGCTGCTTTCGCCGTGTCGGCAGCGACGAAGAGGTCTACCTGGATGTGCGCGTGATGTGCGCCACGCAGGTGGATTTGTCAGAGCTGTGTGCCCGAGGCGAATTTCGCCAGGATCTTTACCACCGCCTCAATGTGTTGTCGTTACACATCCCGCCGCTGCGCGATTGTCTGGACGGGCTTGAACCGTTGGTCGAGCATTTTCTCGATCAGGCCAGTCGGCAAATTGGCTGTGCGTTGCCACGCCTGGCCCCGGCGGCCATGGATCGCCTGAGCCACTACCATTGGCCGGGCAACGTGCGGCAATTGGAAAACGTGCTGTTCCAGGCGGTGTCGCTGTGCGATGGCGGGGTGGTCAAGGCCGAACACATCCGCTTGCCGGATTACGGCGTGCGTCAGCCGCTGGGTGAGTTTTCGATGGAGGGCGGGCTGGATCAAATCGTCGGGCGCTTTGAAAAAACCGTGTTGGAGCGCCTGTACTCCGAACACCCGAGCAGCCGCCTGCTGGGCAAGCGCTTGGGCGTTTCGCACACCACCATCGCCAACAAACTGCGTGAGCACGGCATCATCAAGCCGGGCCGGGATTAACATCGCGCTCCCACCGTTGTTGTGTCGAACAGGCCGCCCTTTGCCGCAACCGGCATAACCACGCCGGTTTGCGGTTTCTGTCACGCCTCAAAAACGCCCTCAACCCCCTCCAGCACGGCCTTTGCCCGCGTCAAAATAAAGTTGGTGCGTAAATTGCTAGTACCTCTGCAGTACGGCGGTGGACGGCAAGCGTCCGTCAGGCAGAGGAATGAGTGTGGACAAGTACCTTTATGTGGCAATGACCGGCGCCAGTCAGAATGCTCTGGCGCAAAAGGCGCATGCCAACAATCTGGCGAACATCTCAACCAATGGCTTTCAGCGCGATCTGGAACAGGCGCGTTCGATGCCGGTGTTTGGCGACAGCTTTCCCGCACGGGCCTTTGCCATGAGCGAGCGTCCAGCCACGGACTTCACGCCCGGCGCTCTGGTGCAAACCGGTCGCGACCTGGACATCGCCGTCAAGGGCGATGGCTGGTTGGCCGTGCAGGCGCCCGATGGCAGCGAAGCTTATGTGCGCACCGCCAGCATGAACGTGGACTCTCTGGGCATTCTGCGGGCCGGCAACGGCATGCCGGTGATGGGCAATGGCGGGCCTATCGCCGTGCCGCCGCAGCAGCAAATCGAAGTGGGCGAGGACGGCACCATCAGCATCCGCGCCATGGGTGAGGGGCCGCGGGTGATGGCTGAAGTGGACCGCATCAAGCTGGTCCAGCCGGACCTGCGCAACATGACTAAAGGCCTCGACGGTCTGATCCACACCGCTAACGGCCAGCCTGCGCAAGCCGAGGCCAGTGTGCGGGTGACCTCGGGGTTCCTGGAGGCCAGCAACGTCAACGCCGTCGAAGAGATGACGTCGGTGCTGGCCCTGTCCAAGCAGTTCGAGTTGCACATCAAAATGATGAACACCGCCAAAGAAGACGATCAGGCCATGACTCGCGTCCTGGCCATGAGCTAATTACTGACACGTTGCGCCGAAAAACCGGCGCACGAGGAGAGCACGCATGCTTCCGGCACTGTGGGTTGCAAAAACGGGTTTGGCTGCACAAGACACCAACCTGACGACCATTTCCAACAACCTGGCCAACGTTTCGACCACGGGCTTCAAGCGTGATCGTGCCGAGTTCCAGGACTTGCTGTACCAGATCAAACGCCAGCCCGGCGCCCAATCGACCCAGGACAGCGAGCTGCCTTCGGGCCTGCAACTGGGCACCGGCGTGCGCATTGTCGGCACGCAAAAGAACTTCACCGCCGGTAGCCTGCAAACCACCGAGCAGCCGTTGGACATGGCCATCAATGGCCGTGGTTTTTTCCAGATCCTGCAGCCGGACGGGACCACGGCCTACACCCGTGACGGTACTTTTCACCTGGATTCGAACGGCCAGATCGTCACCGCCAGCGGCTTTGCCCTGGAGCCTGCGATTGTGGTGCCGGCCGACGCCGATACCTTCACTGTCGGCCAGGACGGCACCGTGTCGGTGACCGTTCCGGGCAACGCCGCTGCGCAGATCATCGGCAACCTGCAAACCGCCGACTTTATCAACCCGGCCGGCTTGCAGGCCCAGGGCGGCAACTTGTTCCTGGAAACTGCTTCCAGCGGCGCGCCGCAAATCGGTACGCCGGGCTTGAACGGTTTCGGCACCACCATGCAGAACACCCTCGAAACCTCGAACGTCAGCACCGTTGAAGAGATGGTCAACATGATCACCACCCAGCGTGCTTACGAGATGAACTCCAAAGTGATCTCCACCGCCGATCAAATGCTCTCGTTTGTGACGCAAAATCTGTAATTACGTGAAGCGGGAGAGGTCATGAAACGCTTTATTTCTGTTCTGGCACTGGGTGGCGTAACGTTCCTGGCGGGGTGTGTCAGCCCGCCGCCACGTCCTAACGATCCGTATTACGCCCCGGTACTGCCGCGCACCCCGTTGCCGGCTGCGGCCAACAACGGCTCGATCTACCAGGCCGGTTTTGAACAGAACCTGTACAGCGACCGCAAGGCTTTCCGGGTCGGTGACATCATCACCATCACCCTGAACGAGCGCACCCAGGCGAGCAAGAACGCCAACTCGGCCATCGGCAAAAACAGCAACACCAACATCGGCCTGACTTCGCTGTTCGGTGGCGGCATGACCACCAACAACCCGTTGGGTGGCGCTGACCTGAGCCTCAACGCCGGTTACAGCGGCAGCCGCGCAACCAAAGGCGACAGCAAGGCCGGGCAGGGCAATAGCCTGACCGGTTCGATCACCGTGACCGTGGCCGATGTGCTGCCCAACGGCATCATCGCCGTACGCGGCGAGAAGTGGATGACCCTAAACACCGGCGACGAGCTGGTGCGTATCGCAGGTCTGGTACGCGCGGACGACATCACCACCGACAACACCGTGTCTTCGACCCGCGTGGCGGATGCGCGCATCACCTATTCGGGAACAGGCTCGTTTGCCGATGCCAGCCAGCCCGGTTGGTTTGATCGTTTCTTCCTTAGCCCACTGTTTCCTTTTTAAACCGGACCGACCATGCTGAAAATCAAGCATCTGCTGGCAGCCGTTCTGCTGTTGTCGACAACCCTGGGCGCCCATGCCGAGCGGTTGAAAGACATCGCCAGCATTTCGGGCGTGCGTTCCAACCAATTGATTGGTTATGGCCTGGTGGTCGGGCTTAACGGCACGGGCGACCAGACCACGCAAACTCCGTTCACCCTGCAAACCTTCAACAACATGCTCTCGCAATTCGGCATCAAAGTGCCGCCAGGGTCGGGCAACGTGCAGTTGAAAAACGTCGCAGCAGTGTCGGTCAGTGCCGATTTGCCTGCGTTCGCCAAGCCGGGCCAGGTGATCGACATCACCGTGTCCTCCATCGGCAACTCCAAAAGCCTGCGCGGCGGCACGTTGTTGCTGACGCCGCTCAAGGGCATTGACGGCAACGTCTACGCGGTTGCCCAAGGCAACCTGGTGGTCGGTGGCTTTGATGCCGAGGGCCGTGATGGTTCGAAAATCACCGTTAACGTGCCGTCAGCCGGGCGTATCCCGGGCGGTGCTTCGGTTGAACGGGCTGTGCCCAGTGGTTTCAACCAGGGCAATAGCCTGACACTGAACCTCAATCGCTCCGACTTCACCACCGCCAAGCGTGTGGTGGACAAAATCAATGATCTGCTCGGCCCGGGCGTGGCCCAGGCGATTGACGGCGGCTCGATTCGCGTCACGGCGCCACTGGACCCAAGCCAGCGTGTCGACTACCTGTCGATTCTGGAAAACCTCGAAGTCGACCCGGGGCAGGCGGTGGCCAAGGTCATCATCAACTCACGCACTGGCACCATCGTGATCGGGCAAAACGTCAAGGTTTCGCCCGCCGCCGTGACCCACGGCAGCCTGACCGTGACCATCACCGAAGACCCGATTGTCAGCCAGCCGGGCCCACTGTCCAACGGCCAGACCGCCGTGGTGCCGCGTTCGCGGATCAACGCCCAGCAAGAAGCCAAGCCGATGTTCAAGTTTGGCCCGGGTACCACCCTCGACGAGATTGTGCGGGCGGTGAACCAGGTTGGCGCGGCGCCAGGGGACTTGATGGCGATCCTCGAAGCCCTGAAACAGGCCGGCGCCTTGCAAGCCGACCTGATCGTGATCTGAGGCTGGCAGCATGGATATGCGTAAGAGCGGTGTCGTCAGTGATAGCGATTCGGGGGCGTTCAGCGACCTTAATCGTCTGAACAACCTGAAGGTGGGCGACCGTAACAGCGACGGCAATATGCGCAAGGTGGCGCAGGAATTCGAGTCGCTGTTCCTCAACGAAATGCTCAAGTCCATGCGCTCGGCCAACGAAGTGCTGGGCAAGGACAACCCGCTCAACACGCCAGCGGCCAAGCAGTATCAGGAAATGTACGACCAGCAACTGTCGGTGACCTTGTCGCGTCAGGGTGGCGGCATTGGTCTGGCTGACGTGCTGATGCGCCAGATGTCGAAAAACAAATCGGTGGTACCGGGTGACGTGCCGGCTACGCCTGCTGTGGCCGCTGAAACCAAAGTCACTGCACCCGCGACGCCCCCGACGAACAGTCCGTTTGTCCGCTCCAATGGCCAGCGGGCCTTGTGGGCCGCCCGTGTGGCGACGCCGGCGGTGGATGTCGGGCACAAAAATGACATGGCGATGCTCAACCAGCGTCGTCTGGCTTTGCCGAGCAAATTGACCGATCGCCTGTTGGCCGGGATCGTGCCATCTGCCGACCCTGCGCGTTCAACGCTCAATACCGGCACTGTGCCGGGCAGGACCAGCGCCGCGCTGGACGCCGTCATCAAAGGGAGTCGGCAGCCGATGCTCAGCGCCTCGGGTGTGCACGGGCGCATGCAGATTTATGGCCGCGCCATGGCCCAGCCACCCTTGGCACCGGCTAAACAGGCCTTTGAATCGCCGGATGCGTTTGTTGCCACGATGTTGCCGATGGCGCAGCAGGCGGCCGACCGAATCGGCGTCGACCCGCTGTACCTGGTGGCGCAAGCCGCATTGGAAACCGGCTGGGGCAAATCGGTCATGCGTCAACAAAACGGCAACAGCAGTTACAACCTGTTCGGCATCAAGGCCACCGGCAATTGGCAGGGCGCCCAGGCGCGGGCCATTACCAGTGAGTTCCGCGATGGGCAAATGGTCAAGGAGACGGCGGACTTCCGTTCCTACAACTCCTATCAGGACAGTTTTCACGACCTGGTGACGCTGCTGCAGAGCAACAATCGTTATAAAGAAGTGCTCAACGCAGCCGATAAACCAGAGCAGTTTGTTCGTGAGCTGCAGAAGGCCGGATACGCGACCGACCCTGAGTACGCGAGCAAGATTTCGCAGATTGCCAAGCAAATGAAAACCTACCAGAGCTACGTCTCGACGGGTTCTCTCACGCATTTATAAGGTTTGAACCATGGCGAGTTTGATCAACATCGGGATGTCGGGGCTTAACGCCAGCCAAGGGGCCTTGGCCACCGTGGGCAATAACATTGCCAACGCCAATACCTCGGGCTACTCGCGCCAGCAAATCGTGCAGAGCAGCGCGGGCTCGCAGCAAGTGAGCGGGGTGTTCATCGGCACCGGGACTACCCTGGCCGACGTGCGCCGGGTGTACAACTCCTACCTCGACGCCCAGTTGCAGACCACCACGTCGCTCAATGGCGATGCCCAGGCCTATCTTGATCAGATCGGCTCGATCGACAAGTTGCTCTCGGACAAAAGCACCGGTGTGTCGGCGGCGCTCAACAGCTTTTTCGCCTCGCTGCAAACGGCGGCTGGATCGCCGGCAGACAGTTCCTCGCGGCAATTGCTGCTGACCAACGCGCAAACCCTGACCAACCGTTTCAATTCGATCTCCACGCAGCTCAACCAACAGAACGAAGGCATCAACAGCCAGCTGGACACGCTGACCTCGATGGTCAACCAGCATACGGCCACCATTGCCTCGCTGAACAAGCAGATCGCCCAGGCCACCACCGCGGGCAACACCCCCAACGACCTGATGGATGCCCGCAACGAAGCCGTGCGCACCCTCAACGAGTTGGTTGGGGTGACGGTGCAAGAACACGACAACGTGTACGACATTACCCTCGGCACGGGCCAGGCGCTGGTACAGGGCAATACCTCCAACACCTTGTCGGCGGTGCCCAGTAAAACCGACAAAAGCCAATACAGCATCCAGATCAACTATCCGCAGTCCAGCTCGGACGTGACCTCGGTGCTCACTGGCGGCAAGATCGGCGGCCTGCTGCGCTATCGTTCAGACGTGCTGGCTCCGGCCATCAATGAGCTGGGGCGCACGGCCATTGTGCTGGCCGATGCGGTCAACCGGCAGCTAGGGCAGGGGCTGGACGCCAACGGCGAATTTGGTTCGTCGATGTTCAGCAGCATCAACAGCGACAAGGCGATTAGCCAGCGCAGCCTGGCCGCGACCGGCAACAGCGCAGGCTCAGGCAACCTGGACGTGAAAATCACCAACAGTGGCGCCCTGACCACCTACGACTATCAGGTCACGTTCACCAGCGACAACGAGTACACGGTCAAACGCTCGGACGGCACCAACATGGGCGCCTTCCGTCTTGACCAAGACCCGCCCGCAGTGATCGACGGCTTCAGCATGAGCCTCAATGGCGGCGCGTTGAGCAAGGGCGACAGTTTCAAGGTCAGCCCGACCGCGAACGGCGCCAGCGGCATCAGCGTGCAAATGACCGATGCCAGTAAATTGGCATTTGCCGGGCCGTTGGTGGCCGTCAAGGGCGGCTCCAACAGTGGCACCGGCGCTGCCAGCGGCTTGAGCCTGTCGCAAGCGCTGGATATTTATGGCGGCGCCGATCTGGGCAAGTCGCAAAGCGAAATCGAAGGTGCGATGCCAGTGCGCATCACCTTTGACGAAGCCAGCGGCGGCACCCAGAGCTATCGCATCCTCAACGAAAAGGGCGAGAAAATCGGCGAAGGCACCATCGTTCCGGGCCAGGACAACAAAGTCACGATCAAGGTACCGGTGCTCGATGCCTCTGGCGCGGCGGTCACCAACCAGGACGGCACGCCAAAAACCGTCAATTTTGACACCACCCTCAGCGGCTCGCCGGCCAAGGGTGATAGCTTTGACATTCGCTTCAACAAGGACGGCAAGGCCGACAACAGCAACGCCAACCAGTTGCTCGGCCTGCAAACCAAGCAGACCGTGGGGGTAACCGGCGGCGGGGGCGGGGTGAGCCTGGGGACCTCGTACAGCCAATTGGTCTCCAAGGTCGGCGGCAAAGCCAGCCAGGCAGGCGTGGACGGCACCGCCAACACCGCAGCCCTGGCGTACGCCACGCAAACCCGCAACTCGGTGTCGCAGGTCAACCTGGACGAAGAAGCCTCCAACCTGGTCAAGTTTCAGCAGTACTACACCGCATCGTCGCAAATCATCAAGGCGGCGCAAGAAACCTTCAGCACGCTGATCAACAGTCTTTAAGGGAGCACTCGACGATGCGTATTTCTACTGCCCAGTTTTTTGAGTCGACCAGCACCACCTACCAGAACAACTTCTCGTCGGTGATCAAGACCCAGCAGCAGATTGACTCCGGCGTGCGTATCCAGACGGCGGGCGATGACCCGGTGGGGGCGGCGCGGCTGCTGCAACTGCAACAGCAAAAAGACATGCTGGGCCAGTATTCCGCCAATATGGACAGCATCAAGTCGTCGTTGAGTAACCAGGAGAGCGTGCTTGACAGCATCAACAACTCGCTGCAAAAGGCCGGTGAACTGGCGCTGCGGGCGGGTGGGGTGACGGCTGACGCGGACCGTGTGGCGATTGCCAATGAACTGAGCAGCATCGAAGACCAGGTGTTCAGCTTGCTCAACAGCAAAGATGCCTCGGGCAACTACATGTTCTCGGGCTCCAAGACCGACACCCAGCCGTATATTCGCAACAACGACGGCACCTACACCTATCAGGGTGACGACACGCAGCTCAATCTCAAAATCTCCGACACCCTGACCCTGGCGGGCAGCGACACGGCCAAAAGCTTCATGGAAAACTCGGTGAATACCGGGCGCACCCAGACCACCTTGCAGCCGATGCTCGACGAAGACGGCGCCGTCGTGCCCGACAAGGGCGTGGTCGCGGTGTCATCGGGCCTGGTGACCTCCAGTGCGGTGTTCAACAAGAGCTTTGCCTCGGGTCAGCCGTACACTCTGGAATTCACCAGCAGCACCCAATACACCTTGAAAGACGCCGACGGCAAAGACGTGACCTCGGAGATCCCGGGTAACGGGGTGTTTGATTCGACCAAAGAAGGTGCGCACAGCATCAGCCTGCGCGGGGTGTCGTTCGACATCAACCTGAACCTCAAGGACATCGCCCCGGCCGATCAGGATGCGGCGGTCAAAGGGCATACCTTTACCTTGCAAGCCAAGCCCGACACCTTCAACGCCTCGCGCACCCCGAGCAACACCTCGACCGCGCAAATCACCGGCTCGACCGTGACCGATGCAGCCAGCTACGGGGACAGTTTTCCGAGCAACGGCGCGGTGATCAAATTCACCAGCGCCACCGACTACGAGGTGTATGCCCAGCCGGTGACTGACAGCAGCAAGTCGATTGCCAAGGGCACTTTGGCCGATGGCTCGTTGAATGCCATGGGCGTCAAATTTGACTTTACCGGCGCCCCGGCGTCGGGCGACCAGTTTGTTGTCAGCAACAACAATCACCAGAGCCAGAGCGCGCTGGACACCCTCAGCGAGTTGCGCAAGGCGCTGGTGGTGCCGAGTGAAAAAGACCCGGCTGCTGCGCGCATGCAGCGTGACGCGATCAACACCGCGATCGGCAATCTGAAAAACGCCAGCACCAGTCTCGACGCGGCGCGGGGTTCAATCGGTGCGCGGTTGAATGCGGTCGACATTCAATATGACGAAAACACCAGCCTGGGTCTGGCCAACGACTCCACCACCGCAGCCATCGGCAACACCGACACTGCCAGCGCGGCCACACAGTTGGCGTTCCAGAAATCCATGCTCGAGGCCTCGCAGCTGGCGTTCGTCAAAATCTCCCAACTGAGCCTGTTCAACCAGCTCTGATCGACCCCAGGTAGTCGCTGACGAGGCACGAGGCTGCGAAGCGCCCCTTTTTTGGCGCATCGCAGCCTCGTGCCTCGTCGGCGACTGCGGCTTCTGTGAAATCTTTTGTATAAAACCACACAAATTAGAGTGACCTATGAGTCACAACGGGCATCTTCACTGTATCGTGTGAAACCTATGGGCGGGTGCCGGGCCTTTTTTGATGGTTTTGTGTGGTGATGTACAAGGTGTCTGGTGCCCGATTTCGCCGCTGTTGTGCGCGACGAAGCCCTCTTATTGTCAACGCCCCTCAATTGTCTGAGCGGGTGATCTCCAGCTATTTAGTATTGGGAAGCCACAATGATTGGCATTAAAAGCATCGCCAGTTACGTGCCCGCAAACGGTGTAGACAACTACGCCCAGGGCGCGAAGTTCTCCAAGGACGAAGACTTCATTCTGGGCAAGATAGGTTCAGCCTTCTTGCCGCGTAAAGATGCTGACCAGGAAACCTCAGACCTGTGTGTCGAGGCAGTCAACGCACTGTTCGCCAACAACCCGCAGCTCGCGCGTGAATCCATCGACGCGCTGATCGTCGTCACCCAGAACGGTGATGCCGAAGGCTTGCCGCACACGGCTGCCATCGTGCAAGACAAACTCGGCCTGCCGACCCACGTGGCTGCGTTCGATATCTCCCTCGGCTGTTCGGGCTACGTCTATGGCATCTACGCCATGAAAGGCTTTATGGAAGCGGCGGGCCTGAAAAACGGCTTGCTGGTGACTGCCGATCCGTACTCCAAAATCGTCGATCCCGAAGACCGTAACACCACCATGCTGTTTGGCGACGCCGCCACTGCCACCTGGATGGGCGAAGACGCCACCTGGCAGTTGGGCAAAGCCAAGTTCGGCACCGACGGTTCGGGCGCACCGCACTTGAAAGTCAGCGACGGCGTGTTCTTCATGAACGGCCGCCAGGTGTTCAACTTCGCGCTGGTCAAAGTGCCTGCACACCTGCACGAACTGCTGGACGAGTCTGAGCTGAAAGCCACAGACATTGACGCGTTCTGCATCCACCAGGGCAGTGCGGCGATTGTTGACGCTGTGGCCCGCCGTTTTGAAGAAAGCGAGCCAGAGAAGTTCATCAAAGACATGGTCGAGACCGGCAACACCGTGTCGTCGAGCATTCCGTTGCTGCTGGAAAAACACGTGATGGACGCCACCTGGAAGCGCGTAGCGTTGAGCGGGTTCGGTGTGGGCCTGTCGTGGGGTTCGGCGATTATTTATCGCGACTAAACACTCGCCAGACACAACAATCGACCCCGCTGTAGGAGCGGGGGGGGGGGGGGGGGGGTTTTTTTTTTTAAAAAAATCGTCGGCCCCGGG
>NZ_JANLNV010000086.1 GCF_025465935.1 Pseudomonas sp. 7P_10.2_Bac1 | reverse complement strand
TTTGGGGCGCGCCGGCCCTCGCGATCTTTTGATCTTTAAAAGAGATCGCGAGGCAAGCTCGCTCCTACAGATGATCTGAGATAACGCTAATCATGCATTTCGACCTGATTGATCTGCGCCTGTACTTGAATGTGGTACAGGCGGGCAATATCACCGCGGGCGCCAGCCTCAGCCATTTGTCGCTGGCCGCCGCCAGTGCGCGTATTCGTGCGATGGAAGCATCCCTGGGGGTCGAGTGCCTGCAGCGTAGCCGCCGGGGTGTCAGCCCGACGCCGGCCGGGCAAGCGCTGGCGCAACATGCCCGATTGTTACTGCAACAGGTCGAGCGTGTGCATCACGACATGGCCGAATACGCCCAGGGGTTTAAAGGCCAGGTGCGCCTGCTGTGCAACACCGCCGCCCTCACGGAGTATTTGCCGGAGTTACTGGCTGATTTTTTACACCGGCACCCGGCGATCAGCGTTGACCTGCAAGAGCTCACCAGCCTGCGCATCACCCACGCCTTGCGCCAGAACGCCGCCGATATCGGTGTAGTTTCCAACGCGGTCGATACCCACGACCTGTACACCCGGCCTTTTCGCGACGATCCGCTGGTACTGGTGATCCCACAGGATCATCCGCTGGCTCAACATCCGGCACTGACCTTCGCTGACACGTTGGGCCACGACTTTGTCGGGCTGTCGGCCAACAGCGCCTTGGCGGTGTATCTGGAAGAAAAAGCGCTGCACAACGGCACGCGCATGCAGGTACGAATTCGCGCCGAAGGCTTTGATGGCGTGGTGCGCATGGTGGCCCGCGGGGCCGGGCTGGGCATTGTGCCCAAGGCTACGATCGAGCGCTGGCAAGCGCCACCCACGTTCAAGGTGCTGGCGCTGAACGAGCCGTGGGCGGCGCGAAAGCTGTTACTGTGCGCCCGCTCGTTTGAGCACTTGCCGGTTTATGCCCGAGCGTTGTTTGAGGCGTTATCGGGTTAATAAAACTGTAAGAAATCTCTCAGAGTTGCCTTCGGCGGTATGCCTGAATTTTTACCAAGAGTAATATTCCCGCCTTCCTGACACCCAAGGCATCTGGGTGGCTTCATTACACACTGAAAAAAATAACCTACAGGGCAACCGATGGCTGACGCTAACTCCCCTCCGGTCACACTCAAACGCGGTTTGAAAAATCGCCACATCCAGCTAATTGCCTTGGGCGGCGCGATCGGTACGGGACTGTTCCTCGGCTCGGCAGGCGTGCTCAAGTCTGCTGGGCCATCGATGATTCTCGGCTATGCAATTGCTGGCTTCATCGCTTTTCTGATCATGCGCCAACTGGGCGAAATGATCGTTGAAGAACCGGTGGCAGGCTCCTTCAGCCACTTCGCCCACAAATACTGGGGCGGCTACGCGGGCTTTTTGGCGGGCTGGAACTACTGGGTGCTGTACGTACTGGTAGGCATGGCCGAACTGACAGCCGTCGGCAAATACATCCAGTTCTGGTGGCCTGAGGTGCCGACCTGGGTCAGCGCCGTCGTGTTCTTTGTGCTGGTTAACCTGATCAACACACTCAACGTCAAAGTTTTCGGCGAGATGGAGTTCTGGTTCGCAATCATCAAGGTGGTGGCGATTGTCGGCATGATTGTGCTCGGTTGCTACCTGCTGTTTAGCGGCGCCGGCGGCCCGCAAGCGTCAATCAGCAACCTGTGGAGCCACGGCGGATTCTTCCCCAATGGAGGCATGGGCCTGCTGATGGCCATGGCCTTTATCATGTTCTCCTTCGGTGGCCTGGAACTGGTGGGCATCACCGCGGCTGAGGCCAGCGAACCGAAAAAGGTCATTCCCAAAGCCATCAACCAGGTGGTCTACAGGATTCTGATCTTCTACGTGGGCGCGTTGACAGTTCTGTTGGCGCTGTACCCGTGGGACCAGTTGCTGGTGACACTGGGAGCCGGTGGCGACGCCTATGGCAGCAGCCCTTTTGTACAGATTTTTGCCTTGATCGGCAGCAACACTGCCGCGCAAATCCTTAACTTCGTGGTACTGACCGCCGCGCTGTCGGTGTACAACAGCGGTGTGTACTGCAACAGCCGGATGCTGTTCGGCCTGGCCGAACAAGGCGATGCGCCCAAGGCGCTGTTGAAGCTGACCAAGAATGGTGTGCCGCTGCGGGCACTGGGCGTTTCGGCGCTGGTGACGCTGTTGTGCGTGGTGGTCAACTACGTGGCGCCGCACAAAGCGCTGGAACTGTTGTTCGCGCTGGTAGTTGCCTCGCTGATGATCAACTGGGCGCTGATCAGCCTCACCCATATCAAGTTCCGCAGAGCGATGGCCAGGCAGGGTGTAGAGCCTGAGTTCAAAGCATTCTGGTCGCCGTTCAGCAACATGCTGTGTCTGGCATTTATGGTGGTGATCGTTAGCGTAATCTGGATGATCCCCGACGTTCGCGCTTCGGTGTACGCCATTCCCGTGTGGTTGCTGATTATTTACGTGTTCTACTTGTTGCGCTTGCTCACCGGCAAAGCATTGCCTAACCGTCGCTAGCGGTTACACGTGACCGAAAAGCCCCGGCACTTGCCCTAAAGTGCCGGGGCTTTTGCGTATCAGGGGGTGCGTATTCGGGCCGCTGGGTGTCGGAACCAGGCAACTGCCGCCGTGCAGTGCCCGTTAGGGTGAGGTGCGTGCCTATCACCCTCAATGGAGTTTTTATGTCTGCGCCAATTACTGTTCTTCGCGACACACACCCCCTGCCCGTGCTCGATGCCTGCAGATGGGAAAGGCTCGAAGGCGACCCGCATACCGTCAACCTCAACGCCTACACCAGCGAGGACGGCAGCAAAATCATGGGCACGTGGATTTGCACGCCCGGCAAGTGGTACGTGGAGTATGTGAAGTGGGAATACTGCGATTTTCGTGAGGGCTATTGCATTATCACCCCGGAGGGCAAAGAACCGATCCATCTGCGGGCCGGTGACATCTTTATCGTGGAACCAGGGATGAAAGGCACGTGGGAAGTGGTTGAAACCGTGCGTAAGTATTTCGTTTTTGCCTGAGCACGACCGGACAAAAACCCGGGAATCCGCCCGACGCGGATTCCCGGTAAAACCCTATTCGGGTTTGCGATAGCTGTTGATGATCGCGGAAAAGTCCTTGCCGCCTTCCCCACGCAAGCTCATGGCCTGATACAACTGTTGCGCCACGGCGCCCAGCACCACTGGCTGGCGGGCCTGTCGCGCAGCTTCAGTGGCCAGCCCCAGATCCTTGAGCATCAGCTCGGCGCCAAAACCACCGGTGTAGCCGCGTGAAGCCGGGGCCGTATCGACAATGCCCGGCCACGGGTTATACACCTCCGAACTCCAGCAGCGCCCGGTTGAGCTGTTGATCACCCCGGCCAGTACCTGGCTGTCGATGCCCAACGCCGCGCCCAAGGCCATGGCTTCACTGACACCGACCATCGAGATCCCGAGTACCAGGTTGTTGCAGATTTTGGCCACTTGGCCCGTGCCGACCTCCCCGCAATGGACGATGTTGCGGCCCATCTGCGACAGCACGGGATGCAGGGTATCGAACAACGCCTTATTGGCGCCGACCATGAAGGTCAGGGTGCCCGCTTGCGCACCGCCGGTGCCGCCGGATACCGGGGCATCGGCCATGTGCACACCTTGCTTGGCCGCTGCCGCCGCAACGTCTCGCACGGTCTGCGGGTCGATGGTGCTGCAATCCACGGCGGGCACGCCTTCGGCGATACCGGCCAGCACGCCGTCTTCACCCAGCCACACGCTGCGCACATGGGCCGCTGCTGGCAGCATGGTGATAACCAACTCAACGCCTTGTGCAGCTTCACGCGGCGACGCACTGATATGCCCGCCCTGCTCGGCCAGTTCAGCCAGGATGTCTTTGTTGAGGTCAAACAGGTTCAACGAATGCCCGGCCTTGAGCAGATTGCGCGCCATGGGCGCACCCATGTTGCCCAAGCCAATAAATGCAATGTTCATGGTCGTCTCCTCAACGCAGGTTGATGGTGGTGTTAACGCCATCATTCACGCTGTCATCGTCGAACCAGCGGCTGGTAACTGTCTTGGTCTGAGTATAGAACTGCACGACTTGCTTGCCGTACGGCCCCAGATCGCCAAGCTTGGAGCCACGCGAGCCAGTGAAGCTGAAGATCGGCACCGGCACCGGGATCGGGATGTTGATCCCGACCTGGCCCACATCGATTTCACTCTGGAACTTGCGCGCCGCCGCGCCACTTTGGGTAAACAGGCCGGTGCCGTTGCCGAACGGGTTGGCATTGACCAGGGCGATGGCCTGATCAAGGGTATCGACCTCAAGTACCACCAATACCGGGCCGAAGATTTCCTGGGTGTAGATCTGCATATCAGTGGTGACACCCGAGAACAGGGTCGGGCCCACAAAGTTGCCGTCTTCAAAACCGGGGACTTTAATGTTGCGGCCATCGAGTTCCAGCACCGCGCCTTCTTTGACCCCGCTTTCAATCAGCCCAAGGATGCGCTCTTTCGCACGCTTGGAAATCACCGGGCCGACATCCGTACCCGGCTCACTGCCCGCGTTGACCTTGAGTTTTTGCGCCAGCGCCTTGAGGTCCGGCAGCCATTGCTTGGCCGCGCCCACCAGCACCACCACCGAGGTGGCCATACAGCGTTGACCGGCCGCACCAAAACCGGCACCGACCAGCGCATTGAGGGTTTGTTGACGGTTGGCGTCAGGCAGTACTACTGCGTGGTTCTTCGCGCCCATCATCGACTGCACGCGCTTGCCGTGCTTACCCGCCAAGTCATAGACGTGAGTGCCGACGGCAGTTGAGCCGACAAACGACACGGCTTTGATATCGGAGTGGGTGCAGAGTGCGTCCACCACCTCTTTGCCGCCGTGCACCACGTTAAGCACACCCGGTGGCACACCCGCTTCCAGCGCCAGCTCGACCAGCATCAGGGTCGACAGCGGGTCTTGTTCGGAAGGTTTGAGAACAAAGGTGTTACCGCAGGCAATGGCCATCGGGAACATCCACAGCGGGATCATGGCCGGGAAGTTGAAGGGGGTAATGCCCGCACACACGCCGATGGGTTGGCGCAGAGTGTAGGTATCGACGCCACCCGCCACATTTTCAGCGAATTCGCCCATTTGTAAGGTGCCGATGGAGCACGCGTGCTCGACCACCTCCAGACCACGGAAAATATCGCCCTCGGCGTCGGCGATGGTTTTGCCTTGTTCAGCACTGAGAACGGTCGCGATGCGCTTGGAGTGTTCGCGGATCAGCGCCTGCAGCTTGAGCATGATGCGCATCCGCGCACCAATAGGAGTGAGCTTCCAGGTATGGAAAGCCCGTTGCGCGGCAGCAATGGCGGCGTTGACTTCATCGGGGGTGGCAAAAGGGACTTTGGCCAGCACTTGCTGGGTGGCGGGGTTAACAATGTCGTGCCACTCTGTGGTCTGCGACTCGACCCACTCGCCATCAATCAGCAGACGGGCATTTTGGTACGGGGTGCTAGAAACGTTCATGGAAGTCTCCGAATTTATTTTTATTAGCCCGTCAACGACGACATGGGCGGACGTCCAGATTGGTCGCAGGACTGTTTTTGGAGTATAGGTGTGCGTTCTTCTAATAAGAACGCACATAAAAGCCGGTCAAACATGCAAAAAAACATCACATCGCTGAGCGCTTTGAACTGGGACGACCTGAAGTTTTTTCTTGAGGTGGCCCGAACCCGCAAGGCCAGCAGCGCGGCCAAACGCCTGGCTGTGGACTACACAACAGTCTCCCGCCGCATCAGCTCACTGGAAGCCGGGCTCGGCACCCTGCTGTTCGAAAAATCGCGCACCAACGGCTTTACGCTGACCAGCGAAGGTCAGCGTTTGCTGGGCTATGCCGAATCCATTGAAAGCACGCTGCACATGGCCTGCGAGCAGGTTTCAGGCTCTGGCGTGGCGTTGTCGGGACATGTGCGCATGGGCTGCACCGAAGGGTTCGGGAGCTTTTTCATCACCCCGCAGTTGAGCCATTTTGTCGACACCTACCCGGCCATCTCGGTGGACATCCTGCCGCTGCCGCACTTCATCAGCCTGTCCAAGCGCGAAGCGGATATCGTCATCGCCCTGGAGCGCCCGGAACACGGGCCTTACGTGTGCTGCAAACTGTGCGACTACCGTTTGCAGCTCTACGCGACCCAAGACTACCTGGACCAACACCCGCCCATTCGCCGGGCATCAGATCTGGCCGAGCATCCGTTTATCAGTTATGTCGACGATCTGGCGTTCAGTTCCGAACTGCTGTACCTGGCCAACGTATTGCCCGGCGCCAGCGCCAACTTGCGCAGTACCAGCGTGATTGCCCAGTACATCGCGGCCCAACAAGGCCGCTCGCTGGCGATTTTGCCGTGCTTTCTGGCCGCCCAAGACCCGCGTTTATTGCCGGTGCTGCCCGATGAAATCAACCTGACGCGGCAGTTCTGGATGTACTGCCGTGAGGATTTGAGGAAGCTGAAACGGATTACGTTGCTGTGGGATTACATCCGCGAGGTGACGGAGCTGAATGCGCCGCTGCTACTTGGGGAGACGCGGGCGCTGAGGTTTGCAGACTGAAGATTTACCGCTCTATCTTCTGATCTTGACTGGTCTTGATCTAAAAGCCCCTCACCCTAGCCCTCTCCCGAAGGAGAGGGAACCGATTGGGGATGCTGTGGATTATTGCTGGCCTTTTTGCTGCGTGACAGCGCGGCTGGCGTAGACGGGTGTTCCAAAGGGGGACTAGTCGGCAATGACGATGATCGAGACGCGGCGGTTTTCGGTACGGCCGGCGCGGGTTTTGTTGGAGGCCACGGGTGCGCTGCTGCCCAGCCCGCGAATCTGGATATTTTCAGGGCGCATGCCAACGTTGAGCAGCGCCTTGACCACGCTGTTGGCGCGGCGCACGGACAGTTGCTCGTTGTAGGACTCCTGGCCCGATGAGTCGGTGTGGCCATCTACCCGCACCCGCGGGATGTCGGCGGCGAGCAAGGCGCGGCCAATGCGTTCAACAACTTGCTGGCTTTGCGCGTTGAGCGCGTCCAGATCACTGCCGAACAGCACTTTGCCCGACAAGTCGAACGCCCAGCCTTCGTCGGTCAGCTGGAAGCCTTGCTCTTTCAACACGGCAATCTGCGCGGCCGTCAGTCCTTTTTGCGGGGCGCCAGTCTGACAACCGGCCAATGCCAACGCTGCGAGTAACCAGACAACGCCGAACAACTGTTGAAAGCGACGAGTCACTGTATCCATGGGGGTCAAGCTCCTGGTGATAGCGAAGTTGTCGAGCTCTGCGACTCGGCAACATGGTGTCCGCCTCGGGCGAGGCGTTTGGACTGGTACATCGCCGCATCGGCTGCGCATAGCAGCAAGTCCGGGGTTGTACCGTGTTCGGGATAAACGGCGATGCCGATGCTGAGTGAGGTCACTACACTGAGCTGGCCTGGCAATTCGATAGGTTCCTGCATGCTGGCGATGACTTTATCGGCCACTCGCTGGGCGTCTTCAACGCTATGCAGCGGGGCCAGGAGGATCGCGAATTCGTCGCCGCCGAAACGTGCAACCACGTCACCCTCGCGGACCAGGGCACGCACCCGGGCCGCCACCGCTACCAATACAGCATCACCTGCCGCATGCCCGTAGGTGTCATTGATGTCTTTGAAGCGATCGCTGTCCAGAAACAGCACCGCGACTTTATCGCCGTGCTGGCTCTTGATGCGTAATGTTCGCGCCAGCCGTGCGGCAAAGTAGGCACGATTGGGCAAGTTGGTGAGCGAGTCATGGCTGGCCTGATGCGCCAGCGCCTGGTTTTCGATTTTCAGGTGGCTTTGCCAAGATTCCAACTCGTCCAGCAAGGCATTGAAGTCATTGCCCAGGTTGTCCATTTCCGCAATGTGTGCAGACGGCACCCGACGATCGAATGCCCGCTCACTGCGTGCGGCGTGAGCCACCTCGGCCAGTTGGTGCAAGGGTCCGGTAATGCCATTGAGCATACGCCGCGACAAATACAGCGCACTCCAGGCACTGAGCGCGGTACAGACGATCACACCAAACAGTCCGCTGAGCAAAAAGCGCAACAGATTGGCGCCGTGCCCGCTGACGATGACAGAGCCAACCTGCTTGCCCTGATGCTCAATCGGCACAGTAATCGGCTGCTCGAGCAAACTGTTGGCCAGCAACATTTCAACACGCGATAAAAAGCCGCTTTCCGGGCGGCGCCATTGCGCCAGCAATTCACCGTCGACGGTATAGATTCTGGCTTCGTCTACCGCTTCTGTGGACGCGATCATGGCCAATGCTTCGGAGGCTGCACTTTTGTCGTCGAACACCACCGCGGCCTCGACCGTGTAGTTGATGGCCCGCGCAATCAAATGCAGGTTGTGATCGGCGTACACCTTGAGCGCGAGAATCCCCAGAAGGGTCAGTGAAACACTGGCCAGCACCACCGCCACCAATGCCACGCTCAGGTGCCCGCGGCGCAGCACCGAACGCAGTCTGCGACGATTTCGAGACCGTTTTGTCTGGTTCATGGATTTGCTACCCGACGGCGTGAAAGCTGCAACACGCTGGGATGTATACGCACACCACTGCGGGCAACAGAATCGAGGTTCACCTCAAACGCCACCTGGTCATCGCGCACGTTCAGGCAAAAAAGACTGCCGACCGTGCACTGGCTGACCTCCTCACTGATGCTCAGTACGGCTTGCCCCGCTAGGGCGTCGAACAGGTAAGTGCGCTCTTGGATACTTAATTTGCCCAGATAGACGGCGTTACACGCCGTGGCAATGGTCGGATTATTCACCAATAAGCGAGAGACATGCACCGGCCTGCCACTGGGTTGAGTCGCACCCTTGAGTAGGTCATCGGTGTATTCAGTAGGGCCGATCACACACAGTTGCAGCTGTGCAGGTTCGCTAGGCCAGCGTGCATAGCTGAGAATGCCAAGGACGACTTGAGTCACGGCCTTGGCGCGCTGATCTGCCAGATTAATGGGAGTTTCAGATTGGGCCAGGCAGGAAGTGCTCAACAGTAACAGGCAAAGAGAAAGGCGTCGCAGCCGCCTTCTGAAGCGCTGCTCCGTCGATGAGACAGCCACATCCATGCAGGAAATCTCTGTATTCGTTGTAGGAATAATGCCGAAAAGATACCACAGCCCGTGTCCGGGCTGTGATACCGGTCACCTTATTGTCGGGTCAGATCATCCCTTTTCAGACCGCTCACCCCAAGCCCAACATCAAGCCACTCAGACGTTTGACCTTGCGCTGCACAGCCTCCTCAAAGACTCCTGCGCGGGGTTCAACCAGGCTGAACCAGTGCTTGGCGCGAGTGATCCCGGTGTAGATCAGCTCTTTGGTCAGTACGGGGTTGAGCGCTTCCGGCAGTACCAACGCGGTGTGCGAAAACTCCGAGCCTTGGGATTTGTGTACGGTCATGGCGTAAACCGTTTCCACATCATTCAGACGGCTTGGCAGCACAAAGCGGATGCCGCCCTGCCCGTCGTTGCGAGCAAAGGCTACGCGCAAGACGTGACGCTGGGTCTGGCCGTCTTGCTCGGGCAGTTTGAGAGCGATACCGATGTCGCCGTTCATCAGCCCCAGCCCGTAATCGTTACGGGTCATTAAGACTGGCCGCCCCTCGTACCAATGCTGGTCGCTGTCAATCAGCTTGCGCGCGAACAAAGCGCGCGTGATTCGTTCGTTCAAGCCTTCGACACCCCAAGGCCCCTTGCGTACAGCGCACAACACCTGGAACGCCTCAAACGCTTGCAGCACTTTGCTCGCCCACACAATCCAGCCAGGGTCTTGCAACCCCGCCACTGCAGCCGGGCGCTGAGTGCGCAGGACTTCAAGATAATGCCGATAGCCTTTGGCCTCGTCCCCTCGGCCCTCCAGCGCCAGACGCTCAAAGGCACGGTCTTGCTCCCCCTTGAGCGGCAAGCTGAAGAGGTCGGTGTGAGTGCCGGCAGCCAACAACGCCCGGGCGTCTTGCGGCAATTGCTGGTTGACCAACCGCGACAGTTGGCCGATGCCGCTGCCTTCGCCAAAGCGCCGTGAATGGCGCAACATCACGACTTGCTGGGCCAATGGATGGGAGCCGTCCAGGTCTTGTTGCAAACCACTGGCAGCCAGATTTTCACCGCTGACGTGTTCCAGCCATTCGCGGGTGCGCGGGCTGTACCAGCCCGCTTCAGCATCGCGGCATAAGTCACCCAAGACCGCGCCCGCTTCTACCGATGCCAATTGGTCTTTGTCCCCCAGCAACACCAGCCGCGCATGCCCGGGTAAGGCGTCCAACAGGTTGGCCATCATTTCAAGGTCGATCATCGAGGCTTCGTCGACGACCAAGACGTCGAGCGGCAGGCGATTGCCCGCATGGTGCCGAAAATGCCGCGTGCCGGGGCGGCTGCCCAGCAAGCGGTGAACGGTAGTGACATCACTGGGGATTTTTTGCCGAACCTTGTCGTCCACTTCCAGCGATTTGACTTGCTGGCTGATGGACTCGGTCAAGCGCGCGGCAGCTTTGCCAGTTGGCGCAGCCAGGCGAATCCGCAAGGGCGCGCCCGCTTCCACCGCCGGTGCTTGGAGCAGCGCCAGCAAACGCACCACGGTGGTGGTTTTGCCGGTCCCCGGCCCGCCCGTCACGATGCTGAAAGCACCACGAGTGGCCAAAGCGCAGGCCAGTTTTTGCCAGTCAATCGGCGCACCGGCTTTCGGAGCGCCGAAAAGTCCATTTAGGCGCGCCGGCAAATCATCGGGTGCAGGCTCAGAGGCTGCAAGACGTTGGCGCAATGCGCTGTCGATTCGGCGTTCATAGGCCCAATAGCGGCGTAGGTACAGGCGCCGCTCGCTGAGCACCAAAGGTCGGCTCGACGCCTCTGTGGATAAGTCACCCGCCTGTTCCACCAAGGGGCTGTCTTGCAGGGCCTTGCACCAAGTGTCGCCATCCAGGGCCTCGAGCAGTTGCGAGGGCAGCAGCATGGCGCCGGTCTGCACATCGCCTTCAGGGGGCAAGGACAGCGCAAAGTCGGGCTGTTTCAGGGTTTCAAAGAGGTCCAGGCACACGTGACCATGGCCCAACTGATGGCTGGTCAAGGCCGCCGCCAGCAGCACCAACGGATCACCGTGAGGGTCGCGCTCATGCACAAACGCAACGAAGGCTTTATCCAGGGCGCGCAGCCAGCCGCGCTCGACCCAGCGCTCGAGCAACAGCAACAAATCGGCTGCGCGGCTCAGGGGCTGGAGCTGCGTCAGGCTTTCAGCCGTCAATGGCGTGGGCAACAGTTCGGCAAACGAACGACTCATAACAAGACTCCCTGTTCCCACGCCGGCTCAACGGGTCTGGGCTGAGGTTTGCCCTGGAACATCAGGTCCAGGCTTTCGATCAATACTCTGGGTGGCCGGGTGAAGAACACCCCTTGGCTTTGCGCGCGCGTGCCACGCAAGAACAGATACAACGCACCGCCCATGTGCCGGTCGTAGTCGTAATCCGCCAGACGGGCCTTGAGTTGACGGTGCAGGGCCAGCAGGTACAGCACGTATTGCAGGTCGTAGCGGTTATCCAGGATCGAGGTGTTCATTGCCTGTTCGGTGTAGGCCGAATCGTCGGCCCCCAGCCAATTGGATTTGTAATCCGCCACGTAGTAGCGCCCATCGTGCTCGAACGTCAGGTCGATAAAGCCTTTGAACATGCCATTGAGCAGGCTCGGTTCGGCAGCAGCACGCGCCGCGCCGCCATGGGTGTGCTGGCGCACGAGCTGGTCCAGTTGCAAGACATCGACCTTATGGCTGGCGAACCAGAACTCCATTTCAATTTGATACTGGACAAGTTCACTCAATACCACGGCAGGCTGGCCATTATTCAGACGCAGCGGTGCATGTTGCAGATGCTGCAACCAGTCACTCAACGTGTCGATCCAGCCTTGCCAGCCGCGTCGGTTACAGCGCCGCGCCACAGCGTCTTTGACTGCTTCGGCATCGGCGTTGAAACCCTCGCCGCCCGACCACTCCAGCAAACCGTGCAGGAAGGTCCCGGGATTCGGCCCGCGGGGGAATCGGTGGATATCTCCGCCACTGAGCAACACGTCACGCGGGGCTTCCGGATCCAACCGCTCATCGTCCGAGAGCTTTTGCGCCAAAGCGCTTTCAGGCGCTTCGGCAGAGCTGAGGCTGTCACCAATGCGCAAGGCGCTGTAGGAAGCAATCCACCAGTTTTCCGCTGCACGACGTGTCGGGATCAAGGGTTCGAGCAGCGTGGCCAGATTCAGTGGTGGGTAAAAATGCGCCTCGCTGACGAGCGGCATGGGACCGTGTTGAATGGCCGGACAATCTTGCTGCACGTCTGTCAGCCAGCGCTCCAAGGCGGCAGACTCAGCCAACGGCGCTCCGCCGCCCAGCAAATAGCCCAGGGCAGAAGAGTGCAAGACCGAACGGTTGTTGTTGCCACGCTTGAGGTCGGCAACTCCGAGCCAGCAGGCATACTCGGCACGTGTCAGGGCCACGTAGAGCAAACGCAAGTCTTCGGCCAAACGCTCGTCATCGGCCTGAGTGATCAGCTCGGGCGTCGGTTTCAGGCTCACGTGGGCATTGCCCTGCGCATCGTGGTAATGGAGCGGCAAACGGCTCCCATCCACGGGCTTGGTCGAACAGATAAATGGCAGGAATACCAAGGGGTACTGTAGGCCCTTGGACTTATGGATGGTCACCACCTTGACCAATTGCTCATCGCTTTCCAGACGCAGGATTTGTTCTTCACCCGCCTGCCCGGACAGCGCCAGGTGTTCGGCCAGATGCCGGATCAAAGCTTGCTCGCCATCCAGTTCCGCGGCCGCTTGTTGCAGCAGTTCAGAGAGATGCAGCAGGTTGGTCAGTACGCGCTCACCATCTGGGCGGGCGATCAAGGCTTGAGGTAATTCAAAGTCATGCAGCAGGCGACGCAGCATGGCGAGTACGCCTTGTTTGCGCCAGATCTCGCGGTAGCCACGGAACTGCATGACGCGCCGCTCCCAGGCCAATTCGTCCTGATTCAGTCGCTCCAGTTCAAGCAGCGGCAAGTCCAACGTGATGCAGGCCAATGCGGCGCGTAGCGGGCGCTCAACGTCAGGCTCGGCGCAGGCTTTGAGCCAGGCTAATACGTCGTGCGCTTCCTGCGCGGCGTAGACCGAGTCCTTATCAGACAGGTAAACGCTGCGTACACCTCGCGCTGATAATTCTCGCCGTACGGCCTGAGCTTCCTTACCGTCGCGGACCAGAATGGCAATGTCCGCGGGCAACAAACCTTTAAAGGGCTGGCCTTCTTTGGCGAATCCACAGCGCCCTTGTTGGCCGCCGTTAAGTAGTTCAACAATCTGGCCGGCACACACGGCGGCCAGTTGTTGGCGATAAACGACGCCCGATATGGGCTGCTCGGAGGCCAGATGCCAGAACGTTAAGGGCGTAATGGGCTGGCCATCCAGCTGTAACGTATCTTTGCGCCCCCAGGATTTGACCGGGGTAAAAGGCACAGGGTTTTCAGAACCGTCGCGGAATAAAAAGGCGCCGCGCCCAGTGTCTCGTTGCTCCGCCCGTTCAAATATGTGATTGACCGCTTCGACCATGGCGTGACTGGAGCGAAAGTTTGTATCCAGGGTGTGTTGTCGGTCACGCGTGGCCTGGCGGGCGCGCAAGTAGGTATAGATGTCGGCCCCCCTAAAGGCATAGATCGCCTGCTTGGGGTCACCGATCAGGAATAGCCCGGTATCAGGGGCATTGCCTTCGATGTTGTAGATGGTTTCAAAGATGCGGTACTGCACCGGGTCGGTGTCCTGGAACTCATCGATCAACGCGACGGGAAATTGCTCACGGATCACGCTCGCCAAACGTTCACCGCCTTCTGCTTGCAAAGCCGCATCCAGCCTGAGCAGCATGTCATCAAAGCCCATTTCGGCACGACGGCGTTTTTCCGCTTCAAAACGCGCACTCACCCAGCGGGCCGCATGTTCCAGAACGCTAGCATCGGGGCTTGGCAATGCATCAAGTGCTGCTTTGAGCCCTAACATGGCATCCAGCGCAGGATGCTGAGGGGGATCGCCTTTCCAGGCTTCGGCTAGGCCGTCAGGTGTCAGCCGGGTGAAACCGGTGCCCAGATCAAGCTGTTCTTGAGACTCGTCGCAAGCCCAGGCGCTGAGTTTTTCAAACCAGGGCTCGAAGTAGCGCGCTTGCATTTTCCGACCATCAACGGCTTTGGCGGCCACGCCCTGCAGGCAGATATCGCGCAGCTCGTCAGACCACTTCAACCACGGGGCTTTGAGGTGCACCAGCGCTTGGCGACGCTCTTTCAAGCAGGCCTCGATGATTTCGGCCGGTGTTTGTTCCTCATTTGCTGTAGGGCGAGAGCTGCCAAACAGAGCACGAACACGTGGCAACAAGGCAGCGGGGCCGCTCCAGTTAGTGCGCACCCAGTTCAGGGCATCGCCCCGCATGGGGTAGCAGAACAGTCGCCAGTAATCGCGCAGTACTTCGCCGAGCAAATCGCTGTGATCGGTTTCCAGGGTCTGGGTGAACAGGCTGCCACTGTCGAAAGCGTGCTCGCGTAACATCCGCTGACACCAACTGTGGATCGTAGAAACAGCGGCTTCATCCATCCATTGCGCCGCAATGTCGAGGCGACCCGCGCAGGCGGCCCACAGTTCGGTCGGGAATTGATCCCGCAGTTGTTCAACCAGCCCATCCGGAACATCGATTTCTTCCCGGAAAAACCGCGCAGCTTCAGCAAGTCGCGTGCGAATGCGATCACGCAGTTCTTTGGTGGCCGCATCGGTGAAGGTCACGACCAGAATTTGCGGAGGTAATAACTCACGACCGAAGCCAGACTCAGCGCCGCCATGCCCCAATATCAAACGCAGGTAGAGCGCCGAGATGGTGAAGGTTTTACCAGTACCGGCGCTGGCTTCGATTAATTGACTGCCCCGTAGGGGGAAAGCCAAGGCCAAGGGTAATTTTTGCTCGCTCATTAGCGGGACTCCTCGCTGTTTAATGAGCGCCAAGGCGCATCAAAGAGTGGGCGATAGAGCGCATCACACCAATCTTCAAACTCACCCTCGGCCATCAATGCGGCGTAATCAGGGAACTGGCGAATCAGTGCTGCACTTTCACGACGCTCGCCGTTGCTGGTCTGCCCGTCACCTTCGTAGGCTTTTTGGGCCGCAGCTTCGGCCTTGGCCGGATCGGTCTGGGACAACCAGGCAAAGGCTGTTTTAACCGCGATCGGCAGTGGACGCCCCATCCCCACTTTCCATGCCATGAGTAAATTACCCAGAATGTCGCTGGCCTGGTCTCGACTCAGCGGGGCGAGCAGCAAGGTGTCATCACTGGCGACCAAGGCTGTGGACATGTTCAGTCCGCAGGCACAAGCCACCAGGTGGTTGACCCACGATCGGGTCAGACGATGCCATTTGCGGGTCTTGATTGCCCCAATGCTGTTAGGAATGGTGGTAATGGATAGTAGGCTTTTGTCCTCACGCTGATGCAAATTGCTCAGCCAGCCTTCCAGCATCAACCCGTGACCTTCAAAGCTGATCGGCAATGCGCTGTTGACAGGTGTTGGCCACAAAGCCAGTAGCTGTTGATAGCGCTGCAAGACGTCGGGAAGTGGCTCAATCAGATCGTGTTGCAGGCACTCACCAAAACCAGCCATTGGTAACAAACCACTGCCTTGTAGCCGTCGGGCACGCTGATCCAGCGCTTGGTCTGGGTGATCGGGCTGGGCAAGTGCCGCTTCTAGCAAGCTGTCGCTAAGGGTGTAGCGCTGCAGCGCGTCGAGCACGAAAGGTTCTTCATCTTCCAGCGGCACTTCGGCAGCCTCAAAGAAAACCTTCAGACGCTGACTGAAGAAGTGACGCACTGGATTTCGCAAGAAGTCCTGCAACTGGGTGAGGTTTAAAGGCTCTTCTTGCTCATGGGCTGCCAGTGTTCCGGACGGAGCAGAGACTGCCGGTGGTTCGTGCAGTTGCTGCCATTCGCGGGCATAGCTGAACAGGTTCGGGTCGCCTTCGTGAAAGTAGCGCGTGCTGAAAGGTTGTAACGGATGCTCTTGGGTCATGGCCTCAAGCAGGCCTGAGCCGTCCTGAAGGTGCCAGCCACTGGCGAGGTGATCGCGCAATTGGCCGATCAGGACGCAGGCCGGGCGCTCGCTGTTGTCGCGAATACTGCGTCCTACCCAACTGATATAGAGCTGCTCACGGGCAGACAATAGCGCTTCCAGCAGTAAGTAACGGTCATCCTCACGGCGGGAACGATCACCAGGACGGTAATCACTGCCCATCAAATCGAAATCCAGGGGTGGCTGCGCGCGCGGATAATCACCATCATTCATGCCGAGCAGGCAGACGAGCTTGAAGGGAATCGCACGCATTGGCATAAGGGTGCAGAAGTTGACGGCTCCAGCGAGGAAGCGCTGAGACAGCTTGCCTTGATCAAGGCCAGCCAACCAGGCTTCTCGCACAACGGTTAACGGCAGTTCGTCTTGCAGACCTACCGATTCACAGGTTTCGAGCCAGGTTTCGCGCAACTCTTCAAGCTGAGCCAGCAGGTAGTCGTCGTGCTCGGTCTCAGCCAGGAAGAACAATTGCATCAACGCTTGCAGGCGCTCGCCCCATTGCTGCGGCAAAGCGGGTTGTGACAGTTGCTGGTGAGCGATTTCCAATGCATCGAGCAGCGCTACCAGCGGGCCGATCAATACCGCATCAAGGCCCCCGATCTCATCGTAGGGCTCAATACCATCACAGGCCTCACCACTGCCGACCGCGTAACCAAGCAACATACGACGCAGTCCAAAACGCCAACTGTTTTGCTCCAAATCAGTCGGCAAGCCGAGACCTGCACGCTGCTCTGCATTGAGCCCCCACCGAATGCCGGCGCCCTCAATCCAACGATGCAACGTCGGCAAATCGCGCTCTTGTACGTTGAAACGGGCACGCAAGGCGGGAACATCCAGCAAGTCGAGTATCTCGCTAACCGGAAAACGGCTATCAGGCAATTTGAGCAAGTGCTCAATGGCAATCAGCAGCGGGTCACGGCCACGCTGGCCCTGGTCTGCCAGGGTGTAGGGGATGAAACGCCGGTCATCGCGCTCAATCTGTCCGAACACGGCACGGATATGCGGTGCGTAGCTGTCGATGTCAGGCACCATCACGATCACATCGCGCGGTTGTAGGTCAGGGTTGTCGCTGAATCGCTTGAGTAACTGGTCGTGAAGGATCTCGACTTCTCTTTGCGCACTGTGGGCAATGTGGAAGCGGATGGAGTGATCCGTTTCTAAATCGACAGCGGGCCACAGTTCACGGGTTTCGTTAAGGGGGCGCAATTCAAGAATATCGTCTTGCAGTTGATTGAGCAGGTTGCGTGGCTCGACCTCGCTGAACAGGTCTATGCGGCCATCACGAAAAGCCGTGCGATAGCTATTGGGGTCGTCATAGCTATCAAGCAGGTTGATATAGTCGCGACCTTGTTTACCCCACGCTGCGAGCAATGGGTGAGCGTGTTGATGCAGGATGTCGAGATCCAGTGCTGTGGGCATCCCGGCCTTACGGGCTTGGCGTTTGTACTGATGGCGTAGCAGGTCTTTATCCGCAACGATGTCAGACCAATGGTGTCGGCAAGGGTTGTGCACGCAAAGAAGCACTTGGCTGAAGCGGGCGAGCCCTGCCAAAGCCTCCAGCGCCTGAGCCGGCAATGAGGAAATACCGAACACAATCACCCGGGCAGGAAGGCCGGGCGGTGCTTGTTCAAGGCTGTTTATCTTCTCAATAAAACGCTGGTGAACCCCAGCGCGACTCTGAGACATGCCCTCTTCACCCACGTCGAGGAGTAACGCTCGCCATAGCTCAGCTTGCCAACAGTTCGCGGCGCTCAAGGCAGGGGTTTCTCCCCTGGCATTACGCAATTGATGGCGGCCTGCGGCCCAGTCTTCCAGCCAGTCAGCGCGATAAACCTGATATTGGTCAAACAAATCAGCAAGGCGCTCAGACAGTTGGTAGCGTTTTCGCAAATCAGTGTCGTGGGTTAGAAAACGCTGCAGCGGTTCGAAATGCGGTTGATCGATAAGAGAGGGCAGCAAGCGCATCAGACGCCACGTCAGGGGCGCTTTATCGAGAAGAGACTTGGCGGGGATTTCTGCGCTGCCCAATACCATGCGATAGAGCTGCCACATAAAACTGCCGGGCAATTGCACGTCCACGGCTGCAGCAATTCCACAGCCCCCCAGATCATCATCCTGAGCATCTTCGGCCAATGCCAGCTTTAGCCATTGGGCGATACCGTTGCTCTGCACCAGAGCAATCTCGTTCTCCAGAGGCGCCAATGGATTAAGGCGCATCCAGCTCACGACCAGACTGCGTAACTCATCAAGGCGGTTACCGTGAACCACCATAAAACCTGCATTGAGAGACGTAGTAACCGGCATGACGGCATCCTTAGGAGAAAGCAAAATCCAAAGGCGAACCTTAACATTGCTCGGGGGGATTGGCGTATTGCAAGCTGCAAGCTGCAAGCTGCAAGCTGCAAGCTGCAAGCTGCAAGCTGCAAGCTGCAAGCTGCAAGCTGCAAGAGCCTGGGGGCGGTGGAAAGGGTTGTCCAGCGCTTGGGGATTTTTTCGAGCAC
>NZ_JANLNV010000035.1 GCF_025465935.1 Pseudomonas sp. 7P_10.2_Bac1 | reverse complement strand
CGCCGATCTACGGGTTTCGCCCTTACGGCGAGGCACTTTTGTCAAACAGCCACAAAAGTACCCATGGGCCTGTCCTGCTCCGTGGGCACGCCGCCACGGGCCATCCATGGCCCATCGCGGCTCTCCCGGCATCCATGCCGGGACACCCACTGCGCAGAACCTCCACTCAGCCTCCCGAAGGGGCGGACAGATCAAAAGCTGAAGCTGCAACAACTCAATCAAAAAATCACAGCCTGCGACAACTCCTACGCGTTGAAATAGCCGATCACAGGCACAATCAGCAGCGTGCTGATTGCCATCGACAGTACATTGCCAATGTAAGCGTGCATGTAGCTGGGCAAGCGTTGGCTAATCGCGCAGGCCAATGGGGGCGCTATCAACGCTCCTAGCAGAGCGCTGGTAACCATCACCGCGGCACTCCCGCCGTAGGTTAGTACCGCTGCGGGTACCACCGAAACCAATGGCACATAGGTGGGGTACCAGCCGCGTTTGCGCCACTGGCCACGCCAAATAATCACGCCCAGCAACGAGGTCAAAGACTGCGCGGCAACCAAATGCGGCAGTAGGCCCGAGCCATACGCCGGGCTAAGCGGGTTCAAGGCATAAGCTAGCAAGACACCGCCCAACATCCCCAGACTTGCCCATTCATTGCCAAGGAAAGGTGCTTCGCTAAAGTCCGCCAGTACCCGGCGCAATGTCCAGGTCACACCGTAGTTTGGGGTAGGTACGTCTTCCGGTTTTTCGACGGTTTTTTCGATCTCGCTGCTGACTAAAACAGGCACGCAGCGACACAAGCCAAAAGCCACAACGCTGCCCAGTGCCATGCCCAGTACATTGCCAACCACCACGGGTAACCCCAGTGGTAAACACACGAAGTTAACGATCAGCAGGCAAGACGGCGTGACCAGTAGGGCCCCTAGAATGGCGCCATTGAGCGCCACTTTCCAACCTGCGCCAAACATCAACACCATCGCTGCGGGCAAGGACACAAAGGCCGCGAACGTCGGCTGCCAGGTTTCGGCCGTCAAGGTCCAGCCCCACAGCACATTGCTGAGCACCAACCCCAGCAGTGAACTGGTCACCAGCCAGGGCCAGAGGCCCGAGCCGTAACAGATACTGAACCCTTGCCACGTTTTTGCGTACCGACTGGCCCAGTAGCCCAAAGCGCCGCCCAGCAGCAAGCCCAGCGAAGCGAACTCGTGCTTGTAAAAGGTGACCTCGCTGATATCGCCGATAATCCAGCGCAGCCAGGCGAGCGGCGAGGGCCAGTTGCCCATCATGTCGCCATACCCAGGCCAGTAATCTGGCGCCGAGACGGCATGCAGCCTCGATAAACCTGCTATCAGTACGGCGGTTGCGAGCGTGAGTGCGATAAGCAACGCAAGGTAACGGCCAGCGGTCGTTGAAGACGCTTTTTTCGATAAGGACGGCATGCTGGCATCCTCATCAACGTGGCAGTTGAGGGTGTTCGATATACCCGAGCATCGACTCATACACATCGATACGGCGGTCTCGGTGCAGGTCGTTCAAGTTGTTCCAGATCGGGGCGCTGCGCGCACTGGTCAGATCGATATCGGCATAAAGAATGGTTTGCTGGTCAGCAGACGCCACCTCGCCGATGGGCCAGCCATTGGTGCCGGTGATCAGCGAACAGCCCAGATAACGTTCGCCTTGTTCCTCACCAATGCGGTTTGCGGCGGCAATAAACACATTGTTGGCGTGAGCGGCAGTCATCGTCAGATACGACGCCATGCATTTGCCGCTGTCATCGAACAATGGCGGTGGTGTCCAGATCCAATTGTTCAGGCTGCAGATAATGTCAGCCCCTTGCAGGCTCAACAGGCGGGGCACTTCAGGAAACCAGATATCCCAGCAAATCAGCAGGCCGATGCGCCCAATGGGGGTATCGAACACCGGGAAACCCATATTGCCGGGTGTAAACCAGAGCTTCTCGCGGTTCCATAAGTGGGCCTTGCGATACTTGCCGATAAAACCGCTTGGCCCCAACAGTACCGCACTATCAAACAACTGCACGCCGTCACGCTCGGCCATCCCAGCGGCCAGATACACCTGATATTTCTGCGTGAAATCGAGCCAGGCCTGAACGCTCGGCCCCTCGGGAATGAGCTCGGCATGAAGGTAGGCTTCCTGGCGCGTGCCGAACAAATACCCGGTGTTGGCCAACTCCGGCAACACAATCAGATTGGCACCGTTCATGGCCGCTTCCCGAGCCAGTTCCAGGCTGTGCTCAAGGTTGTTTTGGCTGTGTCGTATGCCCACCTGAGGATCGAATTGCACAACCGCTACGCGCACTGCACTGACAGCTTGATTCATGGCTGAAACCTCTTTTTATTCTTATGACCCGCTGAATCGCGGGTATTTAGTAAGAGGATTTATCAGTGCCAGCGTCTATCGGTTCTATCCGCCTGAGGTGTAGTCCGTTGCTTGGTGTTTTGCACTACCGTTCTATTTTCTGACTAACATCCCGACACATTTCAATTACTCATTGGGGACACTAAAGAACTCGCCCGTACCTGTAATTGCGGGGTCAACATAATCGACTCTGGGGTTTCGCCCTTGATCCGTTTAAGCAATAACTCCACCGCTTGTTGGCCCATTTCGGCCAGGGGCAGGCGCACGCTGGTCAGGGGCACGGTCAGTTCGTGGGCCAGGGCGATGTCGTTGAAGCCGACCACGGCAATGTCTTTGCCTGGCAGCAGGCCTTTGTCCCGGGCTGCACCCATCAGGCCAATGGCGAGGAAGTCGTTGACTGCAAAAAACGCTTGCGGTTGTGGGGTCAGGTTCAGCAGGTGTTCGCCTTGCTGGTGACCGGTCAGGCTGTCGAACGGGCCATGGATGGTCCATTCCGGGCGCAGTGTGACGCCTTGTTCGCGAAAGTAGCGGGTGAAGCCGCGGGTGCGATCGGCGCCGGTGGAGGCGTGGCGTTCGCCCGCCAGAATCGCGACGTCGCGCCAACCCAGGCTGTACAAATGCTCAGCCGCCAACCAGCCGCCCAGCTCATCGTTACTGCACGCTGCGACATGCCCTGCGATCTGACGGCTGACCAGCACGTAGGGGATGTGTTTGCGGGTCAGCAGGTCGAGCAGGGGCTGGGTGTCACCGACGTGGGAGTCGGCCACGATCAACCCGGCTACCGAGCGGCGCAAGGCGTGTTCGGCACGTTGCATTTGGCGCACTGGCTGGTCGTCGGTGTTGGAGACGAACGTGAGGTAGCCCGCCTGTTCAGCAGTGCTGTCGATGCTGTCGTAAATGGTCGCCATCACCAGGTCGGTGATGCGCGGCATCAGTACGCAGATCTCCTGGCTTTTACGTAACTTCAGGTTAGATGCCTGCGTGTTGGGCCGATAATCCAGCTCTTTCGCCAACGTGCGAATACGCTCTACCACTTCAGCCGATGCCGCCCGTTCAACCCCCGCCGGGTCGCCGTTGAGCACCCGTGACACGGTAGAAACATGCACGCCAAGGGCAGTCGCCATGGACTTCAGGGTGGCGGGACGTGATGGGTTCGGCATGTTCTGAAAGTTTCCTGCTGTCTATGCATGAGCGCGCGGATTCTACCCGAATGGGCGCTTTTCGAATGGACAAAATTTTTACCCAAACGTTTGACTAAAATTTTAAGTCGCTCTACATTTCGTCAACCCAAACGTTTGGGTAACACAATAAAAATACGCCGGACGCGGCCGACTTTTTGACTTCTCCCATCATTTGAAGAGTCAGATACCCTATGAACACTCCCGCTATCCCATCCTTCCGCTACCAGATTTTCTTCTTGATCATGCTGATGGCGCTGCTCAATTACATTGACCGCGGCGCGATTGCCTATGCCTCGGCGAGCATTCTCCCCGAGTACGGTTTCGACAAGGCCGACTGGGGCAAAGTCTTGGGTTATTTCGGATACGGCTACATCCTCGGTGCGCTGGTAGGCGGCATTCTGGCCGACCGTTTTGGTGCCAAACGCATCTGGTGGATCGCCGGTGGTACGTGGTCGATCTTTGAGATCGCTACCGCCTTTGCGGGAGATTTTGGGCTGGCGTTTCTCGGCGGCTCAGCCATGGCCGGTTTTGCCACCATCCGAGTGATGTTCGGCTTTGCCGAAGGCCCGGCGTACTCGGTCATCAACAAGAGCGTGGCGAACTGGGCGACTCCCAAGGAGCGCGGGTTTGTGGTGTCGGTGGGCTTGCTCAGCACGCCGTTGGGCGCGCTGCTCACCGCCCCGGTGGCGGTCGGCCTGCAAACCCTGACCGGCGACTGGCGCAGCATGTTTGTGATCCTGGGCGTGGTCAGCCTGGCGCTGCTGATTTTCTTCATGACCCGCTTCACCAACACCCCGGACGAAAACCCGCGGGTGTCCAAGGCTGAGCTGGACTTCCTGCGCAAAGAGCGCGCCGAGGCCGTCAATGCCTCGACCCCGACCACCACCGTGGCGCCGATCTGGCACTTCTTCAAGAACAAAGACCTGCTGTTCAACGCCATCGGCTATTTTTCGTTTGTATACGTGACTTTCCTGTTGCTGACCTGGACGCCGAAATACCTGCAGGACGAGTTCCACTACAACCTGTCGTCGCTGTGGTACATGGGCATGATCCCGTGGACCGGTGCCTGTTTCACCGTGCTGCTGGGCGGCAAGATTTCTGACTGGTTGCTGCGCCGCACTGGCAACCTGAAAGTCGCGCGCAGTTGGCTGGCCGCGACTTGCCTGTTGTTGACCACGCTGTGCTTCATCATGGTGTCGCAAGCGCAAACGGTGTGGGGCGTGATTGCCCTGATGACTCTGGCCAACGCCCTCAACGCGCTGCCGAACTCCGTGTACTGGGCCGTGGTCATCGACACTGCGCCGTCCAACCGGGTAGGCGCTTACAGCGGCATGACCCACTTCATCGCCAACACCGCTTCGTTTATCGCACCGATGCTCACCGGCTACCTGACCATTAGCTACGGTTATTCATCGATGTTCGTGGCCGCTGCAGTCGCGACCGCTCTGGGGATGAGTGCCATGCTGATGGTGCGCCCGGGTGGTCGAGCGACAGCTTCCCCAGTCCCTGCTGCTGTTTGATGGAGGTGTGTATGAACCAAGTGAAACCTGCCCATGTGGGCTATTTTTTCGGTTTGTCGGTTGTTGAACTGGCTGCACAACTGCGCACGGGCCGTGTGACCAGTGTTGCGTTGACCCAGGCCGCACTGGACAGCATCGAACGTCTGAACCCGACGCTGAATGCTTTTGTGCAGCTCGATGCGCCCGTCGCACTGGCTCAGGCGCGCAAGGCCGACGAATTGTTGGCTCAGGGGCGGGACCTGGGGCCGCTGCACGGCATACCGGTGGCGGTCAAAGACAATATCGACACGTCCGACTACATCACCACCTATGGTTCTGCGCATTTCGAAGGCTTCAGGCCGCGTCGCGATGCCCTGTGCGTGCAGCGTGTGCGCGAAGCGGGCGGGGTGATTGTCGGCAAGACCTTGACCCATGAATTCGCTTATGGCCCGACCGGCGACCGCTCGCTGCAAGGCGCCGCTCACAACCCGTGGGACCCCCGTTGCATGACAGGCGGCTCCAGCGCGGGCAGTGCAGCCGCCGTGGTCAGCGGCATGGTGCCGCTGGCACTGGGCACCGACACCGGCGGTTCGGTACGCATTCCGTCCGCCCTATGTGGCGCGGTCGGCTTCAAGCCATCGTACGCGGCTGTGCCTCTGGATGGGGTGTTCCCGTTGTCGACCAGCCTTGACCATGTTGGGCCAATCGCCAACTCCGTTGAGGATGCGCGTCTGCTGTTTGAAGTGTTGTCTGCCCGCGCTTGCGCGCCAACGATCCCCGAACCTGGAACGCTGCGGGTTGGCTGGATTGCCTCGGGCAGCTTTGGCCCGGTCGACACAGCAGTGGACCAACAGGTTTACCTGACGGCGCAGCAGTTATTTGGCGATACGTTGCAGGAGGTCACGGAGTTGGCCGCAGTGGCGGCCGGCATGAAAGAAACCCTGGGGATGCTGCAACGGGCCGAGGCGTTCGATGTGCATGCTGAGCGTATGCAACAAGCGCCGCAACTGTTCGACCCAGAAGTGCGCGCGCGCCTTGAGTTATCGCAAGAAGTCCGCGGTTGGCAATACATTCGGGCGCAGGCCGCACAGCAGCAGTACCAGGCGCAGATGGCGAGCCTGTTTGAATGCTATGACCTGCTGCTCTCGCCGAGCGTGCCGATAATTGCCCCCGCGGTGAATGCCCGCGAAGTGCGGGTAGAGGAGCAGGACATCGACGTCCGCGCGGCCGTGCTCAGCTACACCAGCCCATGGAACCTCACCGGCCTACCCGCCATCAGCCTTCCAGCGGGGCAGGTGAGAGGGATGCCGGTTGGGCTGCAAGTGATTGCGGCGGCGGGGGAGGATGATCGTCTATTGCAATTACTGGCCCACCAGAAACCCACATAATCCCGAATCCCTGTAGGAGCTAGCCTCGCGATCTTTTGATCTTGAAATGCCTTGCGTAGGTGTACATATCCTTGGGCCGCGCAACGGTTTTTTACGGGTTGCTTTGACGTGAATCGGTTATCAGCGAGGGTGCCGGCGCAGTCTCATGGCAAGACTGCGTCGTCATCGCTGATAAACCAGCGATGACCAGGATGCAATCACGCATTCAATAAGCCATGCAGAAAATTCTTTGCAGCGTCGCCGTCACGCAGCCCTTTGAATCCGTACCCTTACTTTTCGGTTAGCCCATAACCTTTCTGTGCGTTCTTGTGGCCTGTCCTGCGCATTCCTATCTTGGCGGCTCATTCATCCCGAAGAGTCACTTATATGTCCTTTGTACTTCCTCTACCCATCGCTCGATATTTCGCTGCTGACACCACCAACGCAGTTGGCTGTCGGGCATGTTTATCTGTTGACACCCTAGGCATAGGCCAGGCTTTTGTGCTGAAAAGTGTCAAGATCGCTTCGCCGGAGATCCTGGTATGAGCTTTGATCTTGGCCTCAAAGGCTATCGTGCATTGGTCACTGGCGGCACTAAAGGTATCGGTGCAGCCGTGGTGGCCGTATTGCGCGAGCAAGGTGCTCAAGTGATTTCGGTCGCGCGCTCGCCAGGCAATTCGATACCTGAGGGTGTGCATTTTATTGCGGCCGACCTAGAGACGGCGCAGGGGTGCACGAAGGCCACCGATGCGGTCACGAAACAGTTCGGCGCAGTGGATATCATCGTCAATGTTGTCGGCGGTTCCAACGCACCAGGAGGTGGTTTTGCCGTGCTTGATGAGGAGCAGTGGGCGAGTGCGCTGAACCAGAATCTGCTGGCGGCGGTGCGGGTAGATCGGGCGCTGCTACCCGGCATGCTTGAACGCGGCACTGGGGTGATTATTCATGTCACGTCGATCCAACGCGAGCTTCCGTTGCCGGAGTCAACCACCGCGTATGCCGCAGCGAAGGCGGCATTGGCGACATACAGCAAAAGCCTGTCGAAGGAAGTCACCCCAAAAGGGGTTCGAGTGGTCCGGGTCTCGCCAGGCTGGGTGGAGACCGATGCGGCCGTGGCGATGGCAGAGCGCCTGGCACAGGAGGCAGGAACAGATTATGAGGGCGGCAAACGAATCATCATGCAGGCACTGGGCGGTATTCCTCTTGGACGGCCAGCCAAGCCTGCCGAGGTCGCCGATTTGATCGCCTTTTTGGTATCGCCCCGTGCTGCATCGATCAGCGGGACTGAGTACGTGATTGACGGCGGCACGGTGCCGACAGTTTAGCGTGTGGGTTTGCCTGCCTGCCATTTGAGCAGACCGTCCAGCACCGGGCATAGGCTCTGGCCCCATTCAGTCAGGCGATATTCAACCTTGGGCGGTACCACCGCATAGACCGTGCGCTGTACCAGACCATCGGCTTCGAGCTGGCGCAGTTGCTGCGCCAGCATCTTCTGCGAGATGTCCGGAATCAGGCGTTCAAGGTCTGAATAACGCTGCACCTGGCCGCCAAAAAGATGGAACAGAATGATCAGCTTCCATCGTCCGCCGAGCCAGTTGAGCGTGGTTTCAACATCGGCCGAGGCTGTGGCTGCGGTGTAGGTTTTGCTCATTGCATACATCCCGGGGTGGTTCGCCGATTAGCTGTGCATGTGTGAGGCTGCCCGATTCCGGGCATGGAAATCACCTCCCCAGCCCATGATCAAAGCGTGCAGCATTGTACGCAAAACTGCCCCGGTAGGAGCGAGTCAGTAGGCTCTCTATTTGGAGGTTGCGGTAAAAGTGGCTATGGTCGTTGTTTAGGGTTCGGCGCGTTGCGTCACGACGACGCGGCTTGCCATGAAACGGGAACAGACCCTCGCGCGGAGTAAAAAATGTCGATCTCGAAGTCTTTGCTTGATGACGCAAGGGGGTGGCGTCGCGATTTGCACGCCGCGCCGGAGCTCGGATACCAGGAACTGCAGACCTCGCACAAGGTGGCCAGCTTGCTGCAAAGCTTCGGGGTCCAGGTGCACTGCGGGCTAGGTGGTACAGGCGTGGTGGGTACGATTCGCAATGGCCAGGGCCCGACCATTGGTCTGCGCGCAGACATGGATGCGCTGCCTATTCAGGAGTTGGGCGAGGTTGCTCACAAGTCGGCGCATGCCGGGTGTATGCATGCCTGTGGCCATGACGGGCACACCGCGATCCTGCTGGCGACAGCCCGCTATCTGGCCGAGAGTCGCTGTTTTAGCGGCACCGTGCATTTTGTTTTTCAGCCTGCCGAAGAAGGTTTGGCAGGTGCCAGAAAAATGATCGAAGACGGCTTGTTCGAGCTGTTCCCCATGGACGCGATTTACGGCTTGCACAACTGGCCCGGCTTGCCCGCCGGGACCGTGGCGATCAATCCCGGGCCGATGATGGCGTCGATGGACACCTTCGAAATCCAACTCACCGGTAAAGGTTGCCATGCGGCGATGCCGGAGAAGGGCGCCGATCCTATTGTCGTTGGGGCTGAGCTGGTGCTGGCACTGCAAACCATACCCGCGCGGCGGTTGTCGCCGCTGGATAGCGCGGTGATCAGCGTGACGCAATTCCACGCTGGAGAGGCGATCAACGTGATCCCGGAAACCGCAACGTTGAAGGGCACGGTTCGATGTTTGCAGTCACACGTCAGAGACAAGGTTGAAACGCTGATTCATGAATTTGTCGAGCAGTTGCCGGGCGCTTTTGGTGTTCGCGGTCAGGTGGTGTACAACGTGGGTTATCCGGTGACCCAGAACGACCCTGACGCGGCAGCAGTGATTCGCAGAGCGGCAGTATCGGCGGTGGGGGAGCAGCAGGTGATCTGGGGTTGCCGCCCTTCGATGGCTTCTGAAGATTTCTCTTATTTGCTCAATGCGTGTCCGGGCGCCTATGTGTGGTTGGGCGTTGACGGCGAACAGCCCTCGGCGTCGTTGCATAACCCTTATTACGATTTCAATGACCAGGTCATTGAACCGGGCGTTGCCCTCTGGATCGCGCTGGTGGAGCAGTCTTTGTCAGTGTCGAGTTAACCCCTGCAGGTACAGGCTAAGCCAGCCTCTACAGGGGTATGTCTTAGTCACGCTTGCACATGACACCTGACGCCCGCCCGAAGTGTCTGCGGTTGCTGGCAAGCGCTGGTGCTCTGGCTGCAGCGCTCGCGAAAAAAACACCCCTGCGGGAGGTTGCGGTTACCGGGCAGCTCAGTCGGTGCTGCCACCTGTTCAGCCTTCAACGGCACCCCCAACCGCGGTACGGCCTCGAAGAGCAGGCGGGTGTACGGATGGCGAGGTTGATCGAGCACCTGAGCGGCGCTACCCAATTCGACGATCTGCCCCAGATACATCACTGCGACCCGGTCAGACATGTGCCGCACGACCGACACGTTGTGCGAAATCAGGATGTACGTCAGGTTGCGTGCCCGCTGCAATTCAGCCAGCAAGTTGAGGATCTGCGCCTGCACCGAGATGTCCAGTGCTGAGGTGGGTTCGTCCAGCACGATGATGTCCGGGTCCGATGACAAGGCTCTGGCAATCGCGATCCGCTGACGTTGGCCGCCCGAAAACTGGTGGGCAAAACGGTCAAGGTACTCCGGGCGAATGCCCACCTGTGCCGCGACTTTTGCAGCAATATCGCGCATCTGTTCGCGTGACCGCATGCCGCGTGCGTACAGCGGTTCGGTGATGATGCGCCAGATCGGTAAACGCGGGTTCAGTGACGATTGCGGGTCCTGAAAGACGATTTGTACATTACTGCTGCCTTCGCCTTTCTTGCCGTTGGCCCAGCTCAGCTCGCCGCTGGTGGGGGCCACAAGCCCCATCAATACCTGCGCCAGGGTGCTTTTGCCACAGCCGGACTCGCCGACGATACCCAAGGTTTCCCCAGCCTTGACCTGCAGGTCGATGCCGTTGAGGGCGTGGGCATAACCCCGTGGTCGCCCCAGCCAGTCGCTGCTCACGGGGAAGCGCACGCGTACGTCGTTCAATTGCAGGATCTGGTGCGGCACAACTGTCGATTCAGTCATTGCAGGGTTCATCACGAAAGCTCCTTGTGTGGCAGCCAGCAGGCGCTTTTACGCTGTTCATCTTGGTTGATAGCGGTCAACACCGGTCGTTCACTGCACTGCGCCATTGCATGCTGGCAGCGCTCGGCGAACGTGCACCCGGTGGGCAGACGCGAGAGGTTGGGGACTTGCCCTGCGATGGTCATCAGGGGTTGCCCCGGCTCGACCATTTCCGGCAGGCCGCTGAGCAAGCCTTGGGTGTACGGATGAAGAGGATCACGCATCACATCGCCGGTCAGGCCTTGTTCAACCACTGCGCCGGTGTACATCACGTACACCCGGTCACAGAATTGCGACACCAGCGCCATGTCATGGGTAATCAGCAGGATCGCGGTGCCTTTTTGCCGGGCCTTTTCATGCAGCAACAGCAGTACCTGGCGCTGCACAGTCACGTCGAGCGCCGTAGTGGGCTCGTCGGCGATCAGTAGTTGAGGCTCGCACGAGAACGCCAAGGCGATCATGACCCGCTGGCGCATACCGCCTGACAACTCGAACGGGTAGCTGTCCAGCACCTGTTCGGGGCTGGCGATGTGCATGTCGCGCAGCAGATCGATGGCCTTGGCGCGGGCCTCTTTGGTGCTGATTTTCTGATGATGGACGATCACGTCGAGCATTTGCCGACCGATGCGCCGTGTGGGGTTGAGCGCGGTCATCGGCTCCTGGAAGATCATCGCCGCGTCTCGACCACGGATCTGCAGCATCTCTTTTTCGGGTGTGTTAAGCATGTCGCGGTTGAGCATGCTCAGGCTGCCGGAGGTGATCCGGTAACTGCGCTCGGGCAACAGGCGCATGCTGAGCATGGCGGTAACCGATTTGCCGGATCCGGACTCACCGACCACGCCGACAATTTCGCCGGGGTTGACGTGTAGAGACACACCGTTCAGCGCCTTGACGCTGCTTTTGTAGGCCGGAAACTCGAGGCTCAAGTTGTCGATGGCCAGCACTGGATTGCAAGTCGCCATGCTTATTTCCCCTGTTGGCGTGGATCGAGCAGATCGCGTACGCCATCGCCGAGCAAGTTGAAACCGGTGGCCGTGATCAGAATGGCCAGACCCGGGAAGGTGGAATACCACCAGTTATCCAGAATGTAGTTGCGGCCGGTGGCGACCATGGCGCCCCATTCAGCCGTCGGCTGTTGTGCCCCGAGGCCGATAAAACCCAGGGCTGAGGCCATGAGGATGGCGCTGCCGATGTCCAGGCTCAACTGCACCAGTAGCGGTGGCATGGCGTTACGCGCAACGTGCCAGTGGACCATGTGCCAGCGCTCGGCGCCGAACGTCTCAGCGGCTTTCACGTAGCCCATCTGGCGAATGCTCAGGGATTGGCCCCGGGCCAGGCGTACATAGGAAGGGATACGGACCAGAGTAATCGCCAGCATGGCGTTGAACAGGCTGGCACCCAGCGCTGCCGCCAAGGCCATGATCAGCACCAGCGACGGCACTGACAGCATGATGTCCATCATGCGCATGGTCACCGCGTCGAAGCGGCCGCCAATCACCCCGGAAAAACAGCCCAGCAGACCGCCAATCAAACAGGCGGAAAAGGCCACGAACAGACCGACGCCGACCGATTGCCGGCTGCCGAACAGTACCCGGCTGAACAGGTCGCGGCCCACTTCGTCAGTACCGAACCAGTGCTCGGCAGACGGCGCGGCCAGCCGTTCGGAGAGATTCAGGGCATTGGGATCGTGGCTGGCCAGCCACGGGGCGAAGATCATGCACACCACCACCATCAGGGTGATCGTCAGCCCGGCCATAGTCAGCGGGCTGCGGCGGATCTGATACGTCAGGTAGGCGGTTTTTTCACGCCAGCGCGGAGTCTGCGCTGCTCCAGTCAGAGGGACGGACATTTCAATTCACCTCGCCGATACGCGGGTCGATCACGCGGTACAGCAGATCGATGGCCATGTTCAGCAACACATAGATAAACGACACCAAAATGGCGAAACCCATTACCGCCGGAAAATCCAGCGACTGAATCGACTTGACGACGTAGGCGCCCATGCCGGGCCAGGCGAATACCGTTTCGGTCAGTACCGCGCCGTATAGCAAGTCGCCCAGGGTCAGCCCCAGCACTGTTACGGACGGAATCAGCGCATTGGGCAGGGCGTGGCGCAGGATCACGGTCCAGCGCGATAGACCATAGGCGCGCGCGGTGCGGATATAGTCCTCGCCCAACTGGTCGAGCATGGCCGAGCGGATCTGCCGGGCGATCACCCCCAGGGTAACGAACCCCAGCGTGACCGCGGGCAGGATGAGGTGCTTGAGTGCATCCACGAACAGGCTGAAGTTACCGGCCAGCAAAGAGTCGATCAGGTAGAACCCGGTGATTGGGGTGGGTGGCGCCAGCCCTTCGGACAGTCGACCGCCGCCGGGCAGCCAACCCAGGTGCCCATAAAACAACACAATGGCGCCCAGGCCCAGCCAGAAAGCCGGGGTTGAAATTCCGGTCACGGCCAGGGTACGGGCGATCTGGTCGATGAACCGGTTGTGGTAAACCGCCGATAGCACGCCCAGCGGGACGCCGACCACAATGGCCAGGAACAAGGCCACCAGCGCCAGTTCCAGGGTCGCGGGGAAGAACGCTTGCAGGTCCTCGAGCACCGGGCGGTTGGTGCGGATCGAAGTGCCGAGGTCGCCCTGCACCAGGTCCAGCAGGTAGCGGCCATATTGTTGGTACAGCGGCAAATCCAGCCCCAGTTGATGACGGATACCGGCCACCAGTTCATCGCTGGCGCGGTCTCCGGCGATCAGGCGGGCGGGGTCACCGGGAATCAGGTGGGAAATAGCAAAAGTAATCAGCGAAACACCGAACACGACCAGCAACAGGCCAAGCAGGCGCTTGCGCAACAACGTCAGGAAGGCCATAAGGCACCTCTGTTACTCAAACGACAGATATCAATAACCGTGCACGCCGTCAGCGGCGTGCACGACGGTGCTGGCTTACTTGCTCATGCTGCCCAGGTTGAACACCTGCTCAAGCATGGGGTTGAACACATAGCCCTTGACCGAATCACGCATCGGCAGGGTGTAGTTCTTTTGGTAGAGGTACACGTAAGCACTGTCGTTGAGCGCGAGTTTCTGCGCTTGCTGATACAGCTCCACACGCTTGGCCTGATCGCTGGTGGTCGCCGCTTCACGGATCAGCGTGTCCACCTGGGGGTTGCTGTAGAACGAGCGGTTGCCTTGCAGGCCCTGCATTTTGGAGTCGAACCAGAAGTTCATAAACATGTACGGGTCGGCGAAGTCCGGGCTCCAGGTGCCCACCGCAATGTCGTAGTCAGCCTGGCCCACCCGCTCGCGCAGGGTTGCATTGGCGGTTTTTTCCATTTTCAGGTTGATGCCCAGCGGCGCCAGTGCGGCTTGCAGGGTCAGACCAATTGGTTCCCAGTTGGCGTCCTTGTCGGAGTACATATAGCTGAGGCTGGTGATCTTCTTCGGCACTTTGGCCAGGCTATCGGCCGCGGCTGTCATGTCTTGCTTCATGTTCGGCAGCGAGCTGTCGTAGGCCCACATGCCTTTGGGGATCGGCCCGTTGAGCAGCTCGGCCTTGTCTTTGAGAATGCCTTTGACGATGCCGTTGTAGTCAACCGCTTCAGTGATTGCACGGCGCGCGTCGACGTTGGTCAGCGGGCCCTTCTTGTTGTTGAGGTATAGGTAGGTCACGCGCAATGACGGGTATTGCTTGACTGCAATCCCCGGCTTGCTGGCCAGCGCGCCCAGCTGGTCTTCGGGCATGTCTTCGATAATGTCGAGGTCGCCACGTTCCAGTTGCAAACGGCGCACAGACGGCTCGGCGATGATCTTCATCACCACGGTTTTCAAGGCAGGCGCAGGGCCCGCGTAGTAGGGGTTCGGTTCCAGGGTCAGCGACTGGCCTTTCTGCCAATTGGCCAGGCGGTAAGGGCCTGAACCTGCGGTGTGGCTGGACAGCCAGGCATTGGTCTCGGCGCCCTTGTTGGCCACCAACGGATTGACGATCGAGGCGCCGTTGTGGGCCAGTGTGTACAGGAACGGCGCAAACGGCGTTTTCAAGGTGAAACGGATGGTCTGCGGGTCAACCACGGTGACCACCATGTCTTCCGGGAAGGCGCCGGATGGTCCTTGCTTGAGGGTCATCAAGCGGTCGAAGGAAAACTTCACGGCGGCGGCGTCGACTGCCGTGCCGTCATCGAATTTGTTGCCGGGCTTGAGCTTGAATTCCCACACCAGGTTGTCCGGGGACACGGTCCAGCTCTCGGCCAGATCGCCCTCAACTTCGGTGCTGCTCTTGTCACCGTCGTGCTTGTAGCCCACCAGACGCTGATAAGACGGGTAGGTGATGGCCCAGTCGTTGTTATCAAAGGTGATGGCGGGATCGAGGGTTTGCGGGTCGGCGGGCTTGCCGATAATCAGCGTGTCTTGTGCCACGGCGGCGGTGGCGGCCTGCCAGGCGCCGAGGCTCAAGGCGGCGCAGAGTATGCTGAGCACCCATTTGCTGGCGCGGGGAGATGTCTTGCTTTTCACGGAATTCATGACGGTCATTGCCGGTTTCCTTCAACATTCAATGTCTGGAAGTGGGTCAGGTTTTTTTTTGGAATCTATAACCGGGCAGTAGCAGATGAAGCATGTTTGAAGCGTTTTTGTTGTTCTTTTCAGGCATTGCGTAGGCCTTGGAACTCTCTGGTTTCATCGGCCTGTTACAGGTCAAACAGGGGGTTATTCGTGGATCAAGGGGTAATCGTCCGCGTGGGGTAATTCGTAGTGCCACCACTCGCTGGCGATCGGTTGAAAACCCGCGCCCAACATCACGCCCAGCAATAACAGGCGGTTGCGTTGCACCTGCACGGGCAGGTCCGGGTAGAACTGATGGGAAGGTGCTTGCATGGTGTCGAAGCCGGTGCCCATGTCCAGCGCCACGCCATCGGCGTCGGCCAGTGTCACGTCCACGGCCACACCGCGGCTGTGGTGCGAGCCAAGGTGCGGATCACTGACGTACTCACTGTCGGGCAGGGCTTCCCAGAGCAGAAATTGCGCCGAAGGCGGGCGGTAGGCGTCATAGATCAGCAGGCTATAACCGGCCAGACGCGCCAGTTCGCTGGCTTTGCGCAGGCAATGGGCGGCATCGCGGTGCAGTTGGCAGCGGGTTGTCGGGTAGATCACTTTGCCGGTCAGATTGTCGGCAGTGGCGTAGATCATGTTGATCTGCACCTGAAACTGCTGAGCATCAATCTCAATCAATGAGCTCGGACTTGTAACGCTCTGGTTCACACCATCACTCCTGGGACGATTCGTTAGAGGCATTGCGATTAACCTTCGAACTGGCCGAAGGCTTTTTGCAGTTGACGGTTTTTGGCCAAGCGGGCGTCCAGGTGTTCGCCATACAGCTGCGCGACCGCTGAAACCATGAGGTTGAGCAGGCAGGCGAGAGGTGCCGGGGAATCCCAGAATTGGCCAACATCGGTTTTGATCTGCAACAAGTCCTGCGGGTAGTCGCGCGCCCAAGGGCATTGCAGGTCGGTGATCAGGGCCAGCGGCAACGCGTTCTCGAGGGCCGCCTTACAGAATGGTTGGGTCACACTGGAATACGCCCGGAAGTCGGCAATGATCGCGTACGGATTATCGAAGCCGGAGTTCAGTGTCTCGGCATAAATGCCAGACAGGCCGTCAACGTAGTAAACCTTGGGGCGGATGTACTCCAGGTGGCTGTGAAAGGCCGTGAGAATCCCGCGGGTAGACTGGATGCCGATGATGAACACGGCATCGGCTTCGTGGATGCGTTTGACGATCTGGGCAAAGGCGTCGCTGCGGGCCAGTTCATAGACTTGCTGGATGGCTTCGATTTCACGCTGCATCGAACGGTCGAGGGCGTCGCCCCCGTTGTTTTCAGCGCGAAAGGCGGTAATGCGGTCAGTGATCAACCAGGAGGTCGGCACTTCACCGCGCAGGCTTTGCTTCACGTCATCCAGATTCTGATACCCCAGCGAACGCAAGAAACGCCCGACTGAAATACCAGTGGTTGAGGCTTGAAGCGCAATGCTGTCAGCGGACTCGAAAGGGAGCTGCTGCGGGTTGCCGAGCAAATAACTGGCAATGCGCTTGCCGGTCGGCGTCATGCTGGAAAATTCGTTTTCCAGCAACTGAAAAAAATTGTTTTTTTCCATAGAGATCAACGCGCGCCGACAGGTGGGTGTTATATGAGTGTCATTTTCACTCTTGATGTTATCAACATAACATCAGTCTTCGAGCGGACACAACGGCTTTTCTGCGGATTGCAGAGGAATTAATTTTTGTGAGGGAATACCTTCTTCAAGAGCTAAAGATCGCGAGACAAGCTAGCTCCTGCACGGGGTTAGACGATTGGCTTGCGACTTCTGGTCAGTAACCACAACAGGTAAAAACCACCCAGTAGCCCGGTGGTCAGGCCGATAGGCAGGTTGAGGTTCAGCGGGAAGCGCTGGCTCACCAGATCGGCGCTGAGTAAAAGCAGGGCGCCCATCGCTGCACCAGTCACCAGTGGGATGTCCGGTGAGCCGGTCAGGCGTCTGGCCAGTTGCGGCGCCGCCAGGGCGATAAAACTGATCGGCCCGGCAGCCGCCGTGGCAACCGAGGTCAAGCCTACCGCGGCCATGACCATCACCAACCGCGCACGTTCCACCGACACGCCCAGTTGACGGGCGGTATCGTCCCCCATTTCCAGCAGGTTCAAATGCCGGGCGTGGTAAAGGGCAATTGGCACGATCAGCACAAACCCCAGTGCCGCAGGCACCACATGGGACCAGGTGCGGGTGTTGAGCGAGCCTGACAACCACAGTTGGGCAGTCATAGCCTGATCGAGGTCGCCGGTGACCAACAAGACCGTGTTGAGGCCCGTCAAGATGGCGCCGACACCGATACCCACCAACACCAGGCGATAACCGCCCGTGGTGCGGCCTTTCAGCGACAGGAAAAACACCACGGCGGCGGTGCAGACGCCCGACAACACCGCGGCCAGCGAGGTGCCCAGCGGCCCGGCATTGAACAGGATGATTTGCACAATGGCGCCACTGGCCGCGCCGGTGGTGAAGCCGATGATGTCCGGCGAGCCCAGCGCATTGCGCGAGATCGACTGAAACACCGAGCCCGCCATGCCCAGCGCGGCTCCGACCAACACGGCGGTGAGCACCCGAGGCAAACGAACCCGCTGAATGATCCGTTCGGCCGTCGGGTTGTCACCCATGCCGAACAGGCTGGCGAGCACTTCTCCAGGGCTCAGGTGTAAGGTGCCGATGCCCAGCAATACCACGGCCACCAGCACTGCCAGCAGCACCAGCCCGGCACCGATCAACGCAACCCGTGGTCGCCAGACAAAGGAGCAAGGGCCGAAACGGACCACTGAGGGCAGGCTGTTTTTCATAGTTGGCTCAGTCGGTACTTGCGCACCACAGCGATAAAGAAGGGGCCGCCCAGCAACAGCGCGATGATCCCGGCGGCAATTTCAGAGGGGGCAACCACCACCCGGCCCAGCACGTCGGCGCCCAATAACAGGATCGCGGCATAAAGCCCGGAGTAGGGCAGGATCCAGCGGTAATCCGGGCCCACCAGCAATCGAGAAATGTGTGGCGCCACCAGCCCGACAAAGGCAATCGGCCCGGCTCCAGCGGTGGCGGATCCGGCCAGCAACATGACTGCCAGACACGCCAGCAGCCAGGTTGAGCGCGGGTTGGCGCCCAGTGCAAGGCCCAGGTCCTTGCCCAGCGCCAAAATGTTCAGGTTACTGACAATCAGCATCGCCACCACGCAGCCGAAGCTAACCGCTACGGCCAAGACGGCAGCCGCCTCCAGCCCGCTGCGCTCAAGCGAGCCCGAAGCCCAATGGCGGAATTGATCGAACACCTCGATGGGGGCATTAAGGATGAAGATCCCGGTGATCGAGGTCAGCATGATCGACAAACCGGCCCCGGCCAGTACCAGCCGCACCGGGTCATTCGCGCTGGAATGGGCCTGGCCGATGATAAACACCGCTATCCCGGCCAGTCCGGCGCCGATAAAGGCCAACCAGATATAGGCCAGTGGCGTGACCATATGGAACGCCACCGCGCCGATGATCACCGCCAGCGCGGCACCGGCATTGATCCCCAGCAGGCCCGGTTCGGCCAGCGGGTTGCGCGTCACCGCTTGCATGATCGCCCCGGCTACGCCCAGAGCCAACCCGGCTAGGACCGCCACCAACGTGCGCGGCACGCGCATTTCGCGCACGATCAGATGCAGGTCGTTATGCCGGTCGTAATGCCTGAGGGCGTCCAGCACATGCGCCAGATCAATCGAGCGTGAACCCAGCGTCAGGCTCAGCACACTCATCAACAACAGCAGCGCAACTCCGCCGATCAGCCCCCGGTAGCGCTTGCGTTGGCGGGCATCACCACGTGCGCAGTTTTGCAATGACATTGGTCTCACTCAGTGAAAACTCCGCGCCACAGTGTCGATCATTTGCCGCCCCGAGTAATAGTCAATGCGGAACGAGCTGACCCCCAGCGGGTAGACCCGTTTATGGATCACCGCAGGCAGGTTGGCCAATACCGGGTCGGACAGAAACGTTTGTACGTCGGCGTCATTGCCGCCGAGTAAAAACACGCTGTCGCCGACAATCGCCCTGGACAAGTTTTCACGGGAGATAAACCCCACGTCCGAGCTGCGCCGCACTTGCGTGTCCAGCGCCTCGGGCAAACCCGCGACCTTGAATCCCAGCGCCGACAACAAGCGCGCCTGCGGGCTACTCGGCAGGCCGACCGAGTAACTGCCGGCAATGTTGTAGCCAACCACGCTCACCGGTTCAGCGGGCGGGTTGAGGGTCGCGGCGACCTGTGCGGTGTAGTCATCGAAACGCTTGATTGCGTCTTGTGCCTGTTGCTCCAGGCCTGTCACCTTGCCCAATTCAAGCGCCATTTGCTGCCAGCTCTGGTTCGAGTAGTTGACCACGGTGGTGTTGATGCCCTGGGCTTGCAGCTCGCCTTGGTGCTGAATCACGCTGTCGGCCCCGGTAGCTGACAGCACCAGCAGATCCGGGTCGTGGCCGATCACCGCTTCGATATCGAACAGCAGGTTGCTGTACAGCACCTGCACGCCGAGTTGGTCGGCCACCTCGGCCCATTGGCTGAAGAAGCCTTTGGCGTCGGTCAAACGACTGGGCGTGGTCGCGGCCGTGGCCGCCAACGGCGCGTCGATGGCTAGCAGAATTCCAGTGACGCTGGGCGTAGTCGAGACGATGCGCCGGGGTTTGTCGCCCGCGTGGACCGCGCTGGCCAACAGCAATACTGCCAGCGATAACAGGGGCAGGGCGCGCAGTTTAATCATCGTTGCATGGCTCGTTGAGGTGATGGGCGAAGGTCGAGCCGCTGTATTGCTCACGGAAGCGTCCGGCCTGCACCAGACGTGGCATCACCTGCTGCAGAAACAAATGAACGGACTCGACTGCTCCTCCCGGCGCCGCGATAAAACCGTCGATGGCGCCCGCATCAGCCCACTCAAGAATCTGCGCCACGGCATCGTCAACCGTGCCCACCACTTGCCAGTGCGCCGCCGAGATGACTTCCGGACGCAATAACAGTTGGTCAATGGTCAGCGATTCGCGTTCGATCAGGCGCCGCAGCAGGCTGTTGTGGGTGCGGCTTCCGGCCTTCGGCGGCACTGCCGGCAGATCGGCCTTGGTCACTGGCCGGTCAGTTGGCCACTCGCTCAGGTCGAGGCCGATCATGTCCTTGATCGACGCCAGTTTGCGGGTGCGGTCCAGGCGCGCATGGGTTTGCATAAACAGGGCGCGGGCCTCTTCGCGGGTTTCGGCCAGGTACAGGCTGAGGCCGGGCAACAGGCGAATATCCGCCGGGTTGCGACCGTGGCGCAAGGCACGTTCTGACAAGTCGCGGCGCAGGTCCAGCGCTGCTTCCATGTCGGGCGTGGGAGCGAACACCAGATCAGCGACTGAGGCTGCAAAGTCACGTCCGGACTCTGATGCTCCGGCTTGAATCAGAGGGATGCGGGTGTCGGGGAAAGCGGGCAGGTTGAGCGGCCCCTTGACCTTGAGGTGCTTGCCGTCATGGTTGATCGGGTTGACCTGCGATACGTCGGCGTAACGGCCGCTGGCACGGTTGATCTGCAAGGCTTCACTGGGGAAACTGGCCCACAACTGCTTCACCACCTGAGTGAATTCGGCAGCCCGTTCATAGCGCTCTTCGGCGCTGGGCATGTGCTCCAGGCCAAAGTTTTCGTGGCCTTGCAGGGCGGTGACGATGTTCCAGCCCGCGCGGCCCCGGCTGATCCAGTTCAGCGATTGCAGTTGCCGGGCCACCACATAGGGCGGAAAAAAGGTGGTCGATACCGTCGACACCAGGCCAATATGTGAGGTTTCGCGGGCCACCGCCGCCAGCAATACCGTGGGGTCGAGGCTGGCAAAACCCGAGCCGCTGGCGAGCATTTCGGTGGGCATGCAGCTTACGTCTGGGCGGAACACGAAATCCAGGTGCGCGGCTTCGGCGCGCACGGCAAGGTCAATGGCGTAATCAGCGGTGAAAATCCCTTCGATGTTGCTGTTATCGCGCCGCCAGCCATCGCCGCTCAACCAGGTGGGAGCGAGAGACAGACCGATGTGCAGATGTTTTTTGAGATTCATCATCGAACCTATGTGGCCTAAACAAGTAAGACGATCCCGATTGCGCGGGCCGTCGTGTCGTGTGATCAGAACGCGCCCTTGACCCCGACGCCGAACATCCGTGGCGTGGTCATGCTCGCTTCGAGGCCGCCGATGCCACGGTTCTGCTGCATGTAAATGGCAGAGCGGTCATCGAAAACGTTCTTTACGTAGCCATACAGCTCGACCGCTTCATTGAAGCGATAACTCATGCGCGCATCGGTCAGGGTGTACGAGTCGATGCTCAGGCTCTTGGTGTTGGCCGTGTCGGAGTAGTAACCGTCAAAATGTCGCACTTGCACCGACAGATTGGTTTTGTCGGTGATGTCCCAACTCGGGCCGAACGTCAGGCTGTAGCCCGGTGAGCGGGCAAATTCGTTGGCCTGATAGGCCTCGTTGCTGGAAATTTTGTCGATGCGGGTACGCAAGGTGCCGACGCTGCCGCGCAGCTTGAGGTTGTCCAGCACCTGATAGTCCGCACCCAGCTCAAGCCCGTAGCCATGGGCTTTTTCGGCATTGATGGTGTACGACTGGGCAACGCCGGTAGAGATTACCACCGGGATGTTGTACTGCGCGTCCTTGAAGTCCATGTAGAACAGGTTGGCGCTGAGGATCAGCCTGTTATTGAGCAGGTTGGCGCGGGTGAACAGCTCATAGTTCCACACCGATTCTTCCTTGAAATCCTGCCATTGCCGGGTGGTCAGGTTGAGCGACATGCCGCCCGGGTTGTAGCCACGGCTGACCATAGCGCCGACGGTCCAGTCAGGAGTGGCGGCAAAGGCCAGCGAGACTTTGGGCAAAAACGCCGAGAAGGTTTTCTGGTAATCCAGCGGGCCGGGGGCGAGGACCGAGGTACCTTGGCGGTCAATGCGGTCTTGCTGATACCGCAGGCCGCTGCTGAGGGTCCAGCGATCGTTGAGACGGTAATTCAATTCGCCAAACACGCCGTAGTTTTCCTTGGTGTCATCAAAACTCGATAGCCCCGACAGCAGCAGGGATTCGTCGGATTTGGTACGGGCAACATACACGCCGCCGACGCCGCTGAATTCACTGTGCTGGTCACCAAACGTCAAGCGCGTTTCGTTGGAGAGGTTGTTCTGCTTGATGTCTGCATCCCCCTGGCCGCGAATGCCGGTGTAGCGTTTGACGCTGGAGTGCGAGTACTGCGCCTGGTTGAACAGTTTGAGACCGTTATCGAAGTCGTAACTGACATCCAGGATCCCGGTGTTGGTGGTCTGTTCCCACGAAGGCATCGTAGTGGTGATGTGGTCGAGCTTGTGGAACGGTTTGGAGGCGGCTTCCTGGGTGGGGCGGTTACTGTCGTTGTGCACCAGCGTCAGTTTGCCTTCCAGCCCAGGGACGGCGCTGGGCAGCCACAGCAGCTTGGCGCGGGCATTCAGCGCGCTGAAGTCCTGATCGGTCTTGCCTTTCTGGAAGTTCGGGCTGGTGTAGTCGATGAACGTGTCGCGTGCCGAGTAGTCCACCGCCAGGCGGCCTGCCAGGTCTTCGCCCATCAGCGGGCCGGAGAGGGCAATCGAGGTGCGCTTGTGGTTGTAGTTGCCGATTTCTGCCTGGTACAGCGCCTCGGGAGTGAAGGTCGGGTTCTTGGTGTTGACGATGATCGCCCCGGCAATCGCATTGGCCCCTTGGGAGGTGGTTTGCGGCCCGCGGAACACTTCGATGCTGTCCAGATCCCAGACCGACGTCGCGCCAAAGAACATCTCGTTGTAATTCAGGTAATGGCCGTCGAGGTTGATCGTGGCGCGGGGCACAGTGCCGCCCCAGAACACGTTCTGACCGTTGTTCGGCCCCTGGGTGTCCATCCCCCGAATGACCGGAGCGCCCACGGTGTCGGTGTAGATCACGTTGGGCACGCCCTGGAGCACCTCATGAACCGTCGAGTCGCCGGTTTTCTGCTGATCTATTTCGCGACCGGTGATAACCGTGACCGAGGAAGCGGTGTTCTTCAGGTCGCGCTCCAGTTTCTCGCCGGTGACGGTAATCGGCTCGAACACCAGTGACTGTTTCTTCTCGCTGTCCGCACTTTCTTCGGCCAGCACGCAAGGCGTACCGAGCAGGGTAGACAGGGTTAACACGCTGAAACCACAGGTCAGCTTGCGCAATGGGAAGGCCTTCAAGAGATGCTCCAAATGAGAATGATCCGCGTTAATGGCGATCCTAGCACGTGGCCATTACGTTCCTCAATAAAGAATTGATTCCTCTATGTGGTATTTGTTGGTGTGAACTACGCTGCGTTTTGTCGGCTGTAATGGCGGGCAAAGTCGGTATCATGCGCAGCGCCGTTGCGTCATTGCGGCGTCAACAGACCCCAGAGAGAAACTGCTGCGAGACAGTGGCGAGGAGAGGTTGTTTGAAGAAGTTGAAAGAGCCCGTGGACGATGAGGCCCCCGAGACCTCGAACGAAAAGCGTTCGGGCACCATTCAATCGGTGGCCATTGCTGCGCGGTTTTTGAATGTGCTGGCCAGTGCCGAGCGTGAACTGGCCCTTGGCGAAGTGGCCCGGCGCACCCACACCGGCGGCTCCACCACCCACCGTTACTTGCAAAGTCTGGTCAAGGAAGGGCTGGCCAAGCAGGACCCGGCCACCGGTCTGTATGACCTGGGCCCGGCAGCGCTGAGCATCGGCATTGGCGCCCTCAAGCGTGTGGATGCGGTAGAAATCGCCGCCTCGCAGATGAAAGCTCTGGCCTACCAGCATGCTGCCAGTGGCGGGGTGGCGATCTGGACCGACCGCGGGCCGACGCTGGTGCGCTGGTATCGCAGTGCCTACTTCTCCATCAGCCCGTTGGCGCTGGGCGATATTTTGCCGCTGGACAACACCGCTTGCGGGCTGGTGTTTCAGGCGTTCTTGCCCAAGACCACGATTGATGCGGCGCGCAAGCAACAGCCTGCGCATTTTCGCGGCACACCGCCAAACAAGGCGGTGCTGGATGACGTGCGCAGTGCCTGCTGGTCCGAGCTCACCAGCCACCTGCTGTCGAACGTGACCGGGCAAGCCGCCCCGGTATTTGACGCGCAGGGTGAGCTGGTCTGCGTGATGACCACCGTGGCCGATCTGGGCCAGTTGAAATCGCCCGAAGATCGCCGTGCGCTGTTCCATGCGGCGAACCGTGTGAACCAGTCCACCGGCGGTTTGCCTTGGCAGGGTGACGAGTGAACCTCAGTCGATGGCCCGGGCCTTGGGCACCACCAGCGGGGTGCCGGTGACCGGGTCAGCAATGATCACCGACGCCAGGCCGAACACCTGTTCGACCAGCGTTTCGGTGAATATCTCGCCCGGCGGGCCCTGGTCGACAATCGCCCCGTCTTTCATTGCAATGATGTGCGAGGCGTAACGGCAGGCCTGATTCAGATCATGCAGCACAGCGACAATTGTGCGGCCTTCGCGGTTAAGGCGGGCGAGCAATTCGAGCAGTTCGATCTGGTGGGCTATATCAAGAAAGGTGGTCGGCTCATCCAGCAGCAAAATCGGCGTTTCCTGCGCCAGCACCATGGCAATCCACACCCGCTGACGTTGGCCGCCGGACAGTTCGTCGAGCAGGCGGTCGGCCAGTTCCGTGACCTGCGCTGCCGCCATGGCCGTTTGCACCGCGTGTTCGTCGGCGTTTGACCATTGGCGTAAAAACGATTGATGCGGATAACGGCCACGGGTGACCAGATCGGCCACGGTGATGCCATCCGGTGCCACGGCAGTTTGCGGCAACAAGCCGAGGGTGCGGGCGACCTCCTTGGCGGGCAATTGCGTGATGACCTGCTGATCGAGCAACACCTGGCCGCTGGCTGGGGTCAGCAAGCGCGACAAGGCGCGCAGCAAGGTCGACTTGCCACAGGCGTTGGGTCCGACGATCACGGTGAACGAGCTATCGATAATGCTGACCGAAAGTTCGGTGGAAATCGTGCGTTGCTCGTAACGCAGCGTTACGGCCTCGGCACGCAAGCGCGGGGGCATGGGGAAGAGTTCCTGGCCAGTAAAAAGGGCGGCCAGTATTACTGATGCGGAATTTGTTCCGCAATACGGAAAGCAGATCGCGCAGCTTTTGATGTGCGAAGGCCCTTGAGCCGCCCATGGGTGCATGCAGGTTTTGCGCCGGGGGGGGGGGGGGGGGGGGGGGGGGGGGGGGGGC